>CAWHKH010000004.1:0-794160 GCA_963829945.1 uncultured Actinomycetota bacterium | reverse complement strand
GCGACCTGGGCGCCGCCCTGGCGGATGCCGCCGACACCCCCGCCAGCTTCACCGGGACCGCGCGCGAGCTCTACGCGTGGCGGACATTCGATGCCGAGCTGGCCCAGCTCACCTTCGACTCCGAGCTGGCGGACGCCGGCGAGCCGGTGCGCGGCTCCGGCGAGGTGGCGCGCAGCATGACCTTCGAGTCGACCGGCTGGATCGTCGAGATCGACGTGGAGCGCGAGCCCGACGTGATCCGGGGCCAGGTGACCGGGCCACAGGTCGCTCCCGCCGGAGCTCACCGTGGAGTCGGTCGACGGCGGCCGGGCGGCGACCGCCGTCGATCCCACCGGATACTTCGCGCTCGACCCGAACCCCTTGGCGGGAAAGCGGTTCCGGCTGCGATTCGGCGGCATCGTGACGCCGTGGATCGACTGACCGAGGCGGCGTGCGGCACGCGGCGCGGGTAGCCTCGAAGTTGATTGCTCAACTAGCGAGTGACGGAGGAGCGCCGCGCGTGCGGGTCGAAGTGTTCTCCGATGTCGTGTGCCCGTGGTGCTACATCGGCAAACGTCGTCTGGAGCAAGCGCTCTCGAACTTTCCGCAGGCCGATGCGGTGACCGTGACTTATCGGTCCTTCCAGCTCGATCCCGCGGCGCCGGCGTCCTCCGACCTCACGCTCGATCAGATGCTGGCGAGCAGGTACGGCCGCACCCTCGAGCAGGCTCGCGCGATGAACGCGCGCGTCGCCGACCTCGCCGCGACCGTGGGCCTCGACTTCCGCCTGCAGGACGCCCGTCCGGCCAACACGTTTCGCGCGCACCGGCTGCTGCACTTCGCGGCCACCCGCGGCCTCGCGGCCGAGCTCACGGAGCGGCTGATGCTGGGGTACTTCGCCGAGGGTGTGCGGATCGGCGAGCGGGACGAGCTGCTCGACTCGCCGTCGAGATCGGTCTCGACGAGTCGGCGTCCGCGGCGGTCCTGGACGGCGACGGCTTCGCGGCGGAGGTGGACCGGGACATCGCCCTGGCGCACGCCTTCGGCGCGACCGGGTGCCGTTCTTCGTCTTCGACCGGCGGTACGCGATCTCGGGTGCCCAGGAGACCGCCGTGTTCTCGCAGGCACTGGAGACCGCGTGGTCCGCGGCCCCGCCCGTCGTGGCCGTCGACTCGGGCGAGTCCTGCGCGGGCGAGGGCTGCGTGGTGCACGAGCACTGACGTACCCGCCGGGAGTCAGTGGAGCCGACGCTCGATCAGCGCGGCGATCCCGTCCAGCACCGTCCGCAGGCCGAAGTCGAACTCGTCGACGGCGAAATCGGACGCCTCGTCCACCATGGCGCCGGCCATCAGGGTCGCGGCGACGCGCGGGAACTCCTGGGGATCGGCAAGCGCGTGCAACCGCCGGCTGTACAGCGCCAAGAGCTCGGCAGGATCCCCACCCGCTCCCCCCACACCGATGGACACCTGGACCTGGCCACGCACGTAGACGTTGACCAGCAGCATCGAGGACAGCTTCTCCTGCTCGTTGAGCACCGTGCCGGCCAGAGCATCGAGACCCCTTTCCATCCAGGCGATCTGGTTCGGCGTGAGCGGGGGCTCCTTGATCGGCACCTCCAGGATCCACGGGTGGGCGAGCAGGACGTCGCGGTTCGCCGCCGCCCAGGCGGCCAGGGCGGAGCGCCATGCGCGATCCCCCGTCGCGCCGGGCAATCGGGAATAGGCGGCGTCCACCACCACCATCAACAGCTCGTTCTTCGACTCCACGTAGCGATACAGGGCCATCGTGGTCAGCCCCAGGTCGGACGCCAGCCGCCGCATCGAGATGGCCGAGAGGCCCTCCGTGTCCGCGATGCGCACCCCGGCTGCGCCGATGGTCGGGAGGTCGAAGCCGCGCTTGGGACCCGGCCGCGCCCCGCTCTCGCCGTGCCAGAGCGCACGGAGGTAGGTCGGGATGTCCGCGTCCTCCGGCACCGGGCGCCACCGCGCGTCGTCGGTCACCACGTTCGCCGCGCCTCCCGTCGATCACCAGGACTGTCTGTTTACAGCGTACACGGTTGATGCTACCGTCTGCGTACGTCGTCCACAGTCTGCGATGTACACAGTCTGTTCTGTACACAGTCAGGAGCCCGCCATGACCCCGCCCGTCCCCCACCTCCCATCGGCCGGCCGCAAGGAATGGACCGCCCTCGCCGTGCTGATGCTCCCGCTGCTGCTCGTCTCGATGGACGTCTCGGTGCTCTACTTCGCCGTCCCCTTCATCAGCCAGGACCTGGATCCCACGGCCACCCAACAGCTCTGGATCCTGGACATCTACGGATTCGTGCTGGCCGGCCTGCTGCTCACGATGGGTTCGCTGGGCGACCGGATCGGCCGGCGCCGGCTGCTCCTGATCGGCGCGTTGGGTTTCGGCCTCGCGTCGGTCGGCGCCGCGTACGCGCCCAGCGCCGAGTTGCTCATCGCTGCCAGCGCGGTGCTGGGGATCGCCGGCGCGACGCTGATGCCCTCGACCCTGGCGCTGATCCGCAACATGTTCCACGACGATGCGCAGCGCTCGCGCGCCATCGCCATCTGGACCGGCGTGCTGTCCACGGGCGTCGCGATCGGCCCGGTGCTCAGCGGTGTTCTCCTCCAGCACTTCTGGTGGGGCTCGGTCTTCCTCGTCAACATCCCGGCGATGCTGCTGCTGCTCGTGCTCGGCCCGGTTCTGCTTCCCGAGTTCCGTGCCGACCGAGCCGACCGGGCCGGCCGGTTCGACATCCTCAGCGCGGCGCTCTCCCTGCTCGCCGTGCTACCGGTGATCTACGGCATCAAGGAGTGGGCCACCCGCGGCTTCTCGATGGAGTACGTCGCGCTCATCGGCGTCGGGATCGCCGCAGGCGCGATCTTCGTCCTGCGGCAGCGGCGGATCAGCGATCCGATGCTCGATCTCGCGCTGTTCCGGCGCCGCCAGTTCAGCGGATCCGCCACGGCCAACGCGGTCGCCATGTTCGCCCTGGTCGGCAACGCGGTCTTCCTGACCCAGTACCTGCAGTCGGTGCAGGGCCTCTCGCCGCTCGCGGCGGCGCTCTGGAGCCTCGCACCCTCGGTGGTCGTGGGCGCATGCGCACCGCTGGCCGGGAGCCTCGGCCGGCGCTTCGATCCCGCCTTCGTGATGGCCGGCGGGTTCCTGGTCGCCGCAGTGGGCTTCGCGGTGCTGACGCTGGTTACTCCCGCGTCCACACTCGCGGTCGTGCTGATCGGTGCCGGCGTGCTGAGCGCGGGTCTCGTCACGGTGCTCACCATCGTGACCGAGATCGCCATGCGCACCATCGATCCCGCCCGCGCCGGGTCCGCGGCCGCGGTCATGGAGACCGGCAGCGAGTTCGGCGGCGCCTTGGGCATCGCGATCCTCGGCAGCGTCGGCGCGGCAATCTACGCGGGACGGATGGCCGTGGTCGACGTGCCCGGGGCGGTGCCCGACGCCGTCCATGCCGCCCGCGAGACCCTGGCCGGCGCAACCATTGTCGCCGCCGAGTTGCCGGCCGACGCCGGGTCCGCACTGCTTGCCGGCGCGCGCGACGCCTTCACGGCCGGCATGCACGGCGTCGCCTTCGTCGGGGTCGCGCTGATGGCCGCGACGGCCGTGCTGTGCGTCGCGATCCTGCGCCGGCCGCCCGTCGGCGGTCAGGCCGCGGGCAACGCCGCCCGTGCATCGACCCGGGCGAGTCGGCCCAGGAGATAGTCGATCTCGGCGCATGTGATCCGCCCGCCTGGGGCGCCTGATCCGGAGTTGATCATGACGAAATTCACGCTGGGCCGGTCGTTTGGTCGGCGCTGCGCGGGAATTTCGCCATGATCATTTCCGGGGAGGGAGGGGCGGCGGGGGGACCTGAGTCCCCCCCGGCTGCACGTCCGGCGCAGTCGCGCGCACCTTTGTCGAGCGGGCTCAGATGTCGAGGTCGACGAAGATCGCCGCGTGGTCCGACGCGGCCTGCCGTGACGAGGTGATCTCCGGGAAGATCTCCCAGTCCTGCGGCTTGTTCTTGTTCGTGGGGGTGCCCCAGAGGCCCTTGCGGAACACCCCGCCGCCGGTCGCCGCCGCCGCGAGATCCGGTGACAGCAGGATGTAGTCGAGGCGGTTGCGCAGGGAGCAGGACTGGAACGAGCCGGGCCGCGGGCCGACGTCGAATCCGGGCAGGTCGTACGCGTCGACGAGGGGCGTGCCAGGGTCCAACAGCGGCTCGAGCGTGGGGTGGTGGCTGGGGTCGGCGGTGTCCGGGCCCTTGTTGAAGTCGCCGAGGATCGCCACCAGGCTCGCGCCGTCGGCGATCAGTTGGTCGTAGATCTCGCGGACCCGGGCGGACTGCCGGGACCGCAAAGGATCCGGATTGCCGGACGAGAACGACTGGCTCTTGAAGTGATTCAGCAGCAGGTACAGGTCCGCGCCGCTCGGCAGCCGCAGCCGATACACCGGGCAGTCGCGGGAGAACACGCTCTTGCCGGGCCGGGCGGGATCGGGATCGTCGACGTGGCTGCGCATCCAGACGATGTCGATGTCCGCGGCGCAGTACAGACCGACGTCGATGCCCCGGGGATCGTTGCCGTCGATCAGCATGCCGTGCCCGTAGCGGCGGTCGAGCATCTCCGTGTTGAAATCCACGAGCGCGGGGCGGTTCTCGGCCTCGACCAGACAGATCGCATCGGCCTCCACCTCGGTGATCACCCGCGCCGTCATGTGGATGGCGACCTCGTCGACCGGTTCGGTGATCAACTCGACCCACCCCGACCACGCGTCCCGACCGGTCGCGACGATCCGGGGCACCGCGTTGTTCGGTGCGACGAGGAAGTCGCCGCGGTTCTCCCGGAGCAGCGCCCAGGCGCCGAACGGATTCGGGTTCAGCCGGGCGCCGGCCTGGGTCGGGATGAGGATCTCGAGGATCAGCAGCTGCGCGAGCATGTCGGCCTTGTCCTGCTCGGTGTACTCGGCCTTGGCCGCGATGGTGTTGAACCGGTCGAACGCGGCGAGCGCCGGCTCCCCCTCGGCCCAGGTCGTGGTGTCCAGCGCCTTCGCGCGGGCGAACAGGTTCTCCACGTTGAACGATGCCAGCCGCATGATTCGCTCCCTCGTCCGACGACAGCTTTTCACCTTGGGAGGGGATGGATGCTGTTTCGATACGCGCGGACCTATGTCGCGCACATATTGGCCGCCGCTCCACGCCGAAGCGCTTGCGCGCACCTAGCTAGACCACTAGTTTCCAATGGGCCCGGCACGACCCAGGAAGTAACCCGTTCGTCTCCGCTTCAGCTTCGGCTGGATCACCAGTGGAGCCGTGACGCCCAAGGAGGCCACGATGTCACCGAGATCGCGTACCGCTGTTGTAGCAAGCGCAGCATTCATAGCTGCCATAGCGTTCGCCAGTCCCGCCTCGGCGGCCCCTGAGGACTACGACATCTATCTTCCAGCCGGTCTGGCGTGCGAAGACATCGACCTCGGCATCGACATCAATGTCGTCGGCAAACCGCAACGAGACTTCTACGATCAAGACGGCATGCTGATCCGAACCATCGACGCGGGCCTGGGGAATGATCTGGTCTTCACCGACGACGACACCGGCCGCACTTTCAGTCTCAAGGCCAACGGATCGGTGTCAAGGACCACCTACAATCCGGACGGGACTCGCACAGTGGCGTCGACCGGGCACAATGTGGTCATCCTGTTCCCCACTGACGTGCCGGCCGGCCCTTCGACACAGTTGTACGTCGGTCGACTCGCCTACACGGCCGATGACGACAACAACTTCGTGTTACAGAGTTTTGCGGGAACGACGACGGACATCTGCGCTGCACTCTCCGGCTGAGTTCATCCTGATCAGGTCGTGGTCGCCGACGCCCGCCCGCCGGCGACCACTGGATCACTTCGGCGACTGCAGCCAGGGGTCCTTCAGGTCGAGGAACTCCGGCTCGCCGAGCTCGAGTGACATCAGCTCATTCATGACCTCCTTGGCCTCTGGCGGCAGCTCCTTCTTCTCACCCACCCGGGCCTCCGCCTCGTTGGTGAAGTACAGGACGCTGGTGTAGCGCCCGCCGTCGTGCCCGACGGTCACGCCGCCGAGGATCTCCGGCCGCATCTCCTCCATCTCGGGCCGGTGCTCTGCCATGATCTGGTTCGAACGGGCGAGGTCCGTCGTCCGACCGCAGATCACCTGGACGAACTGCGCCGTGTCCGGATCCCCCGATTCCTGGACGTCCACGTCGGTGCTGTCCTCGAAGGTCGCCTCGCCGTCGAGGGCGGCCGCCACGTCGGACCAGAACGCGTCCTGCTCGGGACGTTCGCTGTTCGCGCGGGCCGCCTCCTCGGACTCGAACCGCGCCATCACGAAGAGCTGACCGTCCTCGGTCACGCCCACCGTGCTGCCCAGCCATCCGACGGCACCGGGAGCGAGGTCGGTCAACCAGCGTTCCATCGCGGCTCGCATGGCCGCCGGATCGGAGGTTCGGGCTCGGATCGTCTGCACGAACATGGGGTCCTCCAGCGCTGCGGAGACTGTGGGTCCGGATCCCGGGTCTGAATCCCGGGTCTGGATCCCATTGAAGTCCCCATGGCAAGTGCCGTCGGGGGCATCGGTGCGGCAGGATCCGATCCGTGAGCATCGTGGAGATCCGCCGGCAGCGGGACGGCGCCGCCGACCGGGAGATGGTGCGGGGGCTGACCCTCGCCGCCTTCGGGCCCGACGAGGCGATCGTCGCCGACCTCGTGGACGCGCTGCAGGACTCGGACGCCTACTCGGGCCTGTCCTTCATCGCCGAGCGCGGCGGCGCTCCGGTCGGCCACGTGATGCTGACCAGGTCGTGGGTGGACGCCCCGACGCGCCTGGTGGACGTGCTGGTACTCAGCCCGCTCTCGGTCCATCCCGAGCACCAGCGGCAGGGCGTCGGGCGGGCCCTGGTGGCGCACGCTCTCGGGGCGGCCGACGAGATCGGTTCGCCCGCGGTCTTTCTCGAGGGTGATCCGGCCTACTACGGTCCGCTCGGGTTCGAGCGGGCGTCGGGACGTGGCTTCGTCCGACCCAGCGTGCGGATCCCGGATGCGGCCTGCCAGGTGGTCACGCTGCGCGCGCACGAACCCTGGATGGCCGGGGCGCTCGTCTACTGCGACCGATTCTGGGCACTCGACTGCGTCGGCCTCCGCGGCGAGACCTGACCGACGGCGGGCCCGCCCGCGGGATCGATCAGCCCACCGCGACGTCGGCGGGGGCCGGCGCCGTCGCCTCGAGGGATCGCAGCCGGGGCAGGATGTCGCCCGCGGCGTCGAGGAAGTCGTGCTGCGCGTCCGCACCGATCTGAACCAGCGCGAGATCGGTGAAGCCGGCGCGGAAGAACGCTGCGGCGGCATCCACTACGGCGTCGACGTCGTTGCCGCACGGGATCTGCCGCGCCACGTCCTCCTCGCGCACAAAGGAGGCGGCGCCGTCGAACGCGGCGGTGCCGGGAAGCTCAGCGTTGACCTTCCACCCGCCGAGGCTCCATCGGAAGAGCCGGTGCGCGCGCTCGGTGGCTGCGCTGGAGTCGGCGTCCCAGGAGATCGGCAGCTGGCCGACCTTGCGGGCCGGGCTCGGGTCGCCGTCGCGAGAAGCACTGCCGCGGGCGCCTTCCCACCAGCGGGCGAGGCCGGGGTCGGGGTCGACGCCGATCATCACATCGGCCAGCGGGGCGAAGAGGGAGCAGGACTGCTCGCCCGACACGGCGATGCCGATCGGCACCCGCTCGTCGGGCAGGTCCCACAGCTTGGCGGAGTCGATCCGGAAGTACCGGCCCTCGACGTTGACGTAGCCGCCGTCGAACAGTGCCGAGATGATGCTCGTCGCCTCGGCGAGCATCGCCTGCCGGGTGTCGGCGGACGGCCACCCCGCACCCACGATGTGCTCGTTGAGCGCCTCGCCCGAGCCGAGCCCGAGAGTGAACCGGTTGTCCGAGACGATCTGCAGCGTGGCGGCCTGCTGCGCCACGACGGCCGGGTGGTAGCGGAACGTCGGACAGGTCACGTAGGTCATCAGCTCGAGGCGAGACGTGGCCTGCGCGACGGCCCCGAGGGTGACCCACGCGTTCGGCGAATGCCCCATGTCGTCGAGCCACGGGAAATAGTGATCGCTGCAGACCGCGAAGTCGAATCCGGCCTCCTCCGCCGCGACGGCATGCTGGATCAGCTCGCGCGGACCGGCCTGCTCGGTCATCAATGTGTAGCCAACGGACATCGGCACCTCCTCGGCTCGGTCGGATCGACGGCCGCGTCGACGAGTTGCCGGGGTCCGCGGGCGTTCGACCCAGACGTGCCCGCCGCCGTCGGCTCCGAAACGCCGGCACGTTGCGACGAACCGGGCGGCGACTCAGCGGCGCAGGTCGGACCGGATCCGGGACACCCGCTCGGCCGCCTCCGCCAGGATCGCGTCCTCGTCAAGGGTGGTGATCCGGCGATCGCCGACGACGCGGCGGCCCGCGATCACCACGTCGGTGACGTCGCCGCCGTGCGCCGCATACCCGAGGAACGAGAGCGCGTCGGTCAGCGGCGTCGCCGCCGCGGACGTGGCATCCAGCAGCATGAAATCCGCGGCCCCGCCGACCTCCAGCCGGCCACTGAGACCCTGGTCCAGCGCGGCGGCCCCGCCCTCGGTCGCCATCCCCAGCATGTCCGCGGCCGACCACCCCGTGGGGTCGCACGCGATGCCCCGCTGCAGCAGCGTGCCGACCTTGATCTCCTCGAAGAGGTCGGCCGAGTTGTTCGAGGCCATCGAGTCGGTGCCCAGCGCCAGCCGCACGCCCGCGTGCGCGTATTCGCGAACCGGCGCGATGCCGGCGCCCAGCTTCAGGTTGCTGATCGGGTTGTGCGACACGGTCGCGGAGCTGCGCGCCAGCAGCTCGACGTCGCCCGGTCGCGGATGCACCGCGTGCGCGACATGCGTGCTGGGCGCGAGCATTCCGACGTCGGCGGCCAGCCGTATCGGCGACCGGCCGTGGTCCGCGATCGAATCCTCGACCTCGCCGCTCGTCTCGGACAGATGGGTGTGGATGCCCAGGCCGTCGGCGCTCGCGCGGTCCGCGACCTCGCGCATCAGCTCGACGCCGGCCGAGTAGAACGCATGCGGGCCGTAGCTCACCCGCACGCGCGGCTCCCCCGCGAACTCAGCGGCCAGTGCCGGCGTGCCGGCCAGGACCTCGGCCCCCGTGGCCGGCGACGCCAGCGGATACCCCACGGCCGCGTTCCCGAAGATCGCCGGCGCGGCCCTGACGCGCATCCCGGACCCGACGACGAGTCCGAGCAGTTCGCTGTCCCACAGGTGCATGTCGACGAAGCCGACCGTGCCCGCCCGCAGCATCTCCACCAGCGCGAGCGCGAGGCCAGCCCGAATGTCGTCGTAGGTCATCCGCAGCTCGAAAGCCCTGATGTGGGCGAGCCATTCGGCGAGCGGCGCGTCATCGCTGTGCCCGCGCAGCAGCGTCATCGCCGCGTGCGTGTGCGCGTTCACCAGGCCGGGCGCAAGCACGCGTCCCGTCCCGTCGATGTCGCCCTCGCCGACCGGGCCGCGGTCGGGGCCGAGATAGGTCAGCAGGCCCGTCGTCGGGGAGAAGGCGACCTCCTCAAGCCGTCCGCCCGCACCGGTGCTCCGCAGGACGAGTGCCCCGACGACCCGGACCTCGTCCGTCACGCCGCCGGTGGGGTACGCGGGGGCGCGGCCAGGGGCTGCGGCACGGGCGCCTGGCTGCGGCGGAACGCGACGGCCGCGACCAGCCCGACGAGTGCCAACAGCACCAGCGCGATCGCTTTGGCCGTGAGGATTCGACGAAAGGCTTTGCTCATCGGCCGATCGTAGCCAGCCGACGATCGGCCCCGCCTGGGCGAGGCGCTAGCCGGGATTGCGTCTCGCGGCCGCGTCGTCACCCTGCCTGCGCACGATCTGCGCGATCACCCGCATGAGCATCACCGCGGAGATCACCAACCCTATGTACCCCACGGCTGTCAGCCCACCGGCGTCGTTCGGCGCGGCGATCGCCGCGCCCGCAAGCATCAGGGCCGAGGCGACGAGCCCGACGGATCCGACCACCGCGAACAGTGACTGGTCCAACCAATGCGAGACGATCGCGCGGCTCGCTCCGGAGAACGGGTCGATGCCGACCTGAATCCGCCCGGACCGCAACTGCAGCGAGATGTCCTCTGCCAGCCCCGGCAGCGAGCGCAGGGAAGGGATCGTCCGCAGCACCTCGCGCTGCAGGATCTCCTTCGGGTCACCGACGGTTGCGATGGCACCGCCGACCTGCGACGCCGCGGCTGCCGCGAAGTCCAGCTTCGGATCGATCACCTGCAAGCGTGCCGGCGACCGTCACCATCGCCCTGGCCAGCAGGGTGAACGTGCTCGGCACGGGAAGACCGTTGCGCCGCATGAGTTCGACGACCTTCTGCAGGGCCGCGGGATCGAATCCGGGCGCGTGCAGCTGCTCGCTGAGCACCCGGCTGATCTCCGACTCCAGCGCCTGCGGGTTCACCGCATCTCCCGCCGGCCCGGAGATGGTCCGTAGGCCGCGCGCCACCAGGCCCGGCTGGCTCGTGGCGAGGCCGGCGCCCATCGACTGCAGGGCCTCCAGGGTGACCGGATCGATCAGGCCGACGGCGCCGAAGTCGATCAGCCACAGAGTGCCCTCGGGATCGATCAGAATGTTCCCCGGATGCGGGTCGGCGTGGAAGATGCCGCCGCGCAGGACGTGGTCCATGAACGTCTGACAGCAGCCGCTCGGCGAGCTCGGGCCGCGGGACGGCGCATGGCGTCGACGGCCGCGGCGTCGGACACCGGGCGGCCGTTGACCCGCTCCATCACCAGCACCGCGTCCGTGGTGAACTCGGAGTAGATCCCCGGCGCCGTCACTCCCGGGTGATCGGCGGACGCCGCCGTCAGCGCCCTGGCGTTCACCGACTCGTTCAGGTAGTCGAGCTCGAGCTCGACCGACCTGATCAACTCGTCGGACAGTGCGACCATGCCGAGCGACCTTGCCGCCTCGGACCGGCGGACCGCCGTGCGGGTGGCCCAGCGCAGCACCGCCGAGTCACGCGCGACGCTGACGGCGACATCCGGTCGCCGCACCTTGACCACCACATCGGTGCCGTCGCTCAGCTGGGCGAGGTGTGTCTGACCGATGGACGCGGCGGCCAGAGGCTCGTCGGAGAAGCTCGCGAACACCTCCGAGATCGGCCTGCCCAGGCTCGATTCCACGATGTGGCGCACCTGGTCGGTGGGCACCGGCCGCACGTTGGACTGCAGATTGGAGAGCTCTGCGATGATCGGAGGCGGCAGCAGATCGCTTCGGGTGGACGCGATCTGGCCGAACTTGATGAAGACGCCGCCGCAGTCCTCGAGGAACCCGCGGATCCGCGCGCCGCCGTCGGCGCTGGTGAGGGCGGAGCGATTCGCCAGCCGTGGCCCGGCGAGTCCGTGCCGGCGGGCGATGCGCGACACCTCCCACAGCCTGCCGCCGACGGTGAAGAACGTGCGGATCCTGGTCCGCAACCTCGGGCGCCGGCCGATCCGCCGCGGTCTGAGGATGACCTCCAGCACGATGCTCAGCAGCATTGTCGCGAGTAGAGCGAACCCGAAGACGACGATGAGGAAATCGAACGTTTCGACTTCCGTCTCGTGCCGGAAGATGACGACGGTGATGACGAGCCCGATAAAGCTGCCGATGAACCCGGCGATCGTCGCCCGCCAGAAGCCGCGGCGGACACCGAGGATCCGCCCGGAGACGACGCCGACGAACAGCACGAAGATGATGGTCCCGACCCATTCCCAGAAACCGAGGTCCAGCTGGATGCTCATGCCGGTCAGCGTGATCAACCGATCGCCCGATGTCCAGCATCGCGCCCGCGCGGTTTCGGAACGCGTGCAGGAAACAGGACAGTGACTACGGTTGAATGACAGCCACGCCGACGCGGCGGTGGGGCCGGCATTCCGCCGGCTCCCGAGTCTCCCGGCACCGAAGGGAAACGCCATGACCGCACCGCAGGAGCAGTTCGCCGAGGCAGTGCGCCGCAGCCAGGCCGCGGCCGCGGAGGTCGTGCGGACCTGGGCGACACTCACGACATCGACTGCGGGCGCGGCTGCCTCGGTCGCCCCCAAGAGCGACTGGGACTCGACGGCGCTGATCGATCAGGCCTTCGACTTCGCCGCGCGCATGCTCGCAGACCAGAGGGACCTGACCAAGAAGCTGATCCAGCTGAGCGGGCAAATGTCGGAGTCGTCGCAATCCGAGGCGGCGTCCGCGGTCTCACGCACCCGCTCGCGGGCCAAGTCCGCGAGCACCGAAGCGGAAAAGCAGGCGGATGCCACGCTCGGCGCCGCCAGGCGGAACGCCGAGGACGCGCGGCGCGCCGCGATCGACGCGACGAACGTGATGCTGCAGACCGCCCGACAGGGCGCCGAGACGATGCTCGAGGCGGCTCAACAGGTATTGCCGTCGGCGGCCGCCGGAATGCCGACATCGTCTGCGCCATCGACGGTCTCGGCTCCGCAAGCGCCGGCGGCGGCATCCGCGTCAGCGGCAAGCCCGCCAAGCCGGCCGCAAAGGCGGCCAAGCCGGCCGCGAAGGCGGCCAAGTCTGCTGCGAAGCCGGTCGCCAGGCCGCGACGGTCGACCCGAGCGGCCAAGCCGAGCCCGAAGCCCGCCGCGGTCGTGCCGCCGGACTACGTCATCGATGGGCAAGGCGGAGCTGCAGGCGCTGCTCGTCGCCCACGGCCTCCCGAAGTCCGGCAACGTCCCCGAGTTGCGGGACCGACTCCGCGCCCACGACGCCAGCTGATCCGGAGACGCCGCATGAGCAAGGTAGCCGCATGAGCAAGAAGGACAAGAAGAATGCCGGCGGCAAGGACGGCCGCCCGCCGCGCGTTCCGAAGAAGGCCTACGAAGCGGAACTTCTGCGCCTGCAGACCGAACTGGTCACCATGCAGCAGTGGGTCAAGGACTCCGGGTTCCGGATCGTGGCGATCTTCGAGGGCCGTGACGCCGCCGGCAAGGGCTCGGCGATCAAGCGCATTACCGAATACCTGAACCCGAGGACCGCTCGGATCGTCGCGCTGCCCGCGCCGACCGAGCGGGAGCGCGGGCAGTGGTACTTCCAGCGATATATCCAGCACCTGCCGTCGGCGGGCGAGATCGTGCTGATGGACCGCTCCTGGTACAACCGCGCCGGCGTCGAGCGGGTGATGGGCTTCTGCACGCCGGACGAGTACCGGCGCTTCCTGCACCAGGCGCCGATCTTCGAGCGACTGCTCGTCGAGGAGGGCATCCTGCTGCGCAAGTACTGGTTCTCCGTCTCGGACGTCGAGCAGGAGCGCCGGTTCCGGTCCCGCCTCACCGATCCCATGCGGCGCTGGAAGCTCTCCCCGATGGACGTGCAGTCGATCACGCGGTGGGAGGACTACTCCAAGGCCAAGGACGAGATGTTCGTGCACACTGACATCTCCGAGGCGCCGTGGTTCACGGTGGAGAGCGAGGACAAGCGCCGGTCGCGGCTGAACGTGATCGCGCATTTGCTGTCCTCGGTGCCGTACGAGCATCGCGACCCCGACTCCGTGGCGATCCCGGAGCGGCCCACCGCGACCTCCTACGAGCGGCCGCCGCGCGAGGAGTTCCGGTACGTCCCCGACCACGCCGCCGGGTTGATCAAGCCGGCGGAGTAACGCGGGTCCGACCTGCGCCCGACGCCGGGCGTCCGGTCGTGATCGTCATGCCGGATCCGTCCGATTCGGCCGATCGAGTGACGATCATGTGTCGTCCGGTATGGCTCGCACGGTTTGTGCTGGTCCGTGGTCGGGGGTCTCTGGCAGTCTGAGCCTCATGATCCGCTGGGCTGGCGTGGGACTCGCCGCCCTGCTGATCCCCATCTACCTCGCCCTCGCGACGCCCGGCGCGCCGCCCCGGAGCAATCCTGGCGCCGACCGCGCCTTTGAGGCGATCGTCACCCGGGACTTCGACCCAGCGCACCCGATGGACGTGCTGCCCAAGGACTTCGAGCAGGTGATGGGCTACCGCGCGAAGACGACGGTCGGACCGCTCGGCGTGCCGATCCTGTATGCGCCGACGGGCGACTGCTCCTCGCCGACCGGCCCGACGTACTACGACTTCGATCTCGTCTGCAAGGAGCACGACCTGGCCTACGACGTGATCCGGTACGCCGGCCGGGTCGGCGCGCCGCTGCCGATGGAGGCCAGGGAACGCGCCGACGACATGTTCGAGTCGGAGCTGCACGCGACCTGCGACGCCCAGCACGTCAGCGGCGCGAGCGCCGCGATGTGCCACACGTTCGCCCAGTCGTTCGCGTGGGCCGTGATGATCAACTCGTGGCGGCAGAGCTACCACTCTCCCGAGGACGAGGACCTGCTCACCCCGTTCGCCTACACCCTGCTCCTGGTCGCGATCCTGGCGCCGTTCTGGGTGTTCCGGCGCCGGCCGTACCGTGAGCCGTGGGGCGTGGCGCCGCTGACCGCTCCTGCGCTTGCCGCGTTCGCAGCGGGAACGTCACCGAGCGAACCGCAGCTCTCCGGGGGTACCGGCCTCGCCGCGCCGGGCGGGTCGGTTCACCTGACCGACCTGCTGCCCGACCTGCCGGGCACTCAGAGCGCCGACCTCTCCAGCCACTGATCCCAGCACAAGCCCCAGATGTAGATGTCGCCGTCCTCGAGCCCGAGCTGCACGTTGGTGCCCGACACCTCGACGGGATCGCCCCAGATCGCCGAGTTGAAGTAGGCCTCGGCGTCGGCGAGGGACAGGTTGACGCAGCCGTGGGTGACGTTGCTGTTGCCCTGCGCCGCGGCGCTGTCCGGGTTGGCGTGGATGAATTCACCGTTGTTGCTGATCCGCACGGCCCACCGCTGCAGGCTGTTGGTGTAGCCGTAGCGCGGGTTGTTCATCAGGTACTCGGGCGCCTTCTCGGTCACCACGTGCACGCCGGACCGGGTGACCAGCTCGGGGTCGCCGTTGTCGCCGCCGCGGCCGTAGGAGGCGGGGTACCGGGCGACCTCGACGCCGTCCTGCTTGACGATCATCGCGAAGCTGTTCACGTCGGCGACCACGACCTGGTTGCGGCCGATGGTGAAGTCGCTGGTGAGGTCGCTGGCGCCGTAGGAGCCCGCGCCGAACTTGATCCCGTACAGCTTGGCGTCGACGTGGATCTGGGTGCCGGCCGGCCAGTAGTCCTTGGTCCGGTAGTCCAGCGCCCAGCGGCCGTCGTCGTGCTTGACCCAGCCCCAGGCGCCTTCGACCTGCGGCGTCGTGGTGATCGTGACGTTCTTCTCGATGAGCGCCTTGTCCTCTGGCTCCATGCCGAAGCTCACGGTCACCGGCGCTGCGACCCCGACCACGGCGCCGTCGACGGGGTTGACCGTGCTGCGCACCTCGGTGTCCGGCGCGACGGTGGTGAAGGTCCCGGTGATTCGGACCTGCTTGCCGTCGGTGCCGGTGGCGATGCCGGTCGGCGGTGTAGACCTTCCCGTAGCCGAGGACCTCGCCGATCGTCCAGCTCGTCGCGTCGGGCGACAGCGTGCCGATCACCGGCCTTGCCCTCCGGGTTCGTCAGGACGACCGTCGTCGATCCTGCCCTGGGCGACGGAGATCGTGATCGGGTCGATCACGCGACACGTCGGTCGCCCCCAGCGCGGGAGTGGCGGACACCGCGGCGACCGGGGGCTTCTCCGTGGTCGTCGTCGTGCTTGCCGAGCTCGACGCCGCCGCGGACTCGGAGTCCGACGGATCGGCCTCACCGGAGCCCGGCGCGCCAGTGGCCTGCACCAGGGACGTGACGGTGGTCTCCGAGGTCAGCGACCCGCTGCTGCAGCCGGCGGCCAGCGCCAGCAGCACCGACGACGGCCACGGCCGCGAACAGCCGCGTTCGAGCCCGCGCGAAAGTCATCGATCAAACCGCCCTTGTCCCCTGCATTTCCGGGACGGGACCGATCGACACGGATGGCGCCCCGGCAGCCGATCCCGAGCCGGCCAGTTCCGCAGGGTAGCGCGGGAGATTGTGAGATCGGGCCGTCCACGGACGGGTTGCCGGAAGCGTGACGGGTCGAACACGCGGCCGAGGAACCCGGCGGCGCAGGCGAGGTGCCGTCGACGGGACGGTCAACGGCCAGGCAACGCCCGCGCGATCGACCCGGCTGACGACGCTGCAGACGCGACGGCCGTCGGCACCGTCAGCGGAAGAGGCGCCGGACGATCGAGCAGCGCGACCAGTGCGCCCACCGCGATGAGCGAGTACTTCACCTTGGGGTCGTCCAGCGTGGCGGACAGGGTCTGCTTGCCCTGGTCGGCGATCCGCTTCGGGGCTCGCGCGGGTGGTCAGCTCGTCCACCGCGACGGCCAGCGCATCGCGCGCGCGCTCGATCTCGGCTTGGATCGTCTCCGCGTCGCGGGGCATGGCGCCTCCCGGGCTGACGGCCGCTCCTGACGGCGACCTGCGGATCACTACCCTAGCCGTATGAACAGCACCGGGACCGATGGCGGCGGCATCACTGGCACCGAGGTCGGGGACGTCGCCCCGCCCTTCACCCTGCAGGACGCCGACGGCAGGCCGGTGTCGCTGTCCGACTTCGCCGGCCGCCCCGTCATCGTGTACTTCTATCCGGCCGCGATGACGCCCGGATGCACCACGGAGGCATGCGACTTCACCAGTGCGCGGGCGCCGCTGGACGGCGCCGGCTACGCCGTCGTCGGCATCTCGCCGGACCCGCCGGCCAAGCTGACGACGTTCCGCGACAAGGAGAAGCTGACGATCACGCTGCTCTCCGATCCCGACCGGGCGGTGCTGCGCGCCTTCGGCGCGTTCGGGGAGAAGAAGCAGTACGGCAAGACCGTGCACGGCGTCATCCGGTCGACGTTCCTGGTGGGGGCCGACGGGCGGATCGAGCAGGCCTGGCGGAACGTGAAGGCCACCGGCCATGTCGCCCGGGTGCTCAAGGACCTGGGCCTGGCGGCCTGACGGCAGCAGTTCCCGATGGAGTCGCGTGAGCTGACGCCGGCCCCCCGACGCCCGTCAGCTGGGAACTCGGACCGGACGCTCAGCAGGTCCATCCAGGCACCGTCGGTTGAGGCGCGCCGGGCCTGGGGCGAGGTGCTCGCGGTCACCGTCGGCGCTGATCCGCTCGGCCCGGCCCGACCACCCGATCAAGGGATCCGAGAGCCGGCCGTGACTCGGCCAGGCCGTCATGGGCGGCAGCCCCCGCACCGCCCTCCCCGCCATC
Organism: uncultured Actinomycetota bacterium; assembly: GCA_963829945.1. GTDB lineage: Bacteria > Actinomycetota > Actinomycetes > Mycobacteriales > Nakamurellaceae > Nakamurella. Next base: position 776,925 of record CAWHKH010000004.1, on the reverse strand, counting down.
ACGGACGCACACGACCCCGGGTTCGTCGGTGGAGCTCGACGACGCAGGCCGCGGCGTGAGTGACTGCCAGGTGACCCCCTGTGACCAGCGGAAATCGGGCATTTCGCAGCACTATGACAGAGCCGGTCGAGCGCTTATCGTTGGCGGCGCCCCCCACAAAGGAGAGACCATGACCACAACGCATCGGCGCGTCCTCGGCGCCGGTATGGCGGCCGCCGCGATCGCGGCCCTCGTCGCCGGCACCCCCGCGGTCGCGAGTGCGGCCCCCGCCAAGGGCAACCCCAACCTCACGACCGTGCAGCTGCTGTCGATCAACGACTACCACGGCAGCCTCGAGGCGCTGTCCTCCCTGCGCCTCCCCGTCGACGTCGACCCGGCGCGTACGTTCGCCGGCGGGTCGGAGAACCTCGCGACGAAGCTCACCGAGCTGCGAACGCAGGCCGGCGACGCGAACAGCCTCACCGTCGCCGCAGGCGACCTCATCGGCGGGTCGACCTTCATCTCCGGCATGTTCCACGACGAGCCGTCGGTGGAGTCGCTCAACGCCATGGGGCTCGATGTCAGCAGCGTCGGCAACCACGAGTTCGACGAGGGCACCACCGAGCTCCTGCGCATGCAGCAGGGCGGCTGCCACCCGGTCGACGGCTGCTACTTCCCGGACCAGCCGTATGCCGGCGCCGACTTCCCGTGGCTCGCCGCCAACGTCGTGAAGAAGGACGGCAGCGGCACCCTGCTGCCGGGCACCTGGGTCAAGGAGATCGCCGGCACCAAGGTCGGCTTCATCGGGATGACCCTCGAGGGCACGCCCACCATCGTCAACCCGTCCGGAGTCTCGACGGTCGACTTCAAGGACGAGGTCGAGACGGCCAACGCCCAGGCCGCCGTGCTCAAGAAGCAGGGCGTGAAGGCGATCGTCGTCCTGATGCACGAGGGCGGCCTCAACAGCGGGACCTACAACCAGTGCGTTGGCATCTCGGAGCCGCTCGCCACGATGGCGGCGCAGTTCAGCCCCGAGATCGACCAGATCATCACGGGTCACACCCACGACTCCTACATCTGTTCCTTCCCGGACCCCGCGGGCAACCCGCGGCTCGTGACGAGCGCGGCCTCCTACGGCCAGATCGTCACCGAGAGCTCGCTCGTCATCAACGTCCGCAGTGGCGAGGTCGACCGCGGCCGCTCGACGGCGACGAACCACGTGGTGCCGCAGGACCTTCCGGACGACCCGGCGCAGACGGCGATCATCGCCAAGTGGAACACCCTGGCTGGTCCCCTCAAGGGCCAGGTCGTCGGGACCCACACCGAGGACATCCTCGGGAGTGCGCTCAACACCAGCCGCGCCGTCGAGACGCCGATGGCCGACCTCGTCGCGGACTCCTTCGTGTGGGCGGGCCAGGCCGAAGGCGCCCAGATCGGGCTGGTCAACGTGGGCGGGGTCAGGTCCGACCTCCCGCTCCTGCCGGCGCGCTACGGCGAGCAGTCCGGCGAGGTCACCTTCGCCGAGGCGTTCGACATCCTGCCGTTCGGCAACGTCAACGTGGTCCTCGACCTCACCGGCGCCCAGCTGAAGCAGGTGCTCGAGGAGCAGTACCAGCCGGTGCCCGCCCGCGGCACCCGTCCGATGCTGGCCCTCGGCGTGTCCGAAGGGTTCACCTACGCGTGGGACGCCACGCAGCCGCAGGGCTCGCGGGTCGTGCCCGGGTCGATGCAGCTCAACGGCGTCCCGATCCAGCCCGCCACGTCGTACCGGGTCGCGACCCTGAACTTCCTCGCCGACGGCGGGGACCTGTTCACGACCTTCACCCAGGCCACCAACCGGGTGGGCTCCGACGGCGACCTCGAGAGCTTCGTCGCCTTCCTCGAGGCCAACCAGGGCCTGGATGCACCGGAGGACCGCGTGTCCGGCCTCTGACCGAACCGCCAGCGCCGCTGCACGACGAGGGCCGCTGCCCGGGCAGGATCGGGCAGCGGCAGCAGCGGTGGCCGCCCTCCTCGGTCGATCTGACCTGGGGTGCCTTTCTCACGGGTTTCGCGCAGATGAACGTCACATCGGCGCCGCGGCTTGCCTCAGTCACATCAGACGTCACAACGGGTGCAGCGCTGGCCTGTTCCATCCCATAGAGGGCATGCGGTTTCTTCGTGGGGCCGGTGGGACTCGAACCCACACTGGCACGGACCTAAACCGTGTGCCTCTGCCAATTGGGCTACGGCCCCGCGCACCCCGGGGGACCCGGATCGTGACGACGCGATGGTAGCGAGGGGGCGGGTCGGTGTGGGCTGCCCCGCTTGTGCGGAATCCGGCGCCGTATCGCGAGCGCCCGCCAGGGGAGCAGAAGGGCACCGATCGTCACGACCGGTGCCTTCTGCGTGCAGGTCCAACTGCGGCCGCTGACGGAGAATGACCGGTTCTAGCCGAGAACCTGGCGTCGACGGCCCGTCTGTCGATTCTTGTTTCCTCTCCCCACGGTTCCCATTCGCGTCTAAGGTTCCGGCCAAGCCGTCATCTTTCGACAAGGACTCCTTCCGTGCGTCTGACCCGATCCTCTGCGCTGAGCGCAGCCTGCGTCGTCGTGGCCACCGCCGCGTGGACGCTCATCGCGGCTCCTGCGGCCACCGCCGCCGAGCCCACCGTTCCGTTCATCTCCGAATTCCATTACGACAACACCGGCACGGACGCCGGGGAGTTCGTCGAAGTGCAGGTGCCCAGCAGCGCCGGCGTCGCCGGCTGGACCGTCGTGGCCTACAACGGCTCGAACGGACTCACCTACGACACCGACGCGCTGCCGGCGCCGACCAACGGCGTGTCCGTGGTCGAGTACACCGGGACGCTGCAGAACGGGTCACCGGACGGCATTGCTCTGGTCGACGACAGCAACACCGTCGTCGAGTTCCTCTCGTACGAAGGTTCCCTGACGGCCACGGACGGACCCGCGGCCGGCCTGACGAGCACCGATGTCGGCGTCTCCGAGCCCGGAACCGGCCCGGTCGGCAACAGCCTGTCCAAGCGCGTCAGCCCCACCACCGGCGGCTACGTCTGGCAGCCGGAGGGCCCGGCGACCAAGGGCACCGTGAACCCGCCGCTGGACGAGGAGCCGCCGCCGGCGGAGCCGTGCGAGGAGACCCCGACCCACGAGATCGGTCAGATCCAGGGCACCGGCGCCTCTGCGGCCGTGACCGGCCAGGTCCGGGTGCGCGGCGTGGTGGTGGGTGACGTGCCCGGTCTCGGCGGCTTCTACCTCCAGGACGCCGACGGTGACGGGAACACGGCCACCTCCGACGGCATCTTCGTGCTCAGCCCGGTCGCGGTCGACCTGGGCGACACGGTCGCCGTGAACGGCGGCGCCGGCGAGAACTTCGGGCAGACCCAGATCGTCTCGCAGCGCGATGTCGCGGTCTGCCAGGACGGCTCCGCGGCCGTCCTCCCAACCGCCGCCGCGCTCGACCTGCCCGCGGGGGACGCGGCTCGCGAGCCCATCGAGGGGATGCTGGTGTCTCCCGTCGACTCGCTGACGGTCAGCGAGGTCTTCGCGCTGACCCGGTTCGGCGAACTCACGCTGTCCCAGGGTGGGCTGCTGGTGCAGCCCACCGAGCTGGCACGCCCGGGGACGCCGGAGGCCGTCGCCATCGCGGCCGACAACGCGGCACGCAAGATCCTGCTCGATGACGGCACCGACGCCAGCCGGAGCGCGACCAACCGGCCGTACCTGTCGGCGACGACCCCGGTGCGGGTGGGCGACGAGCTCGACTTCACCGAGAAGCTCGTCCTTGGATTCGGCTTCGGCGAGTGGCGGCTGCAGCCGGCGGACGGCACGCCGGACGGGGTCTTCGCCCCGCAGAACACCCGACCGGCAGCGCCGGACGAGGTCGGCGGCGACGTCCAGGCGGGCGCGTTCAATGTGCTCAACTACTTCATCACGCTGACCGGTCCGGACGCCCGCGGCGCAACGAGCCCGGCACAGTTCGCCAAGCAGTCCGCCAAGATCGTGACCGCAATCAGCGCACTGGACGTCGACGTCGTGACCCTGATGGAGATCGAGGACACCGACTCGACCAACGCCACCCCGGGGAACGCGGACGCCGCACTGGCCGACCTGGTCGGCAAGCTCAACGCGTTCGCCGGCGCCGACCGGTGGGCCTACGTCCCGCTGCCGGACGAGCTCTACGCGGTCGACCGGGACGTGATCCGCAGCGCGATCATCTACCGCAAGGACGTGGTCCAGCCGGTCGGCGACCCGGTCGGTCTGGTGGACGAGACGGTGTGGTTCAACGCCCGCGAGCCGCAGGCGCAGACCTTCGTCAAGGACGGCGACAGCTTCGCGGTCGTCGCCAACCACTTCAAGTCCAAGAGTCCCGGCGAGCCGACCGGCGACAACGTCGACACCGGTGACGGGCAGGGCGAGTGGAACGGAGACCGGGTGCGTCAGGCGGCATCGCTGGCCTCGTTCGTCGACGACCTGAAGGCGGACACCGGCGACAACGACGTCCTGTTGCTGGGCGACTTCAACGCCTACAGCCAGGAGGACCCGGTCGAGGTGCTCCGCGAAGCCGGCTTCACCGACCTCGGTTCGCGGTTCGACGCGGGTCGCTACAGCTACGTGTTCGACGAGCTGTCGGGCTCGCTGGACCACGCGTTCGGCACCGCCTCGGTGACCGCCAAGATCACCGACGTGGCGCACTGGAACATCAACTCCGTCGAGTCCTTCGCCTACCAGTACACGGGCGACCCGGCGCTGTTCTCGCCGAACCAGTTCCGGTCCAGCGACCACGACCCGCTGGTGCTCGGTATCGACCTCGAGGAGCGCTGCAACGGCCTGCTGCCCACCATCAAGGGCACCAACGCCGCCGAGACGCTCACGGGCACCAACAACGACGACGTGGTCATGGGTCTGGGCGGCAACGACGTGATCAGCGGCGCCAACGGCAACGACGTGATCTGCGGCGGGGCCGGCAACGACGCCGTCGCCGGCGCCAACGGCAACGACGTCCTGCTGGGCGGTTTCGGAAACGACTCCGTCACCGGTGCCAACGGTGACGACGTCCTGTTTGGCGGCCCGGGCGTCGACCTGCTCGACGGTGGCCGAGGCAGCAACAGCATCACCCAGGACGGCCCCGAGTCCTGATCGGGCGTCGACGGGCGGCGTCAGCAGACCGAGACATGGGCGGGTCAGGTAGTTCTCGCTTCACCCAGGCCAGCTGCTTGCCGTAGCAGATCTGCGCCTGGTCGCCGTGGACGACGCCGGGCACCCGCGCCTGTCACCGCTGACGAGCATCGTGAGCCGACGCCTGCCCTCGTCGGGGACGTTCCAGACCATGCGATGAATCTGCAACACGCGCCTCATAAGTCCCACCTGTCACGTCCGTCACAGCGGACGATGATCGCGAGCGTCGCGCACCGGGCGGACGGGCGCACCAGACGGGTCACGCCACGAAAGGGCACAGATGAGCGGACAGGACAGCTCGGCCACGACCATCGGCGAGTACGACGACACGGACGGCGGCGTCACGACGACCTACCGCGACGATTCGCTCGACGACGACCCGGGCGTCGCCGGCACCACCACGTTCTCCTCGAAGAGCCGCGTGTCCACCTGGACCGGCAGCCCCTACGAGCCACTGCCCAGCGAGAGCGGCACCAGCAGCTACTCGTCGAGCAGCTTCGACGACTACGACACCGGCCTGGCGATCGGCCGCCCGACCACCTACGCGCCCAGCGTCCCCGCGGACGCGGACGAGAGCGAACCGCCGACGTCCGCGCGCCGGACGAAGTCGCGCGCGATCGCCGGCCTGATCAGCGGCGTGCTCGGGCTGGCGATGGTCGCCGGCGGCCTCTACCTGCTGGGTGAGTTCGGCTTCCGGGTGTACGACGCGATGATCAATCAGCTCGGCCAGCCCGCCGGGTGGGACATCGCGTTCACCGCGACGGGCGCGGCCCTGCTGTTCGTCGCCGTGCTCCTGAACGGCTGGTCACCCTGGGCGACGCTGATCCCCGGACTGGCGCTCACCGCGGCCGGCATATGGTCGCTCGCGACCTACGACGGCGCCGACCGCGTGGCCACTTTCGTCGACGGCGTGTTCGCCCGCCCGGAGATGGTCCTCTGGGGCATCACCGGCTGGATGCTGGCGATCGGCCTGACGCTGCTGGGCGCGAGCCTGTCCGCCGTGATCGCCCGCGCGGTCGGCCGCCGGCGCGGTCGCCCGTAGCAGTACCGTCGTTCTCCCGCCGAGCGCGGGTGACCGTTACGCCGACGGTCACCCGCGCTTTCTTGGCCGGACCGCCGCGCCCATCGGGATGCCGCCTCAATCCGCGTGCAGCGCCGCCTCGAGCCGCGGCAGCATCGCCGCGATCGCCCGCCCGCGGTGCGAGAGTCGATCCTTCTCGTCGGGCTCCATCTCGGCCGAGGTGCGGCCGTCGCCGGCGGCGTCCGACTCCGCCGGCACGAAGACCGGGTCGTAACCGAAACCGTTGCGGCCGCGCGGTTCCCGGACGATCCGGCCGCGCCACTCGCCGCGCACGACCATGGTCGCGCCGCCACCACGCCGAGTCGCCGGAACCGCCAGCGCGAGCGCGCAGACGAATGCCGCCCCGCGCCGCTCGTCCGGCACGTCCGTGAGCTGAGCCAACAGCAGCGCCGTGTTCGCCGGATCGTCGCCGTGCCGGCCCGACCAGCGCGCCGAGAGCACGCCGGGCATCCCGCGGAGCGCGTCCACCTCGAGCCCGGAGTCGTCGGCCAGGGCCAGTTCGCCGGTCGCGGCGGCCGCCTGCGCGGCCTTCGCCACGGCGTTCTCCTCGAAGGTAGCGCCGGTCTCGGGCTCCTCCGGAAAGGCGGCCACGTCGGCGAGGCCCAACACCCGGACGGTGTCGCCGAGGATCCGCTGCAGTTCGCCGAGCTTCTTGGCGTTGCGGGTGGCGAGCAACACCCGGCTCACGCGGCCGGTCCGGCCGTGGCTCGGGCGACGGATGGCCCCGTGGCCGGCGGCAGCGCCAGCGCCTCGCGCTGTAGCAGCGTCAGCGTCTCGATGCCGGAGAGCGCGCGGTCGAGCATCGCGTCGAGCGTGCGCCGCGGGAAGGTGGCGCCCTCGGCGGTGCCCTGGATCTCGACGAGCGTGCCGGTGTCGGTGGCGACCACGTTCATGTCGACCTCGGCGCGGGCATCCTCCTCGTACGGCAGGTCGAGCCGCACCCGGCCGCCGACCACGCCCACCGAGACGGCCGCGATCTGGCACGACAGCGGCTGCGGGTCCTTGAGCATCGAGCGCTCGCGCAGGTACGAGACCGCGTCCGCGAGCGCAACGTAGGCGCCGGTGATGGCGGCCGTGCGGGTGCCGCCGTCGGCCTGGATGACGTCGCAGTCCACCGAGATGGTGTTCTCCCCGAGCGCGGCCAGGTCCATGCACGCGCGCAGCGAACGGCCGATCAGGCGGGAGATCTCGTGGGTGCGGCCGCCGACCCGCCCGCGCACCGACTCCCGGTCGCTGCGCTCGTGCGTCGCGGACGGCAGCATCGCGTACTCCGCGGTCAGCCAGCCCAACCCCGAACCCTTGCGCCAGCGCGGCACGCCACCGACCACCGACGCGGCGCAGATCACCTTCGTGCCGCCGAACTCGACCAGCACCGACCCGGCGGGGTTGGTCTGGAAGCCGCGGGTGAACCGCACCGCCCGCAGCTCGTCGTCGGCCCTGCCGTCAGCTCGCACCATGACGCGGACACTAGCCGAGCCGGATGACAGGCCCGGCCCTCGCTCAGCCGACCGTGGTGAGCCCGGCGACCGAGCTGATCTCCGGCCCGAGGAACCGATGGCCGAGCCGGGCGAACGGCTCCGGGTCGCCGGTGGCGAGGAACTCGTGCGGGCCCGGCGGGGTGGGTCCGCCGGCGAGCAGATCCAGCTCGGTCAGCCGGCGGTACACATCCTTGGCGGTCTCCTCTGCGCTGGACACCAGCGTGACGTCCTCGCCCATCACCAGCGCGAGGGCGCCGGTGAGCAGCGGATAGTGCGTGCAGCCGAGGACCAGCGTGTCCAACCCGGTGCGCTGCAGCGGCCCGAGGTACGCCTGCGCGAGGCCGATGATCTGCCGGCCGGAGGTGATGCCGCGCTCCACGAAGTCCACGAACGACGGGCACGCCACCGCGTGCACGCGCACCCCGGCGGCGGCGTCGAAGGCGTCCTGATAGGCGCCCGAGGCGATGGTCGCCGTGGTGCCGATCACCCCGACGTCGCCGGTCCTGGTGACCGCGACGGCTCGGCGCACGGCGGGCCGGATCACCTCGACCACCGGCACGTCATACCGCTCCCTGGCGTCGGCCAGGCACGCGGCGGAGGCGGTGTTGCACGCGATGACGAGCATTTTGACCCCACCGTCGACCAGCCGGTCGGCGATGGCGAGCGCGTGCCTGCGCACCTCTGCGATCGGCAGCGGACCGTAGGGCCCGTTCGCGGTGTCCCCGACGTACCGCACCCGTTCGCCGGGCAACTGGTCGATGATCGACCGCGCGACGGTGAGTCCGCCCACGCCCGAGTCGAAGATGCCGATCGGTGCGTCGTTCACGCCGCTGACGGTACCGGCGCCCCGCGGAAGAGGGTGCTCGGTCAGGCCGCGATGGCCTTCTGCTGCCCCGCGTCCGCGCGGCCGACCAGGAAGGCGGCGAGCAGGCCACCCAATGCGCCGAACAGGTGCGCCTGCCACGACACGGTCACCACGCCGGTGATGTCGGCGACGGCGACGGAGACGATTCCCGTCCAGAACAGGCCGCCCCAGAGCGCCAGGAAGAAGACGCCGACGACGATCTGCAGCCACGACCGGGAGAAGATGCCGCGCGCGATCAGGAACGCCAGCCAGCCGAAGACCAGGCCGGACGCGCCGACGGTGATCGAATTCGACGGCGACACCAGCCAGACGCCGATGCCCGAGACCAGCCAGACCAGCACGGTGACCGCGACGAACTGCCGGATGCCGGACAGGGCGATGACGAGGCCGAGCACGACGAGCGGGATGAGGTTGGCCAGGAAGTGTGCCCATGACCCGTGCAGCAGGGGCGCGGCGAGCACGCCCCACAACCCGGACCAGTCGCGTGGCTCGATGCCGAACTCGTCGAGCCGGTAGCTGGTCGTCCAGTTGATCAACTGGACGACGAGCATGAGCGTGGCGAGCGTACCGACCACGATCAGCGCGGGCTTGATGCGCTGCTGCAGGGGCGGCAGTCCGCCACGCTTGGCCGGGGCTGCGCCGCCGGTAGGCGCCAACCCGCCGCCTGGTCCGCTGAACGAGGGCATCGGCGTCGGCTCGTACGAGCCGTCGTACGGCTGGGACGCAGGCATCGTCATGGCACCAGGCTACTGACGCCCTGGCGCCGGCAGATCAGGGCAAACCCTGGGAATTCCAGCCTCAGGGCCGAGGGCTCACGCCCAGAGCTGGCCCTCGAGACCCCTCGCCGCGTCGGCGTCGTCGCCGGCCTGGTACACGCCCGTCGACAGGTACTTCCAGCCGCCGTCGCAGACCACGAACGCGATGTCCGCCTCCGCGCCTTCGCGCACCGCGCGGGCCGCGATGCCCAGCGCGGCGTGCAGGATCGCTCCGGTCGAGATGCCCGCGAAGATGCCCTCCACCTCGAGCAGCTCCCGTGTCCGGCGCACGGCGTCGTCCGGACCCACCGAGAATCGGGAGGTGAGCACCGACGGGTCGTACAGCTCGGGCACGAAGCCCTCGTCCAGGTTGCGCAGGCCGTAGACCAGCTCGCCGTACCGCGGCTCGGCGGCCACGATCGAGATGTCCGGCACCTTCTCGCGCAGGTAGCGACCGACGCCCATGAGCGTCCCGGTCGTCCCGAGCCCGGCCACGAAGTGCGTGATGGTCGGCAGGTCCGCGAGCAGCTCGGGACCGGTGGTCGCGTAGTGCGCCTCGGCGTTCCCGGGGTTGCCGTACTGGTACAGCATGACCCAGTCGGGGTGGTCGGCGGCCAGCTCCTTCGCCATGGCGATCGCGGCGTTCGAGCCGCCGGCCGCCGGCGAGGAGATGATCTGCGCGCCGTACGCCCGGAGCAGCAGCCGGCGCTCCTCCGACGTGTTCTCCGGCATCACGCAGATCAGCCGGTAGCCCTTGACGCGGCACACCATCGCCAGCGAGATGCCCGTGTTGCCGCTGGTCGGCTCGATCACCGTGCAGCCCGGCCGGAGCCGTCCCGCCGCCTCCGCCGCCGCCACCATCGCGAGCGCCGGCCGGTCCTTGATCGAGCCCGTGGGGTTCCGGTCCTCGAGCTTGGCCCAGAGCCGGACCGACGGGGTCGGCGACAACCGCGGCAGGCCGACGAGTGGCGTGCCGCCCACGGCGTCGATCAGGCTGTCGTAGCGCGCCATCAATCCCTCAGCCTCCGGCGACGGACGCGCGACGGTCGCCTCCGGCGACTCGCGCCCGATTGTCGCCTCCGGCGACTCGCACCCGATTGTCGCCTCCGGCGACTCGCGCCCGATTGTCGCCTCCGGCGACGGCAGGCAGGATCGTCACGTTGTCCCCCTCCGCGATCGCCGTCTCGAGGCCGCCGGTGAACCGGACGTCCTCGTCGTTGACGTAGATGTTCACGAACCGGTGCAGCGCGCCGTTCTTCACCAGCCTGTCGCCGAGGCCCGAGTAGCGGCTGTCCAGGTCCGTGATCACCTCGGCGAGGGTGGAACCGTCTGCGGTGACGGTCTTCTCACCCTTCGTCACCGGGCGCAGGATGGTCGGGACGGACACGGATACGGTCATGGGGTCTCCTCGCGGGCGGGCTCTGGGTCGGGCGGGTCGGGGTGTTCCGGATCAGGTGCCGGCGGGCGAGCGCCGGCCGGCCGCCGGGGCCGCACCGACAGGGCCGACGCGCCCGTCAGGTGCAACGACGGAACCGGCCGGGAGAATTTCCACGTCCTCCTCGCGCACCACCCCGTCGACGATCCGGTAGGAGCGGAACTCCTGGGTGTCGGGCGCACGGGTGGAGACCAGGACGTAGTGGGCCTGGGGCTCACCGGCATAGGAGACGTCCGTGCGGCTGGGATACGCCTCCGTCGCGGTGTGCGAGTGGTAGACCACCACGACCTCCTCGTCGCGGGCGTCCAGCTCGCGGTAGAGGCGCAACTGCTCACCGGAGTCGAAGCGGTAGAACGTCGGGGACCGCTCGGCGTTGATCATGCGGACCAGCCGCGTCGGCCGGTCGGAGCCGGCCGGGCCCGCGATGATGCCGCACGCCTCGTCCGGATGGTCCGCCTTGGCGTGCGCCACGATCTCGTCCACCATCTCGGCGGGTATCCGCAACACGCCGACCAGCGTATCCAGCGCCGCGCCCGCGGCCCGCATCGGCGTACGCGGCTGTCCCGGCCGAACCCGGCCCGGCGATCAGTCCATCATGACCGTGACCAGGGAATCCTGGACGGCCGAGAGCCAGCGGTAGGTGGCGAACATCGCAGCGATGGGGTCGTCCGACGGGTCGGTCCCGTCGTCGAGCGCCGGGGGCTCCATGTCGTCCTCGGTGATCTCCAGCCGCACCCCGAGCGCGAGCCGGACGTCGTTCAGCGCGCGCATCCACGCCTCGGCGGTGTCCTGGTCGAGCCGCACGGTGCCGCCGCCGCGCGGCAGCGTGTCCAGCAGCCGCACGGCGGCCGCGTCCTTCATCGCGATGACCTCCGGCTCGTGCAGCACCCGCAGGCCGGCGGACAGGTCGTGGTCCTCGGCGTGGAAGTCGGGCAGCAACCGGGCCACGGCGGGGTCCTCCGGGGCGGTGGACGGGCCCACGGTCATCCCGGTCAGCGCGGCGAGCGGATCCTCGGGCGTCTCCGCGCGCCGTTCGGCGAGCAGATGGCGGACCTGGTCGACCAGGTCGGCGATCAGCCTTGCCTCGGTAGCCTCGAACGTCGCGGCGTACCTGCCGAACCGCCGGTGGAACGGGACCACGGGTCAGCTGTCGCGGGCCATCGTGGCCCACAGGCCGGCGCCCTGGAGCTTGGCCACGTCGGCCTCCATCTTCTCCCGCGGACCTGACGACACGGTGGCGCGGCCCTTGTGGTGCACGTCCAGCATCAGCGACTCGGCCTTCGGCCGCGGGTGGCCGAGGAGCTTCTGGAAGACGTAGGTGACATAGGACATCAGGTTGACCGGGTCGTTCCAGACGATGGTCACCCAGGGGGCGTCGGTGGCGTTTTCGGTCTCGGTGACCTGAATGGTGTCGGGCGCCGGGGCGGCGGCGCCGGCCTGCGCGGTGATCCGGGGTGGCGGCGCGAACCGGGCCATCGGCCGGTTCTCCCGCCGAACAGTCCAGGGTCGGATCTCGAACCTCGACACGTATCCAGTCTCCCACGTCCCCGCCCCGGCGGCCGACGGTGCCACCGCCCCGGGTCGTAGGCTTCGCCGATGGGCACTGGGGGCGATCCGTTCTCCACGGCGCTGCTGACCGATCGGTACGAACTGACGATGCTGCAGGCGGCGCTCGCCGACGGCGCCGCGGACCGCGGTTGCACCTTCGAGGTGTTCGCCCGGCGACTGCCGGCTGGCCGCCGCTACGGTGTCGTCGCCGGCATCGGCCGGATCGTGGATGCCTTGCCGCACTTCATCTTCGGTGACGCCGAGCTGGCCGCCCTGGAAACCGTGGTCGACCGAAGGACGCTGGACTTCCTTGCGGGGTACTCCTTCGACGGCGACATCGACGCCTATCCGGAGGGCGAGCTGTACTTCCCTGGCTCGCCGATCGTCACCATCACCGGCACGTTCGCGTCGGCGGTGGTCCTCGAGACGCTGGTGCTGTCGATCATGAACCACGACTGCGCGATCGCCTCGGCCGCTGCCCGGATGTCGTCGGCCGCGGCGGGCCGGCCGCTGATCGAGATGGGATCGCGCCGCACGCACGAGGAGTCGGCCGTGGCGGCCGCGAGAGCCGCCTACCTGGCGGGCTTCTCGTCCACGTCGAACCTCGAGGCCGGCCGCCGGTACGGGATCCCGACCACGGGCACGGCGGCGCACGCCTTCACGTTGCTGCACGACACCGAGGAGGCCGCGTTCGCGGCGCAGGTCGCCTCCCTCGGCGTCGGCACCACGCTGCTGGTCGACACCTACGACATCACCCAGGGCATCGCCACCGCCATCGAGGTGGCCGGCCCCGGGCTCGGTGCGGTGCGCATCGACTCCGGCGACCTCGGCGTGCTGACCCGGCAGGCGCGGGACCAGCTCGACGGCCTGGGCGCCCACGACACCCGGATCGTGCTGTCGGGCGACCTCGACGAGTACGCGATCGCAGCCCTGCGCGCCGAGCCGGTCGACGTGTACGGGGTCGGCACGTCGCTCGTCACCGGGTCCGGCGCACCCACCGCCGGCATGGTCTACAAGCTCGTCGACGTGGACGGCCGCGCCGTCGAGAAGCGCAGTGAGCACAAGGTGTCCCACGGCGGGCGGAAGTCGGCGCTGCGGCGGCACAAGCGATCCGGCACCGCGACCGAGGAGATCGTCTACCGGACAGCCGGTCCCGCGCCGGAGACGGACGACGGCGACCGCGTGCTCCCCGTGCCGGTGGTGCGCGCGGGCAAACCGGCGGCGGACCGACCGACACTGGCGGAGTCCCGGTCGCACCTGACCGCGATGCTGCGCAGCCTGCCCTGGGAGGGACTCAAGCTCTCGTCAGGCGAACCCGCTCTGCCCACGACGTTCGTGTGACGCCTGATCGGACCTGATCGGAACCTGATCGGAACCTGATCGGAACCTGATCGGAGGAGGACCGATGACCAGCACACCCGCCGGAGACCGTGCGAACCCTGTCGCCGACCCTGCCGCCGATCACGCCCTCCTGGTGGTCGACATGCAGCACGACTTCGGCGATCCCAGCGGTTCGCTGTACGTGCGCGGCGCCGAGGAGATCATCGAGCCGGTCCGGCAGCTCATCTTGGACTGGACCGCGGCCGGCGGCACCGTGATCTACACGCAGGACTGGCATCCGGCGGTGACCCCGCACTTCGCCCGGCACGGCGGGCTCTGGCCCGACCACTGCGTGATGGACGGGCACGGCGCCGACTTCCTGCCGGGGATCCCCGTGCGCGGTCCGGTGATCCGCAAGGGCTCGGGTCCCGAGGACGGCTATTCGGGATTCTCGGTGCTGCACCTGCCGTCCGGCACGCACCGCGAGACCGAACTGTCGGCGCTGCTCGACGAGAACGGCATCATGCGGATCACCGTGGTCGGCCTTGCCGGCGACTGGTGCGTGAAGTCGACGGCGATCGACGGGATCCGGCTCGGCTACCAGGTCACGGTGCCGCTCTCGCTGACCCGGTTCGTCGAGCTGGAACCGGGTCACGCGGCGGCCGCGATCGCGGCCATGCGCGAGGCCGGGGTCACCGTCGTCGACTGACTCCCGGCACCACGTGCGGATTCGGGCCGGCGTCACCGCTGCGCGAACGGTCCAGGGATCTCGCCGGAGCCTCGCGCCACCAGCCGCACCGGGGTCACCACGTCCTTCGCCGCAGAGTCGTCGCCCGCGAGCCGCCGGAAGATCTGCTCGGCGGCCAGCCGCCCGATGCTCCCCGGGTCCTGCTCGATCACCGTGAGCGGCGGGTCCACCACCTCCGCCAGGTCGAGGTCGTCGAAGCCGATCACCGCGATCCGGCGGTGCAGCCGCCGCTTCTTCAGCGCGGCGAGCACGCCCACGGTGATGAGGTTCTGCGCCGCGAAGACGGCCGTGGGCGGATCCTCCAGCTCGAGCATGCCGGACATCCCGGCGGCCGCGTCGCCGGTGTCCGCCCGGCCGCGCCACTGCAGCGCAGGGTCGGGCTCGATCCCGGCGTCCCGCAGCGCGCGCAGATAGCCGCGCATCCGCTCGTCCGCCGTGTAGAGGGACGGCCGGTCGCCGAGAAAGGCGATCCGCCGGTGCCCGTGGGCGATCAGGTGGGCCGTCGCGTCGTGCGCGCCCTTGCTGTTGGCCACCCGAACGGCGTTGCAGGCCAGCCGGCGCGGCGGGCGATCGACGAACACCACGGGCACGCCGCGGTCGATCTCGGGCTGCAGGAACTGGTGGTCGCGGCGGCACGACATGATCACCAGCGCGTCGACGCCGCGGGCGAGAAGCCGGTATACCAAAGACTCCTCGCGGTCGGGGTCGGCGTTCGTGCTGACCGCGAGGACCAGGCTGCCCTGCGCGCTCGCCACGTCCTCGACCGCCCGGTTGAGCGCCGACGCGAACGGGTTGGCGATGTCCTCGAGCACCAGGCCCACGGACGCCGACCGGCCGTCGGAGCGGCGCAGCGCGTGCGCGGCGTCGTTGCGGCGGTAACCGAGGCTCCGAGCCGCCTGGAGCACCCGCTCGCGGGTCGCCGGCGACGCGCCGACCTCGTCGTTGATCACCCGGGACACCGACTTGAGGCTGACGCCGGCCGAGCGGGCGACGTCGTTCATGGTCGGGCGGCGCGGCCGGTCGACCATGCCGGGTCCCCTCTCTCGTGTCCGCTGCCCGCCGACGGCGCCGAGGGCCAACGTTGGCGGTCTGAGTTCGATACTAGGTGGCAGCGACGTTCGTCCGGCCGTGCGGTGTCCGTCCGGTTCGTCGCCGTCGGCCGTCCGGACGGCGACGAAGCGAACCGGCGTGACGCGTCGGAGCGTGGTCGGCATTCCGGCGCCGCGCGCGCCGCTACGGCAGAATTCCGCCCATGCTGTCCGCCCCTGCCGACGTGCACGCCGTTGCCGAGCAGGAGCTGGGCGGCGAGCCAGATCACCGCCGGGAGCTGTTCCGGCTCCGCTTGGACCGCTGGTGGTCGGACCTGCACGACGGCCTCGCCGCCGTGTACAAGACGGACCAGGTGCGCGGGCTGGAACTCCGGCTGACCCGGATGGCCGCCACGGCGTACCGGGAGCGTGACCCCGAGCTCTCGGCCCTGGACATGATGCGCACGCTCGACCCGGCGTGGTTCCAGGACGAGAGCATGCTCGGCTACGCGGCCTACGCCGAGCGGTTCGCCGGCGCCCTCCAGATCGTCCCGACCACGATCGACTACCTGAGCGAACTCGGCGTCACCTACCTGCACCTGATGCCGCTCCTGCAGCCCAGGGAGGGCGACAGCGACGGCGGTTACGCGGTCGCCGACTATCGTTCCGTGCGCGCGGATCTCGGAAGCTTCGACGACCTGCGCGCGTTGGCCGCGGCGCTGCGCCGGTCCGGCATCAGCCTGGTGATGGACCTGGTGCTGAATCATGTCGCGGCCGAGCACGACTGGGCGCAGGCGGCACGGGACGGCGATCCGCACTATCGCGACTACTTCTACGTGTTCGCCGATCGCGCGGAGCCCGACCGCTACGAGGCGACCCTGCCGGAGATCTTCCCAGACTTCGCGCCCGGCAGCTTCAGCTACTCCCCCGAGATGGACGGCTGGGTGTGGACCACGTTCAACACCTGGCAGTGGGACGTCAACTGGGCCAACCCCGACGTGTTCGCCGAGTACGCCGACATCGTCCTGTTCCTGGCAAACGCCGGCGTCGAGGTGCTCCGACTCGATGCGATCGCGTTCGTCTGGAAGCGGCTGGGCACCAATTGCCAGAACCAGCCGGAGGTGCACGCCATCACCCAGGCCCTGCGGGCGGTCGCCCGGATCGCCTGCCCCGCCGTGCTCTTCAAGGCCGAGGCGATCGTCGCGCCGCGCGATCTCGTGCACTACCTGGGCCAGGGCGCACACCACGGCAAGGTCAGCGACATCGCCTACCACAACAGCCTGATGGTGCAGATCTGGTCGATGCTCGCAACGCGGGACGTCACCCTCGCCGCCCACGCGCTGCGTGCGATCCCACCCGTGCCATCGTCCACCACGTGGGTCACCTACCTCCGCTGCCACGACGACATCGGTTGGGCCATCGACGATGCGGATGCCGCCGCGGTCGGCCTCAACGGGTTCTGGCACCGCTCGTTCCTGTCCGATTACTACGCCGGCATCCACCCGGGCACCCCGGCGCGCGGCCTGGTCTTCCAGGCCAATCCGCAGACCGGCGACCGGCGGATCAGCGGCAGCGCCGCCAGCCTCGCCGGCCGCGATGCCGCGGTCACCCCGGCGGAGGTCGACATGGTCGTCGGCAGGATGTTCCTCGCCTACGCCATCGTCATGGGCTGGGGCGGAATCCCGGTGATCTGGATGGGCGACGAGCTCGCCGCCGTCAACGACCCCCGCTGGGCCGACGAGCCCGGGCACGCCGACGACAACCGGTGGGCGCACCGGCCGCGGATGGACTGGCAGGTCGCCGAGCGGCGTCACGACCCGTCGACGGTGGAGGGCCGGGTGTTCGCCGGCATCCGGCACCTGGCCGCCGCTCGCGCCGCCCTCCCGCACCTGGAGGCCACCGTCGCCGCGGAGGTGGCCCCCGTCGCGGATCCCGGCGTCCTGCCCGTGCTCCGCCGGCACCCGCTCGGCCCGTTGCTGGAGCTGTTCAACGTGACGGACTCCTGGCGGCCGTTCCCGGGCTGGCGGTTGGCCGAGCTGGGCCTGGCCGGGGGCGTGGATGCGTTGAGCGGCAACCGGATTCACCCGGGGCCGGACGGCAACGTGTGGCTGCATCCGTACGGGGTGCTCTGGCTCACCCAGGCTGGCTGATCGGCCAGGGTCGGGCAGCGGAGTCAGGCCCCGGGCCGACGGCCGATCATGGTGATGGTGCCGGGCGCGACCTCGGTGAAGCCGGCGTCCCGGACGGCGAGCACACCGTGCCGCTGCCACGCCGCGGCCTGGTCGGCGAGGCCGGCGGAGACCTCGCCCCAGGCGGTGCCGTCCACCCGCCGGACGGTCACCGGGTATCCCGCGTCGCGCCATCGGTCGAGCGCGGCGCGGCCTTCTTCGCCCTCGCCGGCCAGCAGCGCCGCCATGATCATGCCGGCGTGGCCGGACTGGGCCATCGCCTTGCCCACGGTCATGCCGATCGCGGCCGGCACCCAGAGCCGGAGAGCCTCGGCCGGATCGCTAGCCGGGTCGGTGGCCGGATCGCGGGACGGCTCCGGCGGCGCGTCGACGGGCACGTCGGTGCCGCCCACCTGCAGACGCGAGATCCTGCCGTCCAGCTCACTCGCGAGACCAGGTACCAGGACGCGGATCTCGGTCCCACCGTCGCGCAGGGTGCGGCCGGGCAGATCCTGGGCGGCCGCCCAGTGGCCGGCCCGGGCGCGCCGGGTCACCTTGCGGATGTGACCGCGGCAGTAGTCGCGGACCGCCGGGTACCACTCGCCGTCCGGGTCGCTGCGCGGATCCAGGCAGATCGCCGCGGCCCCCGCCGCCGCGAGTGCCACGGCGCGGTGCCAGGAGGGTGGATCTGCGCGCTCCAGCCGGAGCACGATCTGCATCGCGCGGACGTCCTCGGCCGCCTCCTCGCGATCGCGCGCCACGTCCGACTCCGACAGCCGCAGCCAGTGCGCGTACCGCTCGCGGAGCGGGGTGAGTGCCTCGCCCATCGCCGGCCGATCGCCGTCCGGGTGCTCCGCGCCGGCCGCCGCCGCGGGATCCGGATCCGTCACAGCGGCACCCGGCGCAGCGTGCCGTCCGCAGCGTCGGCGGCCTCGATCTCGTCCCGCGAGATGCCGAGGATGAACAGCACCGGGTCGAGGAACGGTTGGTTGAGCGTGGTGTCGGCGAACCCGGCAACCACGGGCTTGGCGTTGAACGCGATGCCGAGTCCCGCCGCCGAGAGCATGTCGATGTCGTTGGCGCCGTCGCCGACCGCGACGGTCTGGTTGAGCGCGACGCCCGTCTCCGCCGCGAACCGGGCCAGCGCGCGGGCCTTGCCGGCGCGGTCGACGATCTCGCCGACGACGCGCCCGGTGAGCCGCCCGTCGACCACCTCGAGGGTGTTGGCGGCCGCGAAGTCCAGTTCCAGGTCCTCGACGAGGTGCCGGGTGACCTGGGTGAAGCCGCCGGAGACGATGCCGCACCGGTAACCCAGCCGCTTGAGCGTGCGCACCGTGGTGCGTGCGCCGGGGGTGAGCACGAGACCGGCGGCGACCTCGTCGAGCACGGCGGCGTCCAGCCCCTCGAGCATGGCCACGCGGGCCCGCAGCGAATCCGCGAAGTCGAGCTCGCCGCGCATGGCGGCCGCGGTGATCTCCTCCACCCGCGACCGGGTGCCGGTGTGGTCGGCGAGCATCTCGATCACCTCGCCGGTGATGAGCGTGGAGTCGACGTCGAAGACGATCAGTCGCTTGGCGCGGCGGGCGATGCCCATCCGTTCCACCGCGATGTCGACCCCGGCGGCGGCGCCCACCTCGACGACGGCGGCCCGCAGCGCATCGTCGTCGGGGGCGAGGACGGCGAGTTCGAGGCCGGTCACCGGGTAGTCGGCGATGCGCTTGATCGACTCGATGTTCACGCCGATCCGGCCGAAGCGCTGCGACAGCATGCCGATGGCGCGGGCGCGGAGCGGCCGGCCCAGCACCACCACCGCATGGCTGGGCAGCCGGCGCCGGCCGTCGCCCGGCGGGTCGATCGCGACCCGCACCGTCATGCCGACGGACGCCATCGCCTGCTCGACGTCCTCCTGCAGCCCCTCCGGGTCCTCCGGGGTGCCTACCAGCACGCCGAGCGTGAGCTGCCCGCGGATGACCGCCTGGTCGATGTCGAGAACCTCGACCCGGTGGGACGCGAGGGCCGAGAACAGCACGCCGGTGACGCCCGGGTGGTCGGCGCCGGTCACCGTGATCAGGACCGAGGACACGCAGCCCCCTCCGCGGCAGCGCGAGGACGCGCGCCGGGATGCCGGGCCGTCACTGACCGAACGGAGCGGTTCCCGATCCCGAGCCCTGGTCTTCCTTGATCTGCAGGTGCGGGCTGGCCTCGGCCTCGTCGAGCGGCTTCCAGCCGCGCTTCGGATGAGCCTCGGCGCGCATGCGCTCGAGCATGTACGGGTGGTGCAGCTCGAAGGCCGGCCGCTCCGACCGGATGCGGGGCAGGGACAGGAAGTTGTGCCGAGGCGGCGGCGAACTCGTCGCCCACTCCAGCGAGTTGCCGTAGCCCCACGGGTCGTCCGCGGTGGTGATCTCGCCGTACCGCCACGACCGGATCACGTTCCAGATGAACGGGATCGTGGAGAAGCCGAGCACGAAGGCGCCGATCGTGCTGATCGTGTTGTACACGGTGAAGCCGTCGGTGGGCAGGTAGTCGGCGTACCGCCGCGGCATGCCGATGTTGCCCAACCAGTGCTGGATCAGGAACGTCAGGTGGAACCCGATGAACGTGGTCCAGAAGTGCAGCTTGCCGAGCCGTTCGTCCAGGAAGCGCCCCGTCATCTTCGGGAACCAGAAGTAGATGCCGGCGTAGGTGGCGAACGCGATGGTGCCGAACAGCACGTAGTGGAAGTGCGCGACGACGAAGTACGAGTCGGAGACGTGGAAGTCGAGGGCGGGGGCGGCCAGGATGACGCCCGTGAGGCCGCCGAAGAGGAACGTCACGAGGAACCCGGCGGCGAAGAGCATGGGTGTTTCGAACGTGACTTGGCCGCGCCACATCGTGCCGATCCAGTTGAAGAACTTCAGCCCGGTCGGGATCGCGATGAGGAACGTCATGAAGCTGAAGAACGGCAGCAGCACCGCGCCGGTCGCGAACATGTGGTGCGCCCAGACGGCCACGGAGAGCGCGGCGATGCCGAGCAGCGCGTAGATCATGCCCCGGTACCCGAACAGGGGTTTTCGGGAGAACACGGGTATCACCTCGGACATGATCCCGAAGAAGGGCAAGGCGATGATGTACACCTCGGGATGCCCGAAGAACCAGAACAGGTGTTGATAGAGGATCGCGCCGCCGTTGGCGGGGTCGAACACGTGCGACCCGAAGTGCCGGTCGGATGCGAGGCCCATCAGCGCGGCGGTCAGGATCGGGAACGCGATCAGCACCAGTACCGACGTCACCACGATCGACCAGGTAAAGATCGGCAACCGCCACATCGTCATGCCGGGGGCGCGCATGCAGACCACCGTGGTGATCATGTTGACGCCGCCCAGGATCGTGCCGAGCCCCGAGACCGCGAGGCCCATGATCCACAGGTCGCCACCGACCTGCGGTGACGCGTCGATGCCGGACAGCGGCGTGTAGGCGGTCCAGCCGAAGGCGGCCGCCCCACCGGGCGTGAAGAAGCCGGAGGTCGAGATGATGGCGCCGAAGAAGTACAGCCAATAGGCCAGCGCGTTCAGCCGCGGGAAGGCGACGTCCGGCGCGCCGATCTGCAGCGGCAGCACGAAGTTGGCGAAGCCGAACACGATGGCCGTTGCGTAGAACAGCAGCATGATCGTGCCGTGCATGGTGAACAGCTGGTTGTACTGCTCGGGCGAGAGGAACTGCATGCCCGGCTGGCCGAGCTCAGCGCGCATGAACAGCGCCATCGCCCCGCCGATCATGAACCAGGAGAAGGCGGTGGTGATGTACATGACGCCGAGGACCTTGGGGTCCGTCGTGTGCAGGTACCCCAGGAACTTCGAACCGCGCGGCGACCGGGTGACCGGATACGGCCGGGTCACCACGGGGCGGGGGGCAACGGCTGTCAAGTTGACCTCCAGCGGATCGGCGCGCTCTCGTGTCCCGGGGCCCCGAGCCGGGCGCCGCGACGTCTCGAAGCTTAGTCCGACATGCCGCGAGTCACCGTCTCAGGGCCGGTGTCGTGGCTTCTTCGTGATCGCCCGGGGTGATGCCCGGGTGATCATGCCCCTAGTACCCGGTTCGCGGGCCGACCGGATGTCGCCGGGCCGGGATTTCCGCGGGGCCGGTGATGCGCGCGGCGGGCGCGGTCGCGGGCACCGACGCGAGCGCTGCCCTCGGGCTCAGCCCCAGACGAGCCAGGACACGAGGGCGAGGAGCGGGAGCAGCCCCTGCACGGCCGCGGCGCGCAGCATCGACGGCCGGTCGGTGACCAGCACGACCGCGGCCGCCAGCATCGACGCGGTGGCGAGCACCGCCATGCCGACCCCGGCGCCGGCGACGCCGGCGTTCGCGGAATAGGACAGGGCGACTCCGAGCAGGGCGCCGATCGCCAGGAAGAGGTTGTAGAAGCCCTGGTTGTAGGCCCAGTCGCGGGCGGCGGGCACGTCCTCCGAGCGCAGGCCGAAGACCCGGTGGCCGCTGCGGCGGAACACGATGGACTCGAGCACGAAGATGTAGACGTGCACCAGCGCGGCCAGCGCGGCGAAGATCGCGGCGGGCACGGACAGTGACTCCCACATGGGCGGCATTCTCGTCCGCGGCCGGCCCGGCGCCGGCGCGACTGGCCAGGAGACGACGCACCGATCGGAGAACCTCGTGGCCGTGACGCCAGCACCCGGCAGCCAGCAGGACGCGGCGGAGCGCGTGCGCCGCTTCGTCTACCGCAGGTTCGCGGAGACGGGGTCGGCTGCGAGCCGCGCCGATGCGGCCGCGGGCGCGGGCCTGGACGCGGACGCCGTCGACCGCGCGTACGCGGAACTGTCCGCGCAGCGGCACATCGTGCTCGGCGACGGAGTCAACGGGCCCGACGGCGAGATCGTCATGGCCCATCCGTTCGCGGCGATCAACCTGCACTTCTCGGTGATGGGCCGGCGCAGGCTCTACTGGGGCGGCTGCGCGTGGGACTCGTTCGCCATCCCGCACCTCGTGCCCGACGAGCCGAGCGTGCTCGTCGCCACCACCTGCCCCGGCTGCGGCGCCGCGCACGCCTGGACGGTCACCGCCGACGCGCCGCCGGGCGGCGATCAGCTCGCGCACTTCCTCGTGCCGACCTCCCGGATCTGGGACGACGTCGTGTTCACCTGCGGCCACCAGCGGATCTTCTGCGGGGAGCGGTGCATCGACGGCTGGCTGGAGACCACGGGCAAGGACCGCGGGTCCGTCTTCGACCTCGGCACCCTGTGGCGGTTGGCCGCGCACTGGTACGAGGGCCGGCTCGACAGCCCGTACCGGCGCCGGGAGCCCGCGCAGGCGCACGCGTACTTCGCCGAGGTCGGGCTGCGCGGAGCGTTCTGGGGGCTGCCCGACTGAACTCGACCTCGCGATCGAGGGACGGGCCGGGGCTGCGACATCCCGCGGATACGCGGAAGGGACCAGGGCGGCGAGCGCCCTGGTCCCTTCGCATCGGGTGGAGCTGAGGGGACTCGAACCCCTGACCCCAACACTGCCAGTGTTGTGCGCTACCAGCTGCGCCACAGCCCCAACGTGCCCGGCCAGGTTACCAAGACCGCGGGGCGCCGCCTAATCAGTCGGCGGCCGCTCAGGACCCGCCCACGAGCTGCGTCAGCCAGTCAACGGGGAGGTTGATGGGCGCGCCGTCCTTCAGCACGGACGGGGTACTGACCTGCCCGCCGGCGGCCGACGCCAGGGTCTGCTGGGACGCCTGGGCGGCCGTCGCGGCGGCCTGCACCCCCGAGCCCGAGGTGATGCAGTCGGCCGCGGCCGAGGAGGCCCCCGCGCCGGTCGCGAGATCCGCGAGTTGCTGGTTGGACAGGTCGGACGAGCCGCCCTCCGCGGGCTGGGTGCCGGGCTCGAAGAGCTTCTCCTTGTAGTTCAGGTAGACGCCCGGCTGGCTGCCGCTGTTCTGCGCGACGCAGACCGTGGCCGCGATCGCCCTGGTCGAGTAGTCACCGGAGGCGGACTGCCGGTTCAGGAAGTTCAGCATGTGCACGTTGACGATGAGCTTGCCCTCGTCGACCGCCTGATTGATCTGTTGCCCGAACTGCTGCTCGAACTGGGCGCATGCCGGGCACATCGGGTCCTCGAACACGTCAATGGTGGCGGCGCCGGCCGACGCCTCGGGGGCCGACACGGTGACCACGCCGTTCTGCTCCGTGGCCACGGATACCGTCGACGGTCCGTAGCCCTCGCCCTGCACCGCGGTCTCGCGCTTGTTCAGGATCAGACCGAAGACGATCACCGCGATGATCAGCAGGATGGCGACCCCGCCGATGATGAGCTGGGTGCGGTTGTTGGTACCGGACTTGCGGGCCTGCGCCACGGACGACCGGGCGATCGGCTTGGCGGTGCGCTGCTGCGGCTTGCTCTTCGAGCCGCTCTTGGGTGAGCCCTGCGCCCCGCCGGTGCCTCCGCCCTTCGACCCGCCGGCGCCTTGCGCGGGCCGGGGGGTGCGCGGCTGTCCGCCCTTGCTGTTCGCCACGGGGCGATCCTCCTCGATGCACCGGGCGCGCGGCCCGTGGTTCGCGGGTGGCCCGGCGCCGGCGTTCGGCGCTGGGCCCGCACTTCTACTATGCCGGGTCGGCGACCCGGCGGCGGACCAGTCGATCGATGGACAACGGCGTGTCCGGGCGCCAGATGAGATACGCCGCCAGCGCCAGGAACCCCACGTCCCGGACGATCTCCGCGGCGTACGCGGTTTCGCCGGGGGCGACCGTCCCGCCACCGCCGAAGCACCCGCAGTCGATGGACAGGCCGCGTGCGGCCGCCGAGATGACGCCGCCGATGAAGACGAGCAGCACGACGGCGGAGAGCACGGCGGCCAGCCGGGTGGCGAGCCCGAGCAGCAGGAGGATCCCGAGTGCGATCTCCAGGAACGGCAGCACCGCCGCGACCGGCTGCACCAGCGACTCCGGCAGCAGGTCGTAGGCCCGGACGGCGACGATGGTCTCCCGCGGATCCAGGGCCTTCGGGATGCCGGAGAGCAGCCAGACGACGCCGAGGCCCAGCCGGGCGAGCAGCCCGAGGACGTCCAGTACCACCGTGCGGGTGGCCGGTCGGTCGGTGAGCTCGTCACCGGGTGGGACGTCGTCGGTGCTCACGTCACCCGCCGGTGGGCGCCGTCGGAACGGAGGACGACGCGGTCGTCGGCGGGGTGACCACGGTCTGGTACAGCAGGTCGACCACGGCGGCGAGCGCGGGTCCCGGCTGCCCGGTCTGCTGGTCCGGCTGGCCCGGGACCTGGATGAGCACGCGGCTGCCGATCGGCACACCGACCAAACCGGCGAACGGGTTGTTGGCGGCGACCGGCAGCTGCTGCGGCCCCTGGCCCGGCGTGGTCGTCGCCGGATCGGCCGGGGTGGGCCAAGTGCCTTCACCGGGCTCCCCGGTGAAGGGGACCGCCGTGTACTGCACGAGTACCTGGCCGTCCTGCACGGCCGGGCCGGTGCCGGCGGCCAGCACGGTGACGGACGGCGCTGTCGGTTCCGCGGTGCCCGCCGGCACCGTGATCGACGGCGCCACACCCAGCGCGCCCGAGACCTGGGGCCCCGTGGTCGGGGCGGGCTGCGGCACCGCGTCGGTCTGGCCGCCCGCGTCCTTGCCGATCGCCTGCACGATGTCGATCACGAACACCAGCGTGTCGTCCCCGGTCACGTTGATGCCCGAGTTCCCGGCCGCGCCGTAGCCGTCGGCGGGCGGCAGGCTCAGCATCACCCGGCTGCCGACCGGCACTCCGACCAGCCCGACGTCCCAGCCGGGCACCACCGCGCCGACCCCGATCTGGAACGGGCTCGGCGTACCGCGGTCGTAGGAGTTGTCGAAGACGTCGCCGCCCCACTTCTGACCGAGGTAGTTGGTGATCAGCCAGTCGCCAGACTGGGTGAGCGGCCCAGTGCCCTCCGACAGGATCACCCGCTGCAGGCTGGGTGGCGGCGGCGTGGACGGGAACGTGAGCGTCGGCTTCTCGCCGAATGCCCCGGTCGCCGTCGGCAGCTCGTCGGCCGGCACCGGCGCCGCGACCGCCGTGGCCGGCGGGACCTCGGGGCCCAGGGTGGCCGCCGGGCTCACCGAGCTCGTCCCCGTGGTGGGCGTCGGATCGCCGGACGACGAGCACGCCGCCAGCACGACAAGCGGGACGATCCCGAACAGGCAGGCTTGGAGAGCGCGCAGGCGCATCGTTTCGAATCCTCGGGTCGGCCGGTGGACAGGGTCCATGAAGCGGGTCTGTGAACGGGGCCCGGGCGGGACCCGGGGAACAATCAACCCGTCACCCTACGCACGCGAGCTGTCCGCCCGATGCACGTCGGATGGGAAACCACGGCAGCGAGGGGCGGTCGCGACGCTCCGCGCGCCCGGCGCCGGATCCGGCCAGACCGCCCCCTAACCTGATCCCGTGGCCCCCACCACCCGCGTTTTCGTCGCCCAGCTGGCGGGGTTGCCGGTATTCGGCCCGAGCGGCGAGTCCATCGGGAAGGTGCGCGACATGGTCGTCGCGCTGCGCCTGGACCGCAAGCCGCCGCGGGTGCTCGGGCTCGTGGTGGAGTTGCCCACGCGGCGGCCGATCTTCGTGCCCATGCTGCGGGTCAGCAGCCTCGAGTCGCACGCGGTCGCGCTGGCCACCGGCTCGGTCAGCCTGCGCCGGTTCGAGCAACGCACCCTCGAGCTGCGGCTGATCGGCCAGCTCATCGGCTCCCGCGTCCAGCTCGGCACCACGGCCAGTTCCGCGGTCGTCGTGGACGCCGCCATGGAGCGCACCCGCACCCGGGACTGGCTGGTGTCGCGCCTCGCCGTGCGGGCACGCACCCGGCCCATGGCGCGGCGGGCCCCGGTGCAGGTGGTGGGGTGGACCGACGTCCGCGGGCTGGATCCGGCGCAGCTCACCGGCCAGGCGATCCGCGGCGCGCAGCAGGTGCTCTCGTCCTTCGAGGGACTCCGAGCGGCCGACGCCGCGAGCATCCTGCGCGACCTCGACGTGCAGCTGCGGTACGAGGTGGCCGACGCGCTCGACGACGACCGGCTCGCCGACGTGATCCAGGAGATGTCGGACGAGGACCAGATGGAGCTGCTGGCGCACCTCGACGACGCCAGGGCCGCCGACGTGCTCGAGGCGATGGATCCCGACGACGCGGCGGACCTCCTGGGCGAGCTCCCCGACCCGATCAAGGAGCGGCTGCTCGAGCTGATGGAGCCCGAGGAGTCCGCGCCGGTGCGCCGGCTGCTGCAGTACAGCGCCGACACCGCGGGCGGCTTGATGACACCCGAGCCCGTGGTCCTCACTCCCGACGCCACCATCGCCGAGGCGCTCGCCCGCGTGCGCTCCCCGGACCTGACGCCGGCGCTGGCGTCCATGGTGTTCGTCAGCCGGCCGCCGTCCGCGACCCCGACCGGTCGGTACCTGGGCTGCGTGCACACCCAACGCCTGCTCCGCGAGCCGCCGTTCGAGCTCGTCGCCGGGGCGCTCGACGCGGAGATGGCGCGGTTGTCGCCGCAGGCCGCGCTCGGCGACGTCACCCGGTTCTTCGCGTCGTACAACCTGGTCTGCGCCCCGGTGGTGGACGAGGAGGACCATCTGCTCGGCGCGGTCACGGTCGACGACGTGCTCGACCACCTGTTGCCCGACAACTGGCGTGAGGAGGGTGTAGAGGATGGCTGATGCCCCGCCTCGCCGGCGGCTGGACCAGCCGCGCAGCGGCAGGCGGTTCTCGCTCGACTTCGATCCGGAGACGTTCGGCCGCTTCTCCGAGAATCTGGCCCGGTTCCTCGGCACCGGAACGTTTCTCTTCTGGCAGACGCTCATCGTCATCATCTGGATCACGCTGAACCTCTTCGCGGTCAGCCTGCGCTGGGATCCGTACCCGTTCATCCTGCTGAACCTGGCGTTCTCCACCCAGGCGGCCTACGCCGCGCCGCTCATCCTGCTGGCGCAGAACCGGCAGGACGACCGCGACCGGATCACCCTCGAGGAGGACCGCGCCCGGTCCGCGCAGACGAAGGCGGACACCGAGTTCCTGGCGCGCGAGCTCGCGGCGCTGCGGGTGGCCATCGGCGAGGTCGCCACCCGGGACTACCTGCGCGGCGAGATGGACCGGTTGCGCGAGGATCTCGAGGCGATGACCGCCGACCCGTCCGCGCCTCCGTCGACGAGCAAACGGCGGCCGGACAAGGCTTCGAAGAACCGCCCCAAGAAGCCCGCTCCCCCGGGCTGATCAACCGGCCTGTCCCAGGCTCGAGCCGCTGCGGCGGAAAAAAGAGGAACGCCCCGCCGGTCGGGCGGGGCGTTCGTCGTCGTGCCGGTGGAGGTGGCGGGAATTGAACCCGCGTCCAGCGTTGCTCTGTGAGGACTTCTCCGGGCGCAGTCCGCGTCGTCCCTACTCGGCCCCACCAGTCATGCGAACGTGCTGGTGCGACAGGCCCAGTCGCTGTGAGATGTCCCTCCGGGCCCCGCGACCGGGCCCTTCGGTGATCCTCCTAGCTGGCGCCAGGATCCGGAGCGGAGGCCCTCCGGTCTGACGGACTACTTACTCGCTCAGGCGGCGAGGGCGTAGTCGCGCTGACTGTTGTCGGCGCTTGATTTTTTTGCGACGGATGGTTAACGAGCTCATCGTCGCCTTCCTCGGCCCGCTTCTCCTCACTCGACATCCACTGTCGAAACCGATCACCCCCGTGTCGGTGGTGACGCCCAGCCCGATTCCAGCGGCCTGGCACCGTCAGGTTCAACGGCTCGACCAGTCTACGTGTTCCCGGATGCGGTGCCGCGGCTTTTCGCGGCGCCCGGCCCGTTACGCCGCCCGGCACGCCTCCTGCCCAGGCATCAGCACTCCGATAACCAGCATCGCCGGCCCCGCACGCCCGCCGTCGTCCCACCGGGAGCGGGCATCCCCGCGGCCGAGTGCCGCCCGCAGAGCCCGCGCTTCGGCGCCGGACAGCTCCGCGCACGAGACGGCGTCGTCCTCGCGCGGGAAGTAATCCGCGATCCGATCGGCCAGCGGCCAGGCGAGGACATCCAGTGTCGCGTCCGGGGTCGCGCTTCGGAACCAGGTGACCCGTAGCCGGTCCGGGATCCAGCGCCGATCCTCCGTCATCGCCCCGGCGAGCCCGTTGATGGTCGCCGACAGCCGGCCGCGGGCCGCGGCCTGTGCAGGCTCGACGTACTCGTCGCCGAGCCCGAGCGCGTACGCGGAGATGGTGAGCGGCTCTGCCCCGCCGTCCGGCCAGACGTACACCCGAGTGGTGCCCTGATCGGAGACGCCGGGATCGCCCATGTCCTCGCCGGCGAGGTCGACGAGCCGGGCGACGGCATCGTCGAGCACGCAGTCGTCAATCCGGCCGATGGTCAGTGCCGGCAGCGGCTCGTCGTGAGCGCCCGCGTCCTCGGAGCGGATCACCGTTCCGTCCTCGTACACCGTCAGGTACAGCGGCGACGTGTGCGAGCTCGCGATCCACATGTTGAGGCCGACGTCGACGGCGATCACCCGCCGGCCGGCCGGCGCCTCCGACTCCTCCGGCGGCGGGTCGGACGGCGGGGCGGGCGCCGCCGGCGCAACCGCCGGCAGGCACGAGGGCTCCCCCGGCGACCCGGTACCCGCCACCGCCGTCGCGCATCCGGTCAGCGCGACGAGTGCCGCCGCGACCGTTCCCCACCCGAGCAAAGTTCGTGCTGTTCCCATGCCCAGCAGACGGGCGAAGCCGCTGTCCGCGTTGCACGGACCGCGCGGAGCGCGCTGGGATCAGCGCCGCATGCCCTTCGCCCGCCGGCCGGCGTACTTGGCGATCTCCCGGTCGGCATCCCGCTTGGCCAGCGTCTGGCGCTTGTCGTAGGTCTTCTTGCCGCGGCCCAGCCCCAGCTCGACCTTCGCCTTGCCGTCCCGGAAGTAGACCGAGAGCGGCACCAGCGCCAGCCCACCCTCGCGCAGCTGCGCGGCCAGCCGGTCGATCTCGCCGCGGTGCATGAGCAGCTTGCGCGCGCGGCGCGGCGCGTGGTTGGTCCAGGTGCCCTCGAAGTACTCCGCGATGTGCACGTTGCGCAGCCAGATCTCGTCGTCGCTGACCGTCGCGAAGCCGTCGACGAGCGAGACGCGGCCCGCCCGCATCGATTTCACCTCGGTCCCGGTGAGGGCGATGCCCGCCTCGAAGGTGTCGAGGATCTCGTAGTCGTGGCGTGCCTTGCGGTTGCTGGCGACCAGCGACCGGCCCGTCGGGCGGTTGCTGCTGTTGGTCTGCGGTCTCGTGGCCATGGCCCGTCCAGGGTAGTCGGCCGCGGCCGGCGGATTTCCCGATCGCGCGCCGGCCGGACTCGCGCCCCCGGCGTCGGATGATCTTCCCCCGGCCAGCGCGGTTGCGCGTCGCGGAAC
The DNA here is from genome assembly GCA_963829945.1 of uncultured Actinomycetota bacterium. Classification (GTDB taxonomy): domain Bacteria; phylum Actinomycetota; class Actinomycetes; order Mycobacteriales; family Nakamurellaceae; genus Nakamurella. Next base: position 746,975 of record CAWHKH010000004.1, on the reverse strand, counting down.
CCGTATGACCGTCGGTGCTCTCGTATGACGCAATTGCGTCATACGAGAGCCATCGCGGTCATGCGGGTTCGGGTGGTGGGCAGCGGCGGGGCGGCCGAGCCACTACCGCGCAGCTACGAGCAGCTACAACCGCACGTACAGCCGCAGGGTGACGTACGCGGAGACCGCCGCGAGCCCCGCGCCGATGGCGACCAGGATCGGCGAGACCCAGACCAGGGTCGCGCCGTCGATCTCGGGCAGGATGCCCGACCTGATCACCGGCCCGAGGGCCCGGTCGACGAACAGGTATTTCGCGGCGACCAGCCCGCCGATGGCCAGTACCGACCCGATCACCCCGGCCAGCACGGCCTCGATCATGAACGGCAGCTGGGTGCGCCATCGGGACGCGCCGACCAGCCGCATGATCGACGTCTCAGTGCGTCTGGTGTACGCGGCGACCTGCACCATGTTCGAGATGAGCAGCAGGGCGGCGAGCGCCTGGATGAGCGCGACGATGATCGTCGCGTTGCGTATCCCGTTGAGCAGGCTGAACAGCCGATCCAGGAACGCGCTCTGGTCGGCCACGGACTGCACGCCGGGCTGCCCGGTGAACTGCTCGGCGATCACCCGGTAGCGCTGCGGGTCGTACAGCTTGACGTGGAAGGAGGCCGACAATGCCTCGGGCGTGCCGATTTCCAGCAGTTCGGGCTGGCCGGCGAACTGCTGCTGGTAGCGCTCGTACGCCGCCGCCTGGCTCTCGAACTCGATCGTCTCGACGTCCGAGTTCGCCTGCAGCGCCTCGTTGATGTCCTGGCACGGCGACTGCCGGCAGTCGGGATCCAGCGCCGACTGATCCGGCGTCAGGTAGATCGTCACTTCGACGCGGTCCCCGTAGACGTCGCGCATCTGGTCGGTCAGCCGGGCGATGATCAGGCCACCGCCGAGCAGGCCGAGTGAGATCGCGGTGGTCAGGATCATCGCGATCGTCATGGTGATGTTGCGGCGAAATCCGGTCAGGACTTCGCTGAAGATGAATCCGGCGCGCATGTGTTCCTCTCGGGCGGCTGTCGGTCTGTCGCTGAGCCGGTCAGCGGCCGACGCCGTAGACGCCGCGAGCCTCGTCCCGAACGACCTTGCCCAGGTGCAGTTCGATGACGCGGCGGCGCATGGAATCGACGATCGTGTTGTCGTGGGTGGCCATCAGCACGGTCGTGCCGGTTCGGTTGATGCGCTCCAGCAGCAGCATGATGTCCGCGCTGGTGTCGGGGTCGAGGTTGCCGGTCGGCTCGTCGGCCAGCAGCAGCAGCGGCCGGTTGACGAACGCACGCGCGATCGCGACACGCTGCTGCTCGCCGCCGGACAGCTCGTTCGGCAGCCGCTTGGCCTTGCCCTCGAGTCCGACCATCTCCAGCACCTCGGGGACCACCTGCTTGATCGACGCCCGGGAGCGGCCGATCACCTCCAGCGCGAAGCCGACGTTCTGCTCGACGCTGCGGTTGGTGAGCAGCCGGAAGTCCTGGAACACGCAGCCGAGCCGCCGCCGGTGCTGCGCGACCTTGGACCGTCGCATGTGCACCAGGTCCTCGCCACCGACCTCCAGCGCGCCGCTGGTCGGCGTCTCCTCGCGCAGCAGCAGGCGCAGGAACGTCGACTTGCCGGATCCGGAGGGGCCGATGAGGAAGGCGAATTCGCCCTTGTCGATGGCCACGGTGACGTCGTCGAGCGCTGGTCGGGCGGACGCCTTGTAGCTCTTGGACACTTTGGACGAATGAATCACAACGCCGGAGTGTAAACGCTCAAGTGTTATGACCTCGTGATCTTGGCCCTCCGACGCGCATTGTGACCAGCGCTAACCCCGTCGGAACGCGAAACTCGCCGCCCGGCCGATGACCAGGTCGAGGTCTACTCACCCGTTCAGCAGCGTCAGCACTCGACGGTGCAGCAGACCATTGGTTGCGAGCGCGCTGTCCGAATTGCCGCCCGACGGCTGGCCGTCGATGCCGGTCACCGCGCCACCCGCCTCGGTCACGATCGGCACGATCGCGGCGACGTCCCACAGGGACAGCTCCGGCTCGGCCGCGATGTCCACCGCACCCTCCGCCACCAGCATGTACGAGTAGAAATCGCCGTACGCCCTGGAGCGCCAGCAGGACTCGCACAGGGTGTCGAACGCGCCGATCCGTCCGGCCGAGCGCCAGTCGGCCCGGTCGGAGTAGCTGATGGACGCGTCGGCGATGTCGGACACGCCTGAGACGCGGCATTCGCGCGCGGGCCGCTGACCGAAACGGGTGAAAGCCCCGCCCCCCGCGCCGGCCCACCATCGGCGGTCGAGCGCCGGGGCGGAAACCACGCCAACGGTGATGTGGCCGTCGTCGATGAGCGCGATCAGCGTCGCCCATACGGGCACGCCGCGGACGAAGTTCTTCGTGCCGTCGATCGGGTCGATGATCCACTTGCGCCCCGCGCCCTTGACCGAGCCGCCGAACTCCTCGCCGAGGATCGCGTCGTCGGCCCGCTCCTCCGCCAGGACCGTGCGCAACCCCTCCTCGACCGCGAGGTCGGCGTCCGAGACAGGCGTCAGGTCGGGCTTGGCCGTCACCCGCAGGTTGTCCGCGCCGAAGCGGGGCAGGCTGAGGGCGTCCGCCCGGTCGGCGAGCCGCAGCGCGAGCTCCAGGTCCTCGGCCACGGGCCAGGAGGGTGGAGGCGTGGTCGGCTCCTGATCGGGCATTCGGAAAGCCTAGGGTGCACCGCCCGAGGTCGTCGCGCCCGGACCACTTCTCCTCGGCAGGGTGTCGGAGCAGACTTCGGGCATGGGCGGCGGCACGGGTGCGCTGCCGGGCGCGGGACCGACCGGCGCGGGTCCGGCCGTCGCCGGGCCGACAGTCGCGGAGCTGCTCGCGACTGCCGAGATCGTGGAGCCCTTCGACGACCAGCCGGGCAAGAGCGGCGCCACCCTGTTCCGCGTGCGCCGCGGCGACGAGCGCCTTGTCCTGAAGTACCTCGATCCAGCGCGGGACTGGACGGTGCGGGCGGCCGGCGTGCTCGGAGCGCCCGTCTGGCCCCTCTGGTCCCGCGGCGTGCTCGCTCGGCTGCCCGGCGAGCTCCTCGATCCCACGGTGGCGGTCACGCTGGAACGGACCGCGGATCGACCCGGCTGGCGCACCGCCGTGCTGATGCGCGACGTCGGTGCGGCGCTGATCCCGTCGACCGACGAGCCGATCCCGGCCGCGACCAACACCCAGCTGCTGACGCACATGGCCGCGATGCACGCCGCCTTCTGGTCGGCGGGACCGGAGATCGACGTCGTCCCGGCGATGCACCGCTACCTGGAGTTGTCCCCCTGGACCGCGCTCACCGAGGCGGATCTCGGTTCGACGGCGCTCATCCCGGAGTTGATTGCGCGCGGCTGGCCGCTGCTGGCCGACGTGGCGCCGGCGGCGGCCGCCGTGGTGACGCCGCTGGCACGCGACCCCGGTCCGCTGGTCGCCGCGCTCGAGGAGACGCCGCAGACGCTGGTGCACGGCTGCTGGAAGCTGGACAACCTCGGCGCACTCGACGGCCCGGCGGGACCGCGCACCGTCGTGCTCGATTGGGAGACCTCCGGCCGCGGCAGCGCACTCACCGACCTCGCGTGGTACCTGGCGATCAACTGCCGGCGGCTGCCCGTGTCCAAGGAGGCGGCGATCGACACGTATCGGGCGGCGCTGGAGGCCGCGGGCGTGCCCACCGGGCCGTGGTGGGACCGCCAGCTAGCTCTCTGCCTGCTCGGCGGTCTGGTGCAGTTCGGCTGGGAGAAGGCGCTGGGCGGGTACGACGCCGAGCTGGCCTGGTGGGAGGAGCACGCCGTCGCCGGCGCGCGCGTGCTCGCGTGAGCGGGCCCGGTGGCGTGGCGGCGACGTACGACAGCCCCTCCGACGGCGTGGCGACGGCCTACGACGGCGCCTCCGACGGCGTACGACGGCGCCGCCGCCGGGTGGCTCGCCGGACCGGAGCGAATGTACGAGCGGCTCGCAGCCGCGATGCTGGCGCTCTCGCCGGCGCCCGTGCCGGGCAGCCGGGTCCTGGACCTCGGCGCGGGCACGGGAGTGGTCGGTCGGGCGGCCCTGGCGGCCGGCGCGCGATCGGTGCTCGCCGTCGATCTGTCCTCCGCCATGCTCCGGGCGGCGCGGCCGGCCCGCGACGGTCGGCGCGCGGCACCAATCGTCGCCGACTGCGTCGCGCTGCCGGTCCGCTCGCGGTCGATGGACCTGGTGCTCGCGGGCTGCTGCCTCGGTCACCTGCCCGACCCGGCGGCGGGGCTGCGCGAAGCTCGGCGGGCCGGCCGCGCGCTGGTCGCCACGGCGTTCCCCGCCGGGTGGACCCACCCCGCGAAGGCCGCCGTCGACGAGTCCCTGGCCGCGCACGGGTACGAGGCGCCCGCCTGGCATCGCCGGTTGAAGCTCGAGACCGAGCCGCTGGTGGACGATCCCGGCGCGCTCCTTGCGCTCGCGGTGGACGCCGGCTGGACCGGCGTCGACGTCGCCGTGCGCGAGGTGGTCACCGGCCTGCGCTCACCCGCCGAGCTCGCCGCCTGGCGCCTGGGCATGGCGCACGTGGCGCCGTGGCTCGCCGGGCTCGACCCGCCGCGGCGGGACGCGGTCGTCCGGGACGCCCGGGAAGCCGTCCGCGGCGCGCCGGAGCTGGTGGTGCCGCTGATGGTGCTGACCGCGACCTGACCGCCGTGTCTCCGTCGGCCGTCGTCCCGGGCAGGCTCGTGGGTATGACCTCGTGGTCGTTGGTAGGCCCGTCGAACGTCATACCGACGACCGCCGGGTCATACGCCCACCCGACCCGCGACTGGGGCGTCCTGTCGCCGGCCGGGGTCGGGCGCCAGACGGCGGCCGCCCGTGGACAGATTTCTGATTCTCGTCGGGCGCGCGGAAACCGTGCTGCTCTCTCGTTTCTTGGTTCGCTGACCGCCGGGGGCGCCGCTCGTTCCCCGCTAGACGAGCGGCGTCCTCGTGGGTCAGACCTTGCGCACCGACGCCCTCGACCAGGAGGTGCAGCGTCAGCGCATCACCTGGATGACCGAGAGAGGTCGAACCGGGTCCATCGCGGGGCGGCATGATGCGCGACCCCTGACAAGACCGAGGTCGGTCGGCGACGGGATGCCGGGAGTGGAAGCGAGAAATGCTCGTGGTTCGTCATTCTCGAGTGCTCGCGAGATTTGCATTCGTGCGGTTCAGTCCCGTTTCGGCGACGGACCGATGCCGGGCTGCGCATTTCTCAGCCCGCTTTCATCGGCCGAACGTCCCGTCTTCATCGCCGAGGCACGCCTCGATGTCGTTGGCGCGGTAGCCCTGCCGGAACCACTCGATCCGCTCCGCGCCGGTCCGCCGACCGGCTCAGTCGCGATCGTGTACTCCGGGAACAGGACGTCACCCCCGCGAGCGCCACGATCCGGCGATTCACCATCCCGCCGCGAGCACGAGCAGACCGAGTCCGAGGGCAGTCACGATCGGGATCCAGAACGCCAGCCAGTACTTCCGCGTCGGCTTGCGCATCTGTCGCGCCCTGTTCGAGTGGATCGCCGCCGGGATCGCACCGAAGATCCCGAACAGCAGAGTGATCACCAACGTCAGGGCGATCGTCGGCGGCCGCAGCCAGCCCTCCGGCACCGGCATGTACTGCGGCACCGGCGGCGGGGGCGTGTATCTCGGCGGTCGCTGCGCCTCGTACCGCACCTGCTGCGGTGCTCCGGCCGAACCGTACGGCTGGCCCTGAGTCCGGGCCGGGAACTGCTCGAAGCTCTGCTCGGGGGCGGTCATCACGCATCCGCCTTGGGAATCATGCAGTGCTTGCAGAAGAAGACGGACAGCTTCTCCCCGCGCGTCAGCCGGGCCCTCTCCCCCTCGAACAGCGCGGGCAGGAACTGCAGGCCGCCGGTCGGCAGCCGCAGCGATGGGCAGTCGGTCCAGTGCAGCACCGGCACCGGCCACTTCCGCTGGTTCAGCACGAGCACCCATTCGGTCCAGCGCCGGGGACGCAGCTCGTAGCCGACCATGTTCCCGCCGAAATCAGGCTCGATGTCGGTGACCGGGACGCTCATGTGGTCCCCTGCTCCCACGAGCCGACGAACTCATCGGCGGAGTCCTGCAGGATCTCGATGGCGGCCCTACCGACGTCGCCGAAAGGCTCCTCGGCCCAGCTCGAGTAGCCGGTCTGCTTCTCACCGGCGGCGATGATCTCGGCCTTGACCGCCGCGTTGGTCGTGGAGTGCACCAGGGCTGCGACGTCGTCGGACCCGTTATTGGCGGTGCCGATCGCCGCGACGCCGCCGACGGCCGCTGCGGCGCCGCCGATGATCAGGCCGTTGCGCAGCGTGCGGCTGCTGCGACGCGGTGCCGGTCCAGGAATAGCCTCGACCTCGCGGGTCAGAAGGGTGTCGGTCACGGGCTCTATCTCTCTGAGTTGATTGCCTGATTGGGGTAGCTCGGACAAGGTCGATCGACTGAGGTACATCACGGCGGAATGGCAGACGGATCCGTCTCGGTTGCACCACGGAGGTCGGTGGGTGTCACACATGTCTTCGCCTGCGGATGAGCCGCCCATCCACCAGGACTCCTCAGCCGGGACTTCGTTCGGCGCTGACCGCGGCGTTGGCCGAGATCCTGGACTCCCGGCGAGCGCAGCGATGTTGGCCGCGTCCTGGTGGTGCGTCTGGTAGTACCTGCTTCCTGATGTGGTGGTGTCGATGCCCCCGCAACTCCGTCACATCTAACTTTGAGTGCACCACTATCGTTTGTCTATGAGATTCTTATACGAGTCCCGTAGCGGCCCTATGTGGTCCCAGTGCTAGGGTCCGACTCATGCCGCGCCCCTATGCCGACCCGGTGGAGATCGTGACCGCGCCGATCCCCGCCCAGTCCCCGTTCATCCCCGTCGACGCGAGGATCGTGGTCGGTGCGGTCGCACCGGCATCCCCCGATCCGATCCCGATCGTCCTGCTGCCGGGCTTCGAGTACCGGATGCGCGAGTGGCGCCACCCCGAGACCCACACGATCCACTGGCGGCTCGAGCGGAGAAAGTCCACGTCCTACAGCGAGAGCGACGAGTAGGCCCACCGAACGACAGCGGTGATTCGTACCCGTGGCGCCCCCGTAGGCTCCTCAGCGACGACGAGGTCGCGACCTCCCGCGGCCGCCCGAGGGCGGCCGGCCTGTGCACAGATTCCTGCTTTTCCGCACGCGCGCGTTACCGTCACGGTCGCCCACGCCGACCGGCGGCCGGTGCACAGGAATCGGCGAGGAGGACGCATGGCGCCGACCGCGACCGAGCACATCCACGACGAGGTGCGCGAGCTCATCCGCCGGCGCGGCATCGACCCCATCACCGACCACCGCTCCACCCGCCTGCTCATCGACGAGGTGATCGGCGAATACGAGGAGCGAGTGCCGGTCTCCGCGCTCCCGCCGCTGATGGACCGGGCCGGCGCGGTCCGACACGTGTTCGACTCGCTCGCCGGATTCGGTCCGCTGCAACGGTTCCTGGACGACCCCACGGTCGAGGAGATCTGGATCAACCAACCCGGCCGCGTGTTCATCGCGCGCCATGGCCGCTCCGAACTCACCACCGTCGTGCTCGCCCCCGACGAGGTCCGCGACCTCGTCGAACGCATGCTCAAACCCTCCGGCCGCCGACTCGATTTGTCCTCGCCGTTCGTGGACGCCCTGCTGCCGGACGGCAGCCGCCTGCACGCCGTCATCCCGGACATCACCCGCGAGCACCTCAGCCTGAACATCCGCAAGTTCGTGGTGGCCGCCAACGGACTCGAGGACCTGGTCGCCCTCAGCTCGATCACCGCCCACGCGGCGCGGTTCCTGGAGGCCGCCGTCGCGGCGGGGCTGAACATCATCGTGGCCGGCGGCACCCAGGCCGGGAAGACGACGCTGCTCAACACGCTGATCAACTCCATCCCGGCCCGTGACCGGGTGATCATCTGCGAGGAAGTCTTCGAGCTCCGCCCCAACCTGCCCGACGTGGTGGCCATGCAGACCCGGCAGCCGAACCTGGAGGGCCACGGCGAGATCCGGCTGCGCCGCCTGGTCAAGGAGGCACTGCGGATGCGGCCCAGCCGCATCGTGGTCGGCGAGGTGCGCCAGGAGGAGTCGCTCGACCTGCTCATCGCGCTGAACAGCGGCCTGCCCGGGATGTGCTCCGTGCACGCCAACTCCGCCCGCGAGGCGGTGGTCAAGCTGTGCACGCTGCCGCTGTTGGCCGGCGAGAACGTCACCGACGCGTTCGTCGTGCCGACCGTGGCCAGCAGCATCGACCTCGTCGTGCACATCGGCATCGAGCCGGACGGCAGTCGACGGGTGCGCGAGATCGTCGCGCTGCCGGGGCGTGTCGAGTCCGGCGTCGTCGAGACCGCCGACGTCTTCGGCACCGTCGACGGCAGGCTCGTGCGCGCGCAGGGCTTCCCGCCGCACCGGGACCGGTTCGAGCGGCACGGGATCGACCTGACGGGCCTGCTCGAATCGCGGGGCGGCGACGCCTGACGCTCGGGTGCCGCCTTTCCTTCTTCGAGGTGCCGCTGTGAGGCACCGTGCGCACAGTTCCGAGCGGCCGCACGCGATCCGCCCACGCAGCGAAGGTCCGCACGCCGCATCGGCTCTGGGCTGGTTGCGATCGCGTCACGAATCCGCGGCGGGTGGCCCGGTCGGCTTGACGACGCATGGGCTTGCGGATTAGATAGGGAAACTTCCCTAACCATTCGACCGGCCACGGCCATCGAGGAGGAACTCCATGAAGGCAGCGCGTTCGGCGCTGAAGGCGACGGTGGCCGCGGGCGCGGCCGCGGCCCTGTTCATCACAGCGGCCTGTTCGTCGGAATCCAGCTCCGGCAACGAGCCGTCCGCGAGCGGCGGCGAGTCGGCCGCGAGCAGCAGCTCGAGCGAGCCCACTACCCTGCGGGTGTGGCTGCAGGGCGACACCCTGCAGGACATCGACATCACCGCACTCAACGCGGAGTTCGAGGCGGCGCACCCCGGGGTGACGGTCGACCTGCAGGAGCAGACCTGGAGCGAGTACACGACCAAGGTCACCACCGGCCTGGCCGACACCTCGGGCGGCGCACCGGACGTCATGGAGCTCGGCAACACCCAGGTGGCCCAGTTCGCGGACAGCGGCGCGCTCGCCGAGCTCGACGCCGCGGACTTCGAGAACTCCGGCACGTGGCTCAAGGGCCTCGAGGAGTCCGCGACGTACGACGGCAAGCTCGTCGCGGCGCCCTACTACGCGGGCGTCCGCGTCGGCATCTACCGCACCGACCTGGCTGATGCGGCCGGCGTCGCGCCGCCGTTCGACAGCCTCGACGACCTGCAGGCCGCCGGCGTCACGCTGCTGAACGCGCACGGCGACGACGGCAGCTTCTCCGGTCTCTACTTCCCGAGCCAGTACTGGTACGAGGGTGTCTCGTTCGTCTGGGACGCGGGCGGCGACATCGCCACCCAGAACGCCGACGGCAGCTGGACCGGGGCGCTCGACTCCGAGGCATCCAAGGCGGGCCTGACCCGGCTGAAGGCACTGGTGGACGCGACCTCTCGCGGCGGTGCCGGTGTCGACGAGGCCGACGACGCGCTCGTGATGGCCCAGGACCAGGCCGCGATGTTCATCGATGCGTCCTGGAAGCCGGCCGTGGTGACCGATCCCGAGACCGGCAACCCCGAACTCGAGGGCAAGGTCAAGATCTTCGTCGTGCCGGGCTCGAAGCCGGGCAGCGTGCTGCCGCAGTTCATCGGCGGGTCGGACATCGGCGTGAACGCGAAGTCGCCCAACAAGGACCTGGCGACCGAGTACACCGCGCTGCTCACCGGCCAGAAGTACCAGGAGGTGCTGGCCGGCAAGGGGTACATCCCGAACACCACCAGCATCGAGCCGCCGACCACCGGCGAGGTGGCGGAGACCTCCGCCGTGCTGCTCGAGGCGGCGTCGACGGGCCGGTTCGTGCCCAACTCGAAGAACTGGACCAAGGTCGAGGACGGCCGGGTGCTGCAGAACATGTTCGACGAGATCCTCACCGGCGCCAAGACCATCGACGAGGCGAGCCAGGAGGCCAGCGCGAAGATCACCGAGCTGCTGAACAGCTGACCCCGGCCGGGGCGACCCTCGCTCAGCCGAGCGGTCGCCCCGGCACGTCGCCGGCGGCGGGTGCACCCCACTCGCCGCCGGCGCCGCGTGCCGCGCCGCCGGCGCGTCCGACCTTCCCGACACCCGTTCCCGACGAACGCCTCTCGGCCCGAGAAGAGAGCCAGCGATGACCGTGCACGCACCGGCGACCGCCGCCGAGCCTGCCGCCCCGACCCGGCGCCGCCGCCGGGATTGGGGTCCCTACCTGATGGTGACCCCGCTGGTGGTCGTGCTCGGCCTGGTGCTGCTCATCCCGCTCGGGCGGCTGATCGTGGTCTCCCTGCAGGACTACGGGCTCAACCAGATCATCGGCGACGACCCGACCGAGTGGGTGGGGTTCGCCAACTACGTCGAGGTGCTGACGTCGGATCAGTTCTGGTCGTCGCTCTGGACGACGATCCAGTTCGTCATCGCGTCGGTCGGCATCACGATCGTGCTCGGCCTGCTGCTCGCCCACCTGGTGGCGCGGGTCAGCGGCTGGGTGCGCTTCATCATGCTGTTCGCCCTCATCACCGTCTGGGCCACCCCGCCGATCATCGCGATGCCGATCTGGCGCTGGCTGATCGACCAGCGGTTCGGCGTGCTGAACTACGCGCTCTACCAGGCCGGCCTGCTGCCCACCCGCTCGTTCAACTGGTTCTCCGAGCCGCTCACCGGCTGGATGGTGATCACCGCCATCGTCGTGTGGGGCGCGCTGCCGTTCGTGGTCATCAGCCTGCACGCGGCCCTGACCGCGGTGTCCATCGATCACATCGAGGCCGCCCGGCTCGACGGCGCCGGCGCGTTCCGGGTGTTCACCGCGGTCACCCTGCCCGCCATCCGGCCCACGCTGCTGATCGTCATCACCCTCTCGATCATCTGGAACTACCGGGTGTTCGCACAGATCTGGCTGCTGCGCGACATCGGCGCGAACAAGGACGCCTATTACACGATCGGCATCTGGTCGTACGTGGAGTCGTTCTCCAACAAGAACTTCGGGCTCGGCGCCGCCATCGCGATCGTGAGCGTGGTGCTGCTGGCCGGACTTTCGGTCCTGGCCGTGCGCAGCGTGCTGCGCTCCACCCGGGATGAATCGGCGGAAGGCGCGGGCGGCAAGTGACCATGACACCCTCGGCGACAGCCCACAGCGGCCATCCGGCGGGCGGGCTCGACGCCGCCACCCGGCGGCCCGCCGTCCGCCGCCGCAGGTCCGTCGGCCGGCGCGTGAAGACGACCCTGTGGAACGTGCTCGGCCTGGTGGTCGCGGCCGTGATGATCTTCCCGGTCTACTGGATGGTCTCCAGCGCGTTCAAGACCGGCGTGAACCTGCGGCGGGTGGTTCCGCAGTGGTTCCCCAGCCCGCTCACGACCGACTCGTTCAGCCGGGCGCTCGATCGGCCGCGCTTCCTGTCCAGCATGCTGAACAGCCTCACGGTGGTCACCCTGACCGCGCTCGCCGCGCTGGCCATCGGCTTCCTGGCGGCACTCGCGCTGGCCCGGATGAACTTCTCGGGCCGCACGATGCTGATCGTCCTGGTGATCGCCGTGCAGATGGTGCCCATCGAGGGCCTGATCATCCCGATGTACCTGATGCTCAACAACGCGGGGCTGACCGACTCGGTCGTCGGGCTCACCCTCGCCTACCTCGCGTTCGTGCTGCCGTTCACCGTCTGGATGCTGCGCGGCTTCATCGCCGCGGTGCCGAAGGATCTCGAGGAGGCGGCGATGGTCGACGGGTGCAGCCGCGGCCAGGCGTTCCGCAAGATCATCCTGCCGCTGGCGGCGCCGGGAATCGTCGCGACCACCCTCTTCGCCGTGATCCAGGCCTGGAACGAGTACCTGTTCGCCTACGTGCTGATCACCCAGAACAGCAAGCAGACCGTGACGGTGTGGCTGGACACGTTCATCACATCGCAGGGGGTGGACTGGGGCGCGCTGATGGCAGCGTCGACGCTGGTCGCGCTGCCGATCGTGCTGCTGTTCGCGGTGATCCAGCGCAGGGTGGCCACCGGGCTCACGGCCGGCGCGGTGAAGGGATGACGCCCACCACCGCCTCCGACGCGGGCGTGGCGGCGGCTCCGGACTCCCCCGCTGCACCCGCGACCGGCGACGCCGGCGTGCCCGGCGGCCTGGACGCGGTCGCTGCCTTGGCCGACGGCGTCCTGTTGCCCTGCTTCGACGGCACGGCCGCCCCGGCGTGGGTGCTCCGCCGGGTCGCCGGAACCCTCGCCGGCGTCTGCCTTTTCGCCCGTAACGTGGGCGACCGCGCGGCACTGCGCGGGCTCACCGACGCGCTGCGCGCGGCCAGGCCGGACGTTGTCATCGCCATCGACGAGGAGGCCGGCGACGTCACGCGGATGGACGCCGCCGAGGGCTCACGATTCCCGGGGAACGCCGCGCTGGGCCGCGCCGACGACGTCGACGGGACACGCGAGATCGGCCGCCAGGTCGGCGATCTGCTGGCGGACGCCGGGATCACGCTGAACCTCGCGCCCTGTGCCGACGTCGCGCTGGACGCCCGCAACCCGGTGATCGGCACCCGGTCGTTCGGCAGCGATCCCGGGCTGGTCGCCCGGCACACCGCCGCGTTCGTCGCCGGGCAGCAAGGCGCGGGAGTCGCGGCGTGCGCCAAGCATTTCCCCGGCCACGGCGACACGGCCGTCGACACCCACTCCGCCGTCGCGGTGCTCGATCGCTCGCTTGCCGAGCTGGCCGCGGCCGACCTGCAGCCGTTCCGCGCCGCGATCGGCTGCGGCGTGGCGGCGGTGATGTCCGGGCATCTCGTGGTGCCGTCGGTGGACGACCGGCCGGCCACCGTCTCGCACCGGTGGCTCACCGACATCCTCCGCGGGGACATGGGTTTCGATGGCGTCGTGGTCACCGACGCGCTCGAGATGGCCGCCATCGCCGGCATGTACGGGGTCGCGGAGGGCGCCGTGATGGCGCTCGCGGCGGGTGCCGATCTGCTGTGCCTGGGCGGCGAGGACGCGGGCGAATGGATGCTCGACGAGGTGCGGGACGCCATCGTCGACGCCGTGATGAGCGGCCGGCTCCCGGCCGACCGGCTGCGGGACGCCGCGCGCCGGGTGGCCACGCTGGGCGGCCGGACCGGCGCGGCCGTGGACGGCGCAGGGGAGCGCCCGGCGCCGGACCCGGCGGTCGCCGGGCGGGTCGCGGCGGCCGCCTTGCAGGTCGCCGGGCCGATCCCGCCACTCCGCGAGCCCGTGCTGGTCGTGCGCTGCGAGGAGTTCAGCAACATCGCCGTCGGCTCGATCCCCTGGAGTCCGGCAGAGACGGTCCCCGAGGAGTTCGTGCCGGACAGCTCCGCGCCTGCCGCCCGGCCGCGCGAGCTGGTGCTGCGCCGCGGCGATCCACTCCCCCTGACCGAGATCGACCGGGCGGCAACGGTTCTGCTGGCGACCCGCGACCGGCACCGGCACGACTGGATGGGCGCGGTGCTCGCCGGCGTGCGCGCCCGCCGCGCCGATGCGGTGCTGCTCGAGATGGGCGGGTCGGGCGCCGGCCCGGCCGACGCGCCCGCGATCGCGACCTTCGGCGCGACCCGGGCGAACGCGCGGGCGGCCCTGCACGTCCTGCGGGGTCCGGTGCCGACAGAATGACCGTCATGGATCCCGAGCGCGCCGGTCCCCGGAGCGCGGACTCGCCGCGACTGCTGCGGGAGATCAACGACCAGCTCGTCCTCAAGCTGTTCCTGGACTACGGCCCCATGACCCGGGGCCGCGTGGGGGAACTGACCGGGCTGTCGAAGCCGACGGTGTCGGCGCTGCTCGCCCGGCTCAGCGAGCGCGGCCTGGTGACCACCACCGGCGTCGTCGCCGGGGGACCCGGACCGAATGCGCGGATCTACGCGGTCAACGCCGCGGCCGGGCACGTGATCGGCGTGCACGTCGAGCAGCACGGCAGCGTCGCCGGGCTCGCGGGTCTCACGGGCGAGATCCGGGCCACGCACGCCGTCGAGGTCCGGCAGCGCCGGGACTCATCCCCGCTCACCGAGCTGACCGCGGCCGTCGACGGGGTGCTCGAGGCGACGGGGCTGGCGCGGGACGCGGTGCACCAGGTGGTCGTCGCGACCCCCGGCGTGATCGATCCGGTGACCGGCTCGCTCCGGCACGCGCGACACATCCGCGGCTGGGAGGCACCCGGGCTGCACGAGCAGATGTCCGAACGGCTCGGCATCCCCGTCAGCCACGGCAACGACGTCAACCTCGCCGCGGTGGCCGAGGGTCTCGTCGGCGCCGCCCAGGCGAGCTCGGACTACGCGCTGCTCTGGCTGGATCGCGGCGTCGGCCTCGGCCTGGTGCTGGGCGGCGCGCTCCGCACCGGCGCGCACGGCGGCGCCGGCGAGATCGGTTACCTGCCCGTGCCGGGCGTCGACCGGCACCGCGTCGATCGCGGCGCGGCCGGCGGCTTCCAGCAGCTGGTGGGTGGTCAGGGCATCCGCGCCATGGCCCGCCGGCACGGCATCCGGGGCGAGACGCCGGCGGCGATCGTCGCCAAGGCGACCGACCGCCGGGCCCGCCGGCGCCGAGCTGCTGGCCGAGCTCGCCGCCGGCATCGCCCTGGGCGCGACCGCGATCAGCACGCTGCTGGACCCGGGGCTGCTGGTGCTCGGCGGACCCGTCGCGTACGCGGGCGGGCAGGGGCTGCTCGACCAGGTCGTCACGCTCATGCGGCAGGAGAGCTTCGTGCGGCCCCAGGTCGTGCTGTCCGGACTGGCGGACGACGGCGTGCTCCGCGGTGCCATCGCGGTGGCGCTGCAGCGGGTGCGATCGCAGCTCTTCGGGGAGCCGCCCGCCGCGTTGTCCACCGGCGTGATCGGCTGAGCCTGGCCGGCCGCCGGTCAGCCGGCGCGCGGCCCGCAGGGCAGGCACCACGCGAATCGCCTCCAGCGATCATCTGAACTCGATCCCCTCTGTCCCCTTCGCCCCCGTTTCTCGGTCAAGAGAACTCAGCCGTCCGAACCGAGGGGCGAGGCAACGCCGTGCCGCCGTGCCGGACGCGGTGGACGCCCGGCACGGCCCGTCGGCTAGTGGTTCGTTGCTGCAAGCCCGGTGATGGTCGTCGGCAGGCCACCGGCCGCCGTCGTCGTCCCGGTCAGCGCGCCGTCGGCCGCCACGGCGGACGCGTCGATCCGCCCGCTCTGGTCGCTGAGGTTGTACAACCGGGTGTCGCCGGCCCCGAGAGCCATGTCGGTGGGGTGGATGTCGGTGGCCGCTGCCCGGGAGTTCAGCAGGAAGAGGTCTCCGCGCCGGCCCACCCGGAAGCTGGAGATGCTGTTCGCCGTCGCCGCGGCATTCGCCGTGAACGCGACGCCGCTGCGGGCCACGACCACCCAGCACGGCGCGCCCTGGCCGCCGTTGGAGTCCAGGTCGACCGTCCGCGCGACGCCGCCGCGCGTGATGTCGAACGTCTCGGCGGCCGCCGACCCGGCGACGGACACGACCGCCACGCCGTCCTTGGTGAACGCGAAGCCGAACGGCGTCGACCCGGTGGTCGCCGACCGCCGGGGCTCGCCGATCCGCCCGTTCGACACGGGCAGCACATCCACACTGTTGCTCGCCTTCTCGGTCACCAGGAGCTGCCTACCGTCCGGGGTGATCGACACCTGCGCCGGGCCAGCGGCGCCCGCGCCGAGCGATCGGGCTGGCCGGCCGCCGTCCGTGATGCCCCGCGTGCTGTATCCGAAGCTGCCGACGGACAGGCTGGTCGCGTTGAGCACGTAGCCGCGGCCGTCCCGGACGGTCACGCTGATCGGGCGATCGCCACCCGACGACACCTGACCCTTGCCGGTCAAGGTCCCATCCGGCGCGACCCGGAACGCCGACACGGTGTCCGACCCCGCGTTCACCGCGAACAGCAGGTCCTCTTCGGGCGACAGCGCCACGGCACCCTGGGATCCCAGCCCGTCGCCGGTGCCGAGGCCGCCGGTCGGATACGCCCCGATCGGCGTGAGCGTCCCGGTCGCGTCCTCGCGGAACGCCAGCACGGTGTTCCCCGCCGGGTCGTTCGTCTCGGTGTAGACCGTCCCCGGGTCAGCGGTGTGGCCGGATCCGGCCAGCGCGGTCGACTGGCCCAGCGTCAGCCCGCCGAGCGCGATCGCGGCGACGGCCGCCGCCGACCCGATGCGCCTGCTCCACAACGTCATGGTGTCCTCCTGCCACGCGCGGCACGGCGCCGCGGTCTCGTGTCAGCTGAGTGCGCGTGATGCTCGGGTTCATTTCGGCGCGGAGGCGGAAAAATCCTTACGGAATCGAGTCAACGGACGGCGCCCGGAACACGCCGGGACGTCCGACTCCGTACCGCGTGCCTGCCCTGGCTCGGCGAGATCGCCCGCAGGGCAACACGATCACCCGCCCGGCGGCCGACCTCGTTCCGGGTGAGTCCCGTCCGGCGGCGGCACGGGCCCGCGGTCGGCGGTGAGTCGGCCCTCGCTGAAATGGGACAGCCGCCCGGTCACCGAGTCGAGGCTGTCGCGGAGCTCGCCGAGCTCGGTCAGCACGGCGTCCAGGTCGGCACGGTCTCCCCGCTCGGCCGTCGCCCCCGGTCCCGGCGGGGAGGCGGGCTCCGCCCCCGGTCCCGGCGCGGGGCCGGGCTCCACCGCCGCGGGCGCCCGCGACGACTGCCGTCCGCCGCGACCGTTCTCCAGCCCGAAGAAGCTGGCCAGAGTGCCGGCGAGCACACCCAGCACCGAGACGCCTGTGATCATGATCATCGCCGCCACCAGCCGCCCGGTGAGGGTGATCGGCGTGATGTCGCCGTACCCCACCGTGGTGACGGTGACCACCGCCCACCACAGCGCATCCCCCACCGTCGCGAACTCCGGATTCGACGGGTGCTCCGCGTAGTACTCGACGAGGGCGCCGATCACCGTCACCGAGCCGGCCACCACGGCGACCCTGCCGAGCCGCGCGAGGAGCCGCCGGGCGCCCTTGCTCGCCACCACCAGGCGCGCCAGCCTGGCCAACCGCAGCACGACCACGAAGCTGGCCGTCTGGGCACCGGGCAGCAGGAACCACGGCGCGGTCACGATGACGATGCCCAGGTCGAACAGACCGAGCCCGGTTGCGAGGTACCGCTCCAGGAGCCGGAGGTGGACGACGAGGTCGGCGACGAACACCAGCCAGGACACGACGCTCACCACGATCGACACCGGGTGACCCGGCGCCGGGGCGATCACCAGCGGAAGCACGGCGGCAAGGACGATCGGCAACTGGGAGTACCGGTTGTACGTCGCGAGCGTCTCGGCGGCCAGCGCGCTCCGCGCGCGCCCCGGTCGGGCCGCCGGGATCGCTGACTCGGTCACGGCGAAATGGTGCCGGTCGGCGCCGCGTCCGGCGGGGATGTCCGCCCGCGTGGCGCGGCATCGACGGGGCACCTCGACACGCAAAGCCGGATCGGAGTCCTTACGGGTGCGTGACGGCCGCGCCCGGCCGTGGCCCGCGCCCCACCCGACCGGGAGGATGGACGGGTGAGCACGGGCCGGGTGCTGGTGGTCGACGACGACGACACCGTGCGCGAGGTGCTGCGCCGGTACCTCTCCCGGGACGGGCACGAGGTGATCGAGGCCGCCGACGGGCCGACCGGCCTGGAACGCGCCAGGACCGGGCGCCCCGACCTCGTCGTGCTCGACCTGATGCTGCCGGGCATGGGCGGCCTGGACGTGTGCCGCGAGCTGCGCCGCACCTCCACCGTGCCGGTGATCATGCTGACCGCCCTGGGCCAGGAGTCGGATCGGGTGGTCGGCCTGGAGTTCGGCGCGGACGACTACGTGGTCAAGCCGTTCAGCCCGCGGGAGCTGGCGCTGCGCGTCGGCCGCGTGCTCGACCGCAGCCGCGTCGCACCGGCCCCGGCCGAGCGGCCCGTCGCCTCGGCGGACGGCGAGCTGCGCGCCGATCCGGCCTCCCGCACCGCCAGCATCCGGGGCGCGGACCTCACCCTCACGACGCGCGAGTTCGATCTGCTGCACTTCCTGCTCGTCCACCCGGGGCAGGTCTTCAGCCGGGCCGAGCTGATGGAGCAGGTGTGGGGCTGGACGTTCGGCGATCAGTCGACGGTCACCGTGCACGTCCGCCGGCTGCGGGAGAAGGTCGAGCACGACCCCGCCCGGCCACGGCGGATCGTCACGGTCTGGGGCGTCGGCTACCGGCTGGACGCGGACGTGCCCGCGCCCGAGGCGACTCCTGCCCCGTCATGATGACCGAGGTCCTGCACATCCTGCCGTGGGCGATCCTGGCCGCCGCGCTCACCGCCGGTCTGGAGATCGGGGTCCTGCACCTGCTCCGGAACCGTTCCGCCGCAACGAACATCGCCGCGCTGGTGACCATCCCGATCCTCGCGGTGCTGGTCTTCGTGGTGGCGATCAGCGGGTTCATGTACACCCCGGCGCTGGTCACCACCGCCGCCGCCTGCGCCCTGATCGCGGCCGTGGTCATCCCCGTCGCGGTGTTCCTCGGCCGCCGCATCGCGCTGGGCGCGCTGGCGGCCGACCGGGAGCGGGCCGCCGAACGCAGCGCGGAGGAGTCGCGCCGCCAGCTCGTCGCCTGGGTCAGTCACGACCTGCGCACCCCGCTCGCCGGAATCCGGGCGATGAGCGAGGCGCTGGAGGACGCCGTCGTCGTCGATCCCGCCGAGATCGCCGGCTACGCGCGCAGGATCAGCAGCGAGACGACGCGGCTGTCGGCCATGGTCGACGACCTGTTCGAGCTGTCGCGGATCAACGCGGGAGCACTGCGCCTGACCTTCGGCCCGGTGTCGATGGAGGACGTCGTGGCCGAGGCGATGGAGTCGGCCGGCCCGGCGGCGAGCCGGCGGAACATCCGGCTGACCGCATCCGCGGACCCGCGGTGGCCGGTGGTGCGCGGCTCCGATCCCGAACTGATCAGGGTGCTCCGCAACCTGCTGGTGAACGCGATCCGGCACACGCCCGCGGACCAGACGATCGAGGTGGTGGCCGGCGAGACCGTCGACTACGCCTGGCTCGCGGTGCAGGACGCATGCGGCGGCATCGACCCGGACGACCTGCCGAAGGTGTTCGACGTGGCGTTCCGGGGGGCGTCCGCCCGAACGCCGCACGCGCCGCACGGCGGCAGCCAGGAGACGGGCGCCGGCCTGGGCCTGGCCATCGCGCGCGGCCTCGTGCAGGCGCACGGCGGCCAGATCAGCGTGCGGAACCAGGGTCACGGCTGCCGGTTCGAGGTCAGGCTGCCGGTCTCGGCATGAATCCGGATCGCGGATCGCCCGGCCCCCCACCACCTCCTGATCGGCGGCCGCACCGCAGAGAACCGCTCCTGTCATCGATATTCGGGATTGGCGAAGTCGAACCGGGCGCCCGCGTCCCACGCCGACCGCTGGTTGCCGTACGCGGGGATGCCGCCGATGTCCTTCAGCAGGCGCGCCATGTGCATGAGGTTCCACGTCATGAACGTCGTGTTGCGGTTCGTGAAGTCGTTCTCCGGGCCGCCGGAGCCGGGGTCGAGGTACGACGGTCCCGGGCCGGCCTCGCCGATCCAGCCGGCGTCCGCCTGCGGTGGGATCGTGTATCCCAGGTGCTGCAGGCTGTACAACACGTTCATCGCGCAGTGCTTGACGCCGTCCTCGTTGCCGGTGATCAGGCAGCCGCCGACCCGCCCGTAGTACGCGTACTGCCCGGTGTCGTTCAGCAGGTGCGAGCAGGCGTACAGCCGCTCGATGATCTGCTTCGTCACGGAGCTGTTGTCCCCCAGCCAGATCGGCCCGGCGATGACCAGGATGTCGGCCGCCATCACCCTGTCGAAGATCGCGGGCCACTCGTCGACCGGCCAGCCGTGCTCGGTCATGTCCGGCCACACGCCGGTGGCGATCTGGTGGTCGACCGCCCTGATCGTCTCGACCTGCACGCCGTTGGCCTGCATGATGTGGCGGCTGACGCCGACGAGCCCCTCCGTGTGGCTCGGCTCGGGCGACCGCTTCAGGGTGCAGTTGATGAACATCGCGGACAGGTCCCGGTAGTCGGCGGGCGGGCGGTCCTCGGTCGGGTCGGTCATCGCTGGCTCGTTTCTGTCGACGTCGGCGGTGGGTCGCGACGCTGATCGGTCGGGCACGGTCCCCGACCGCGCCTGCAGGTGAATGTCCGGCGCGATCACAGCGCCCGCAGGTGAGTACGGACGAATCGCCCGATCGTCACGCGCCGATGTGCGGCCGGCGCGAGCCCGTCGTCACCGGTCGGGACGCCGAAACGCGCGGAACGCGGCGACGAGCTCGTCCTGCGCACGCGGCGACAGGTCGTCGCAGGACACCGCGCCGAGGGTCGCGACGGTCTCCCGGATCTGGTCGACGTAGAGCGCGCACCCCGGGCAGACCGTCAGGTGAGCGTCGAACGCGCCCGCGGTGTCCGGGTCCAGGGCATCCTCGAGGTAGTCGGTGACCAGTTCGACGATCTCGTCGCAGCGCAGCGCGCGTGTCGCGGTCATCGGTCACCTCCCTGCGTCGGTCCGCCCCGGCAGGCGATCGCCGCCGCCGGCCCGGCCGGCCACGGGTCGCGCGGCCGCCCACACATCCCGCACCCCTCCGTCCGGCGAACGCGCATCGCCGTTACGGCCGCGCCCGACCCGCGGCGGAAGGGACCGTCATGCACGGTAGTAGTCCTCCAGCGCCGCGCGCAGGTACGCGCGCCCGCGGTGCAGCAGGAGGCGCTGGTTCCCGGGCGACAGATGCAGGATCGCGCACACCTCGTCGGCGGTGAAGCCGTGCACGTCCCGCAGCGTGACCACCGCGCGCTGACGATCGGGCAGCGCCGCCAGCTCGCGCTCGACGAGCGACAGCGTCTCCCGCGCGACGGCCCTGCGCTCGGGTTGGTGCCACGGCTGCGGGGCACCCGTCGACGTCCAGCCGCCCGGGTGGCGTCCGTCGGGACCCTGGAACCGGCCAGGGTCGACCGAGGGCCGCCCGCGGCGGCGCCGCTCGCCGCCCCGCTCGTGGCGGCCGTCGCCCCGATCGTCGGCCACCAGGCCGGGCGTCGTCCGGTGCTCCCTGACCCCGCGAGACTTGGCCCGGTTGACCAGGATCGAGAACACCCACGTGCGCAGCGAGGCGCGACCCTGATACCCGTCGAGACCGTCGAGCACGCCCAGCCACGCGTCCTGCACCGCGTCCTGCGCCGACTGACCGGACGAGACGAACTGGCGGGCCAGCCGCAGCATCGCCGGCGACCAGCGTCGCACCAGGTCGGCGAACGTCGCCTCGTCGCCGGCGCGCAGCCGCGCCACCAGGTCCAGGTCGGCGCCGTACGTGCTCGCCGCCCTGGGTGCCGGCGTGACCATGGGCTCCTCACCTTCGCGAGTGGCGCGGCCAGCCTCTCGCACCCCTGCCGGCGCTGGCCACCAGGTCCGGCGAGAGAGCCGACCGGTCGGAGTCTGCCGGTCCGGGGCGCTCACGGCGCCGGGAGGAGTCTTACGGTCCGGTGACGTGCGCGGCCCAACCCTCGTTTGTCGGGTGTCCGCCGCTCTACGGTCGTGGAATGCGACGCGCCCTCGCCCTGCTGGCCCTCGCCGCGATCGCCCTGACGGCGTGTGGATCCGGCGGCACGACACCCGCCGCCGAGTCGGGCACGCCCACGGTCGCGACGGCCGAGAGCCCGTCGGCGACTGCGTCGCCGGCGGGGTCGATGACCATGTCCGCGCCGCCCTCGACCGCGCCCGCACCGTCCGCGTCGTCGGTGGCGCCGGGATCGGCTGCGGGACAGGCCGATCCGTCGGTCACGAGCGGGGGCGGCGGCGCCGACATGACGAGCATGCCCCCCGCGCCGGCGACGGCCAGCGCACCGCCGGCCGCCCCACCCGCACCGACGGGCACCGAGATCGTCGTCGGCGACAGCGATTTCGGTCCGATGCTGTTCGACGCGAGCGGACAGGCCATCTACCTGTTCGACAAGGAGACGTCCCCGACGCCCGCCTGCTACGACGACTGCGCCGCGGCGTGGCCCCCGGTGGTCACCGACGGCGGCCCCGTGGCCGGGGCGGGCGTCGACATCGAGCTGCTCGGCACGACGGTCCGGACCGACGGCACGGTGCAGGTCACCTACGGCGGGCACCCGCTCTACTACTACGCGGCCGAGGACCCGTTCGAGGTCACCTGCCACGACGTCGAGGAGTACGGCGGGGTCTGGCTCGTCGTCACCCCGGCCGGGCAGGCCGCTCCGGCCTGAGCAGCCCCGCGGCAGGTTCAGTCGGCGGCCCGCACGTCCCTGACGCCACCCGGCCCGTTCGCGGTCCGCGCCTCGAGCGCGGCGGCGATGACCCCGCGCAGGTCGCCGCCGATCTGTGCGGCGATCGCTGCCGACACGGCACCCTCCACGAACGGCGCGTCCACGATGATCACCCGGCGCTGCTGCTCCTCGTCCAGGAACTCCACAGCCGTGGACGCCGTGAGGTATCCGCTCCCGAGGTCGTAGAGCAGGATCGCGCCGTCCCCGGAGTCGGCCTCGCCGATCGCCGCCGTGACGATGTCGAAGGACGTACCGATGCCGCCGTCGTCCGTGCCGCCCGCGGGGGCGATCCGGACGTCCGACGCCATCTGGCCGGCGACGGCGGCCAGGCCCTGGGCCAACTCTCGACTGTGGGACACCAGGACCAGACCCACCACCGTTGCGTCTCCTCTCGCGGAACCGACCAGCCCTCAGCAGATCTCGACGCGCGCGGGTCAGCCGCCGGCCGTCGTCGTGCCCGCCAGCGCGCCCAGCAGGTAGGCCGTGCTCGTCGCGCCCGGATCGGGGTGACCGATCGACCGCTCGCCGAGATAGCTGGCCCTGCCCTTGCGCGCCTGCAACGGGATCGTGCCGGCGACGCCCTCGGTGGCCGCCGCGGCCGCGGCCGCGAGCACCGCCTTCGCGTCGCCACCGGAGTCGGCCGCCGACCGTGCCGCCGTGACGGCGGGCGTCAGCGCGTCCACCATCGTCTTGTCGCCGACCTCCGCCTTGCCCCGCGCGACCACGCCGTCGCGAGCCGCCACGAGCGCGGCGGCCACCGCGGCACCGTCGAGCTCGGCGGCGTCGCCGATCGCGGTCGAGGCGCGCAGGAACGCCGTGCCGAACAACGGGCCGGACGCCCCGCCGACGGTCGAGATCAGCGTGGTGGCCACGAGTTTGAGCACGGCACCGGGCGTCTCCGGCTCGGCGGCGTCGAGCTTGGTGACCACGGCGGAGAACCCGCGGGCCAGGTTCTCGCCGTGGTCACCGTCGCCGATCTCGCGGTCCAGCCTCGTCAGCTCGACCTTGTGCTCGGCGACGACCGCCGCCGCCGCCCGGATCGCGGCCACCGTGGAGGCAGCGTCACATGTCATCGATCAGAACTCCCCTCAGACACCCCACCGCAGCCCCGCGGTGTGCACAGGAGCGTCCCACAACTCGGTGAACTCGTCGTCCAGCTTGAGCAGAGTGATCGACATGCCCTGCATCTCCAGCGAGGTGATGAAGTTGCCCACCAGCGAGCGACTGACCTCGATTCCCTTCTCCGCCAGGTAGTTCCGCGCGGAGTGGTACGCGAGGTACAGCTCGATCTGCGGGGTGCCGCCCATGCCGTTGACGAACAGCAGGGTCCGGTCGCCGGAGGAGAAGGGCAGGTCCTCGACGATCGACCCGAGCAGCGTCGCCACGATCTCGTCGGCCGGCGCCAGCTTGACGCGCTCGCGGCCGGGCTCGCCGTGGATGCCGATGCCGATCTCCATCTCGTCATCCGCCAGCGTGAACGACGGCTCGCCGGAGTGCGGCACGGTGCACGGCGTGAGGGCCATGCCCATCGAGCGCACCTGGGCGTTCACCCGCTCCGCGATCGACGCCACCGCGTCCAGGTCGTCGCCGCGGGCGGCGGCCGCGCCGGCGATCTTCTCCACCAGAACGGTGCCGCCGACGCCGCGCCGGCCGGCCGTCCATGTCGAGTCCTTGACCGCCACGTCGTCGTCGACGACGACCGCCTTCACCCGGATGCCCTCGGCGTCGGCGAGCTCCGCGGCCGTCTCGAAGTTGAGGACGTCGCCGGTGTAGTTCTTCACGATGTGCAGGACGCCGGCGCCGCCGTCGGCCGCCTTCGTGGCCTCGACGACCTGATCCGGAGTCGGCGAGGTGAACACCGCGCCCGGCACCGCCGCGTCGAGCATGCCCGCGCCGACATACCCGCCGTGCAACGGCTCGTGCCCGCTGCCGCCGCCGGAGACCAGCGCCACCTTGCCCTGCACCGGGGCGTCGGCCCGGACGATGTAGTCCGGGTCGTAATGCACGGTGATCAGATCGCGGTGGGCCTCGGCCATGCCCTGCAGGGCCTCGGTCACCACGGTGGTCGGATCGTTGATGATCTTCTTCACGACTGTCCTCTCGACGCTGACGAACGGACCTGACGCCCGGGAACGGTGATCGGCGGCCGCCTGAGAGGACGGCCGTCGCACGGCAACACTGCACGATCTTGCCCTCCCGCGGCGCTGTCGGCCATATCCGGAAGGTGCGATTTGTCAAAGTAGTGCCCGCATTCACCTCAGCGGGTCGGCCGCGCCGCGCGGGTCGTCGCTCCGTGATCGGATCGGGCGCCGGATCGCTGTGTCGGATGGGTGGGTCAGATCGCCGTGCCAGGTCCCTCGGCGGGATGCCGGAGGCGCACCGAGAGGCAGGTGACACAGCCCTCGAGCTTCTCGAACTCCCCGATGTCCACGACGACCGGCGCGTACCCGAGATCGGCGATCAGCTCGGCCGACCGGGGCGCCGACGACGACATGAGCAGCCGGCCCTCGCCGAGGTCGACGACGTGCGACCCCGCCTTCTCCGGCATGACCCGGAACATCGGCCAGAACGACGGCGCGTCCACCAGCGACTCGTGGCCGATGATCGTGCCGTCGGGCAGCGCTGTGACCGCCGATTTCAGGTGCAGGACCCGCGTCGTCGGCACGGCGACGACGGTGACGCCGAGCGGCTCGGCGAGCGCGCGGAACTCCGCGATGCCCGCGGCGGAGGTGCGCCGGGTCCGCCCGACGTACACAGTGCGGCCGACCTTGAGCACGTCGCCGCCGTCGAGGGTGCCGCCGGTCATCGTCCGCACCGGATAGCCCAGATCGGCGAGAGTGTCCGCCGTGCCGGATGTCTCGGGCTTGCGTTGATCGGCTCCCGGACGCGTGACGATCGCGGTCCCGCCGATCATCACGACGGTGTCCTCGACGAACACCGAGTCCGGGCAGTCGTCCGCGGGCGGCACCGGCACCGTCGACCAGCCGGCGCCCCGCAGCGCGTCGACGTATCCGGACCATTGCGCCCGGGCGAGGTCGAGATCGACGGGGACGCGATCGATGTGGGTGAGCAGCCCGTCGGCCAGACGCGGCGACGGCGCGCGCACGAGAGCCGCGCGGTGCTGTGGCTCAGTGCTGTTCCCTGGGCTGTTCTCCAGGCCGGTCTCCGGGCCGGTCTCTGGGCTGGTCCCGGTGCTGCTCGTAGATGTCGGGGATGCCGTCGTGATCGTCGTCACGGTTCTCCTCGTCGTAGAGCGCGCGGTACCGGCGGTTGCGGGCGCGCAGCAGGATGGCGGCGAGCACCGCGGCCGCGACGGATCCCGCCAGGACCGCCACCTTGACATGATCGTCGGCGCTGGAGCCGCCACCGAACGCCAGCTCGCCGATCAGCAGCGAGACGGTGAACCCGATCCCGCCGAGGATCGCGATGCCCGTGACGTCGGGCCACCTGAGTCCCCTCTGCAGCGGTTGCCGGGTGACGCGCGACGCGATGAACGTGGCAGCCAGGATCCCGACCGGCTTGCCGAGCACGAGGCCGGCGATGATCCCGATCGCGATCGGGTCGGAGAGCGCCGACTGCAGGCCCGACCAGCCGCCGATCAGCACGCCCGCCGAGAACAGCGCGAAGATCGGCACCGCGATGCCGGACGAGATCGGCCGCCAGACGTGCTCGAAGTGCTCTGCGAGGCCGGGGTCGTCGGGCGACCGGGCCTCGTCGACGGTCTGCCGGCGGCTCCGGGTGCGCACCGGCACCGCGAACCCCAGCAGCACCCCGGCGACCGTGGCGTGCACGCCGGACGCATGCACCAGCGTCCAGGTCACCGCGGCCAGCGGCAGCAGCAGCCACCAGGAGCTGATGCCGCGCTGCACCAGGAGGGTGAACAGGCCGAGCGGGATCAGCGCCAGCAGCAGGTACAGCGGGCTCATGTCGTCGGTGTAGAAGATCGCGATGACGATGATCGCCAACAGGTCGTCGACCACCGCGAGGGTGAGCAGGAACGTGCGCAGGGCCGCCGGCAGATGGGTCGAGATCACCGCGAGAACCGCCAGGGCGAAGGCGATGTCGGTCGCCGTCGGGATCGCCCAGCCGCGCGGGGAACCGCCGGCGATGACCAGGTAGAGCACGGCGGGCACGATCATGCCACCGACGGCGGCGGCGACGGGCACGGCCGCGCGCTTGGGGTCGCGCAGGTCGCCGGCGACGAACTCCCGCTTCAGCTCCAGGCCGGCGACGAAGAAGAAGATGGCCAGGAGCCCGTCGGCGGCCCACTCGCCGACGGTCAGGTTCAGGTGCAGTGCGGCCGGCCCGATCTCGGTGTCGCGCAGGGCGAAGTAGGAGGCGGACAGCGGCGTGTTGGCCCAGACCAGCGCGACGACGGTGGCCAGCAACAGCAGGGCCCCGCCCACGGTCTCCTTGCGCAGGATGGCCGCGATGCGCCCGGTCTCGGCCCACGAACCCGGCGAGAACAGGCCGGTCGAGTCGGTGGCCACGGGCGCCTCCTCGTGCGGACAGTCGGGACTGACTCGCCGACCAGGCTTCCCGGCACACCCCGTCCGGAGGGTAGCCGACCCCAGGGGTGCCTGACGACGGCGGCGCCCGCCTGCCACCGCGCGACGTCGCCGCGCGGGCACGCGATCAGTACGGCGGCGCGCCCCAGACGTACACACCCTCGCCCACGGACAGCGTGTCGAAGAAGGTCACCGATGCGTCCCAGGACAGGTGGATGCAGCCGTTGGACTGGTCGTACAGGCTGCCCTCGTGGAAGGCGATGTCGCCGTCGAAGAACACGGAGTTCGGCATCGGCGCGTTGTTGAACAGGCTGGACTTGTGGTTCTTGTCCCGCCAGAACACCGAGAACATGCCGGTCCGCGTGCGGGAGCCGGCCGCGCCCGAGGTGATCGGCACCGGCCCGTAGGTGATCTGGCCGCCGGACTGCAGCCAGGCCTGCTCGTTGGCCAGGTCGACGCACGCTGACGCGGCGGCTGGGCAGGGGTTGCCGGCCTGGAGGCCGGCCGCGCCCGCGGCGTTCGGATTCACCGGCGGCTCCGCCACGGTGAGCGTCGCGGTGGCCTGGCGCGCCTGGAAGCGCGCGTCCCCCGCGTAGCTCACGGCGATGGTGTGCTCGCCGGCCGGCAGCGCGGCCGCCGTGCCGCTCAGCGCGCCGTCGACGAGTTGACCGGCGGCGATCTGGTTGCCGTCGACGGCGATGGTCGCCACGCCCGTCGGCCTGTCGGGCGTGCCCAGCACCGCGAGCGAGATCGTCGGCGAGTCACCGGGTTTCACCGCGTCGGGGTGGTCGATGGACAGGTCGACGTTGGTCTGCGCGGAGTGCGCCGTCAGCCCGCCCTCGGCGGCGTCGACGGTGTCCGAGCCGGCGAACGACACGGTGTAGGCGGTTGGTCCGGGGTCGGCGCGGTTGAGGAAGCCCAGCGACGCGTGGCCCGCCGCGTCCGTGCTGCCCTCGGCGAGCACCGCCCCGGTCGAGTCGCGCACGGCCACCGGCCCGGTGAGGTCGGCGCCGGCGCCGGCCCGCACGGTGACATCCACGGTGGCCCAGTCGCCGTACCGCACGGTGTCCTTGCCGGCGGCCGTCACCGTCGCGGACAGCTTGCGCACCGACAGCACGGACGCCGCCTGCGCGCCCGTCAGCTGCGCGGGGTCGCCCGGGGTGAACGCGGCGGTGACGGTGTGGTCGCCGACGGGGAGGTTCGCGGGGATCTCGACGGCGGCGCCGCCTCCCGTCACGACCACGGCGGGCAGCGGGGCGCCGTCCAGGCCGAAGGTGACGGATCCGGCGACCGGGACCCCGGTGGCGGCGGAGAGGGCGGCCGTGGCACTGGTCGTGCCGGTGGGCACCGCGGCGAGGTTGAGTGCCAGGCCGACGGCCGCGGGATCCACCGTCACGGTGGTGCTGCCCCGCGCGCCGAGCGCGGTGTCGCTGCCCGCGAAGCTCGCCGTGACGGCCTGCGGTCCCGCTTGCAGCCCGGCAAGGTCGACGGTGCCGGTGCCCGCGGCGTCGGTGGTGGCCGTGACGGTGGCGCCGCCGGCGGTGACGGCGATCGTCTCGCCCGCCACACCCGCGCCCCCGGCGGTGAGGCTGACGGAGACCGACGCGGCGGCGCCGTACGGGATGCGGGCGCTGTCGGCGGTGAGGGTCAGAGCGCTGGCCGCCTTCGCGGCGGCGGGCTGCGCCGACGGGCCGGCGATCTGCGCGGCGGCGGCCTGGATCGGCTGATCCCTGTCGCCGCAGGCGACCAGCGAGAGCCCGAGCACGACCGTGGCGGCGATGGCCGCGAACCGGCGGCGGCGGGGCGCGGCGGCCTGCGTCCGCCTGGTCGCCGCGTGCGTTCGCATGGTCACAGCCCTCCCTCGACTCGCGCGCAAGGAGACGGTACAGGCAATTCGTGGGTGCCCCGGACACTCACGAAGGACACCCAGGAGGAGCGTGACGACGGAAGAACGTGTCGCGTTTGCCCACAGGATCTTCCGCGCTCGCCGGACGGTGAGCGGCGCGGTGGGACGGGTGTGACGGGAGTCAACGGGTCCCATCGGCGCACGTCAGCGCGCTGACCGGGAGTTCGGCGGGGAGTTGTGCACATTCCTCTGTGCACATTCCTCGGCGCGGATTTCTGTCCGGCGCATCGATCTGTTTATCCTCTGCCGGTCGCGCGAGGGAACGGGAGCGCAATGGGAGCATTCGTCGGCCTGCTGGCCGGCCTGGGTGTGCTCCTGATCTGGCACGGAGCGAGCGCGCCCGCGCCCACCCGCGGGCTGCGCGGCGGGTCCGCGCGGACCCGCGAGCTCCTGGTGCAGGCGGGCCTGCCGGGGGTCAGCGCGGCCCAGCTGCTTCTCGCGCAGTTCGCGTCGGCGGTCGTCGCCGGCGCCATCACCTTCGTGGTGACGCAGTCCATCAGCGTCTCGCTGGTGTTCCTGGTGTTCGCGGGCGCGACCCCGCGGCTGCTGGTCGGGCGCCTGCGCCGCAAGCGGCAGGCCGACCTCCGCGAGCTCTGGCCGGAGGTCGTCGACAATCTGACCTCCGGCGTGCGCGCCGGGCTGTCCCTGCCGGAGGCGCTGTCCGGCATCGGCGCGCGCGGGCCGGAGGCGTTGCGAGAACCCTTCCGCCAGTTCGGGTCCGACTACCGGACGACCGGCCGGTTCAACGACTGCCTGGACCGGCTCAAGGCGGCGCTGGCGGACCCGGTCGGTGATCGGGTGGTGGAGTCGTTGCGGGTGGCCCGGGAGGTCGGCGGAACGGACCTCGGGCGGCTGTTGTCCACCCTCTCCGCGTTCCTGCGCGACGACGCCCGGACCCGCGCGGAGCTCGTCGCCCGGCAGTCGTGGTCGGTGAACGCCGCCCGGATGGCCGTCGCCGCACCCTGGCTCGTCCTCCTGCTGCTCGCCACCCAGCGAGAGACGTTGCGCGCGTACGACAGTCCGACCGGAACGGCGATCCTCGTGGCGGGCGCCGTGCTCTCGTTCATCGCCTACCGGTTGATGATCCGGATCGGCCGACTGCCCGAGGACCGGCGGGTGCTGCGGTGAACCCGGTCGCCGTGGGCGGCCTGCTCGGCGGGCTCGCCGCCGCCGGTCTGCTGATCGCCGTCCTGGCCACCCCGCCGCTTCGGCGCCAGACGCTCTCCGACCGCATCGCCCCGTACCTGGCGGACGCCGAGAAGCCGTCCCGCCTGCTCAGCCCGTCCGGTCCGCGGGCGGCGGCGAGCGGCTGGGGCCGGCTCACGGCGCCGGCGATGCGTGACCTGGCGACGCTCGTCGACCGGCTGCTCGGCGGGCGCGCGACGGTGGCGCGCCGGTTGGCCGCGTTGCGCTCGCCGCTGACCGTGGACCAGTTCCGGATCGAGCAGGTGCTCTGGGGCGCCGCCGGAGCCGCTGCCGGTGCCGGCATCGGCGCGGTGAGCGTGCTCCTCGGCCAGTCCAACCCGTTCATCCTGGTGATCCTCATCGTCACCTGCACGGTCGCCGGCGTCCTCGGCCGCGACTGGTGGCTCACCCAGGCCGTCACCAAGCAGGATGCCGAGATCGTCGCCGAGTTCCCGGTCATCGCCGAGATGCTCGCGCTGGCCGTCACCGCCGGCGAGGGCCCGATGGCCGCGATGGACCGGGTGACCCGGCTGGCGACCGGCCCGCTGATCACCCAGCTCGACCAGATCTTGGCCGAGACTCGCTCCGGCACACCGTTCGTCGTGGCGCTCACCGCCGCCCGGGACCGCACCCGCCTGGAGCCGCTGGCGCGCTTCCTGGACGGCATGGCGGTGGCGATCGAGCGCGGCACGCCGCTCGCCGACGTGCTGCGCGCCCAGGCCGCCGACGTCCGCGCGCTCGGCAAGCGCCAGCTGCTGGAGTCCGGCGGGCGCAAGGAGATCGCGATGATGGTGCCCGTCGTGTTCCTCGTGTTGCCGATCACGATCGTCTTCGCGCTCTACCCCGGCCTGATCGCGATCACCGCGGTGGCCCAGTGACCTCGATCCGCCCCCGACCGATGACCGCACCCGATCACACCGCACCCGACCACACCGCACCCGACCACCCGCACCCGGACCACACCGCACCCGACCACACCGCACCCGACCACACCGCACCCGACCACACCGCACCCGATCAAGGAGATCCCCGTGCCCGACAAGCTCACCGCAACCCTCGGCGCCTGGCTCGCCGCCGTCGTCGCACTGGCAACGCCGGCCCACCGCGCCGACCAGCCGGCCGAGGACCGGGATCGCGGCGACGTGCCCGGCTGGGTCATGATCACCGTGATGACCGCGATCGTCGTGATCGCGCTGCTGGCGGTGTTCCGCGAGCAGGTGGTCACGGCGGTGCAGAACGCGTTCGACTCGGTGTCCGGGGCGGCCTGACACACCGCCCGACCGACCCGCGTCCCGACGGCGACCGGGGGTCGTCCGTCGCGGAGTTCTCGCTGGTGCTGGTCATGCTGCTGGTGCTGTTCCTCGGGCTGGTGTCGATCGGGCTCTGGGCGTACGCACGCACGATCCTGACCTCGGCGGCCGCCGACGCCGCTCGCGCGGCGGCGACGTACGGCACCGACCCGGGGATCGCGACGTCCACCGCGGCGGCGATCGTCGGCGGCGGCCCGGCGGGCTCGACACGGGACGCCCTGTCCTGCACCGCTTTCGCCGACGGGCTGCTCGTCACGGTCCGCTGCACGATGCCCGCGCCGGGCGTCGTCGGGCTGCTGGACGGTGTGCTGCCCGACATCGAGGTCACCGGGCATGCCGCGCGGGAGACCGCCGAGTGAGGCGCCGCGCGGCCCGTCGCGGTTCGTGCGTCGATGCCGGCGAGCGACCCGGGAACGGCACCTCGAACGATGCCGGCCGCGCGATGATCGAGGTGATCTTCCTTGCGGTGCTGCTGCTGATCCCGACCGTCTACGTGCTGGCGGTGGTGCTGCGGATCCAGTCGGCGACGTTCGCGGTCACCCAGGCGGCACGGGACGCCGGCCGGGTGATCGACGCCGCCCCGTCGGTGCCGGTCGGCGTCGCCCGCGCCGTGGAGATCGCGGGCATCGCGCTGGCCGACCAGGGCGTGCCGGCGGAGGGCATGGCCGTCCGATTCGTCAGCCCCGGCGCCGACTGCGTCGACGGCTCGCAGGTCGCACCCACCCTGCAACCCGGTGCGGTGTACGACATCTGCGTCGTCGCGCTGGTCTCCCTGCCCGGCGTGCCGACCGTCGTCACCGGCAGCCGGAACACCGTGTCCGGGGTGTTCACCCTGCACGTCGGCGACTTCCGCGAGGCCGCGTGACCGGCGTTCATCCACCCCCTGCGCCCGGCCCGGACCACGATCCGGGCGGCGGCCGCGACGCCGGCTCGGTGACGCCCCTCGTCATCGGCATGCTCCTCTGCCTACTGGTACTCACGGCGGGCGTCACCGCCGCCGGTTCCGCGTTCCTCGCCGGTCAGCGCGTGCAGCGCCTCTGCGACGGCGCCGTGGCCGCCGCGGTCGGCGCCATCGACCCGAGACGCGATTCGGCGGCGGGCATCTCGACCGCCGACCCGGTCGCCGCGGCCGCCGAGTACCTGCGCGTGCGCGGTCCGGACGTCGGCGCCGTGGTCACCCTCGGCGCACAGACCGTCGCCGCCCGCTGCAGCACCGAGGCGCCCGTCACCTTCGGCGTCGTCTTCGGCATGCCCACCGTCGAGCGCACCGCGACGTCCGTCAGCCAACCCATCCTGCGCTACGGCTGACCGCTTGCCCCGCAACGGCTCTCGCGAACCTCACTCCGCAGGGCCGGCTGCCCGGACGACGGGCGAGCCCACCGTGCGGGACGCGGTCAGGGACACGGCCGTGCCGAACCGCAACGGCAGCCCGCGACCGCGAGGTGCAGCAGCTGCCCGCCGCTGAAGCCGAGACCGCCGCCCCCGCCGCCCACCGGCCGGTCGACGACCAGGGTGAACCGGCCGCCGAGCCGAGGGCGGTCACCTGCCCGCCGTCCGAACGGGTCTCGACGCTGGACACGCGACCGATGCTGCCGGAGCCGCCGATGCCGGCGCACCCCGCTACCGGTCCTCCGGCGGCCGGAGGCCGAACCGGCCCGACTCCGGCTCGAACGACACCGCGGCCGTGTCGAACGCGGCGCCGATCGCGCCCGACGACGCGAGCGTGGCCACCGTCCCGCTCGTGACGGTCGGACCGGGGCCGATCAGCCAGCCGTCCTGTCCCAGGCGCACCGCGGCCTCCACGTCGTGCGTCGACGCCACCACGGGTATCGACCGCTCCCCGGCGATCCGGCGCAGCACGGCGAGCAGCTCGATCCGCGCGGGGGCGTCGAGGAACGCGGACGGCTCGTCCAGCAGCAGCAACGCCGGCGACTGCGCCAGCGCCCGGGCGATCATGATGCGCTGCCGCTGCCCGTCCGACATCCGCGCCAGCATCACGTCCGCGAGATCCTCGGCGTGCACCGCGGCGAGCGCGTCGCTCACCGCACGGCGGTCGGCCGGGCCGAACGAGCCCAGCCGGCGCCGGTGCGGGAATCTGCCGAGCGACACCACGTCCAGCCCGCGGAGCAGTCCCGGGTCGAACCGCTCGGTGAGCACCACCGCCAGTCTGCCGGCCCGCTCCCGCGGGTCCAGGCCGAGCAGCGGCTCCCCGCCGAGCGTCACCTCCCCGGCCAGCGACCGCTGCAGCCCGGCGATCGACCGCAGCAGCGTCGACTTGCCCGCCCCGTTCGGGCCGAGCAGCACGGTCACCCGGCCGGCCGCGGCGCGCACCGTGACGTCGGCCAGCACCGGCAGCTCGGACCGGGACAGCCCGTGCCGCAGGGGATATCCGACCGAGAGACCGGTGACGACGAGGTCGGCCGGGCGCGCATCGGGGCTCGTGGCCAGGCTGCCGTCCGCGCTCACGCCGCACCCGCCGCCAGCGTCCGGCTGCGCAGCAGCGCGATGACCACGACCGGCGCGCCGATCGCGGCCGTCACCACGTTCAGCGGCAGCACCCCGTCGGAACCCGGCAGCTGCGCGATCACCGCGCACAGCTGGCAGACCACCGCGCCCATCAGCACCGCACCGGGCACCAGCAGGCGGTGATCCGCCCGGCCCATCGCGGCGCGCGTCAGGTGCGGGATCGCGATGCCGAGAAAGGCGATCGGGCCGCAGAACGCGGTGACCGCGCCGGCGATGACCGCTGTCGCCACGATCGCCACGGTGCGGATCCGCTTCACCCCGACGCCCATCGACGCGGCGTACGTCTCGCCCAGCAGCAGCGCGTTCAGCGACGGCGAGACCCACGCGGCCAGCAGCACGCCGACCAGCACGGCGGGCGCCATGAATGCCAGGTCCTGCCAGGTGGTGCCGCTCACCGAGCCGAGCCCCCAGAGCACGAACTTCTGGATGCGCGCCGGGTCGGAGAAGGCCAGCAGCAGCGAGACCAGCGCGGCCGTTGCGGAGCCGATCATCACGCCGATGATCAGCAGCGCCACCACCGAGCGCACCCAGCGCCCGAGCAGGAGCACCAGCAGGAGCACGGCGAACGCGCCGATCGCCGCGGCCAGCACCGTGCGGGCGCGGCCGGACACGCCGAGCCCCGCGACGAACGCGCCCGCGGCCGTGCCCGAGCCGAGCACCGAGAGCGCGACGCCCAGCCCGGCGCCCGACGACACCCCGAGGATGAACGGGTCGGCCAGCGGGTTGGCGAACAGGGTCTGCATCAGCAGCCCGGCCACGGCGAGCCCGGCGCCGGCCAAAATCGCGGTGGCCGCGCGCGGCAGCCGCACCTGCTCGAGCAGCACCGTGAACGTCGGGTCCCCTGCGTCGCCCGTCGTCAGGTACTGCCAGGTGGCCGACGGCGGGATCGCGACCGACCCCACCCCGACCGCGAGGACGGCCGACCCCAGCGTCAGCAGCGCGAGCGCCGCCAGCACCAGCGCCGGCCGGGACCGCACGTCAGCCCAGCTGCAGGTAGAACGCGAACTCGTGCCCTGGCGCCTGGTCCGGGTGCAGGATCGCCACCAGGTCGCCCAGGATCAGGTCGGGCCGCGCGACGCCGAGCTCGTAGTAGTTGTTGCCGCCCTCCGGCGTCACGTCCTTGGCGGCGTTCCACACGTTGCCGGACTGGAAGGCGGCGAACTCGGCGAAGCGCGGCTCCTCGGCCAGCGCCTCGGCCTTCGTCGCCCAGGTGGTGCTGGCGAGCCAGGCCGGTGCCGACCCGGAGGTCGCCAGCACCGTCTCCAGGTCGGTGCTCACCGAGCCGGTGCTGGTGTCGGTCGCCCATGCGGTGGTCCCGCCCGCGTCGGCGATCAGCCGCGCGTTGTAGGACGCGCCGCCCGGCACGAACCACGTGCCCTGGTACGGCTGGCCGGGCACGACCTGCACGGGATCGGCGGCGGCGACGGACGACGCGAGCGCCCGGTAGTCGGAGCTGACGCCGTCGAAGAACTCGGCGGCCTGCCGCTCCGTCCCGGTGAGCGCGGCGAAGTACTTCACCCACTCCGCCCGGCCCAGCGGGTCGTTCTCCAGCCACTCGGCGTCGGCCAGCACCGGGATTCCCGCCGCGGAGATGACCGGGTACGCCGGATCTTCGGTGCCGGCGGTGATCACCACGTCGGGATCGCCGCTGATCACCGCCTCGGAGTCGACCGTGCCGGCCGCCGCGTACTCGACGACGTCCGGCTCGGCGACGCGATCGATGACCTCCTTCTCGGAGATCAGCGACTTCGACGCCACGCCCGTGAGCGCGTCCAGCTGGTCGAGCACGACCAGGAACGGCAGGTGCGAGGTGGAGCCCGAATAGAGCGACGTGACGGGCGTGGTGACGACCGGGGCGCCGGCCAGCTCGCCGGTCAGCTCGGGGGTCGGCGCGCCGCACTTGACCAGCACGTACGACTCCGGGGAGCCGCCCTGCGTCGGCTGTACGACGGTGAGCACCTGGTAGGAGTTGAAGTACTCCAGGGTGAAGTTGGTGGCGTTCGTGAGCTCCGACTTCACCGGGAAGTAGTCGGCGTCGGGGTCGAAGTCGGTGATGCAGCCGTCGGCGCCGACACCCGTCCCCGATCCGGCGCCGGACGACGCACTCGACGCGGCGCTCGAGGGTGCCGACCCCGACGACTCCGACGCCGCGACGGAACTCGCGGCGGCGGACGGTGAGCCTGCGGAGGTGGTCGCGGCCGTCGGCTCCGCCGAGCTGCACCCCGCGACCAGGGCGCCGCCAAGCGCGGCGGCCGCGGCGAGCGCGGTCCAGCGTCCGCGCGGGCGGAGGACGGACGGGGACTGGGAATTCACAACCGGGCTCCTTGCCGGGCCGAGCGGGCGGGTCCGGAGCCAGCGGGACGGGCGGGGAATTCGCCCGATCGCACGCGACCGTCCCTCGCGGTCCCGAACGGCGCGAACCGGCGGTTCGCGCACCGATGGCAGGTCTTCGGACTCTCGGGCGAGCTCCTACTGGCCATCGCTTCCCAGGCGTGACGCCCAGTGCTGGACCACGGCCGGCGGGCGGCCGTGGTGATGGCGGTCGTTCCCGATCACCGCTGCGGGGCAGTCCCGGATTCGCACCGGGTTCCCTGTTGTCCCGCCGGCCCGACGCCCGGAGAACCGGGGGCCGCGCCGACGGACCATCAGCGGATGCAGGCTACCGCGCAGGCAGGGCCCGCGGCGCCAGCCGGCCGGCGACCATCTCGTACACCTCGTCCGCGAGGTCGGCGTCACCCGGCCGGTGGGTGACGAGCACGACGGTGCGTCCCGGCACCGGCCGCAGGATCGTCGCGGTGACCTGGTCCGCGGTCGCGCCGTCGAGGTGCGCGGCGGGCTCGTCGGCGAGCAGCACGGGTCGATCGGCGAGCAGTGCCCTGGCCAGCGCGACACGCTGCCGCTCCCCGCCCGAGACCGCCAGGCCGTGCTCCCCCACCCTGGTGCCCAGCCCGTCGGGCAGCGCACGCAGCCAGTCGCCGGCACCGGCCGCGGCGAGCGCTCCCGCGACCTCCTCGTCGGTGGCGGAAGGCCTTGCCAGCCGGACGTTCTCGGCGAGGCTCGAGTCGAACAGGTAGGCCCGCTGGTCGCACCAGGCGAACAGGCTGCGCGTCTCGTCCGGGTCCATCGCGGCGAGATCCACCCCGTCGAGGGTCACCGTGCCGGCCGTCGGGGTGAGGAAGCCGAGAAGCACGGCGAGCAGGGTCGACTTGCCCGACCCCGACGGTCCGAGGATGACCACCCGGCGCCCCGGCGCGAGGTCCAGGTCGATCCCCTTGAGGGCGTCCGCGGCGTCCGCGGTGCCGGGCCAGCGGGCGGCGACGCCGCGCAGCCGGATGGCGGGGGCCATCCCGCCGGGGTTCCGCGGGAGCGGCGCCGGATCCGCCGGCGGCGGGGCGGTGACCGGCGCCGTGTCGAGCACCCCGAACAGGCGGCGCACCGCCGCGGACGACCGGCGCAGGGTGGACGCGGCGACGCCGACCGCCTGCACCGTGTCGGTGAGCGCGAGTGGGGTCAGCACGATCACGGCGAGCAGCACGGGGTTCAGGTCCTGCTCGACGACCGCCGGCACGCCCGCCCAGGCGGCGAGCCAGACCGCGAGACCCATCGCGAGCACGGCCAGCCCGGCGGCGGCGCCGGCCGCCCGCGCGGTGCCGACGCCGACCCTGGCGGCGCCGGACTCGATCCGGGCGAGCTCGTCGAGCCGGGCGTCCAGGGCCCCGAGCGCGACGAGTTCCGGCGCCTCGTCGATCATCTCGGTGACGAGCCGGGTGCGGCGGGCGCGCAGTTCGACGGCCGACGCCTCCGTGCGGGCCACCCGGCGCGCGGTGATCAGCGGCGCGATCACGCAGGCGCCGACCAGGCACGCCGCGAGCGCGATGCCGGCCGCGGGGAGGAGGAGCGCCGACAGCACGATGGTGCCGCCGCACACCAGCAGCGCACCCGCCAGCGGCAGCAGCCCCCGCAGGAACGCGTCGCCCGCGTCGTCGACGTCGTCGACGGTCCGGGCCAGCACGTCGCCCCGCCGCCACAGCGGGAGCCCGGCGGGCGCCAGCACCGCGAGGTGGGCGACGAGCGCCTCCCGCAGCCGGCCCAGCACCCGGAATGCGGCATCGTGCGACACCAACCGCTCCAGGTAGCGCAGCACGCCGCGGCCGATGCCGAATGTCCGGACCGCGGTCACCGCGACCATCAGGTACAGCACCGGCGGCTGTTGCGCGGCACGGGCGATCAACCAGGCGGACGTCGCCATCAGCGCCACCGCGCACCCGGACGCGAGCCCGGACAGCACCGCGGCGGCGACCAGTCGGCCGCGCACCCCCCTGGTCAGCGCGAGCAGCCGGACCAGGGGCCGACCCGGTTCCGCCGCGACGGCGGGCGGCGCGGGCGGCGACACCGCGGCGGTCACCACGGCCCGACCGCCGAGAGCCGGTCGTCGGGCGCGCTGGCGAGCGGGTCGGCCGGCGGCCCGGTCGGCGCGAGAGTCACCACGTGGTCGGCGATCTCGAGCGGCGCGGCGCGGTGGGTGACCAGCACCACGGTGCGGCCCACCGTTCGCTCGCGGATCGCGTCCAGCACGCGCCGCTCGGTCGCCTCGTCCAGGGCCGCCGTCGGCTCGTCGAGGAGCAGGACCGGCGCGTCCCTGGCCAACGCCCTGGCCAGCGAGAGCCGCTGGCGCTGACCCTGACTCAGCCCCGCACCCGCCTCGCCCAGCTCGGTGTCCCAGCCCGATGGCAGGCCGTCGACCAACTCCAGCACGCCCAGGTCGGCCAGCACCGCGCGCAGCCGGTCGTCGTCGCGCTCATCGGGATCGCCTCCCAGCAAGAGGTTCTCGTGGATCGAGCCAGCCTGGAACACGGCGCCCTGCGCGGCCCACGCCACCATGGCGTGCCACAGAGCGGGCGAGATCTCCGCCAGCGGCACGGGTGTCGCACCCGCGCCGGTGACCAGCACCGCGCCGGCGTCCGGTCGCTGCACGGCGGCCAGCATCTGCAGCAGCGTGGTCTTGCCGGCCCCGCTCGGCCCCGTCACCACCGTCACCCGACCGGCGGGCGCCGCCAGGTCCAGCGGTCCGACCGCGCCGCGCTCCCCCGGCTCGCCGACGCGCACGCCCTGCAGCACCAGGCCGGGGACCGCGGCCACGTCGGCCCGGCTCCCCGCCGCCGGGACCGGCGTGTCGAGGATCGCCAGCACCGACGCGCTGGCCGCGGCGCCGTCGGCGGCGGCGTGGAACTGGGTGCCGAGCTGGCGCAGCGGCAGGTACGCCTCGGGCGCGAGAATCAGTACCGCGAGGCCGATCTCGAGGGTCAGCTCGCCGTACACCAGGCGCAGCCCGATGGCCACGGCGACGAGCGCCACGGACAGGGACGCCAGCAGCTCGAGAACCATCGAGGAGAGGAAGGCGACCCGCAGCGTGACCATCGACGCCCTGCGGTACTCCTCCGTCACCCGCCGCACGGCGGCGGCCTGGGCCCGCGCTCGGCCGAACACCTTGAGCGTCGGCAGCCCCGCGATGACGTCGCTGAAGTGCCCGGCCAGTCGCGCGAGCGCCTGCCACTTGGCCCGGGTCTGCCGGTCGGTGTACCAGCCGACCAGCGCCATGAACAGCGGGATCAGCGGCAGGGTGACGGCGACGATGATCGCCGAGGTCAGGTCGGCGGTGAACAGGTAGCCGAGCATCACCAGCGGGATCAACACCGACAGCACCAGCTGCGGCAGGTATCGCGCGACGTAGTCGTGCAGCGACTCGACACCGGTGGTCGCCAGCGCGGCCAGCTCGCCCGAGTTCGCGCCCGAGCGCCACCGCGGGCCGAGCGCGGCCACCCGGATCAGCAGGTCTCGACGCAACCCCGCGGTCACCGACGTCGCGGTACGCCGCGCGAGCTCCTCGGCCGTCCAGGCGAGCGCGGCGCGCACGGCGACGACCGCCGCCAGCCAGCCGAGCCGGCCGGAGACCTCGGCGAACCCGGCGCCGTCGACGATGACGGGCGCCAGGATGCCGGCGAGCAGCACGGCCTGCGCGATCACCGCCGCGGCCGCCGCGAGGGCGAGCAGGACCGAGGCGACGAGGAGCGATCGGACGCCCGTCGCGTAGCGCAGCAGGCGGGGGTCGAGGGACCTCACGAGGTCGTCAGGAGTCCCGTTGCCGGTCCGTGCGCCCGGCAGTTGCGTCGTCCTCCTTGTGCTCGCCGCGCAGCGCCGTGGTGAGCGCAGCCGGCAGCACGGTGGGCGACTCCGGGATGTTCTTGACGGAGATGCGCTTGCGGAACACCCAGTAGCTCCATGCTCCATAGGCCAGGATCAGCGGCACGAACGCGACGGCGACCCAGCTCATGAGCATGAGCGTGTACGGCGAGGACGCGGCGTTCTCGATGTTCAGCGAGAACGCGGGATCGATCGAGGACGGCAGCACATCCGGATATAGCGACAGGAACCAGCCCGCCGTCAACGCGGCTATGGCGACTGCCGAGGCCAGGAACGCCCACCCATCGCGGCCCGCCCGGGTGATGAGCACTGCTGCGAACATCGCCAGCACCGCGATCACGCCCACCACCATGGAGGCGGCGCTGCCTCGGACGGCCTGCTGCCAGCCGACCGAGATCGCCATCACGACGGCTGCGACCGGACCGACGCGGGCCGCGAATCGGCGGGCGCGTTCCCGCACCTCGTCGGTCGTCTTGAGCCCGAGATAAACCGCGCCGTGAGTGAGGAACAGCAGCAGCGTCGTCAGGCCCATCACCAGCGCGAACGGGTTCAGCAGGTCGAAGAAGCTGCCGACGAACTCGTGATCGGCGTCCAGCGGCACGCCGCGCACGATGTTGCCGAATGCGACGCCCCAGAGCACTGCAAGACCCCACGACGTGAACAGGATCGACCAGTCCCAGCGAGCCCGCCAAGCGTCGCTGTGGCCCTTGCCGCGGTACTCGAACGCCACGGCGCGCACGATCAGGCAGATCAGCACCAGCACCAGCGCCAGGTAGAAGCCGGAGAACATCGACGCGTACCACTCGGGGAAGGCCGCGAAGGTCGCGCCGCCGGCCGTGATCAGCCAGACAGCATTCCCCTCCCAGACCGGCCCGATGGTGTTGATCAGGACGCGGCGACCCTTTTCGTCCCGCCCGACGATGCCGAGCAGCGCGCCGACCCCGAAGTCGAAGCCCTCCAGCACGAAGTATCCGACCCACAGGACGGCGATGAGGATGAACCACAGGATGTTGAGCGTCACGATGGCTGTACTCCTGGTCGACGGCGTGCGATCGGCGAGCTAGTACGCGAAGGTCAGGGGCTTCTCCTCCGCCGGCGGCTTGCCCTCGCCGTCGTCGTCGTAGCGGTCGCGCCGTGGCGGCCGGCGCCGGATGGATGCCAGCGCCTCCTCCTGACTGGGCGGGGGCAGCTTCGCGTACTTGATCATGAGCCGGATCCAGACGATTCCGAGGACGGCGTACAGCGTGCAGAAGACGATCAGCGACGCCAGCACTGATCCTCCCGAAACGGACGGAGACACCGATTCGGCTGTGCGGTACAGCCCCACCACCGTCCACGGCTGCCGGCCCATCTCGGTGAAGATCCAGCCCGCGGCATTGGCGATGAACGGCCCGGCGATCGAGATCATCGCGAGCCGCCAGACCAGCTTGGAATCTGGGATCCGGCCCTTGCGGGTGAGCCAGAGGCCGACCAGCGAGACCAGGATCATGATGAAGCCGGCGCCCATCATGATTCGGAACATCCAGTAGGTGACCGGGATGTTCGGCCGGTAGTCGCCGGGACCGTACAGCTGCTCGTACTCGGCCTGCACGTCGTTGATGCCCTCGACGTAGCCGTCGAAGGTCTCGGTTGCCATGAACGACAGCACGCCCGGCACCCGGATCGACCAGATCTCCTCGGAGCCGTCGAGCGAGCCGATGGTGATCAGCGAGAACGATGCGTTGTTCTGGCCGTCGTAAAGGGCCTCCGCCGCCGCCATCTTCATCGGCTGCACGTCGGTCATCACCTTGGCCAGCAGGTCGCCGGTCACCAGAGCGCCGAGCGAGCCGATCAGCATGCCGACGAGGCCGAGCCGCACGGACGGCCGCATGACGTCGACGTCCCGCTTGTGCATGAGGTGCCAGGCGCTGACGCCGGCGAACATCACGGCACCGGTGAGGACGGCGGCGAAGATCACGTGCGCGTACGCCCAGAGGTTCAGCGGTTGGGTGAGCACCGCCCAGACGTCGTCCATCTGGGCACGGTCCCGCACGGGGTCCACCGTGATACCGACGGGGTGCTGCATGAACGAGTTGGCCGCCATGATGAAGAACGCGGACAGCATCGTGCCGATCGAGACGAGCCAGATGCACATGGCATGCAGGCGGGGCGAGAGCTTGTCCCAGCCGAAGATCCACAGCCCGATGAACGTGGACTCGAGGAAGAACGCCAGCAGCGCCTCCATGGCCAGCGGGGCCCCGAAGACGTCGCCGACGAACCGGGAGTAGCTCGACCAGTTCATCCCGAACTGGAACTCCTGGAGCAGGCCGGTAGCCGCGCCTATGGCGAAGTTGATCAGGAAGACCTTGCCCCAGAACTTCACCGCGCGGAGGTACACCGGCTTGCGGGTGCGTACCCAGGCCGTCTCCATGATCGCCAGGAAGAACGCCATGCCGATCGTCACCGGCACGAAGATGAAGTGGTAGACGGTGGTGATTCCGAACTGCCACCGCGCCAGCGACAGCGGGTCCATGCGGATCTCCTTCGGGCGTGCCGACCTGGGCGGGTGTGCTCCTACTCTGTCGCCGCGCCACCACAGCGAGCAAGGACCCGACGTGCAGGTTCCAGTGTGTGGCAATTCACCCCGGTCCGCAGGACACGACCCGGTATCGCGGACCTCACGAGAAGGTTTCGATCGCAACGCATCCCCGCACGGCCCGGCGTGTCGTACGCCACGGGCGAACGCGGGCGGAAAGCCCGGTTCAGGATGGCACGATGAAGGGGTCCGGCCAGAGGTGCTCGGGTCCGCCGCCGGTCCATCCGGGCGGCGGTATCGAACAACCTGCAGGCCGGCTCTTTCGTCTTATCCAGGAAGAAGGGGTCTCGGAAGGTACGAACGACACAGGGCGAGCGCCCGCTGCGGTACCGCCACCGACCTGGTGGCCGACGATGGGAGGACCGAAATGACCGAAGCCTTGGCCAGTACGTCTGTACTCACCGCCGCTGACCGCTGCGACCGTTGCGGCGCCGCCGCGCTGGTCCTTGCCGTCCTGCCCACCGGGGGCGAGCTGCTGTTCTGCGGGCACCACGCGAATGAGCACTCCGCGCGCCTCGAGCAGCTGGCCGCCGTCATCCACGACACCCGCGTCGTCGCCTGACCGCTGCTGGTGTCGGCCCCGGGTAGCGCTGGCTGGGCTCCGGCCCGTCCCGGCCGCGCGCCCCGCGCCGACCTGGTCGGCGCCCTCCTCCTGATGATCGCCGGCCTCGCCGGACTGTTGCAGCTCGCGGTGCCCTGGATCGGCGCCGGCGCCACCGCCGATTCGCTCACCGGCTGGCAGCTGTACCGCCTGACCCGCGCCGTGCCCGACCTGACCGTGGACGAGATGTTCGTCCCCTACGGCATTCTCGGCGTCGCCGCCGGGGGCCTCGGGCTGCTGTTGCTCGGCGTCGCCGTGCTGGTGCCGATCACCCACCGGCCGCTCGGCTTCGCCGCACTGGCGATCAGCGTGCTGTGCCTGCTGGCCGCGCTCTGGGTGATGGTCCGGGCCCGCGAGGCGGTGGGCGTCGGCGTCAGCGGCCTGTTCGAGCAGGCCGAGGTGGGCTGGTATCTGTTCCTGGCCACTGGGGTGCTCGGCATCATCGGGGCCGCCAAGACCCTCGCCGGACCGTAGCGCCGGCCGACTCCCGCCGCGCCGTGCGCGCGGCGACCTCGCTTCGCCCGCCCGACCCGGCACCGGCGAGTCTGTATCGGCCCGATGACGACCTGGTGTCGCCGTTCTGCGAAACCCCGGACCTCGTGCATGCTCGTACTGTGACCAGCCCTCGGCCGCCCCATGGCGACCCGACCGGGCAACGACCGGAGCCTGAACAGCGACCGGGCGGCGAGGCTGCGTATCGCCCGCCCGCCGCACCCGACCGGGGCGTCGCGCCCGGCGGCCCGGGTCAGCCCTCCCCTAACGGCGCGGCAGCGGAGAGCGCCGCGCGCGCCGCCGAGCCGGTGCGGGTGCCACCCCCCCTCGGCGTGGGCGACATGCCCGGCGGGGACGCGGAGCAGACCGTCGCGATCCTGCGGCCGGCCCAGTCGCCGGCCGACTCGCTCACCCACCCCTGGCCGCATCCGGCGACCGGGCCGGTCGTGCCGTACGGGGTCCCGGTGCACCACCGGTGGCGCAAGATCGCCGGGCGCACGCTGAGCAAGGCCTGGGCGGACTCGCTGTTCGGGATGAGTTCGCAGGCCGCGTTCTGGTGCGCGCTGTCCACCGCCCCGCTGCTGCTGGCCCTGCTCGGCCTGACCGGCTACGTCGTGCAGTGGTTCTTCCCCGCGGGCACGATCGACCAGGTCCGCGAGCAGGTGCTGCTGTTCCTCAACACGATCTTCGACAAGG
Organism: uncultured Actinomycetota bacterium; assembly: GCA_963829945.1. GTDB lineage: Bacteria > Actinomycetota > Actinomycetes > Mycobacteriales > Nakamurellaceae > Nakamurella. The sequence goes on along the minus strand of CAWHKH010000004.1, from coordinate 702,588 downwards.
AGGTCGCCGACAATCTCGTCGGGAACACGGTGGACACCATCCTGTCCAGCGGGCAGGCCGACAAGATCTCCGTCGGCCTGCTGATCAGCCTGTGGGCCGGGTCGTCGGCCATGTCGGCGTTCGTCGAGTCCATCACCATCGCCTACAGCCAGCACGAGGTGCGCAGCCCGGTGCTGGAGCGCTTCTTCGCCCTGTTCCTCTACCTGCTGGCGCTCGCGGCCGGCATCGTGATGCTGCCGCTGCTGGCGATCGGGCCGGACTACCTCCCGAAGCTGTTCCCCGACGAATGGGAGAGCACGGTCGCCTCGATCGTCAGCGTCGCCTACTACCCCGTCCTCGCGCTGGGGTTGATCTTCCTGCTGGCCGTGCTGTACAAGGTCGCGCCGAAGCACAAGCACCCCTGGTACCGCGGGCTGCCGGGGGCCTTCCTGGCGGCCGCGGTCTTCATCGTGGCCAGCTTCGGCCTGCGCGTGTACCTGGCCTACGCGTATTCGAACGGGCTGACGTACGGCGCCCTGGCGACGCCGATCACGTTCCTGCTCTTCTACTACTTCGTCTCGATGGCGATCATCATCGGCGCGCAGTTCAACAACGCGATGCTCGAGTACTACCCGCCCAGGATCTCCAAGCGGGCACGGAAGAAGTGGCGCCGCTACAACCCGGACCGGGACGCCGAGGCGCAGCCCAGTGGACCCTCAGTGACATAACCGGGCACGCCGGCAGTGACATAACCGGGCACGCCGGCAGTGACAGTGCCGGGCACGACGGCGGTGACAGTGCTGGGCACGCCGGCAGCGGGCTGGCGCCCGGTCACTCGCCCTTGCGCATCCGATCGAAGATCTTCTTGCAGTCCGGGCACACCGGCGAGCCGGGCTTCGCGGCCTTGGTCACCGGGAAGGTCTCGCCGCAGAGGGCGACCACGTAGTTGCCCATCACGGCGGACTCGGCGATCTTCGCCTTCCGCACGTAGTGGAACATCTTCGGGGTGTCGTCGGACCCCCGATCGGTCGTCTCCTCGCGCTGATCCTCGACCGGCTTGGTCAGCGTTTCGGTCACACTCATTCTCGCTCCCTGGGCTGCCCGCGCTCTGGATTCCCACCGGGACGGCGCTACCGGTCATGATGCCACCGTGACCGAGACGATCCGGGTCGCCGCCGAGGTGACCGACACGCTGGCGACGGGTGGACCGGTCGTCGCGCTGGAGTCGACGATCCTCGCGCACGGCCTGCCTGCCGGCGACAACCGCCGCATCGCCGACCGGATCGAGTCCGCCGTTCGGGCAGCCGGCGCGGTGCCCGCGACCGTCGCCGTGCTGGACGGCGCGGTCAGGGTCGGGCTCTCCGCCGACGAGCTGGACCGGCTCTGCGGCGCTCCGGGCGGCGGCGGCCCCGAGATGCGGAAGCTGTCCGTGCGCGACGTCGGGCCTGCCCTCGCGCTCGGCGTCGACGGCGCGACGACCGTGGCGTCCACCGCCGCGCTCGCGCACCGCGCCGGCATCGCCGTGTTCGCCACCGGCGGGCTCGGCGGAGTACATCGCGGCGCGGCCGAGACGTTCGACGTGTCGGCCGATCTCGGCGTGCTCGCGCGCACCCCGCTGCTGGTGGTGTGCGCGGGCGTGAAGTCGATCCTCGACGTGCCGGCGACCCTGGAGTACCTCGAAACGCTGTCGGTGCCCGTGATCGGATACCGCACCGATGCCTTCCCGGGCTTCTACCTCACGGACTCGGGTCACGGCGTGCCGTGGCGGGTGGACACGGCGGCCCAGGCCGCCGCCGTTCTGCGCCGGCGCCGGGACCTGGGCACCGACGACGCCGGCGTGGTGCTGGCCCAGGCCCTGCCCGCGGACCGTCAGGTCGATCCCGACCTGCACGACCGGACGCTCGCCGCGGGCCTCGCGCTCATCGCCGCCGAGGGGGTGACGGGCAAGGACGTCACGCCGCGACTGCTCGCCTACTTCCACGAGCACACCCAGGGCGAGAGCCTGCGGGCCAACGTGGAGCTGGTGCTCGCGAACGCGGGGCTGGCCGGCGACGTGGCCGTGGCCCTGGCCGCGTCGTGAGCGCGGACCGGCCACGCGTGGTCGTCGTCGGGGACGTCGGGCTCGACGTGGTGGCCGCCCTGGGCGGGCCACTCGTGCCGGGCGAGGAGACGCGGGGCCGGGTCGGCGTCGGGCCGGGCGGGGCGGGCGGGAACACGGCGTCGTGGCTCGCACGCTGCGGCGTCGATGTCACGCTCATCGCCAGGGTCGGCGCCGACGAGGCCGGCCGCACCGCGGAGGTCGAGCTCACGGCCGCGGGCGTGCGGTGCCGGTTCGCCGTCGACCCCGCCCTCCCCACCTGCTGCGTCGTGGTGCTCGTCGAGGCGGGCGGCGAGCGCACGATGGTGTCCGACCGGGGCGCGAACGCCGCCCTGGCGGTCGCCGACGTCGCGTTGCCGATCGAGGCCAGCGATGACACAGCGGGGCGACACAGCGGGCGACACAGCGGGCGACACAGCGCCCGGCACCCGGGCGGGCCGCGTCGGGCGGGCCGGGCACCTGCACCTGTCCGGGTACGTGCTGCTGGACGACGGCTCGCGGGCCGCCGGGGTGGCCGCACTCGCGGCGGCCAGGGCCGCCGGATGGACCACCTCGGTCGACCCCCAGTCGGCCGCGCACGTCGACGGCGCCGGCGCCGACCGCTTCCTGGCGTGGATCGACCCCGTGGACCTGCTCCTGCCCAACGACTCGGAGCTGCGCGCGCTGGGCGGCCCGGCCGCCGCGCTGGCCGTGACCCGCGCCATCGCGGTGACGCACGGCGAACGGGGCGCGTCGTGGATCGACGCGGCCGGCCGCATCGACGTGCCCGCTCCCGCGTCGCACCGGGCGGACTCGACGGGTGCCGGCGACGCGTTCAACGCCGGGCTGCTCGCGGGGTGGCTCCGCGGGGCGGACCCCAGGGCGACCGTGCTCGCCGGCGTGGCGGCGGGCACGTCGGCCGCCGCTCGGGTCGGGGCCAGGCCGGCCGCGCACTGAGTCCGCGCCTGGGCTCGGGTCCGATCAGGTGGTCGGCACGCCCGCCGTCGGCTGGCCGCCGCGGTCCTCGTCGGGCAGGCCGTCGACGATCTCGCGCTTTCCCGGCGGGAGCGCCCGTTCGTGATTGACCGTCGCCAGCGGCACCGGGTGGCGCTTCCGGGCCGGCCGGTCGTTCGCGATCAGAACGGCCATCCAGGGCAGCGGGATGGAGATCGCCACCACCAGCAGGGCGAGCCACGGCGTCTGGTACAGCAGCGTCGCGACGATCAGGAACGGCACCCGCAGGGCCATCATGATTCCGTAGCGCTTGCGCCGGGAGCGGAGCTGGTCGTCGTAGGACGGCTCAGCCCTGGTGATCGAATACGGTGCCGACATGCGTGCTCCTGACCGGCGCTGCGACCGGACGGCCACGGCGCACCCGACGGGATGATGAAGCGCTCATCGATGCACTGCGGGGCGGAGCCGGCCACCTGACTGCCCTGCCGTCACGCTACGCCGGATCGGGGCCGGTGGACGCACCGGGCGCGACCGCTCCCCGGCATCGCGCGCCCGTGCCGGCCTGCGCCGGGCGCCGCCGTGCCGATTACGCCGCCCCGCTGTCAGCCGCCCGCCTTCGCGGCCGCCTTCGCGGCCTTCTTGAAGACCCGCACCCGCGCCAGCGACTCGGCGTCGACCACGTCGGCGACGGACATGAACACGCCCTCGTCGCCGTACGGTCCGGCTGCCTCGCGCCAGCCTTCGGGCGTCACGCCGCACTGCTTGCCCAGCAGCGCAACGAAGATCCGCGCCTTCTGCGCGCCGAAGCCGGGCAGCGCGTTCAGCCGGCGGAAGAGCTCCTGACCGGTCGGCACGTCGGCCCACATCGCGGCGGCGTCGCCGCCGTAGGACTCGACCAGCACGCGGCACACGCCCTGCACGCGGCCGGCCATCGAGCCCGGGAACCGGTGCACCGCGGGGCGTTCGGCGCAGATCGCGACGAACTCGTCGGGCTCGAGATCGGCGATCGCGCGAACGTCGAACCGGCCGCCCATCCGCTCGGCGATCACCGCCGGCCCGGAGAACGCCTTCTCCATCGTCACCTGCTGGTCCAGCACCATGCCGATCAGCAGCGCGTTCGCATCCGTGGCCAGCAGCGCATCCGCCGCCGCGTCGCCGGTCAGGGTCAAAGTGCCAGCGGTCATGCCGCCCAGCGTCGCACATTCCGCCCCGCCCGCCGAGATCGCCCGATCGCCCTGCCGAAATCTCCCGGCCCGTCGCGGGACGGTCTTAGGCTGGACCGATGACCGCCAAGGCCGCCCCCGGCGGCACCAGGGCCGGCGCCACCGACTCCGCCGCATCGTCCTCTGCGTTCTCGGGGCGTGCAGCAGCGCTGCGCCCCCATCTGCCGGCCGTCGGATTCCGCGGCGTGAAGCTGAATGTCGCGGGCTGGGCTGCGGTGCTCGTCCCGGGTGCAACGGTCGGCGCGGTGGTCGGCGCCCTGGTCGGCGGGTCGGCGCGGCGCGCGCTGCGGGTGGCCCTGGGAGGGGTCGCGGGTGCGGCGGCCGGCCTGGCGGCTGCCCGGCTGGCGGACGAGATCCGCTGGCGGGATACGCCGGTCACGCTGCACATCGACGAGCCGGACGAGGCGCTGGACGTGATGCAGGCGGTCCGGGCGGCCGGGGTGCAGGCCGACATGGTGCGCGCGCCGGACCGCGACCCGGAGGAGGGCGCGCTCGGCTACCAGGTGCGCTACCGCGCGCGGGACGAACGCCGGGTCCGCGCGGTGCTCGCCGCGCAGCACGGGTGATCGCGCGCCGCGCCGGTCTCCGTCGCGATCGCGCCGGCCGCCGGTGACGGCCGCGCCCACCCTGCCGCTGTCCGACGCCGAGGTTGTCGACCGCCTGGGAGACGACCTGCGGGCGGCAGATTTCCGCGCCGACGCGGTGCTCGACCAGCTGGGACCGGCCGCCCACGCCGCGATGGGCAGGGGCGAGCGGGCGGCGGCGCTGCGCGCCACCGCGGACGGGGCTCCGTTGAGCACGCTCATCAGGCTCTTCCTGCTCGGCGCCGCCGCACCGGCCCCGGCCGTCACAGCTGCCCTCCGGCGGACCGGGCTCCAGCGTGCCGTCGCCGCCGGGGTGCTGGAGCCGAGCGACGGGTTCGGAGATCGCGGCGGATTCCTCAGCGCCGCCCTCGACGTCCGGCCGCACGTCGGCCTCGACGGCACCGAACTGCTGCTGATCTCCGACCTCGACTCGGACGCGCGGCCCGGCCCGGTCCGGCCCGACCACGTGCTCGGGCTCGGCTCCGCCTCGGTCACCCTGGCCCGGGCCGTGATCCGCGATCCGGTCGACGCGGCGCTCGACCTCGGCACGGGCTGCGGCGTGCAGGCCCTGCACCTCGCCGCACACAGCCGACCGGGTGGTCGCGACGGACACCAACCCGCGCGCGCTCGCGCTCGCCGGTGCGACGGCGCGCATCAACGGGCAGCGGTGGGACCTGCGCGCCGGGTCGCTGTTCGAACCGGTCGCCGCGGATCGATTCGACCTCGTCGTGTCGAACCCGCCCTTCGTCATCGGATCCGGCGACCTGCGCTACTCCTACCGGGACTCCGGCATCGCCGGCGACGGCGTGTGCCGGCACCTGGTAGCGGGTGCGCGCGACCGGCTCACGCCGGGCGGCACCGCCCAGCTCCTCGCCAACTGGCTGATCCGGGAGGACGCCGACTGGCGGTCGCGGGTCGGCGAGTGGGTCTCGGCGAGCGGCTGCGACGCGTGGGTGGTGCAGCGGGACGTCGCGGACCCGGCCCGCTACGTCGGGCTGTGGCTCGCCGACGCGGGCGAGTCGGCCGCCACCACCGCCGGTCTCGCCGACCGCTGGTTGGCGTATTTCGAGTCCGAGCGGGTCGTCGGGATCGGCATGGGGATGATCACGCTGCGCCGCACCGACGCCGCCGAGCCGTCCGTGACCCTCGACGAGATCCTCGACGCCGACGCCGATCTCACCGGCACGGAGGTCGCCGGCTTCCTCGACCGGCGCGCGTTCACCGAGGCCACCACCGACCGTGGGCTGCTCGCCACGCCGTTGGCGCTCGCCGAGTCCGCCGTGGTCGAGACGCGGGCGGTGGCGGGCCACGACGGCTGGACCACCGTGCTGCGGATGCTCCGCCGGCCCGGCGGACCCGGCGCGACGCTGCAGCTCGACGAGTGGGGTCAGGCGCTGCTCGGCGGCTGTACGGGCGAGGTTCCGCTCGGGGTGCAGATCCGGCTGTTGGCGACGGCGCACGGCGTCGACGAGAACGCGCTCGCCGCGGCGATGCTGCCCGCGGTCCGGGCCGGGATCACGCGCGGGCTGCTGCTCCCCGCCTCGCGCTGATCGCGGCCATCGCCCGGCCGGGCTGTGCCGCAACCCGCCTCGTCGCCGCGCGCCCGACGGTGAACAGCGCTCCACCGCGCCAGGACAGGACGCGACCGACGCTCAACCCGGACAGCACCGACCCCGCGGACAACACGGAGAGGATCGAGCCGGCCGAATAGGCCGATCCGATGCTCGCGATGGAGCCGGCCGAGCCGATCGACAACACAGAGCCTGCCGATCCGATGGACAGGATCGACCCGACCGATCCGATCGACAGGATCGACCCGACGGAGCCGATCGACAGGATCGAACCGGTCGAGCCGTGCCGCCCGGCGCCGGACCGGCGGGCGGCCTTGGCGTCGTGCAGGGACAGCGGAACGGGACGCGGCTCGGCCATGGGGCCCATGGTGCCCCAGCGCCCGCCCGGGCACGAGCCCCGCGGCCAACCTGCGGGACGGGCCGCGACCGTCTGCAACCATCGACCGATGCGTGCCGTCGCCACCCGCGTCACCCGTGCGGACGTCCGGGTGGACGGCGAGGTGGTCGGCGAGATCGACCGGCCGGGCGTGCTGGCGCTGGTCGGCGTGACGCATTCCGACACCGCGGAGACCGCGAGAGCCCTCGCCGCGAAGCTGCACGAGCTCCGCATCCTGCGGGACGAGCAGTCCTGCGCGACGGCCTCGGCGCCCCTCCTCGTCGTCAGCCAGTTCACCCTCTACGGGCGCACCGACAAGGGCCGCAGACCCTCATGGAGCGACGCCGCGCCGGGTCCCGTGGCGGCACCACTCGTCGAGGAACTGGTGGCCGAACTCCGTCGCCGCGGGGCGACCGTCGCGACCGGGCTCTTCGGCGCGATGATGCAGGTCAGCAGCGTGAACGACGGGCCCTTCACCGTGCTGGTGGAGGTTGTTTAGCCGGCCGAGACAATCACCCGATCGGGTCCGGCTTTCTCATGCTGTTCCCATCGTCGGCACACGCCCGGTCACAGGCTGGCGGTATTAGGTACTGGATCACTGGGAACGTCGCCAGCCATCGATGAACGAGCTTGTGAAGCGGGGAACAAGGCCCGCCCGACAAGCGTTCGAATACGTGACGGGCAGCCACATCGGCCCGCCTCTCGTCACGAAGGGAGCACCTCATGACCGACTCCCCACAAGAAGGTCTGACCACCACCGTCCTGCCTGCCCGCGCGACCGTCGCGAGGACCAGGGAGCCGGAAGATCTGGATGCCCAGGGTCCCTCCGCGGACCTCGTACGCGTATACCTCAACGGCATCGGCCGTACCGCCCTGCTGACCGCCGAGCAGGAGGTGGACCTGGCCAAGCGCATCGAGGCCGGGGTGTTCGCCGCGCACATGCTCGAGACCACCAAGCGGCTGTCGACGCAGCGCCGGGTGGATCTGAAGATGATCGTCCGGGACGGCAACCGCGCACGGAACCATCTGCTCGTGGCCAACCTGCGCCTCGTCGTCTCGTTGGCCAAGCGCTACACCGGCCGCGGCATGCCGCTGCTGGACCTCATCCAGGAGGGCAACCTCGGCCTCATTCGTGCGGTCGAGAAGTTCGACTACACCAAGGGTTTCAAGTTCTCCACCTACGCGACGTGGTGGATCCGGCAGGCGATCTCCCGAGGTATGGCCGATCAGGGCCGCACCATCCGCCTGCCCGTGCACCTCGTCGAGCAGGTGAACAAGCTGTCCCGGCTGAAGCGGGAGCTGCACCAGCAGCTGGGTCGCGACGCCACGATGGCCGAGCTGGCGGCCGAGTCCGGGATCCCGGAGGAGAAGATCGCCGACCTGCTGGATCACGCGCGCGACCCGGTGAGCCTCGACATGCCGGTGGGCACCGACGAGGAGGCGCCGCTCGGCGACTTCATCGAGGACTCCGAGTCGACGTCCGCCGAGAACGCCGTGGTGGCGGGCTTCATGCACGACGACATCGACCGGGTGCTGAGCACGCTCGACGATCGCGAGCGGACCGTGGTGCGGCTGCGCTACGGGCTCGACGACGGCCGGCCGCGCACCCTGGACGAGATCGGCCGGGTGTTCGGCATCTCCCGCGAGCGGGTGCGGCAGATCGAGCGCGACTCGATGGCCAAGCTGCGCACCGGCGATCGCTCCGAGGTCCTGCGGGCCTACGCGAGCTGATAGGAGCACCACCGGATTAGGCCGCTTGTGGCGCCCGCCTGCTTCGCCAGCATGGGCGCCGCTCGCCGGAGGGACCGGGTCTGCCGCGGGGTGGACCCGGTCCTTCGCTGTCTGCGGCGGCCCGCCACGGACCGGACGGCCGGCGTCCGGCGGCCGGGTCAGGCGCCGAGTCGCCGGCGGGTGTCCTGCCGCGCCGGCGGCGGCCCGATCCGGGCGGTGCCGCCGATCACCGCGATGCCGGCGGGCCCGGCGAGCACGGGATTGAGCCGCAGGTCCGAGATCTCGGGCAGGTCGTCGGCGAGCGCGGACAGCCGCAGCGCGAGGTCTCTCAGCGGCGATCGATTCACGGGCCGTGTGCCCCGGTAGCCGTCGAGCAGGGGCGCGGCCCGCGGCGCGGCGATCAGGTCGCCGGCATCCGCGTCGGTGAGCGGCACCGCGCGGAACGCCCGGTCGTGCAGCAGCTCGGTGGCGACTCCGCCGATGCCGAACGAGACGAGCGCACCGAACGACGGATCGGCGGTCACGGCGAACACCGTCGGCACCTCGGCCCGGTCCCGCTCCGCCATCGCCTGCACGTAGAGCCACGGCCCGGCAACGGCCGAGAGGTCGTCGTAGGCCGCGGTCAGCGCCTCGTCCGAGCGCAACCCGAGGCGGATCCCCGACTGGTCGAGCCGGTGGCGCAGCGATTCGTCGAACGACTTGAGCGCGACCGGGTACCCCAGCTCCCCCGCGGCCGCCACGGCCTCGCCGGCCGAGCCGATCGGCCGGAAGTCGACCACCGCGATGCCGTAGCAGGCGAGCAGCGCGACCAGCTCGGCGTCCGTGAGCGGGCGCTCCGGGTCGGACGGGTCCCGCACCGAGCCGACGAACCGGCGGGCCGATGACGCGTCCACCGGCGGGTCGGCCGCCGACAGGTCGGGGATCTCACCGGTCGGGCGGGCGAGCCAGGTGCCGTACCGCACCGCGTGGGCCAGCGCGGCGACCGCCCGCTCGGGCGTTCGGAAGGACGGCACGGATCGCCCTCGGGCGGCGGCCGACGGCGGGGCGGCCAGCTGCTCGATCGGGTCACTCGCCGGCTCGGCGGGGCTCAGGGCGCCGTCCGTCGCGCCGCCCCCTGCCGGCCCGCCCGCGAACGGGGTGGGCCCGAGGGCGCCGCGCGAACCGCCCGCGGGCGCCGCGATGAACGTGCTGAGCACGGGCACGGGCGAGTCCGCCGCTGCCGCCCGCAGCGCCGCGGCGTGCTCCACCCCCGTCGCGCCCACCGGCGGCACGTACACGACGACCAGCGCGTGCACGTCGGCGCGGAGCGTCGCCGCGCGCACCGCGGCGGCCAGACCGGCCGGCGCCACCGCGACCCCGAGGTCCAGCGGGGCGCCGTCGACGACGTCGAGGCCGGCATCCATGCACGCGTCGATCGCCAGCACCCCGAGCGCGCTGGAGTTGCCGAGCACGGCCACCCGGTCGCCGGCCGGCACCGGCTGGGTGGCCAGCAACTCCGCGACATCGAAGCCGGCGGTGAGGGTGTCGGTGCGGATGACGCCCGACTGGGCGAACAGCGTGGCCACGGCGGCGTCCGAGATCAGCGCGGAGCTCGCCGCCAGGCCCGGCGTGGTCAGCGCGTACCGGCCGGACTTCACCGCGATCACCGGCTTGCTGCGCGCCAGGACCGGCGCCAGGCGGGCGAACTTCCGCGGGTTGCCGAACGACTCCAGGTACAGCAGCACGACGTCCGTGTTCGGGTCGCCCTGCCAGAACTGCAGCAGGTCGTTGCCCGAGACGTCCGCGCGATTGCCGGCCGAGACGAAGGTCGAGAGCCCGAGCCCGCGCTCGGCGGCCTCCGCCAGGATCGCGACGCCCAGCGCCCCGGACTGGCAGAACAGCCCGATCCGGCCGGGCGGCGGCACGACCGCTGCCGGCGTCGCGTTCATCCGCACCGCGCCCGCAGTGTTCATCAGCCCGAGGCAGTTCGGTCCCACGACCCGCATGCCGGCGGCCCTCGCCTTCATCACCATCTGCCGCTGGGCGAACGCGGCGGCCTCCCGGGCGCCGCCGTCCGGTTCGGCTTCGTCCGCGGCGCCGAGGTCGACCAATCCGGCGGACATCACGACCAGGCCGCGCACGCCCTTCGCCTGGCAGGCGGCGAGCACGTCCGACGCCTCCGCGCTCGGCACCGCCAGCACGGCGAGGTCCACGGCATCCGGGACGTCCGTGATGCTCGGGTACGCGCGCACCCCGAGGACCGAGCGCGGGCCGTCCGCGACGGGGTAGACCGGCCCGGTGAACCCCCCGCGCAACAGGTTCAGCAGCACTGCGTGACCGAGGGTGGACGGCTCGTCGGACGCGCCGATGACGGCGACGGACGCCGGGTTGAGCAGGCCCGCGATGGACCGGGACTCGGCCCGGTGCTCGCGCGACCGCGCCACCTGGATCGACTTCTCGGTGGGCGCGATGTCGAACTCGAGGTCGATCACGCCCGACTCGTACTCGCGCTTCACCACGTACCCGGCGTCGATGAAAACCCTGACCATCGTGTTGTTCTCGGCGAGCACCTCGGCCGTGAACCGGCGGATCCCGTTCTCCTGCGCGGCCGCGGCCAGGTGCTCGAGCAGGATGGAGCCGAGGCCGCGGCGCTGCTGGTCGTCCTCCACGACGAAGGCGACCTCCGCCGACGGCACAGGCATGCTGGTGTGCCGGTGGTAGGTGCCGGCCGCGACGGGCACGCCCGCCACCTCGGCGATCAGGCAGACGGACGAGGCGTGGTCGACCGCCGTGTACACCCGCAGCTGCTGGTCGGAGAGCTCGCCGACGGCCGAGAAGTACCGCAGATACAGCGTTCTCGCGCTCATCCGGCGGTGCATCTCGCGGATCGCCACGCCGTCCGCCGGCACGATCGGCCGGATGTGCACGATCCCGCCGTCGGAGGAGAGCACGTCGGCCTCCCAGTGGCGGGGATAGGCCGGCGGCGCTGCGGTGTCGCCCACCCGGTCAGTCACGCGGATCGTGGGGATCGAGCCCGTGCAGCGGGTAGATCTTGTTGCGGGCGTCCGCGATGGCGCGGTCAACGGCCAGCTGCTGCTCCCCGGCCCACGGGTCGTGGCCGACGACACCCGTCGTACCGTCGGACATGTCGATCGGGATGGCGATGCCGGGGCGGGCCTGGCCGGCGGTCGCGATCCAGTCCGCGGGCAGCGGGGTGGCCGGGTCGAGGTCGCGATCCGCGACGATCGCCATCAGGTGGGTCCACGCCCGCGGGACCACGCGGACCAGGGAGTACCCCCCGCCGCCGAGCGCGAGCCAGCGACCGTCGGCGACGGTGTTCGCCAGGTCGCGCAGCGCCAGGTAGGAGGTGCGCTGCCCGTCGACGCTGAGGTTCAGGTCGGCGAGCGGGTCCTCCCGATGGGTGTCGGCGCCGTCCTGGGTGACCAGCACCTCCGGCCGGAAGGCAGCCACCACGCCCGGCACGACCGCGTGAAAGGCCCGCAGCCACGCGGCATCCGCGGTGCCGGCGGGCACCGCGACGTTGACCGCCGTGCCGACCGCGTCCCCCCGGCCGGTCTCCGCCGGCCACCCGGTGCCGGGGAACAGCGAGAGCGGGCTCTCGTGGATCGAAACGGTCAGCACCCGCGGGTCGTCATAGAACGCGTGCTGCACCCCGTCGCCGTGGTGCACGTCGACGTCCACGTACGCGACCCGGCGCACCCCCGCGTCCAGCAGCGCGGCGATCGCCAGCGCGGCGTCGTTGTAGATGCAGAAGCCCGAGGCGTAGTCCGGCATGGCGTGATGCAGGCCGCCGAAGAAGTTCACCGCGCGGTCCACGTCCCGGTGCGCGATCGCCCTGGCGGCCGCGATCGAGCCGCCGGCGATCTGCGCGGCGCAGGCGTGCATGCCGCGGAAGGTCGGGTTGTCCGACGTGCCGAGCCCGTGCCCGACCGCGCCGGCGTAGTCGGACACCGAGGCCCGCCGGACGGCGCCGACGTACTCCGGGCTGTGGATGCGGCACAGCGCCTCGTCGTCGGCGACGGGCGGGGCGAACGTCTCGAAGTGATCCGTGACGCCGAGCTGGTCGGCGAGCGCCCAGGTGAGTTCCCAGCGCAGCGGGTGCAGGGGGTGACTGCCGCCGAGGTCGTAACCCAGCATGCGCGGGTCCCACACCAGCATCGGCGGCGCCATGGCGCCAGCGTAGTGAGTGACCCGCCGCGCGGGCCGGGTCGGGCGCGGAGCGCGACGCTCAGCCGCCGACCGCGACGGGCCGGCCGGTCGCGCACCACTGCGAGTACGACCCCGGGAACAGCGCGAGCTCCAGGCCGGCGACCTCGCCGGCGAGGATCAGCTGGCACGCGGTGATCCCCGATCCGCAGGACGCGGCCACCCGGGGCGGCCGGCCCGCCGCCGGCACGCCGGCTGCCGCGAACGCCGCGGCCAGCTCCGCGCGCGGACGGTAGCGGCCGTCGGGGCACAGCAGCTCGCCCGCGGGCAGGTTGACGGCGCCGGGGATGTGGCCGGCCACCGGATCCAGCGGCTCGACCTCGCCGCGGAACCGGGGCGCGGCGCGCGCGTCCAGCAGCACGCTCGCGGCGTTCCCGGCGATCGCGGCCGCGTCGTCGATCTCCACCAGCGGCATCGAGCCGAAACGGAATCCGCCGCCGGGTCGGCCGTTCGGCTCCGTGGGCCGATCGGCGCCCGAGGACACCGGGCGGGCCGGATCCGCCAGCCAGCCGGGCAGACCGCCGTCCAGCACGCGGGCATCCGGCACGCCGCTCCAGCGCAGCAACCACCACGCCCTCGCCGCGGCGAGTCCAGGCCCGCCGTCGTAGACCACGACCGCCGCGTCGGCGTCGATGCCGAGCGACCGCCAGAGGCGGCCGACCTCGGCGGGCGCCGGGAGCGGGTGCCGCCCGCCCGCCCCGCTCCGCCCGGTCAGGCCGGTCTCGAGGTCGACGTACCGGGCCCCGGGCAGGTGGGCCTGCGCGTAGCCGTCGGGGTCGCTGCCGGCCAGCGTCCAGCGCACGTCGAGGAGCACCGGCGGCGGGTCCGCCGCTCGCAGTTCCGCCGCGAGTTCCGCCGGGTCGATGAGGGGATGTCGGCGCACGCGCCTATTCTGGGCGCCGCTCGACGTCGCGCCCGCCGCGGGGCAGCCGGATGCCGCACCAGGTCGGTCCCGTTGGGGCAGGGTGCCGCACGAGTAGGATCGTTCAGGGCCAAGAAGGGGACACTCACCGGTGAACGACCTGATCGACACGACCGAGATGTACCTGCGCACGATCTTCGAGCTCGAGGAAGAGGGCATCGTCCCGCTGCGCGCGCGGATCGCGGAGCGACTGGGTCAGAGCGGTCCCACCGTGAGCCAGACCGTGGCCCGGATGCAGCGTGACGGACTGCTCGTGGTGTCGGACGACCGGCACCTGGAACTGACCGACTTCGGCCGCGAGCGCGCCACCGCCGTGATGCGCAAGCACCGGCTGGCCGAGCGGCTGCTGCTCGACGTGATCGGCCTCGACTGGCAGGACGTGCACGTCGAGGCCTGCCGGTGGGAGCACGTGATGAGCGAGCAGGTCGAGCAGCGCCTGGTCGCGCTGCTCGGGCATCCGTCGACCTCCCCCTACGGCAATCCCATCCCGGGGTTGGACCACCTCGGCGAGCTGGTCGAGCCCGTCACCGAGACGCATCTCGACCTCATCGGCGCCGACGAGGCCGCCGGCCGCGGCGGCCGCTACGAAGTTCGCAGGATCATCGAGATCGTGCAGAATCAGCCGCGGGTGATGGACCGCCTGCACCGCGGCGGGGTGATCCCGGGCGCGGTGCTCGAGTTCTCGGTCCAGGGCGAGATGATGGTCGCCGCGGTCGGCGCCACCACGACCGAACTGTCCCCGGACGTCGCCCACGGTATCCACGTCCGTCCAGCTGCCTGACCCGATTCCCCGGGCGGGGCTCTGCTCACCGGGGGTCGACACATGGAACTGACCAGAGTCACGTCGTTCCTGGTGGTCATCGCGCTGGTCGCGCTCGCGCCGCTGCTCGCGGCGCTGATCGGCAGGGTGCTGCGGATCCCGCTGGTGGTCTACGAGATCCTGCTGGGCCTGTTGTTCGGCCCGGCGATCCTCGGCTGGGCGCAGCCCACCGACTTCCTCGACGGGCTGCAGACTCTCGGTCTGGCCATCCTGTTCTTCCTGGCCGGCAACGAGATCGACTTCCAGCGGATCAACGGTCGCCCGCTGAAGCGGTCGGCGTTCGGCTGGATCATCTCGCTGGTGCTGGGGGTGACGCTCGGCATCGTGCTCGCCCCCTCCGTGCCGGCCGGCGTGTTCATCGGGGTCGCGCTGACCAGCACCGCGCTCGGCACGCTCATGCCGATGCTGCGCGACGCCGGCGAACTGCGCACCCCGTTCGGCACGGCCGTCATCGCGATCGGTGCGGTGGGCGAGTTCGGGCCCCTCATCGCGATCTCGATCTTCCTGTCCGGCCGCAACCCGGGGGCGGCGACAGTCGTCCTGCTCGCCTTCGTCGCGATCGCCGCGGGCGCGATCTTCCTCGCCGCGCGGGGCACGCACCGGGGGCTGCACACGCTGATCAACGCCACGCTGCACACGAGCGGCCAGTTCGCCGTCCGGCTGGTGATGCTGCTCGTCGTCGCGCTGGTCACGCTGAGCGCGGTGTTCGGCCTCGACATGCTGCTCGGCGCGTTCGCCGCGGGCGTCATCACGAAGCTGCTGCTCAAGGACGCGGCGCCGCGGGACGCCGAGGTGATCGAGGCGAAGATGGAGGCCGTCGGTTTCGGCTTCCTCGTGCCGATCTTCTTCGTCTACACCGGGCTGACGTTCGACCTGCAGGCCCTGCTCAGCGACCCACGGAACCTGGTCCTGTTGCCGATCTTCCTTCTCCTGCTGCTGCTGGTGCGCGGGTCGGTCGGGCTGCTCACCGCGCCGGCCGGGTCCGACGGTGCCGACAAGCGCGCGATCGTGCTGCTCTGCGCCACCGGCCTGCCTATCATCGTGGCGGTCACCGGCATCGGCGTCGAGTCCGGCGATCTGCCGACCGGCACCGCCGCCGCCCTCGTGGGCGCCGGCATGCTCTCGGTGCTGCTCTTCCCGCTGATCGCCTTCACCCAGCGGCACCAGTCCGAGGTGATGCGGACGCCCGACGTGGACGGCACGGTGCCGGAGACCGCGTGACCGGCATGGGCGTGGTTACCCTGGCCGTGTGACGCCGCCCACCACGCTCGCTCCGACGCCGCGCGCCGCCGCCGCGTACACGGTGGCGGCGCCGGCCGCCTGCGTCGCGGAGATCGCCGACCTGCTGCGCGGCCGTCGCGTGGTGGCGCTCACCGGGGCCGGAATGTCCACCGACTCCGGCATTCCCGACTACCGCGGCCCCGACAGCCCGCCGCGCGCGCCGATGACGTACACCGAGTTCGTCTCGGGACCCACTGCGCAGCAACGTTACTGGGCCCGCAGCCACATCGGGTGGCAGCGGCTGGGCAGGGCCCGGCCGAACGACGGTCACCGCGCGCTGGCCGAGCTGGAACGCGCGGGAGCGGTGACCACCATCGTCACGCAGAACGTCGACGGGCTGCACCGAGAGGCGGGCAGCCGGAGCGTCATCGACCTGCACGGGCGGATCGACGAGGTGCTGTGCCTCGGCTGCGGCGGCATCAGCACCCGCGTCGATCTGCACGCCCGGCTGGACGCGCGCAACCCCGGCTTCGGCGCCGCGCTGCCCTCGCAGACCGCGCCCGACGGCGACGTCGAGCTCGACGACACCGCCGGCTTCGGCATCGTCGGCTGCCGGTCGTGCGGCGGCGTGCTGAAGCCACACGTCGTGTTCTTCGGCGAGAACGTGCCGCCCGACCGGGTGCGGCGCGCGTTCGCGGCGATCGACGACGCGGAGGCCCTGCTCGTCGCGGGGTCGTCGCTGACCGTCATGTCCGGGCTGCGCTTCGTCCGGCACGCCGCCCGCGCCGGCATGCCGGTGGTGATCGTCAACCGTGGCCTGACCCGGGGCGACCCGCTCGCCACCTGCCGCATCGACGCCGGCTGCTCGCAGACCCTGCGGTCGCTCGTCCCGCTGCTGGGCTAGCGGCGACCCGGCCCCCGCGCGGCCCGCCTCGCGGTGCCGATCAGGCCCGGCGGACCCAGACCCGGACCGCGGCGTCGAGGCCGGTGCCCACCGCGAGGTCGGTCGAGTCACGGCCCGCCGCATCGGATGTCGCGGGATCCGGTGCGCCATCCGACAGCCCGGCGACACGCAGGTCGGTGGCGAGGACCTGGTCGGCCAGCCACGACCCGCGGGACCGCAGCGCGGCCAGCGCGGTCGCGTCGTCCGTCGCCACCGTGAGCGCGATGCGGTCGGAGACGCCGAGATCGAGCGCCTTGCGGACGTCCTGCACGCCGCGCACGACGTCGCGGACGAGCCCGTCGGCGACGAGATCGTCGTCGAGCGCCGTGTCCAGCGAGACGAACCCGCCCGACCGCAGCACCCCGACGGCGTCGGACGCGGATCCGGTGGCGACCAGCTCGAGCGTGTACTCGCCGGGCTCGAGCGCGGTGCCGCCGCAGACCACGGAGCCGTCCTCGGCCACCGACCAGTCCCCCGCCTTGGACGCCTTGATCACCTGCTGCACGTTCCGACCCAGCCGCGGGCCGGCCGCCCTGGCATTCACCGTCAGCCGCTGGGACACCCGGTCGTCGTGCTCGGCGAGGCCGGTGAGCCGCACATCGCGGACGTTCACCTCGTCCGCCAGCAGCGCCCGGAACGGTTGCAGCGCATCGGGATCCGCGACCGCGACGGTGAGCGACGCCAGCGGCTGGCGGACCCGGAGCCGGGCGCCCTTGCGCACCGACAGCGCCACCGAGGCGACCTCGCGGACCTCGTCCATTGCCGCCACGAGGGCCGCGTCCAGCGGCAGCGCACCCGCACCGTCCACCGCCGGCCAGTCCGCCAGGTGGATGGAGCGGCCACCGGTCAGGCCGCGCCAGATCGCCTCGGTGGTCAGCGGCAGCAGGGGGGCCGCGACCCGGCTCACCGTCTCCAGCACCGTGTGCAGCGTGTCGATCGCGTCGGCGTCGCCGTCCCAGAAGCGCTGCCGCGAGCGGCGGACGTACCAGTTCGTCAGCACCTCGAGGTACTGCCGCAGCGACGCGCAGGCACCCGCCAGGTCGTAGACGTCCAGCTGCGCCGTGACCGTCCGCACCAGCTCGGCGGTCTTGGACAGCACGTACCGATCCAGTACGTCCCGGGAATCGGTGCGGGACACCCCGACCCGGTTCGATGCACCCGCATAGAGCGCGAGGAAGTACCAGGCGTTCCACAGCGGCAGCACGGCCTGCCGGACGCCCTCGCGGATGCCGGCCTCGGTGACGACCAGGTCGGCCCCGCGCAGGATCGCCGACGACATGAGGAACCAGCGCATGGCGTCCGAGCCGTCGCGCTCGAAGACCTGGCCCACGTCCGGGTAGTTCCGCCGGGACTTGGACATCTTCTGCCCGTCGTCGCCCAGCACGATGCCGTGCGCCACGCAGGTGACGAACGACGGCCGGTCGAACAGCGCCGTGGCCAGCACGTGCAGCGTGTAGAACCAGCCGCGGGTCTGGCCGTTGTACTCGACGATGAAGTCGCCAGGGTAGTGCCCGCCGACCCGCTCGCCGGGGTCGGCGGAGCCGGCCCCGTCGAACCACTCGCGGTTCTCGAAGGGGTAGTGCACCTGCGCGAACGGCATCGAGCCGGACTCGAACCAGCAGTCGAGGACCTCCGGCACCCGGCGCATCGTGGACGCCCCGGTCGGGTCGTCCGGGTTCGGCCGGGTCAGCTGATCGATGTACGGCCGGTGCAGGTCCGTCGGCCGGACGCCGAAGTCGCGCTCCAGCTCGTCCAGCCCTCCGTACACGTCGACCCGTGGATAGGTCGGGTCGTCCGAGACCCACACCGGGATGGGCGATCCCCAGAATCGGTTGCGGGAGATCGACCAGTCGCGCGCGCCCTCGAGCCACTTGCCGAACTGGCCGTCCTTGATGTGCGCGGGCACCCAGGTGATCTCCCGGTTGAGCTCGATCATCCGATCCCGGAACGTGGTGACAGCGACGAACCACGACGAGACCGCGCGCTGGATCAGCGGGGTCTCGCACCGCCAGCAGTGCGGGTACGGGTGCTCGTAGCTGTCCCGGCGGAGCAGCAGGCCGGCCTCCTTGAGGTCGGCCATGATCGGGATGTTGGCGTCGAAGACGTGGTAGCCCTCGTACGGCGGCACCAGGGCCGTGAACTTGCCCTGCGAGTCGACCGGGTTCACCACCTCGATTCCGGCGGCATCCGTGACGACCTTGTCCTCCTCGCCGAACGCGGGCGCGATGTGCACGATCCCGGTGCCGTCCTCGGTGGTCACGTAGTCGGCCGCGAGCACCTGGAAGGCGTTCGGCCCGGCGGTCCCGGTCGCCGATCCGTCCGGATCATTCGCGTCGCTCGCGTCGTTCGAGCCCAGGAAGAAGTCGAACGGCGGCAGGTAGGCGGTGCCTACCAGCTGGGCGCCGGTGTAGCGGGCGAGCACCTCGGGCGCCTCGCCCAGCTCGCGGGCGTAGGCGCCGAGCCGCGCGGCCGCGAGCAGGTAGCGACCCTGCGCGGGCGCCTGCTCCGCGGACCGGACCAGGACGTACTCGACGCCGGGGTTCACCGCGGCGGCCAGGTTCGACGGCAGCGTCCACGGTGTGGTCGTCCAGACCAGAGCCTGCGCGCCGTCCAGGGCGGGCTCGGGGGACCGCAGCCGCAGGGACACCGTGACGGCCGGGTCCTGCCGCTGCCGGTAGGTGTCGTCCAGCTTGGTTTCGCTTGCCGACAAGGGGGTCTCGCAGCGGGTGCAGTACCACAGCACCCGGTAGCCCTCGTAGATCAGGCCCTTGTCCCACAGCGACTTGAAGGCCCACATGACCGATTCCATGTAGTCCAGGTCGAGAGTCTTGTAGTCGTGGGCGAAGTCGACCCAGCGGGCCTGCCGGGTGACGTACTCCTGCCACTCGTGCGTGTAGCGGAGCACGGACTCGCGGCAGGCGTCGTTGAACGCCTCGACGCCCATCGCCTCGATCTCGGACTTGTGCTTGATGCCGAGCTGCCGCTCCGCCTCGACCTCGGCGGGCAGGCCGTGGGTGTCCCAGCCGAACCGGCGCTCCACCCTGCGGCCGCGCATCGTCCGATAGCGGGGCACGACGTCCTTGACGTAGCCGGTCAGCAGGTGGCCGTAGTGCGGCAGGCCGTTGGCGAACGGCGGCCCGTCGTAGAAGACGAACTCGTTCGAGCCGTTCTCCCCCGCCGGACGATTGTCGATCGACGCCTGGAAGGTGTCGTCGCGTTCCCAGTAACGGAGGACCTCGTGTTCCAGGGCGGGGAAATCGGGGTGGGCGGCGACCTCGGACTGCCCGGCGAGCGGATATCCGGCCCGACTCGGGGGCGCGCCGCCGGCTGCCGCGGCGTCTCGGGACGCATCGGTCGGCTCGGTCGGCTAGGGTATCGCGCAGGGTCGTCTCGGTCATGCCGCGGTGCTCCTCGGTCCGTGCAGTTCACCCACTGCAGGGACGAGGCCCGGCCGTGCCGGATCCCGCGGTACCACCCCGCTTGCCGCCGCGCCCGTGGGGCGCCGAGCGGCCGCTCGTTCACCGGCTGTGTCGGGCCGGACCCGTTCGGGTCTAGTGAGGACGCGTGGCGATCGTCGCCGCGGATGTCCCGTTCTTCCGAATGGCTCGCCGGTGATGGCCGGGTCGACGCCGCCGTGCCTGTGCTGTGCTCGTGCTGTCCTGCTCAACCAGCGTAACGCCACGGCGCACGCGGATTCTTCCCGCCGCTATTCCGCGGGGGTCGCTGCGCTGGCGGCCGCCGGCTGCTGCTCGCGGCTCCCGCCGTCCAGCTGCGCGAGCTGGTCCGTGATCCAGCTCTTCAACCGGCCGCGGTACTCGCGCTCGTAGGTGCGGAGCTCGTCGATCTTCTGCTCGAGACCGACCTTGTCGGTCGACAGCTTGCCGAGCACCTCGTCGTAGCGGGCCTTCGCCTCGCGATCCAGGTTCTCGGCCCGGATGGTGCTGTCCCGCTCGGTCGCCTCCGCGCGGGCGCTGGCGTCCGTGACCAGCGCGTCGGCCTGGCTCTTGGCGTCGGCCAGCATCTTGTCCGACTCGGCCTTGGCCTCGGCGGTGAGCCGGTCCGCGGTCTCCTGGGCGAGGCCGAGGAGCCGCGCCGCCTGCGCGCCCGCGTCCGCGCTCGAGACCTGCACCGGCACGGTCGGCGGCGCCGCGGCGGACTGGGGGGCCGGCGCGCCGCCGGCCTCGTAGCCCGCGATCTTCGTGGAGAGCTCGGCGTTCTCCTCGATCAGGCGGCCGAGCTCGGCCTCGACCAGATCGAGGAACGCGTCTACCTCGTCCTCGTCGTAGCCGCGCTTGCCGATCGACGGCTTCTTGAACGCGACGTTGTGCACCTCGGCGGGCGTCAACGGCATGGAAACTCCTCGCAGGTCTCGTGCGGTGCCCGCGGCGCCGTGGCGTCGCTGCACGCTGTCGTGTGCATCCTAGAAGGCATTGAGCGCGCCGGGGACCGTCCTGATGCCCCCGTTCGGCCGTTCCCGGGGGCTTCCGCGCTGGTCAGGGCTGCCGCCGTCGGTACCGCCGGTCGGTCCGTCGGGGCGTGCCCGCGCGCCGGCCGCCGTCAGAACGCGGACGACAGGGCGAGCCGCAGGACGACCTCCATCAAGATGTAGATGAGGATCAGCAGCACGATGATGCTCAGGTCGAAGCCGATCCCGCCGAGCCGGATGGTCGGAATGATCTTGCGGAACACCTTCACCGGCGGATCGGTGGCGCTGTAGAGCACCTCCATCGCGACCGCGGGGGCGCCGGCCGGGCGCCAGGTGCGCGCGAACACCCTGATGAACTCGATGACGATCCGCCCGAGCAGCGCCAGCCTGAACAGCCACAGCAGCAGATAGACGATCTGCCAGAGAATGTTCACGCTTCCACTTGTACCGGATGAAGCGAGGGTCAGCGCCCGCGGGCACCCGCCAGCGCGCGTCCCCGGCCCGACATCTCCGCGCCGAAGCCCGCGGTGAACCCGGTCTGCGCGGCAGCCGCCTCGTACGAGCTGTAGTCGGACGCGTCCGTGTCGGCCGGCAGCAGCATGAACACCTTGGTGGTGACCTTGTCGATCGAGCCGCGGAGGGCGAATGCCAGGCCGGCCGCGAAGTCGACCAACCGGCGGGCGTCGGAGTCGTCCATCTCTGTCATGTCGAGAATGACGGGCTTGCCGTCGCGGTACTTCTCGCCGATCACCCTGGCCTCGCTGAAGCCGGTGAGCTTGATGGTCACCGGGCGCACCGCGCCCGTCGACTCGGGGTGCCGGATCTCCGGCTGCACGGCGAGCGCGCCGTGGGTCACCGGCTCGTAGCCGCCCCGGCGCGGCGGGGCGGGGGCCTCGTAGCCCTGGTCGTCACGCTGATACTCGTCGGGGCCGTACTCGTCGGTCGCGTACTGCGACTGGTAGCCGCGGCGGTCGTAGCCGTCGCGATCGTCGTCCTGGTAGTCGCGCTGACCGTCGTATTCGGGGCCGTACTCGGGGTCGAACTCGTCCCGCCGGCCGTCGTCAGGCACCAGTCCGAGGAAAGCGCCCACCTTGCGCCACGATCCCATTGCCGCTGTTCCTTTCGTGGGGCCACGGGTCCGCCCTGCCGTCGCTGCCGACGCCGGACCGGCCCATGCCTACGGAGCTGCTCGCCTTGCGGGTCAGGCTATCCCCGGCCCCGAACGCATCCCGGCCGCGACACACCGCCCGGCCGTTCGAGTTCGGCCTCGCCGCCCGCGACTCCGGCGGTCTGGTGACGGCCCGCCTCATGATCAACAGCGCACCCATCAGGCGAACGAGGCGACGGCCCTGGTGATCTCCTCGCTCATGGCCGGGCCGCCGTGCCCGTCGCCGACCACGACGAGCCGGCTCGCCGGCCAGGCCTTGTGCAGGTCCCACGCCGCCGACAGCGGGCCGCTGACGTCGTAGCGGCCGTGGATCATCACCCCGGGCAGGTCCGCGAGCGCCGGCATGCCCAGCAGAATCCCGTCCGTCGGGAGGAACGCCGAGTGCGCCCAGTAGTGGACGACGAGGGTGGCGAACTGCGCGCGGAAGTCCGGGTCCTCGAACCGCTCGAACGGCGTCCAGTCCGGGGCGAGCGAGACGTGCACGTCCTCCCAGGCGCACCATGCCCGCGCGGCCTCGAACCGGACGGCCGGATCCGCGTCGGTGATCCGCCGGAGGTACGCGTCGACGATCCGCTCCCCCGGCCGGCGCCCCGACGCCGCCGCGTAGGCGTCCCACTCGCGCGGGAAGACCCGCCGCATCGACTCGGTGATCCACTCGACGTACTCGGCGCTCGACGTGGTGATCGCCGCGAGCACCAGCGCGTCCACCCGGCGCCGATTCCGCTGCGCGTAGGCGAGCGCCAAAGTCACCCCCCACGAGGCACCGGCGACGAGCCAGCTCTCGACGCCGAGATGGTCTCGGAGCTCCTCGATGTCGGCGACGAGCCGGGCGGTGGTGTTGCTGGCGAGCGACGCGAGGTCCTCGTGCGCGAGCGGCCGGCTGCGACCGCACCCGCGCTGGTCGAGGTACACGATCCGCCAGACGTCGGGGTCGAAGTTCCGCCGGTAGCCACCCGACATCGGCGCGCCGGGGCCGCCGTGCAGGAACAGGGCGGGGCGACCCAGCGGGTTGCCGGACTCCTCCCAGTAGATGTCGCTGCCGTCGGCGACGCGGAGCAGACCCCTCCTGTGCGGCTCGATGGCGGGAAACACGGTGCCGACACTAGAACGCCGACCCCGGAACGCCGACCCCGGAACGCCGACCCCAGAACGCCGACCCCAGAACGCCGACCCCGCGCGTCAGCGCAGAGTGCCGGCGGTCAGCCGATGCCCCGCACGCACCCGGCCACCGAGCTAGCCGCGCGCGTCGATCCAGATCAGCCCGGCCTGCCGCCCCGTGGGCGAGCCGCGGCGGTGGCTGAACAGGTCCGGATCGGTGAGCGTGCAGCGGTTGTCGACGGCCACGCCCGCGACCCCGGCCGCCCGCAACTGCCGGGCCAGTCCGGCGCGCAGGTCCAGGCCGGGGGTGCCGCGGTCGGTCACGGACGCCGACCCGGGCAGCGCGGCGTCGACCTCGTCGCGCATCGCCGCCGGCACCTCGTAGCACCGGCCGCAGACGGCGGGGCCCAGCAGCACCTCGATCGATTCCATCCGGGCGCCGAGCCCGGCCATCGCCTCCAGTGCGCGCAGCGCGACCCCGCCCGCGGCTCCGTTCCGGCCGGCGTGCACCGCCCCGATCACCCCGGCCGACGGGTCCCCGGCGAGGATCGGCACGCAGTCGGCCACGAGCACGGCGAGGCCGAGACCCGCTGTCGCGGTGACGATCCCGTCCGCCTCCGGCACGGCTCGCGGATCGTCGGGGTCCCCGCCGGTGCCCGGCGCCACCGCCCGCACCGTGGTGCCGTGCACCTGGTGCATCCAGACGATCCCCTCGGACGCGAGCCCGGCGGCCGCCGCGAGCCGGGCCCGGTTCGACGCCACCGCCCGGGGATCGTCCCCGACGAACAGCCCGAGATTGAAGGTGTCGTACGGGCTGCGGGACACGCCGCCGCGCCGACTGGTCATGATCCGCCGGATCCGGCCGCGGCGCGTCGGGGCGGACGCGGAAACGCCGGGACCGACACCCCGACGTGCGGGTGCCGGTCCCGGCGCTGGAGTCATGGCCGACCTGCTGGCAGGGTGCGACCGCTCATCGCATCAGCGTTTCATGAACATCAAGCGTTTCATGAACATCAAGCGTTTCATGACATCAGCGTTCTTGAACATCAGCGCTTCATGAACGAGGGCACGTCCACATCGTCGTCGTCGAGGTCGACCTGCCGCGTCCCGCGGCCCGCGGCGACGGGTTGCGGGGCCGGCGGGTAGTCCCGGCGCGGCGCCTGCTGCGCGTAGGCGGGTGCGGGTGCCGACCGCGGCTGCTGGTGCGGTTGCGGGGCGGGCTGTTGCGCGGACCGCGGCGGCTGCGCCGCCGGGAAGTCGGCGAACACACCGCGGGGGCTGTTGCCCGTCGACGTCGCCCGAGCCCGCTGGTCGATCGTCGGCGGCAGCACCGACGGCGTCGCGTCGAACCCGGCGGCGATCACCGTGACCCGCACCTCGTCGCCGAGCGAGTCGTCGATGACGGTGCCGAAGATGATGTTCGCCTCTTCGTGCGCCGCCTCCTGCACCAGCGACGCCGCCTCGTTGATCTCGAAGAGCCCGAGGTCCGACCCGCCGGCGATGGACAGGAGCACGCCGTGCGCCCCGTCCATCGACGCCTCCAGCAGCGGCGAGTTGATCGCCTTCTGCGCCGCCTGCACCGCGCGGCCCTCGCCGCGCGCCGAGCCGATCCCCATGAGCGCGGTGCCGGCGCCGGCCATCACGGACTTGACGTCCGCGAAGTCGACGTTGATCAGGCCCGGCGTGGTGATCAGGTCCGTGATGCCCTGGACGCCGTTCAGCAGCACCTCGTCGGCGGACCGGAAGGCGTCCATCAGTGAGACGCCCATGTCGCCGAGCTGCAGCAGCCGGTCGTTGGGGATGACGATCAGCGTGTCGCACTCGTTGCGCAGTTCCTTGATGCCGTTCTCGGCCTGGCCGCCGCGGCGCTTGCCCTCGAAGGCGAACGGCCGGGTGACCACGCCGATGGTCAGCGCGCCGAGCTTGCGGGCGATCGAGGCGACAACGGGGGCGCCACCCGTCCCGGTGCCACCGCCTTCCCCGGCGGTGACGAAGACCATGTCGGCACCCTTGAGCACCTCCTCGATCTCCTCGCGGTGATCCTCGGCCGCCTTGCGCCCGACGTCCGGGTTGGCGCCGGCGCCCAGGCCGCGCGTCAGGTCCCGGCCGACGTCGAGCTTGACGTCGGCGTCACTCATCAGCAGCGCCTGCGCGTCGGTGTTGATCGCGATGAACTCGACCCCGCGCAGGCCGACCTCGATCATCCGGTTGACGGCGTTCACGCCGCCGCCCCCGATGCCGACGACCTTGATCACGGCGAGGTAGTTGTGCGGTGGCGTCATGTCGCCTCGGCCCTTCTGTTGCGAGGTGGCTCCCGGTCTCCGGACCCGCTGGCTGGGCCCGGCGCGGGATCGGCCGGACCGATCCCCAACCGCTCGGCGTGTCGAACCCTCAACCTCTACCGAACGGTTATAGTTATGTCAGGTACCGCTGCCAGTGAAGGTAGGTCGGGGGTCTTCGTGCGCCTCGGAGGCGCGCCGCGTTTCGTGACGAAATGTTGATTCCGCGCGTCCGCACTCGCGCGCCGCCGTGCCCTTGCCGAGGGGACGGCCGCCCGGCGTCCCGGACGGGCACGATGGGTCCATGACCACCGCCGCGACCGGCGCCACGCTCCGGCCCCCCGCGCACCGGGTGTCACCGCGCGCGATCCCGTACTGGATGGTGCGCGCGGCGATCGGCTGGGTGGTCGTAGCCGGCGCGCAGGTGCTCGCCTGGACGCTCGACTGGCGGTTCCCGCCGTGGCACCTGCAGCTGCTGGTCGTCACCGGCGTGCTCGCCGTGCTGCACCTGGCCGTCATGCCGCGATGGCGGTACCGCGTGCACCGCTGGGAGCTGGCGCCCGACGCCGTGTACACGCAGACGGGCTGGTGGACGCAGGAGTCGCGGATCGCGCCGACGTCCCGGATCCAGACGGTGGACACGGAGCGCGGCGTCGTCGGCCGGCTGTTCCGGCTGTCGAAGGTGACCGTGACGACCGCGTCCGCCGCCGGCCCGCTCGTCATCGACGGGCTGGACCACGAGACCGCGATGCAGGTCGCCGCCGACGCGACGGCCGCCGCCCGCGCGGCGCAGGACGACGCCACCTGATCCGATGACGACCCGACGATGGATCCCGTGACGGACACAGGGCGCGGTTCAGGGCCCGGCCGCGGCCCCACAACGGGCCAGGCGACCGGCGAGGCCCACGACGTCCCCCACGGCGCGGTCGCTGCCCCGTCGGCATCCGGCGAGCCACGCGACGACGGGCCACCCTGGCGCCGGCTCGCCGCGGGCATGCTGTTCGTCGCGCCCGCCCGCGAAGTGCTGCGGTTCATCCCCCTGCTGGTCGTGCTGCTGTTCGCCGGCCGGGCCGGCGACTCCGGTCCGCCCTGGGGCCTGATCGGCACCGTCGCCGTGGTCGTGCTCGGGCTCGCCCGCTACCTGTCGACGCGGTTCCGGATCACACCGACGGCCGTGGAGATCCGCAGCGGGCTGCTCACGAGGCACACCAGCACGGTCCCCCGCGACCGGGTGCGCAGCGTCGACGTGAGCGCCCACCCTCTGCACCGCATGCTGAAACTGGTCCGGGTGCAGATCGGCACTGGCTCGAGCGGCGAGCGGCACGACGAGAGCCTCGTGCTCGACGGGCTCCGCGCGGGCGAGGCCGCCGCCCTGCGCGCCGAGCTTCTGCACCGCGGGGGGCGCACCGTCCGAACCGCGGCCGTCGTCGAGGACTCACGGGCGCAGGAGGCCGTCGCGCCGCAGCCGTCGGGCGCCGCACCGGACGCGGAGATCGAGCTGGCCCGCCTGGATCCCCGGTGGATCTGGTTCGCGCCGCTGACCCTGTCGGGCGTCGTCACCGCGGCGGTGCTGATCGGCGTCATCTGGCGGCTGCTGAACGAGGCCAGGATCAACCCGGCGAGCCTGGACCTGGTCGAGGACGTGGTGGCCTACCTGCGCAGCACCCCGATCTGGGTCGACGTCGCGTGGGCGGCGGCGATCATCCTGGTCGTCGTCACCGTGCTCTCGGTCATCGGCTACGTCCTGGCGTTCTGGAACTTCCGGCTGACCCGGCATCCGGGCGGCAGCCTGCACGTCAGCCGCGGGCTGCTGACCACCCGCGCGGTGAGCGTTGACGAGCGGCGCCTGCGGGGGGTCGAACGCTCCGAGCCCCTCCTGCTGCGCGCGGCCCGGGCCGCGAGGGTCTCGGCGATCACCACGGGGCTGCGCAGCCGCGGCGGGTCGGACCGGAGCGAGTCCCTGCTGCCGCCGGGACCGCTGTCGGTCGCCACCCGGGTGGAGCGGGACGTGCTGCGCACGCCTGCCCCGATCGACGCCGACCTGCTGCCCCGGCCGCGCGTGGTCCGCGGCCGCCGGTACTCCCGCGCGCTCGTCCCGACCGCCGTGGTCGCCCTCGCGCTCGCCGGATGGGCCGCGTGGGGCGCGCTTCCTGCGCCGTTCGCCGTGCTTGGGGTGCTGGCGCTGGCGCCGGCGGCATGGCTCGCCGAGGACCGGTTCCGCAATCTCGGTCACGTGCTGTTGCCGGACTGGCTCGTCACCCGGACCGGGTCGCTCATCCGGCGCCGGGCGGTGCTGGCGCGCAGCGGGACGATCGGCGTGGTGCTGCGGCGCTCCTACTTCCAGCGTCGCCGCGACCTCACCACCGTCGCCGTCACGACGGCGGCCGGCCGCCAGCGCTATTCCGTCCCCGACCTCGCCGACGACGTCGCGATCGACCTCGCGCGCGAGCTGCTGCCGCTCACCGCGCAGTTCCTCCGCGCGCCGGACTGAACACGGGCGCGCGCACCTGTTGCGCCCGCGGGCGAGCGTCACCAGACTGCGAGAACACAAGCTGACCAGCCCAACGGTGCGCGCCTTCAGTGAGAGAGAACGCATGACCCAGGTGAACAGACCGGCCGCCGGCGACCGTGGTGACGCCGGCGGCGAGATCGTCCGCAACGTCGTTCTCGTCGGCCCCGGTGGTGCCGGCAAGACGATCCTCACCGAGGCGATCCTCGCCGCGACGGGGGCGGTCAACCGTCAGGGATCCATCGAGAGCGGCAACACCGTCAGCGATTTCGAGGACGTCGAGCGCAGGCTCGGGCGCTCCGTGTCGCTCTCGGTGGCGAGCACGGTGGTCGACAACCCGGACCTGCTGCCACCGGGCGTGCCCTCGATCCGCCTGAACATCGTCGACACCCCCGGCCACGCCGACTTCGTCGGCGAGCTGCGGGCCGGTCTCCGCGCGGCGGACGCCGCCCTGTTCGTCATCTCCGCGTCCGAGACGACCGCCGGCGGAGCGAGCATCGACGGCGGCACGCGAATGCTCTGGCAGGAATGCGCCGCGGTCGGCATGCCGCGCGCGGTGGTCGTGACGCATCTCGACCAGCCCAGGGGGGACTTCGACGCGGCCGTGGAGAACTGCCAGCTCGCGTTCGGCGATGGCGTGCACCCGCTGTACGTCACGGTCGAGGGCAACGCCGGGCCCAGCGCGCTGATCGGGCTGCTCTCGCAGAACGTCTTCGAGTTCGCCGGCGGCGCGCGAACCGTCCGGCCGGCCACCGAGGAGGAGGCCGCCGGCATCTCGGCGCGGCGCGACGCGCTCATCGAGGCGGTGATCACCGAGTCGGAGGACGACACGCTGCTGGACCGCTACCTGGGCGGGGAGGAGGTCGGCTTCGACACCGTGGTCGACGACCTGGTCACTGCGGTGGGGCGCGGCGCGTTCCATCCGGTGCTGCCCTGCGTGGGCACCAGCGGGCTGGGCGTCACCGAACTGCTGGAGGTGATCTGCCGCGGATTCCCCGCGCCCGTGGAGCACGTCCTGCCGCCGGTCTACACGCCCGCGGGAGCGGCGCGAGAGTCGTTGTCCGGCAGCGCCGACGGGCCGCTGGTGGCGGAGGTGGTGAAGACCACCACCGACCCGTACGTCGGCCGGGTGTCCCTGGTCCGGGTGTTCTCCGGGACGCTGCTGCCCGACGTGCCGGTGCACGTCAGCGGGCACTTCGCGCGGTTCTCCGGCCACCCGGAGGACGAGTCCTGGCACGCCGAGCACGATCTCGACGAGCGGGCCGGCGCGATCTCGCGCCCGCTGGGCGGGACGCTGAGCGGGCTGGGCAGGGCCGTCGCGGGCGACATCGTGGCGATCGCCCGGCTGGCGCACGCGGAGACCGGCGACACCCTGTCCGACCCCGCCGACGCCGCGGTGCTCTCGCCGTGGACGATGCCGGAACCGCTCCTGCCGGTTGCCATCTCGGCCCGCACCTCGAGCGACGAGGACAAGCTCATGCAGGGCCTGGCCCGGCTGCAGGCCGAGGACCCGACGGTCCGCGTCGAGGTGAACCCGGCCACCGAGCAGATGGTGATGTGGACCATGGGCGAGCAGCAGCTCGACGTGCTGCTGGACCGGCTGCGCACACGCTCCGGGGTCGAGGTCGCCGTCGAGCCGGTGCGCGTGGCCATGCGCGAGACCGTGCGCAAGCCCGCCACGGCGCAGGGCAGGCACGTCAAGCAGTCCGGCGGCCACGGGCAGTACGCGGTGGCCCAGATCGAGGTCGAGCCGCTCCCGCAGGGCGGCGGTTTCGAGTTCGTCGACCGGGTCGTCGGGGGCGCCGTGCCCCGCCAGTTCATCCCGAGCGTGGAGAAGGGTGTCCGCGCCCAGATGGGCAAAGGGGTGACCGGCTACCCGATGGTGGACCTCCGCGTGACGCTGGTGGGCGGGAAGGCGCACAGCGTCGACTCGTCGGACGCCGCCTTCCAGATGGCCGGCTCGCTCGCGCTGCGGGAGGCGTCGCAGGCCGCGGGGGTGCAGCTGCTGGAGCCGATGGACTCGGTGACGATCACCGTCGACGACGAGTTCGTCGGGGCCGTGCTGGCCGACCTCGCGTCGCGCCGCGGGCGGGTGCGCGGCACCGAACCCGTCGAGACGGGGCGCTCGTCCGTGCTCGCCGAGGTGCCGGCCGTGGAGCTCACCCGGTACGCCATCGACCTGCGCTCGCTCGCGCACGGGTCGGGCTCGTTCACCCGGCAGTACCTGCGGCACGCGCCCGCGCCGGAACACGTGGTGGAGAAGCTGAAGTCGGGCACATCGAGCTGACGGTCCGGCCGCCCGGCCGAGCGGCCCGTCGCACGATCCGCCACTGTCCTCGACGGGCGCGCGACCGCGACGGCAGCCGCCGGCTCGTGCCGCCGCGCGCCCGACCCCGGTCCATTGGAACAATCGGCCGGTGATCGTCGACCCCGAGGCGCAGTCGAGCGGCCTGCACCTCGAGGTGCGCGGCTTCCTCGGCTGGCTCATCTTCGGGCTGTTCCTCGCCATCCCGGTCGTGGCGATCGTGCTGATCACCCGCATCGCGCGGCGCAATCCCTCGCGTTTCCGCCGGCAGCTCGGGCACCGCCGCCTCGGCGATCGGCTGTTCCGGGTCGGCGTGGTCGTCGCCGGGCTCGGCGTGCTGGCGGCCGTCACGGGCATCGTCGTCGACCTGGTGAACCCAGGGGTCTCCGACGACGCGGCCGAGATCGCGGCGGTCCTCGGCATCCTGTTCGCGCTCATCGGCGGGGTGATCACCGGCATCGGCGGCGCGATCGCGGTCCGCGCGGGATGGGTCGGCCTCGCCACCATGGCCGCGGCCGACGTCTGGATCTTCTACGGGATGGTCATCGTGAGCATCGAGGAACCGGACGCGGTCCAGGGCCTCCTGCTGCTCGCCTTCGCCATCCACTCGATCTGCTCGCTCGTCGCGGCCCGGTGGTCGTTCCGGGCCCGCCACCTGGGGGCGATCGAGCGGGCGAAGGCCGGCGAAGCTGGCCGGACCGTCGGCGCGGTGTGGGTGTTCCTGGTCGCCTACTCGACGTTGACCATGCTCCGCGAAGAGAGCGGCATCTTCGACAGCACAGCGGGTTCAGCGGTGACGGCGGCCCTGACACTCGGCGCGCTCGCCGCGACGATGGGCAGCGGGTTCACCAAGTACACCGAGGCGATGAACGCCCCCCTCCCGGCCGAGCTGGTCGAGGTCGAATACGCCGCGGAGTCCCCCGCTGACCGCGACGCGAACGAGGGCTAACGTACCGCTCATGGCTGACTCGGTGCGGGCGCAGACCCCCATATCCGACGCCCCGGTGGTCGCCGACGCGGCCCGTTCGATGCGCCGGCAGGAACACGACGCGGCGGTTCGCGCGATGTCCGCCGCCGTGCGGTCCGCACCCGCCGGGCACCCCGTACGGCTGGCCAAGAAGACGTCCAACCTGTTCCGGGCCCGGGGTTCGGCCGCCGGTCCCCGGCTCGACGTCGCCGGCCTGGCCGGCGTCATCGACATCGATGCCGACGCCCGCACCGCGGATGTCGGCGGCATGTGCACGTACGAGGACTTCGTGGCGGCCACCCTCCCGCTCGGGTTGAGCCCCCTGGTGGTGCCGCAGCTCAAGACCATCACGGTCGGCGGCGCCGCGACCGGGATGGGCATCGAGGCGACCGCGTTCCGCTCCGGTCTCGCCCACGAGGGCATCGTCGAGCTCGACATCCTCACCGGCACCGGCGATGTCGTCACCGCCCGGCCGGAGGGGCCGCACGCCGACCTGTTCCGCGGATTCCCCAACTCGTTCGGATCCCTCGGGTACGCGACGCGGCTGCGCATGCGGCTCGAGCCCGTGCGGCCCTTCGTGGCACTGCGGCACCTGCGGTTCGGGGACATCCGAGACCTGCAGCGCACTCTGGACCAGGTCGTCGCCGAGCGCAGCCACGATGGTGTCGCCGTCGACTATCTCGACGGCGTGGTCTTCACCGCCGACGAGAGCTATCTCACGTTGGGCACTCTCACCGACGAGGGCGGGCCGGTGAGCGACTACACCGGCCAGCAGATCTATTACCGGTCCATCCAGCAGCGGACGACCGACCGGCTGACGATCGGCGACTACCTGTGGCGCTGGGACACCGACTGGTTCTGGTGCTCGCGCGCGTTCGGGGCGCAGAACCGGATCGCCCGCCGCGTATGGCCGAAGCGGCTCCGGCGCAGCTCGTTCTACTGGAAGCTGATCGCGCTCGACCGCCGACTCGGGCTCTCCGACCGCGTCGACCGGCTGCGGGGCCGCCCGCCGCAGGAGCGGGTGGTGCAGGACATCGAGGTGCCGATCGAGAGGACCGCGGACTTCGTGTCGTGGTTCCTGGAGACCGTGCCGATCGAACCGATCTGGCTCTGCCCGCTGCGCCTCGCCGAGGGTGTCGCGGGCGATCCGCCGCCGTGGCCGCTGTACCCGCTGACGCCGGGTCGGGTGTACGTGAACGTCGGCTTCTGGTCGGTGGTGCCGAGCGCGCCGGGCGCAGAGCCGGGCGCGACCAACCGGCTTGTCGAGGCCACCGTCGGAGACATGGGCGGCCACAAGTCGCTCTATTCCGACGTCTATTACTCGCCGGCGGAGTTCGCCCTGCGCTACGGGGGCGACACCTACCGCGCGCTGAAGGAGCGGTACGACCCGGACGACCGACTGCTGGATCTCTACGCGAAGGTGGTGCACCGACGATGATGACGTTGAAGACCCCCGACTCCCCGCGCAACCCCCAACGCCTGCGCATCGCGGACATCGCCACGGTGGCATCGGACGGCCCGCTGCCGTTCCAGGTGACCGCCTTCGACGGCAGCAGCAGCGGGGACGAGTCGGCGGGCATGGGGCTGCACGTGCGCACCGAGCGCGCTCTGCAGTACATGCTCTACGCGCCCGGCGACCTCGGGCTCGCCCGCGCCTACGTGGCGGGCGACCTCGATTTCATCGGCGTGCACCCGGCCGACCCGTACGAGCTCCTGCGGCTGATGGCCGACGAGTTCCGGCTGCGCAGGCCCAGCCCTCGCGAGCTGGGGCAGATCGCCGCCGCCATCGGCTGGCGCGGGTTCCGCCCCGCGGCGCCGCCGCCGCAGGAGGCCGAGCCGCGCTGGCGCCGGATCCGGCACGGGCTGCCGCACAGCAAGCATCGCGACTCGACCGCGGTCAGCCGGCACTACGACGTGTCGAACCTGTTCTACGAGCGGGTGCTGGGTCCGTCGATGACCTACACCTGCGCCGTGTACCCGACCGCCACCGCCACCCTCGACGAGGCGCAGGATGCCAAGCACGCGCTGGTCTTCGACAAGCTGGGGCTCCAGACCGGCGACACGCTGCTCGACGTGGGCTGCGGCTGGGGCTCGATGGTCCGGTACGCCGCTCGCCGCGGGGTCCGGGTGATCGGCGCGACGCTGTCCCGCCAGCAGGCCGAATGGGCGCAGAAGGCCATCGTGAACGAGGGGCTGCACCACCTGGCGGAGGTCCGCCATCTGGACTACCGCGACGTGCCCGAGTCCGACTTCGACGCCGTCTCGTCGATCGGGCTGACCGAGCACATCGGGGTCCGGCGATACCCCGCCTACTTCTCCTCCCTGCGGGACAAGCTCCGCCCCGGCGGCCGGCTGCTCAACCACTGCATCACGCGGCCGAACAACAAGGTGTCCGAGCGGCCGGAGGCCTTCATCGATCGCTACGTCTTCCCGGACGCCGAGCTGGGCGGACCGGGGCGGATCGTCTCCGAGATCCAGGACGCCGGCTTCGACGTCCGGCACGAGGAGAACATCCGCGAGCACTACTCGCTGACGCTTCGCGACTGGTGCGCGAACCTGCGCGAGCGCTGGGCCGAGTGCGTCGAGGAGGTCGGCGAGGGCACCAGTCGCGTGTGGGGGCTCTACATGGCTGGCTCCAGGCTGGGCTTCGAGCGCAACGAGATCCAGCTGCACCAGGTGCTCGCCGTGAAGCCCACCGCCAAGGGCGACGCGCAGGTCCCGCTGCGGCCGTGGTGGCGCGGCTGAGCCGAACGGCTCGCCCCGTCCCGTCGCCGTCGCGGACGCTCCCGATCGCGGGCGCGTCTGGCCGCGGCGAAACACCCGCGCGACTTAGCATTCGCGTCATGACAGGCACGGGGGGGCGCGTCGCCGTCAGCGCCATCCGGCTGGCGGTCGCGGCTGTGGTGATCGTCGCGATCGTCGTGCAGCTGATCGACGCGTCCTCGAAGACGGCCGACTACTCCTACGCCAACTTCTTCAGCTTCTTCACGATCCAGTCGAACATCATCGGCGCGGCGTCCATGATCGTCGCCGCCGTCGTCTGGCGCGCACGGGGCAGCGTCCGGCTCAGCCAGTTCCGCGGCGCGGCGACGCTGTACATGGCCATCACCGGCGTCGTGTTCAACCTCCTGCTGCGCGACATCACCGAGCAGCTGCAGACCACCCTGCCGTGGGTGAACACGGTGCTGCACGTGGCGTTCCCGATCGTGATCGTGATCGACTGGCTGGTCGACCGCACCGTGCACCGGCTGTCCTACAGGCAGGGACTGGTGTTCCTGGTCTACCCGATCGCCTACCTCGTCTACACCCTGATCCGCGGGCCGCTCGTCGACTGGTACCCGTACCCCTTCCTCGACCCGAGGTCGCACGGGTACGGCTACGTCATCATCATGTCCGTGATCGTCGCGGTGATCTGCTTCCTGCTGGCGTGGGTGGTCTGCTGGTCGTCGCGCTGGGGGGCCGCGCGCCCGGTCGGCGACGCGGCCGCGCGCACCCCCGTGCGCTGAGCCGCCGACCCCGGCGACGGGACGAAGCCCGCACGCGGGCTGTGCCGGTCGTCACACGGTGCCGCGCGCCGGAATGGATGCGAGCCGGGCGCTGTTCGTGAGTTCTGTTAGAGATCCCTGTGAGAGGCTGTGCGCGGCATGTCGATGTCCACCCCGACCGAGCCCCAGATCGGCCGCATCCCAGCGGGTTTCGTAGTCCTGCTGGGTGCGCTGACCGCGATCGGGCCGTTCACCATCGACCTGTACCTCGCGGCCTTCCCGCAGATCACCACGGACCTGGACACCCAGCCCGCCGCGGTGCAGCTGACGATCACCGCCACGCTCGCCGGCCTCGCGGTCGGCCAGCTGGTGATCGGGTCGCTCTCGGATGCCCTCGGGCGCCGACGTCCGCTGCTGGCGGGGCTCGCGCTGTACGTCGTCGCCTCGCTCGGCATCGTGTTCACCGAGACGGCGGCAACCCTGACCACGCTGCGCTTCGTGCAGGGGTTCGCCGCGGCCGCCGGGATGGTGCTGTCGACCGCGATGGTCAGGGACCGGTACGAGGGCGTCCGGGTCGGCAAGGTGCTGGCCAGGCTGATGCTGGTCGTGGGTGTCGCGCCCGCGATCGCGCCCGTGATCGGCGCCTGGTTCCTGCAGTGGAGCTCGTGGCGCGCGATGTTCGCGGCCCTGGCCGCCTTCGGGACGATCCTGCTGGTGCTCGCCTTCGTCGCGCTGCGCGAAACGCTGCCGGTCGAGCGGCGCCGGTCGGGCGGCATGGTCGCCGCCGCCCGCTCCTACTCGTCGCTGATGCGCGACCCGGTCTTCGTCGGCCTCGCGCTGGTCGGCGGCTTCTCCCTCGGCGGGATCTTCACGTACGTGTCGTCCGCGACCTTCGTGTTCCAGCAGGGCTTCGGGCTGTCCGCCGGGCAGTTCGCGATCATCTTCGCCAGCGGCGCGGTCGCGGTCACCGCGGGCACGCAGACGACCGGCGCGCTGATCGGCCGGGTCAGCCCCGAGCGGATCCTGGCCGCCGGCGTGCTGTTCGGGCTGGTCGTCTCGGTGACGATGGTGCTGGTGGCCGCGCTCGGCGGCGGTGTGTGGCCGATCGCCGTGCTGCTGGTGCTGACGCTCTTCGTCGGCGGCCTGCTGCTGCCGGCCGTGCCGGTGATCGCCCTGGCCGCGAACGGGCATCGGGCGGGCAGCGCGGCCGCGCTGCTCGGCGCGATCCAGTTCGCCGTGGGTGCCGCGATCGCCCCGCTGACCGGGCTGTTCCGCGCGGCGTCGCCCGTGCCCATGGCGGCGGTGATCCTCGGCGCTTCGGTGGTCACGGTCGTGCTGGTGGCGGGGCTCTGGCGCCCGGTGCGCGCCGCTCACCGGGACGCGACCACGGAGACGGTGCTGGCGACGGACGCGGTTCCCGCCTGACGCACGGCGTGCGCACCCGCTGCGACGCGGCCGTCACCCGCATCCAGCGAGCGCCGATGCCAGCGCCCGGCGCTCGGCGCCGGTCACCCAGAGCCCGTACCTCGACTTGACCAGGATCTGGCGGGACGCCAACTCGCACCGGGCGCCGGGTTCGGACGGCAGCCACTCCGCGGCGCTGGCGTCGCCCTTGGACTGGTTGACCGTGCCCACCGCGGCGAGCAGGTTGAGGGGGTCGTTGGCCAGGTCGCGGCGGCGGTCCGGGGAGAGGGATCGCGCCCCGGTCTGCCAGGCATCGGCCAGCGAGACGACGTGGTCGATCTGGACGTCGTCCGAGGTTGCCTGCCCCCGAACGAAGGTCACGGCAGTCCCGGTGTAGGGATCGGTCAGCGTGCCGGACAGGACCACGCAGCCATGCGTCCCCTCCTTGATCCGGACCTGGCCGAGGTCGCGGCGGAGAATGTCGTTGCGGGTGTCGCACCCGTTGTGCCCGCCGTCCACGTCCACGTCGTCAGACCAGCGCTGGCCGAAGGCGTCTCGGTCGTAGTCGGCCCGCGCGTCCGGCTCGGAGACCGGAATCCGGTCCAGCACCGCGAGCAGCTCGGCCGCGCTACCCGCGGGGTGGGCGTCGCCGGGAGCAGGCGCGGCGCCGTCCGTCGGCCGGTGCAGCGCGAGGGTGACGCCGGCCGCGGCGGCGAGGAGCAGGCACAGGGCGAGCAGCCACCCCCAGCGCGTGCGCGCCCGGTGCAGGTCGAACGCCCCGCCCACCGCTCACCTCCCGGCTCCGTCGCGGCCAGCATGCACGACGTCACCGACAATTCGGGCCCGTGTCCGTGGCTCGAGCGCGCCCGGCCCGGTGTGAGCGTCTTTGTCGGTCGCCCGCGCGACCTGTAAATTCTCGGCGCTTTGCGTACGAAATATGGGGCGCGCGATGGTGGCAATGGCTCTACGGGACGCCGGTTCACCGGGGGCTCGTGTTCTCCGACTACGGCGCGCCGGATGCGCCGGCGGCGGTCGATTGCAACGGCGGGCAGGTCGGTCCGGTCTGGTTCCTCGGCGGAACATTCGTGCCGACGAACCAGACCCAGGACGAAGCGCAGTCGATTGTGCACCGGAGTTGCACGATCCCCCGTGGAAATCGTTGTTCTTTCCGTTGCCGAATTCTGAGTTCGACAACCTGAACTGCCCGAATACCCATGCGACGGCCGAGGAGCTACAACGCCTGGCGGCGGGCGCAATCGATGGCATCGTTCCCGGCTCATTGACGGCATCGGTCGACGGCCATGCAATTCCGGGCCTGGACGACGCGTCGACGGCCTACCGGTCGCCCTCGCGCTGGTTCACGTACGTTCTGCCGCGGGACAACATCGGGCAGTTCTTCAACTGCACTTTCCGCGCCGGAACGACGCCGCCTCGGGTCGACCACCACCCGGGCGCCATCGCCGACGGCGTCTACGTCATGCTGGCGCCCCTGCCCAGAGGCCGACACGTCCTGCACTTCGGTGGCCGGACAACGGTGGGCCCGTTCCTGCAGGACATCACCTACACGATCACCGTCCGCTGACAGAGCGGCGTGTTCCTTCCTCGCGGCGCGCCTCGTTGACCGTTGCCGTGGACAGGTGTACGAGGGAGGTCATGAGGCGCGAGAACGTGCGGTCGACGAGCCTGGAGTCGATCGGCTTCGACCCCGGGACCAACCTGCTCGAGATCGAGTTCCGGACCGGCGACGTCTACCGGTACTCGGTGCCGCGGCGGGTGCACCGCGAACTGATGTCGGCGGAGAGCCACGGGGCGTACTTCGCCCGCAGCATCCGCTGGCAGTACCGGGGCTGGAAGGTCGAGAACTGATCCACGACTTCCGGCGGATTCTCCGGGACGTCCCCGGCGCCACGGGCCACCGCTACGGCACCCATGACGGCGCCGGACGCAGCATGGACACCCTCAAGATCGTCGACCGGCCCGGCGGCGGGTACCTCGGCGTCTATCACGCGCGCACCGACGTCTGGATCGCCACGAGCGACGATCTGCTCGGCTGGACACCGCGCACCGTGCTGGACGACGCGGCCACGCAGCCGACGATCGTGCCGCTGCCGACCGGCGGGTTCCTCACAGCGGTCGAGGCCAATCGCGGCTACGGCGGCGTGCTGCGCTTCCGCCACTATCCCGATCCGGATGCGCTGCTGGCCGGCCGGTTCGACCGCGAGCGCACGCTGCCGCGCCGGCTGTCCCGATGCAACGAGGGCACGCCCTCGCTGGAGTCGGTCCACCTCGCCCCGGACATCGACCACAGCGTCATCGATGTCCGCTTCCACTACCACCGGAACTGCCGGGTCGACCGGCAGGCGGCGGGCACGCTGACCGATCTCGACGGATGGGCCGCCGGCGCCGACGAGACCCTCGACGCGCGGGTCACCGCGGCCGCCGCCGACCAGGGCGAGCGGGTCGGCGGCAACATCGGCGATCGCGACTCCGCGGTGTACGGCGGCGTGCGGTACACGCTGATCGAGGTGCAGTACCGGCTGAACGACTTCGGCAGCTGGCGCATCTACCTGGTGGATCCGGGCACCGGCGCGATCTCGCTCGAGGCCATCCGGACCCATGGCGGCAGCGTGGCGTTCGCGAATCCGACGGTGACGCGGGTGATCTCGCCCGCCGGCCGGCCGGCCCTGGTGCTGACGATGTTCC
The DNA here is from genome assembly GCA_963829945.1 of uncultured Actinomycetota bacterium. Classification (GTDB taxonomy): domain Bacteria; phylum Actinomycetota; class Actinomycetes; order Mycobacteriales; family Nakamurellaceae; genus Nakamurella. The sequence goes on along the minus strand of CAWHKH010000004.1, from coordinate 663,637 downwards.
TACCGCACGAGGGTTCGGCCCCCGGCGAGGCCGGTGAGCTCGTGTACTACCGGGAGATCGACGACTGACCCGTCGGCGACCGACGCCTACCCTGGCGTGGGTGCCCGATCGACGCCCCCTCCCCCGGCACGAGGTCCGCTGGCTCGGCGCGCCCCGGCCGGACGACTCCGGCGCGCCCGCCCTCGTGCTGCTGCACGGATGGGGTTCGAGCGAACGCGACCTGATCGCGCTCCTGCCGGCGTTCCAGATGTTCCTGCCGGGGGTCAGCGTGCGGGTCATCGCCGTCCGCGGCGCGCATCCGGCGCAGGGCCGACGCGGCTACTCGTGGTTCCCCGGCTCCGTGATGGCACAACCACCCCTCGAGGACATCGCCCGGACCGCCGACGGGGTCGCCGAGGTCATCCGGCAGCACGCGAGTCGCGCTGTGCTGATGGGCTTCTCGCAGGGCATGTGCACGGCGATCACGACGATGCGCCGGCATCCGGACCTGGTCTCCGCACTGGTCGGCCTGAGCGGGTTCATGTTCGACGACGCGCATCCGGGCGACGGCCAGCTCGAGGTGATGGCCACTTCGGGTCACGGCGTCCCGGCGTTCGCCGGCTACGACCCTGCGGACCCCCGCGTGCCGGCCGTCGCCATCCGGCACGCGGTGACCTTCCTGCGCACCCACTCCGCGCTCGAGGAGCGCACCTACCCGGGCATGGGGCACAGCATCTCGATACCCGAGATCACCGATGTCGCACGCTTTCTCCAGCGACAGCTGACCGCGCGGGCGGCGTGATCAGCCCGTCGCGGGCGGCGTGATCAGCCCGTCAGCGGGCGCCGTTCACCCGGACGATGTGGTATTCCTGCGTCTCGGGGGAGGCCACCCCGAACCGCGCATTGACCGCATACAGCGTGCCGCCGAACGACGCGATCGTCGTGGGGACGGCGAAGTCGGGGTCCGTGAGTGTATCGACGACCTGTGCGGAGGTGAGTCGGCCGGAGAGCTTCAGCTCGACGATCTCATTGCTCCGGTTGCGCACCACGAACAGGGTCCGCCCCTCGAGGAGGATGCCGTCACCCATCGTCAACGTCACCCCCGTCGGCAACGAGATCTCCGTGGCCACACCCGTTCTCGCGTCGACGGTGTACACGGCACCGAGGGTGGTGTTCACCACGAGGAGCGTTCTCCCGTTCGGGGTCGCGTCGATGCCGTTGGCGTTGAATCCGGTGACCTGCTGCCAATCACCCGTGAGCTCGATCGTGTCCACGTCGTCGCAATCGGCACCTCCGCCGATCGGCAACCGGTAGAGCTCAGCGGCCAGCGAGTTGGTGAAGTACGCGGCGTCCCGCGTCACGACGACGTCGTTGATGAAGGCGGGTTCGCTGGTCAGTTGGCAGGCCATCGCCGGGTTCCCGGTTTGTGCGTCGTACACGTACGCCTGCCCGGTCCGCCCGCCCGCCACGTAGAGCCGGTCCCCGGCGTACTCGAGGCCGACCGCGACTCGTCCGGTCACTCCGTCGACCAGCACCTGGCCTTGGCCGGTCCGGATGTCGGCCTTCCACACGGCGCCGTCGACGAGAGACCCGACGTAGACGGTGGTCCCTCGCCCGGCCGCGATTCCCTCCGGCTGCCAACCGATGGGCAGATCGATCAGTCCGGGAAACGGACGGGAGCCGGCCTGGGCTGCGGGAATCAGGGTCAGCGTCAGGACGACGGTCGCGAACGTGATCCACAGTGAGCGCGTGAACGATCGCATGCAGTCACGGTAGGCCGATGTTGTTGAGCGCGCATCAGTTCAGCACGTCTGCAACGATTCGGAGATCCGCGATCAGGCCGTCCAGGGCCGCCTGCCGATCGTCGGCGGTCCGGGTGCGCAGGACGGCCGAGGGGTGGATCGTGCCGAGCGCGCCGCGCGGCACGGCGACGGGGTTGCCGGCGTAGGGGCCCCGCTCCGGCGGCCACGCGGTGATCGCTCCCCGGTCCCGCGTGACGCGGAACTGGGCGCCGAACAGCGCCTGCCCCGCCGTCGCGCCGAGCGCGACGATCACCCGGGGTTCCACCGCCCGCAGCTCCGACGTGAGCCATGGCTCGCAGGCGACCACGTGCCGGGTCGCCGGGTTCTGGTGGATGCGGCGCGGACCGGTGTCCGTGCTCTTCCACCGGAAGTGCTTCACCGCGTTCGTGACGTACGCGGCCGCACGGTCGATCCCGGCGAGTTCCAGGGCCTGATCCAGCACCCGCCCGGCGGGCCCGACGAACGGTTCCCCCTGCCGATCCTCCTGATCGCCTGGCTGCTCGCCGACGAGCATCACCCTCGCCCCGGGCGACCCCTCGCCGAACACGGTCTGGGTCGCGTCCGCGAACAGTTCGCAGCCGCGGCAGCCCTGCGCCGCCCGCGCCAGCTCATCGAGGTCACGGGTGTCCGGGACGAACGGTGCTGCGCTGGTCGGCTCGGCTGCCACACCGTTGACGTACCCGCCGATGCCGCCCGCGAACCGCGACCCGTTCGCCCGGCTCCGCTGCGTCTCCGCGATATCGACAATTCGGACACCGCAGCGGCACCAGCCGCCGCCTCGACCGGCACCGCACGGGAGTCAGCGAGCGCGGCCCGCCAGCCGCGCCAACAGCCCGGCATCCCCGTCGCCGCCGCGGGCGGCGGACCCGCGGTGCTTGCCGAAGAACGTCCACATCACCTGCGCCGCAGAGGGTCCCGCCCGATCGATGAATGCGGCCCGCGCGCTGCCGCCGGACCAGGCGTGCCCGAGGCCGTCGACGCGCCAGTACTCCAGCACCCGCCGGCCGCCGACGGTGTACCACCGGGTCCGCAGGCAGCGACGGCCGCCGACCACGAGCGCCTTGGTGCTCGCCAGCGGGCGCACGGCGGCGCGGCCCGGCCCGTTCACCGCGCCACGGCGAGACGCGAGCCACTGGTCGACGATGCGATCGGCGTTCGGCGGCCGGACGATGGCGTCGTCGGTGCCGTGCAGGAGGACGACCGGCGCCATCCGGCCCGCCGCGCCGGAGTCCGGACCCGCGCCCCTCGCGGCCATGGCGCCGAGCGCGTTGACGCCGCGCGTCGCCGACCGGTACGCCGTCGCCGAGTGCACGCCCGCGGCGGCGAAGACGTCGGGATAGGTGGTGGCCAGGATGAGCGCCATCGCGCCGCCCGCGGACAGCCCCGCGACGAAGACCCGGCGCCGATCGATCCGCCCACCGGGCAGGACCAGCGGGACGTCGTCGACGATGCCCCGGAGGATCGCCGGCTCACCCTCGTCGCGCTGCTGATGCTCGGCGTCGTACCAGCGCCAGCACCGTTGGAGCTGGTGCTGCACCTCCTGGCGCGGCATGACGAGCACGAACCCGGCAGTGTCGGCGAGCTCCGCGAATCCCGAGTCCCGGCCGAAGTCGGTGCCGGTCTGCCGGCAGCCGTGCAGCAGCAGCACCATCGGCATCCGGCCGCGGCGCGCACCACCGGGCACGTATACGTCGTACAGGCGCGTGCCCGCCGTGCCGGTGTACCGGCGTCGGATCCAGCGGCCCGCGGGCCGCTCGCCGCCGTCCCGTCGCAGCATGGCCGGCAGGCGCGTCAGTCCGGTGGGCACGGGGCCTCAACACCTGGCTCTCGAGTCGTTGATGCGAGCGTCGGGCGGATCCGCGGGCGGCCCGCGGTCATGCAGCCGCGTCGAGCTGCGCCACGGCGTCGGCTGGCAGGGTCAGGGTCGCGGCGCCCAGATTGTCCTCGAGATGCGCGATCGAGCCGGTGCCGGGGATGGGCAGCATGACCGGGGAAGCCTGCAGCACCCAGGCGAGGGCGACCTGCGACGGGCTCGCGTCCAGCCGGCGCGCGATCTCGTCCACCGGGCCGCCCGGTCGCGCGAGCTCGCCTGCCGACACCGGCGCCCACGGGATGAACCCGATGCCCTCGGCCTCGGCGAACGCCAGCACGTCGGCGGACGTCCGATCGGTCAGGTTGAAGCGGTTCTGCACCGTCGCGACGGTGAAAACCTCCTGCGCGGCCGTGATCTCGTCGACGGAAACCTGGGAGAGGCCCAGCGCGCGGACCTTGCCCTCATCCTGCAGCTCCTTGAGCACGCCGAACTGGTCGTCCCGATCGACGCCGGGATCGATCCGGTGCAGCTGGAACAGGTCGATGACGTCCACCTTCAGCCGGCGCAGGCTGAGCTCGGCCTGCTGCCGCAGGTACTCGGGGCGGCCGAGCGGAATCCACTGCTGCGGACCGGTTCTCGCCAGCCCAGCCTTGGTGGCGATGCGCACGCCGGCCGAGTACGGGTGGAGCGCCTCGGCGATGATCTCCTCGCTGACCGTCGGGCCGTACGAGTCTGCGGTGTCGATGAAGTCCACGCCGAGTTCCACGGCGCGTCGCAGCACGGACCGGGCGACCTCGCGATCGTCCGGCTCTCCCCAGATGCCGGGTCCGGTGATGCGCATGGCGCCGAATCCGAGTCGGCGGACCGGGCCGAGGTCCTTGATGTCGAAGGTGCCGCCGGCGGCGACGTCGATGGTCGGGGTGCTCGTGGTGGCAGAGGTCATGCCTGGTGCAACCGGCGGCCCGGACCGCGTGTTCCGCGGCGGCGGCATCGATGCGCGTCGCGAAGTTCACAGTTTCGACCCGCAGGGCGGCTACCGTCGCGCCGTGACATACACCACGGATGCAGGGGTCGACGCGTACATCGACGCACTTCCGGACTGGCAGCAGGACGTGTGCCGGCGGGTCCGCGACCTGGCGCACGAGGCCGACCCCGAACTCGTCGAGACCATCAAGCGCCGGGTCCAGCCGTATTTCGTGCTGGACGGCAACGTCGCCGCGCTGCTCGCGGCCAAGGACCACGTCAACGTGTTCCTCTACGACGGCGCCATCGTGCCGGACCCGGAGGGCATCATCACCGGCGGGCACGGGAACAGCACGGCGCGCACCGTCGCGATCCGCCAAGGCGAGGAGATCAACACGTCAGCCCTGTTGACGATGTTCCGGGCGATCATCGCCAACAACCGCGCCGGCGGCTGGCGCCGGCTCAAGCAGACCTGACCGGTCGAACGGCCGGGGCGTTCGGGCGCCGGCCCCCGCCGGCCGTGGCGGGGCGCGGTCAGAACGTGAGAACGTCGACCGCGACCGTCGTCGTCGAGACGCCGAACTGCTCCGCCTGCCGGTTGAACCGCTCGATCGGATCGGGCCGGTCGCCGGCGAGCGACGAGTCGATCATCTTGGCGGACATGGTGTTCATGATCGCCGCCGGGGTGTCGAACAGCTTCTTGGCCCCGGGCAGCCCGTAGAGCGCCTGCGCCACCGGGTACCACCGCTGCCAGTGCTCGACGATCACCGATCGATCTCGATCCTCCAGCACGAGCCGCCGGCCGCGGAACGCCGTGCCCAGCTGGCCCCAGTCGATCATCCCCTCCACCTGCGACGGCGGCAGGAGCGGGAGACCGCCGGGCGGCCGGAGCGACGGCTTGCTCTGCAGGAAGCTCTCGGGGTCGCGCAGCCACAGGCGTCCGGACAGCAGGCCGCCGCCCGCTGCCTGCCCCGGCGCCGGTTCCTGGTCGTCGCGCTGCACGGGTGGCTCCCGCGCCGCCAGCAGGCTGCTGACCGCGCGGTTCCCGGCGCTGCGCTGGAGGGCCAGGATGCCCGGCCGCGGCGCAGGCGTCGGGCCGGTCGCCGACGGACCCGGCAGCCGACGCCGCCCCGCAGCCTCCGCCACCCGCCTGCGTCCCATGGCCGCATGGTGCGACCGGCGGCGCGCCGCGGTCAATCACCGCCGCCCCGTCCGTCCGGGCAGCCCGCGCCGCCCGATCGGGCAACGGCGGCATGGGGACCGGCCGCAGCGACGGCGCCGATCGGCGGTGACCCGGACCGGCCATTGCCCCACCGACTACCCTGGTGTCCGGGATCACCGTCGATCCCGCCGCGCAGGGGGTGATGCCGTGCACGTCGCCGACGTCCTGGCCCGCAAGGGCACCGAGGTCGCGACCATCGGCCCGGACGCCGACATCGCAGCCGCCGTCGCCGCCCTCGCCGAGCATCGGGTCGGCGCCCTGGTGGTGAGCGCCGACGGCCGGACCATCGACGGGATCATCAGCGAGCGCGACGTCGTGCGGGCGCTGCACGCGAGCGGGGCAGAGGTGCTCGGCGTCGCCGTGCGGGAGATCATGACCAGCCCGGTCCGGACGTGCGCGCCCACCGCCGAGATCGGTGCGCTGGCCCGCCTGATGACCGAGCACCGGTTCCGCCACGTGCCCGTCGTCGACAAGGACGCGCTCGCCGGCATCGTCTCCATCGGCGACATCGTGAAGAGCCGCGTCGACGAGCTCGAGACCGAGCACGACCAACTGATCGACTACATCTCGTCGGCCCGCTGAGGCGGGTCCGGCGCGGCGCCCGATGCCCGTCGCGTCGGGAGTCACCCGCGCCGCCGCTGGTCCTTCACGCGGTGCAGCAGCCAGTCGCTCGGGGTCCGGATGAGGGCGTACCGGACGTCGCCGTGCCGGCCGTGCAGGGTGAACACGAATCGGCGGTCGTTGCGGTCGTGCTCCTCCCACCAGCCGATGTCGGCGATCGACTTGTCCTCGTCCTCGTAGGTCAGGTGCTCGAGGTCGTGGTCCGGCACGGCGACGGCGAGGCGGTCGGTGGCCGCGTCGTCCGGCAGGCCCTTGGGCACCGCCCACGACCGCAGCACGCCGTCCTGCTCGAGGCGCAGATCGAAGTGGAGCTGCGGGCGGCGGTGCTCGTGCAGGACGAAGGCCGGGCGTTCGTCCGAATGCTGCACGTCGTCGACCGGTCCCACGTCGCCTCGATCCGCCGCCGCACCGCCGTGTCCCGGCCGCCTCACGGCATTCTGCCCCGGCCGCCCGGGCCGCGCGGAGGTCAGAATCCGCGCAGCTGCCAGAGCGCCGGTCGGGCGGTCCGCCCACCCTGGTGGCGCCGTCCGAGCCAGGCGTCCCAGTCCGGCAGCGCGTCGACGAGCCGACCAGGGTCGACCCGCAGGCGGGACGCCACCCCTGGCCGGCGCGGCTCGTGCAGCAGCGCGAGCACGGCCTGCCGGTCCACCGCGGGCTCGGCGGGCAGCCGCAGGCACCCGCCGGCCTCCATCAACCCGTCGACCGCGGGGCGGAACTGCGCACCGACCCGGGCGAGCAGCGCGCGGGACACCTTGTTCCGTGGGTCCAGCGTTCCGGCGACGCACCTGATGCCGCGGTAGGCCGCGACCGTTGCCGTCGCGTCCATCAGCGCGCGTCCGATCCCGCGGCCCTGGTGCGCGTCGATCACCTCGGCGGCGAACTCCGCCGAGCGCTCGTCGTGCACCAATCGGATGAACCGCGCGATGCCGACGGGACGGCCGTTGACCTCGGCCACCAGCGCCACGTGGTGCGTCGAATCGACGCCCGTGAGCGCGGCGGACATCCGGCCGCTCAGCTGGGACATGCTCGCGAGGTACCGGGATCGCCGCGATCGATCCGACATGCCCTCGAAAACCCTGACCAGGGTGCTGTGTTCGCCCGGCAGCAGCAGGCGCAGGTGGACCGAGCCGCCGTCCGCGAGCGAGACGGCGACGTGCGCCGGCGCGCCCAACAGTCGCCGCAGCCGCGTACCCATGTGACCCCCACATTCGCGCCCACCGCCGGCGCTCCGGGTGGAGGCGGGTCCCGGTCGGCGATCCACCGCGAACGCGTCAGCGTGGACCGGCCGAACCGATCGCGGACGCGAGGCGCGCCCGCGCGAAGGGCAAGGGTGCGAGGGTAGCGGGGCGGCCGCGGCCGGGGCACGCGATTTTCGGCTCCCGGCTCCCGGCTCGAGCCGGGCCGGCGCCCTGCGCGCCTCCTCCACGAAACCCGCGCGGACGCCACGACTGTGACGAGGAACGCCCGCGGGGCTGGGGAAGCGCTGGGGCGGGGCACGGGAAGTGCACAGGTCGGCTGGGCTCAATGGCCTTTCCAGACCAGAGACGCCAGATCCGGAGATCCCCATGCGACGACTGAACCGACGGTTCCTGCTGCCCATCGCGCTGTCCGCGGCGCTGTTCACCGGCGCGTGCAGCGCCGCGGAGACGGCGGGAACCGCCACGTCGAGCGCAACCAGCCTGTCGTCGGGCGACGGAGCGTCGACGAGCGCGGGAGGGGCGACGACGGCCGCGCAGACGCTCGCGGAGAACGCGGCCGCCACGAGCGCGGCCGCGAGCGAGCCGGTCGGCGACGCGGCCACGATCAGCTTGGCCGGGGACAGCCCGACGTCCGACGATCCGACGGTCGCGATCGTCGGCAGCACGGTGACGATCACCGCGTCGGGGGTGTACCGGATCAGCGGGACGCTCGCCGACGGCCAGGTGGTGGTGAACTCCGCCGACGACGGCACCGTCCGGCTCACCCTGGACGGTGCCGACATCACCAGCTCCACCACGTCGGCGCTGTCGGTGGCCGACGCCGGTGACGTGGTGATCGAGCTGGCCGATGGCTCGCAGAACGCGCTGGCGGATGCGGCCACCTACCTCTACCCGGACGCGGCGACGGACGAGCCGAACGCCGCGCTCTTCAGCACGGCCGACACCACCATCACCGGCGCGGGATCCGTGACGGTGACGGGCAACTCGAACGACGGCATCTCCAGCAAGGACGGGCTGGTCATCGAGTCCGGGACCATCGCGGTCACAGCCGTCGACGACGGCATCCGCGGCAAGGACTTCCTGGTGGTCGACGGGGGCACCGTGACGGTGACCGCGGGCGGTGACGGGCTGAAGTCCGACAACGCCGAGGACGCCACCATGGGCTACGTCTCGGTTGCCGGAGGCACTGTCGCCGTCACCGCGGGCGGCGACGGGATCGACGCCGAGACGGACGCGGTGATCAGCGACGGCACGGTCCGGATCGCCGCCGGGGGCGGCAGTTCCGCGGGCGTCGCGACCGATGCGTCGGTCAAGGGCGTGAAGGGCGGGATCAGCGTGGTCGTCGACGGCGGCACCGTCGCGATCGACTCCGCCGACGACGCGCTGCACTCCAACGGCTCGGTGACGGTGAACGGCGGCGCGATCACGATCGGCACCGGAGACGACGCGGTGCACGCCGACGCGGGCGTCGCCGTCACCGGCGGCACCCTCGACATCACCGCCTCCTACGAGGGTCTGGAGGGCGCCACGATCACCATCGGCGGCGGCGACACCTCGATCGTGGCGAGTGACGACGGCGTGAACGTCGCCGGCGGCGCCGACTCGTCGGGCCGGCAGGGGGCCGGCGGACCGGACGAGTTCGCCTCCGCGACGAACAACCTCACCATCACGGGCGGCACGCTCGACGTCGACTCGGGCGGAGACGGGCTGGACTCCAACGGATCCGCCACCATCGCGGGCGGCACGATCGTCGTGCAGGGCCCGACCGGCGACGGCAACGGCGCGCTCGACGTCAACGGGACGTTCGAGATCTCCGGCGGCAGCGTGATCGCCGTGGGCAGCGCAGGAATGGTGGCGGCGCCCGACGCCGGATCGGCGCAGGGCTGGCTGGCAACCACCTTCGACGCGCAGCCGGCGGGCAGCGATGTGCAGATCGTCGCCGCGGACGGCACGGTGGTCGCGTCCTTCACGGCCGCCAAGGCGTTCGCGTCCGTGGTCTACTCGGCCGCCGGCATCGCTGGCGGCGCGGCGTATTCCGTCGTCGTCGACGGAGCGTCGGTGACGACGGCGACCGCGGGCGACGCCCCGGCCGGCGGCATGATGGGCGCCGGCGGTGCCGGCATGGGGCCCGGCAACCGCTGACCGGGGGCGGCCGATCAGCCCGCCGGAAAGCGCTGCTCCAGCCAGCTGATGAACTCCTCGAGCACGCGCGGATCGATCGTGGTCTCGATCGTGGCGAACTCCGTCGGCAGGCCGGTGGAGGCCGGTTGCATCAGGTGGTTGAGCTCCGGGAAGGTCCGCACCGTCGCATCCGGATTGCTCGCGAGCAGCGCGCGCATCGCCGGCTCATTCTGGGCGGCCGGCACCTGCAGGTCGCGGCCGCCGAACACGGCCAGGACCGGGACCCGCAGCGCCGACAGCGCCGGCGCCGGGTCGTAGGTGACGAACGCCCGGGTGATCTCGTTGGCGAGCGCGGACGCCTGATCGGTCTGAGCCTGATTCCCGCCCTGCTCGACGATCCGGGCCCGGGTGAGTTCCTCCGCAGCCGCGAAATCGCCGGGCCGGAGGAGCTCGGTGAGCTGGTGGACGTAGGCGACCTGGGCGTCGATGGCCTCCTGGGGTGCGCCGGCGGCCTGCAGCAGCAGCCGGTTCTGCTCCACCAGGATGTCCTCGCCCGACACTGCCGGGCCGGCCATCAGCATCACGAAATCGACGTCGACCCCGGGACGCTGCGCGACCAGCGGCGCGAGGTACCCGCCCTCGCTGTGCCCGAGGAGCCCGACCGCGTCCGCATCGATCTCCGCACGAGCGCGGAGATAAGCGAGTCCGGCGACGATGTCGTTCGACAGGTCCTCGAAGCCTGCATCTCCGAGCACTCCCCCGGATCCGCCGACTCCGCGGTCGTCGACGCGTAGCACCGCGTAGCCGGCGCGGGTCAAGGTGTCTGCGAACAGAAGGAACAACTTGTGGCCGAAAATGGTCTCGTCGCGATCCTGGGCACCGCTCCCGGTCACCAGCAGCACCGCCGGGAACGGGCCGGTGCCCTGTGGGGTGGTCAGCGTGCCCGCCAACTCGACATCGCCCGAGAAGGTGACGTCCTCGCTGCCGTACGGAAACGGTGGCTGCGGCTCCTGCGGGCGATCGGGTGGCTCGACGGCCCCGCGGGACAGCGTCAGCGGAAACGACCGGCCCGCCTGGGTGAACTCGCCCGCGATCGTGTCGCCGTCGAGCCGGCCGGTGAACGTCGGGTCGCCGGGAAGCCCGGCCACTCCGGTGATGGCGAAGGTGATCCGGTCGCCGTCCTGCGTCACCTCGGTGAACGGCAGGTCGGCGATGCCCTGGGTGGGAATGTCGAGCGTCCCGGACACCGCATCGCCGTCCTGGGTAAACGAGACACCCACGTCCAGCGGCGATCCCGGGACATCGAGCGTCCCATTCCAGTCACCGACCGGCGATCCCGGCGTGGCGTTGGTGTCGGCGGGCGGGCCCATGGTGCTTCCTGACGATGAGTCCGGGGAGCGACCGGTGTCGATCACCTCGGAGGTCGATCCGGCCGTGCTTGCGTTCTCGCTGCCCGTTGTACACCCCGCGGCGACGAGGAGCGCGCCGATTGCGGCGACGATTGCTCTCCGGCTCCGCATCACCCGATGGTAGGCACGACGTACACCGTGTCTCGGGCGAGAGTGCCGAACGCCCGGTTTGTCTCAGCTCGCGGACAGCAACGCCTTCATGGCAGCCGAGTCGAAGATCCGCTCCTCCGGCCGGCGCTCGGCGATCGCGATCATCCCGCGGCCGATCTCGTCGGAGGTGAGCACCCAGTTCGGCGCGACCCGGTTGAGGACGGGGTACAGCCAGCCGGTGACGCGGTAGATCGCGCGATACAGCCGGGTCTTCGTCTCGATCCCGCGCAGCGGCAGGATGAAACCGGGACGGATGCCGTAGGCGCGGAGATCCATGGCGAGCAGGGCATTCTCGGTCGCGCCCTTGACGCGGGCCCACATGATCCGACCCTGCTCCGTGCTGTCCGTGCCCGAGCCGGACACGTACTCGAACACCATGCCCGGGTTGACTTCTGCGAGCACCGTGGCCGCCGCGATGGTGATGTCGAAGGTGATCCGCCGGTACTCCGCTTCCTTCTTGCCGACCGACGTCACGCCCAGGCAGAACAGGCAGGCGTCCAGGCCTGCGAGCCGGTCCGCGATCGCGGAGAAGTCGTCGAAGTCGCCGTGCACGATCTGGGTGATCCGCGCGTCCTGCTGCGGCACCTCCGAGCGGAGCACGAGCACGATCCGCTCGATCGACGGGTCGTCGAGGCACGACAGCAGCACCGCCTGGCCGACCATGCCGGTCGCGCCGAAGATCACGACGTCCATCGGGCCATTCTTCACCGTCGGCCGGGCTCGACCGACAGCCGTTCACCGCCGCGCGGATCGATCCGACCCTCCCCGGGAATTGATCATGGCGATATTCACGCTGGGGACGCCGGTTGGTCGGCGTGTCGCGTGAATATCGCCATGATCATCTCCGCCGCGGGCCCCCAACCGGGGACAGCGGCCCCGGATCACCGCCGGTACGGGTCGGTGATCTCCCGCAGCGAACCGAGGATCTGGCGCAGCTGGTTCATCCTTCGCGCGCCCAGGTGCCGCTCCCACTCCGACTCGACCTCGTCGACCACCCCGGCGGCGATCGGCAGCGCGGCGCGGCCGCGGTCCGCGATGCGGACCAGCCGGGCGCGGGCGTCGGTGGGATCGGGCACCCGCTCGACGTAGCCGGCCGCCGCGAGCTGGTCGACCAGGAAGCCGGCCGTCTGCTTGGTGACCTGTGCCTGCTCGGCGAGCTCGGTCAGCCGAGTGCCGTCACGGACCGATGCGCTGGAAGATCCGCGCCTGGGCGGGCGTGACGTCGCCGAACCCGCGCTCGGCGAGCCGCGCGAACACCCGCGTCTCCATCGCGCGGTACGCGACGAACATCAGCACCCCGACGTTGGGCGCCTCGTCCTCCTGCGCGCCATCGCGCGCAGGCGCGGGGTCCGCCTTGGGGTCGTCCACGGCGGACGGTGGCATGTGCGGCACCTCGGCTCCTGGACTGATGATGGTCAGAGAGTCTGATAACTTTGGTCAGCGGACCGTATCAGTTCCAGGGGGCTCCACATGGATGCCGACGAGGTGTGGGCGCACACCCACGAGCAGCGCGCGCAGCTGCTGGCGCACCTGGAGACGCTGAGCGCCGGGGAATGGGAACGCGACTCGCTGTGCGCGGGGTGGACGGTGCGCGAGGTTGCCGCGCATGTCATCTCGTCACCCCAGTCGACCCCGGCCCAGGTGATGCTCGGCGTCGTCCGGCACGGCGGCAGGTTCAACCGGTTCATCCAGCAGGAGGGCAGGCGGAGCGGCGCCCGGCCGACCACGCAGATCCTCGACGACTACCGCCGATTCGGCACGTCGCGCCGGCACCCGTTCGGCACCACCACCGTTGACCCGCTGCTCGACGTCATCGTGCACGCACAGGACATGCTGATTCCGGTGGGCCGCAGCCACGCCGCGCCGCCGGCCGCAGCGGCGCTGGCGGCGGGCCGCGCGCTGCGCCTCGGGCCGTTCTTCCATGCCGGCCGGCGCCTGCGTGGGTTCCGTCTCACGGCAACCGATCTCGACTGGACGTGGGGCGACGGGGCCGCGGTGCACGGAACGATGCAGGACCTGCTGCTGCTCATCGCCGGGCGGACCGCGACTGTCGGCCGGCTCACCGGCGACGGCGCGCGGCAGCTCGCCGCGACACGTCAGCCGGGTGCGTCGCGCAGCCGCTGACGCAGGCCGCTCGCCCGCGCGGCGGGCCGGTCGATCGCCGCCCGCAGCTGGTCTTCGGTGCCCACCACCCGCACCCGCCGGCGCGCCCGGGTGACCGCCGTGTACACCAGCTCCCGCGTGCACAGGGGCGAATCCGCCTCGGGCAGCACCAGTGTCACGGCGTCGAACTGACTGCCCTGGCCGCGGTGCACGGTCATCGCGTGCACGGTCTGCACCCCGCCCAGCCGGCGAGGCGCGAACGACCGGAACGCGCCGTCAGCGGCGGCGAACACCGCCCGCACGCCGCCCTCGTCGTCGGCCACCACGACGCCCACGTCCCCGTTGAAAAGACCCAGCGCATAATCGTTCTCGGTGACCAGCAACGGCTGGCCCACGTACCACTCGCCCACCCTGGCGTCGACCAGCTCGGCGGCCGACAGCCAGCGCTGGATCTGCCCGCTCCACTCCTGCACGCCCAGCGGGCCGGTGCGGTGCGCGCACAGCAGCCGGTGCCGGTCGACCCGCCGGAGCGCCTCGGCGCCGTCGCCCGCCCGCGCCGCCGCGGTGATCCCGGCGGCCGCCTCGACGACGTCGGCGCGCGCCGCCTCGGCGCCGGGCGCCAGGTGCACGGCCGGGTCGCCGCGCTGGATCACCGCGAGGGCGTCGTCGGCCCGCCCGTCCCGGATGGCGGCAGCCAGGTCGGCGATGGCCCCACCGAAACGGAACGTCCGGCCCAGGATCGCGACCGCGTGATCGCGGCGCGCGCGCAGGCCGCCGACGAGGTCGGCCAGCACCGCGCCCGCTTCGACGGACGCCAGCTGATCGGGGTCGCCGAGCAGGATCAGCCGGGCGTCGGGCCGCAGCGCGTCCAGCAGCCGGGCCATCAGCGTCAGCGACACCATCGACGTCTCGTCTACCACGACGACGTCGTACGGCAGCCGATTCCACCGATCGTGCCGGAACCTCGTGCGGTTCCCGGGCTTCCAGCCCAGCAGCCGGTGCAGCGTGGACGCCGTGACGGTGGGCAGGTCGTGCCGGTCGTCCGGTCCGAGCTCCCGCGCGACGCCGCGCACCGCCTCCTGCAGGCGGGTCGCGGCCTTGCCCGTCGGTGCGGCGAGGGCGACGCGGGGCGGCGTGCCGGGCTGGTCCAGGAGCAGGGCGAGCACCCGTGCGACGGTGGTCGTCTTTCCGGTTCCTGGGCCGCCGCCGATGATCGTCGTCCACCGGGTCACGGCGAGCGCGGCCGCCGCGCGCTGGTCGCCCGCGTGACCGTCCGCTCCCGTGGCATCGGGGAACAGCCGATCCAGCGCGCGCGCGAGCCGGCCCGCGTCGACGGCCGGGGGGTCGCCCGCCTCCCGGGCCAACAGGTCGGCGCACACGGCGACCTCCTGCCGGTGATACCGGTCGAGGTACAGCAGGTCGTACTCGACTCGCAACGGGCGACCCTCGCCGGTGAGGCCGCTGGCCCGCACGGCGTCCAGCCACGCTCCCGCGGCCGGCCACGGCAGCGCCGGGTCGGCCTGCGCGACGGTCGCCAGGTCGATGCACACCGAGCCGTTGCGCACCCCGCGCACCGCGAGAGCCACCGCCAGCAGGACGGTCTCGTCGGCCTCGCCGGCCAGCTCGCCGAGCCGCGCGGCGACGTGCACGTCGGCCGCGGCGAGCACGCCCGCCTCGTTGAACACGCGCAGCGGGCCACGGGCGCCGAGCACGCGCTGCGGGTCGCGCGGATCCTCGGGCGGCGCGTCGTCGCGCGCGGCGGAGGCCGGCCGGCCCATGGTCGCCGTCACGACCGCCCCCGGGCAGGGTCGCCCGCGTCCAGCAGGTCCGACAGCTCGACGATGAGCGCGGGCGGCGGGCGCCAGCCGAAGACGCCGCACGGCCAGCCGTCCACCGCGGGGGTCTCCGGGCCCACCATGCCGCGCACGAAGAGGTAGAGCACGCCGCCGATGTGCTCGCCGGGCGCGTAGCCCGGCTGCCGCCAGCGCAGGAACCGGTGCAGCGCCACGGCATACAGCAGCGCCTGCATCGGGTAGTCCGAGTGGCCCATCACCTCGTCCAACGCCGAGGGTCGATAGTGCCAGGCGGACAGCGTCCCCGGCGTGCCGTCGCCCAGCCAGTTGGTCTTGTAGTCGGCGACGAGGTAGCGCGGCCCCGGCAATCGCAGCACCGCGTCCAGGCTTCCGGTCAGGTAGCCGCGCAGGAGCTGCCAGCCGATCTCCGTGGAGCCGAGCCGGTCGGCGTACGGGCGCATCGGGTCGTCGGCCGGCAGGTGGCGGCGCAGCAGCGGCGCCAGGTCGGCGAGGGTGACGCCCTCCGGATCGAGGTCGCCGCCGCCGAGCGGCAGCTCGAATGTCATCTCCGCCAACCGGTCTCGCACGGGAATGGACGCCAGGCTGCGCCCGTCGGCGAGCGGGCCGAGGGAGGTGCGCAGCACCGGGAGGATCGCCTCGGACAGCTCGTCGGCCGAGATCGGCGTGACGCGCCGGGCGAGTTGCTCCTCGGCGGCGCGCCGCACCTCGGCGGCCAGGTCGGCGGCCTGCGGATCGGTGTTCTCGAGCACCGCGTGCACCAGCGTGCCGAACTCGGTGCCGGCGGGCAGCGTCGCCATCGGCGAGGCCCACCGACCGCAGGGCCGCCTCGTCGGATGCGCCGACATCCACCGCCGGGACGTCGACCGACCCGGCGTCCGCCGCTGCCACGTCCACCGCCGCGACTCCGGCGCTGCCGCATCCAGCGGCGCGACATCCACCGCTGCGCCGATCATCTCGTCGTCCCGTTCCGGCAGCTCCGGTTCGCTGGCGACGCCGGCCCCGGCCCCCGCCGCCTGGTCCCCGCCCGCCGCCGAGAGCGACGTGTACGACATGCGCCCCCACGCCGGTTCCAGCGAGCGGTCGAGCACCCCCACCCGGAACGCCGCGCCGGAGACCGGGACCACCGGTACCGGGGCGGCGGCGGCGATCGCCGCCTGCTCCAGCACCGGACCTCCCGCGGCCTCCAGGCTGGCCAGCCGACGGGTGGCCGCCTCGTCGTCCACCAGCTCCACGACATCCGGCACCATGCCGGTGATGTCGCGTCGACCGAAGAGCACGCGGTGCAAGCCGGAGCCGTTGGTGTTTCGGGTCGGCGCCCACCACGTGACGACCTGGGACTGGGCCCGGGTGAGGCCGACGTAGAGCAGCCGGAGGGCCTCCCCCGCGAGCTCGGCGGCCGCCGCCTCCACGCGATCATCGCGGCCGGCCGTGCCGGAACCGCCGACGTCGAGCACCCGCTCCCCGCCCTGGTGCAGCAGCAGCAGCTTCTCCTGACCGACGTACCGGTCGAACGCGAACGGCAGGTAGACGACCGGGTATTGCAGGCCCTTGCTCGCGTGCAGCGTGACGACCTGCACGGCGGCGGCGTCGACGTCCAGCCGACGGATCCGCTCGGCGCTCACGGTGAGGTCCGGCTCGACGCAGCGGCGGCGCAGCCACTCGGTGAGCGCGGAGACGCCGAGACCCTCCTCGAGCGCGATCGCGTGCAGCCCCTGGCCGACGTGCCGCAGGTCCGTCAGCTGCCGCTCGCCGCCGGTCAGCGCGAGCAGCCGCGCGGGCAGCCGCTCCTCTGCGGCTGCCACCTCGAGCACCGCCGCGACACCCCGGGCCGCCAGCACGTCGGCCCACCGGCTCAGCTTCGCGGTCAACGCGTCGGTGACGCCCTCGCCGCCGGCATCGAGGTCGGCGGCGGTGTGGCCGATGAACGGGGTCAGCGCCGCGGCGCGCACCCGATTCGCGCGGTGCGGCTGCTCCATGGCCTCGAGCAGCGCCAGCCAGTCGGTGCCGGCCGAGGTGCGGAACACGCTCTGATTCCCCGCCTCGACCGACGGGATCTGCTTGCCGGCCAGGGCCTCCCGGACCAGCGCGCCCTGCGCGTGGGTTCCGACGATGACCGCGACGTCGCCCGCGCGGACGGGGCGGCCGTCGAAGGTCGCGCCGGACTCGAGGAGCGCGGCGACGTCGGCGGCCAGGTCGCGGGCAACGAAGTCCCTGGCCTTGTCGATCTGGATGGCGCCCGTCCGGCCGGCTCCGAGGCCCTTGCGCGACACCTGACGCAGCCGGACCGGCGCGGCGCTGGGCGCACCGACGAGCCGGGACGCGGGGATGCCCGGGGTCACCGGGCGCACGGGGATCCCCGGATCGCCCAGCGCGACGCCGTCGAGCAGCACCTGCAACGCCCGGACGACAGGGCCGTCGCTGCGCCAGTTGTGGTCCAGCGTGCGGCGGGAACCGGCCTGGGCGCTCGCGGCCAGGTAGGTGGTGACGTCGCCGCCCCGGAAGGCGTAGATCGACTGCTTGGGGTCGCCGACCAGGACGACCGTCGCGTGCCCGGCGAACGCCCGCTCGATGATCTGCCACTGCACGGGATCGGTGTCCTGGAACTCGTCGACCAGCACGACAGTCCAGCGGTCGCGCATCCGGTCGCGCGCGGCGGCGTCCGCGGGCGCGAGCGAGTCCGCGAGCCGGCCGAGGAGATCGTCGTAGCCGAGGATGTGGCGGGAGCGCTTGCGACGGTCCACCTCCGCGCGCACGGCGTCGCCGAAGCGGACCCGGCGCGCGGCCGGATCCGCCGCGTCCGAGGCCGCGGGCTCGGGGACCAGTCGGGCGCGCGGGTCGTTCACGGCGGCCCTGGCCAGGGCGACCGCGTCGGCGCGGCTGAAGATCGGGCTCGTGCCGGTCGGGCCGGCGAACGCGCGCACGTAGAGGTCGTCGACCACCTCGACCACCAGGTCGTCGAGGTCCTCGACCAGCTCGACGTCCGGCGTCGTGTCGCCCGCGATGCCCAGCCCGGTCAGCACGTGGTGGCAGAACTGGTGGATGGTGACGATGGTGGCCGCGTCGTACTCGGCCAGCGCGGTGCGCAACCGCGTGCGGCGCAGCGCCACCTCGTCGTCGCTCCCGGTGGCGAGCAACCGGTGCACCGCCTCGTCTCCGGACCGGGCGGCCGCGGGGTCGCCCAGTGCGCGCTCGGCGTCGATCAGGTGCCCGCGGACCCGCTCGCGCAGCTCCTGACTGGCCGCCCGGCCGAAGGTCACCGCCAGCACCCGGTCGAGCCCGACGACGCCCTCCGCGACGAACCTGACCACGAGAGCGCCGATGGCATGGGTCTTCCCTGTGCCGGCGCTGGCCTCCAGCACCGTGGTCCCGGTGGGCAGCGGGCCGAGCAGGTCGAACGACGCCGGCTGCAGGTTGATCGGGACCGCCCCCGTCGCCGGCGGATCGCCGCCGAAGGCCCCGGTGGTGATCACAGCGCGCCGCTCTGCTCGCGGTCGAGCAGGGGCGACCACAGCCGCATGGTCAGCTCGCCGAACCGGTGCGGCTCCTCGCCGCCCGACCACCGCTCGTCCTCGCCGGCCTGCTCGTGCAGCAGCGCCCCGAACGGCGCGCCGATCCCCCAGACCTGCACGTTCGCGTTGTCAGTGTCCTCGCCCGGCACCGGGGCGTCCCGGGTGGTGCGCCACTCGCGGGCGGCCGCGAGCTCCGCGTCCGCCGGCAACTCCCCGCCGTGCCGGCTGGCGGCGTACGTCGCCGCCGACTTGATCGGGATCGGCAGCGGGGCGCGCAGCCCTCGGTCGTAGAGGTCCACCAGCTCGGCGATGCAGTCGCGGGCGAGCGCCGCGTCCACCGGCTGGATCGTCACGCAACCCGCACCGCGCTTGCCGCGGCGGCCGACGGTTGCCGCACCCCAGGCACTGTCGGGCTCGCTCGCGGTCAGGGCGAGCAACGCGACCCACGCCCGCAGCCGCGAGCGGGCGCTCAGCGAGGCGAAGGAGACCGTCACCAGGCAGGATCCGTGCACCCCGCCGACCGTCCCGCGCACCCGCCGACCGCCGCCGAGATCGACGTCCACGTCGATCACCCTGGCCGGCTCCGCGCGCAGCGACGCCGTCTTCTCGACCAGCGGCGCGATCTCCACCAGTAGGTCGTCGAGCACCTGGTCACCGAGCCGGCCCGGCGGCAGCGTGCCGCGGCGCCACTCGGCCGCGGCCCCGGCCTTGGCATCCGTGCCGGACAGCTGGCTCCGCAGCAGCCGCTCCCCGATCTGGTAGCGCTGCAGGCCGTCCAGCTGCACGGGAACCGCGTCGGACGGCTCCGCCTCCTCGAACCGGACCGCGACGTCCAGCCGCTGGCGGAGGAAGCCGCGCGCCGGATGCACGAGCAGGCCGGTGAGTTCGGCGAGGTCCACCGTCTGCGGGACCGCCGGCGGCAACGGTTCCGGCACGAGTGGGGCCGGCGGTACCCGGGGGGCGACCGCCGCGCGCGCCCCGCCGAGCGCGGCGGGATCGAACGTGAAGGGCCCAGGGCGACCCAGCGCGCCGTACTCCACCGTGCGGGAATCGTAGGGCTGCAGAGGATGTCGCACCACGAGCCGGGCGCTCACCGGCGAGCCGTCCGGCCGCGCCGCGGTGTCGTCCAGCGTATCCAGCAGCTCGCCCAGCGGCACCGCCGGCGGCCTGCGCGCGCCCGTCCGCTCGTCCGCGCCCGTGTAGGTGACGACCAGGCGCTCCCTGGCAGCCATCACGGCGTCCAGCAGCAACTGCCGGTCCTCGGACCGCGGATCCCGTTCGCCCACCGCGGGATCGCGGTGCAGCAGGTTGTCGCCGTCCTCCTGGGTGACCCGTGGGAACACGCCGTCGTCGATGCCCAGCAGGCAGACCACCCGGTGCGGCACCGAACGCATCGGCACCATCGTGCAGATCGTCACGGTCCCCGTGCGGAAGTTCGCCCTCGTGGGGCGCCCGGCGAATCGGCCGGCGAGCATGGCTCGCAGGTCGCGGCGGTCGAGAAGACTTGCCGTGGCCCGGTTCCGGGCGGCGTGCTCGGCCAGTCCGGCCAGCTCGCGGCGGAGTTCGGCGCGCTGCCACGAGTCGCCGGCTGCGGTCGCCGTGATGCCGTCGACGATGTCGACCAGCGCCGCCACCCACTCGCCGATCGGCCGGTTCCCGTGCAGCGCGTCAACCGCCGTCTGCAACCGGGCGAGGAGCTCGGCGAGCCGGCCCACGAGATCCACGTCCGAGCTCCCCACGTCGTCCAGCGGGAGCGCCGTGCCGAGCCAGGAATCGTCCTCCTCGGCCATCGCCACCCCGAGCAGCACTCGATCCAGCCCGGCGCGCCAGGTGTTCTGCCCGAACCGGTCGAGGCCGAACGGCTTGCGGTGCTGCGCGTCCAGGCCCCAGCGTGCGCCGGACTCGGCGGCCCAGCTGGAGATCCGCTCGATCTCGTCGTCCGTGAAGCCGAACCGCCGCCGCACCGGCGCCCACGCCGCCAGGTCGACGACGTCCGAGGCGGTCACGCGGCCGTCCGCGAGCTCCAGCAGGCGGGCGAGCGTGCCCAGCAGGGGATTGGTCTGCAGCAGCGCGCGGTCCGCCAGCCGGACCCGGAGCCGGTGCGCCGGGTGGCCCTTCTCGACCAGGTCGCCGAGCCCGAACGCGGCCTGGATCAGCGGGGCGTAGGACTCGATGTCCGGGCACATCACGAGGATGTCGCTGGGCTGCAGGGTCTCGTCGTCCGCGAGCAGGCCGGCGAGCACGTCGCGCAACACGTCGACCTGCCGGGCCGCCCCGTGGCACGCGTGCACCGAGATGCTCCGGTCGGCGGGGTCGGCGGGGTAGGCCCCGCCGGGCGGACGGTTCGCGGCGATGTCGTGCTGGAGCGCCTCCAGCAGCGTCCGGGGCGCCCCCGGCGCGGCCGGGTGATGGGTGTCCGTGCCGGCCGCGGGCGCGAGAACCGCGTGCAGTTCCCTGGAGTCGCGACCGAGGGAGGACAGCAGCGGGTGCCGGACGGCGCGCACCGAGGGGTCGGCGCGGCGGCGGACCGGCCCGGTCGATCCGCCCTCGGCATCCAGCCCGGCCCACAGGGCGGGAGACGGGTGCGGGAGCCACACGTGGACGTCGCGTCGTTCCGACAGCGCGTCGAGCACCCGGAACGACCGCTGCGGCAGGGCGGTCGGTCCGAACAGCGACAGGCGCGCCGGCAGGTCGACCGACTGCGGCATGTCCCGCAGGCGGCGCGTGACCTCCGCGAGCCGCCGCGCCGGATCGACCGGGCCGCCCGCCGCGATCCGCGCCGCGAGGCGGCGCCAGAGCTCCGGCTGCCACGCGAGATCGGGGGGCAGCGGTTCGCCCCAGCCGTCGGTGTCGGCGCCGGCGGACCAGGCGGCGATCACCTCCGGCCGGTGCGTCGCGTACCCGTCGAAGAGCCCGGCGATGCGCCTGGCGACGGCGTACCGACGGCCGCGGCGGTCGGGATCGACCGCCCCACCCGTGTCCGCGGCCGCCAGACCGAGATGCACGGCCAACGTCCTGGCCCACGCCTCGCCGGCGGCCGCGTCGATCACCTCGATCAGCGGCCAGACCGCGGCGTCCGGCGCCCACGGATCGTCGTCGCGCCCGCCGGCCACCTCGGCGATCAGCGCGGCGGGCGACGGGAAACGGACTCCGGCGCAGATGCCGTCAGCCCGACCGGTGCGGCGACCCAGGCGGTGCGACAGCCGCTGGGTGAGCCACCGCTCGATGCCCCTCGCGGGGACGGCGATGACCTCCTCGGCGAACACGTCCGGCAACGGCTCGGCCATCAGCTCGGCCAGTTCGTCGGCCAGGCGATCGGCGCGCTCCGCGCGGTGCACGTGCAGGGTCATCGGGGTCAGTCTGACGGATCTGTCCGACAGTGGTCGGAGGCTGTGCACATGCGATGCGCACACCCGTCCGGCAACCCTTGCCATCCACCCACCATCCCAGTGGATGGTGATACGCTTCTGCTCGGATGGTTTGAGAAAGGGAGGGCACATGTCCGAGCTCGAGAAGACCGAGAAGATCACGGTCAACCTCGGCCTGGTCGACCTCGGCGAGATCGACCTGCTCGTCGGGGAGGGGTTCTACGCCAACCGCACGGACTTCATCCGGTCCGCCATCCGCCGCCAGCTCGAGCTGCGCGCGGCGGCCGTCCGGGAGACCGTCTCACGGCGCACCCTCGAGCTGGGCTCCGTGCATTACAGCCGCGAGCAGCTCGAGGCCATCCGCGCGGCCGGCCGCACGGTGCATCTCCGCGTGCTCGGCCTCGGCAGCATCGCTGCGGACGTGCCGGTCGACCTCGCGCTCGACACGATCGCCTCGGTCGAGGTGCTCGGCGCCTTCCGCGCGTCTCGAGAGGTCAAGGCCGCCCTGGCATCTCGCATCGTCTGACCGTCCGATCCCACTACTCCTGACGCCACAACCCTGACACCACAAACCCTTCCGCCACAAACCCGTCCCCACAAACACCCATCCGCCACCGCACCCGGCTCGGCGCGGGCCACGAGGCCTCGCCGGCTCCGTTCGCCGACCCGACATGCCACCACCACCCACCCACCACCTCGACCCCCGACGAAAGGCACTGCCATGCACACCGATCCGTGCGCGACCATCGAGCGCACCCTGCGCCTGGTGCGCGAGACCACCGCATCGCGCTCCCCCTCCACGACCGTCCGGAGCGACCTGCCCGACCCGACCGGCATTCTCGGCAGACTGGGCATCACCGCGCCGTCGGGGACGGCCGGGCCCTCGCATGTGAACACCGGGCCGTCGACCACCCTGCCATCGATCACCCTGCCGTCGATTGCCCTGCCCATGACGAGCGCGGTGTCGAGCCCGGGCTCGACGGGACTGCCCGCCATGCCGTCGCTGCCGGCGCTGCACGGCCTCTCGCTTGACGGCCTGCCCGGCACGGGCCGCGCTCCATCACCCGCCCGGCTGGCGGCGGCCGACGCCGGCGGCGAGATCCGGCACCTCAGGCACGACGGGCCTGGCGGCTCCCGCAGTTACGACCTCTACGTGCCCTCCGTCGCCACGGGAGAGCCGCTGCCGCTCGTCGTGATGCTGCACGGCGGCACCCAGGACGCCGTCGACTTCGCGGCCGGCACCGGGATGAACCGGCTGGCGGAACGGCACGGCTTCCTCGTCGCCTACCCCGAACAGTCGGCGGCCGCCAACCACGGCGGCTACTGGAACTGGTTCCGGCCCGAGGACCAGCGCGCGGGCCACGGCGAGCCGGCCATCATCGCCGGCATCGTGCGGGACGTCATGCGCGACAATGCCGTCGACGAGCGCCGGGTCTTCGTCGCTGGGCTGTCCGCGGGCGCCGCGATGGCCGCGGTGATGGCCGCGACCTACCCGGACGTGTTCGCCGCGGCAGGAATTCACTCCGGGCTCGGGTTCCGGGCGGCGGCGGACATCCCGTCCGCGTTCGAGGCGATGCGCACCGGGGGCTCGCCGGCGCCGACCGGCGCGGTGCCGCTGATCGTCTTCCACGGAGATCAGGACCACACCGTCGCGGCGGTGAACGCCGACAGGATCGTCGCGGCGCGGCTCGCCAGCGCGGGGGCGGCCGGGCCCAGCGTGCAGCGGACGAGCGGTGCGGCCGGCGGCCGGCAGTACCAGCGGACGACGTACCGGGACCACGCCGGCGCCGCGATGGTCGAGCAGTGGCTCGTGCACGGCGCGGGGCACGCGTGGTCGGGGGGCGATCCCGTCGGCAGCTACGCGGATCCGGGCGGACCGGACGCCTCCGCGGAGATGATCCGGTTCTTCCTGGACGCCGCCGGGGTCGAGGGTCGCGCGCCCCGCGCGGCAGGATGACGGTCATGGACGTGCCGATGATCCCTCCGCCGATGCCCGCTGTCCGCACCCTCGGCCGCAGCGGCTGCGCCGTGTCGACGTTCGCGCTCGGCACCATGACCTTCGGCGCCGAGACGGACGAGGCCGGCTCCCACGCCCAGCTCGACGCGTTCGTCGACGCCGGCGGCACCCTCATCGATACTGCCGACGTCTACACGCGCGGGGCGTCGGAGGAGATCATCGGCCGCTGGCTCGCCCGGGCGTCGGGCGCGACGCGCGACGCGATCGTGCTGGCGACCAAGGGCCGCTTCCCGATGGGTTCCGGGGCCAACGATCTCGGCCTGTCCCGCCGGCACCTGCAGCGGGCGCTCGACGACTCGCTGCGGCGGCTGGGCGTCGACAGCGTCGACCTCTACCAGGTGCACTCGTGGGATCCGGTGACGCCGCTCGAGGAGACCATGCGCACCCTCGACGAGTTCGTCCGCGCCGGCAAGGTCCGGTACGTCGGGCTGTCGAACTTCACCGGCTGGCAGGTGCAGAAGGCGGTGGCGGTCGCTGCCGCGTCGGGCCTGGCCGCGCCAGTGACGCTGCAGCCGCAGTACAACCTGCTGGTGCGCGAGATCGAGTGGGAGATCGTGCCGTCGTGCCTGGACGCCGGCCTCGGCCTGCTGCCCTGGTCGCCGCTCGGCGGCGGCTGGCTCACCGGGAAATACCGCCGCGAGGACCGGCCCGCCGGCGCCACCCGGCTCGGCGAGAACCCGGAACGCGGCGTCGAGGCCTACGACCGGCGGTCGAACCAGGACCGGACGTGGGCCGTCGTCGACGCCGTGCGGTCGGTCGCGGACGCGCGCGGCGCGACCATGGCGCAGGTCGCGCTGGCCTGGCTGGTCGACCGTCCGGCCGTGACCTCGGTGATCCTCGGCGCCCGCACGCTGGATCAATTGCGGGGCAACCTGTCCGCCGCCGGGCTGCACCTGTCCGCCGACGAGACCGCGGTGCTGGACGCGGCGAGCGACCCTGAGCCGGCCGACTATCCCTACGGCGGGCCGGGTGTCACGCAGCGCAGCCGTTCGCTCGGTCCGTGAACGGGATCGGCGTCCAGGTATCTGCACGGCCCGTCCCGCGCACCTATCGGTGCAGCAGGTCGGCATCGACCGCGCCATGGTCGGGTCCGGCGGAGTGCAGCCGTCACGCGGTCGTGATCGATTCGTCATCAGCCGAGAACGGCTAGCACTCACCATGTCTTGTGTGCTAACACGCGTGTGATTCACCATGAGCCACACGAGCGATCAGTCGGCCGCCGACGGGAGACCACCATGAGAGAGCCGGAAGCGCCCTCGGTCGAAGTGGCGCCCTTCCACGCCGACGGCCTGCTGAGCGGGTTCCTGGTCTCCGGGCGGTGGCCCGCGACGACGATCGAGTGGGCGCGCTTCCTGCTTCTTGCGGTCCGGGTGGCGAGCGTCCCCGGCATGCTGCACACCAGCACCGTGTTCCGGGTGCGCGAGGAGCTCCCGGACGAACCGGCGCCCGGCACCGTCGGCCTGGTGATCGCCGAGGGCCCCGTCGTCGGTGACAACGCGGTCGCGCCCGGGCAGTTCGCGCAGCACCAACCGCCGGGCCTGATCGTGCTGCACCCGCCGGCCGAGATCCGTCCGTCGCTGCCGGAATTCGACGAGGTCGCGTCGGGATGCGTGCTGCTGCCGGGGATCCCGCACCTCGGGCTCGACCACCGGGCTGCGTGGGTGGAGGCCGACCACCGCGGCAACGTGGCGAGCATGGTGAGCCGGGCCGGCATCAACCTGTTCGACGACGCCGATACCGCGGTCCTGGCGCTGTTCCTGGCGGCCTAGCGGCTCGTGCGTTACGGACGCACGCGCACTCCTGCCGCCCTCGCCGGGCGGTTGTCGACGCGTTCCGACACCTTTGCATCGGATTTCGCGACCTCGCGGCCGCCCGAGCAGTCGCGGAGTCGTCAGAACCGGCGCGGAGTCGATCGGGTGGCCATCGCGGGGCCGTTCGGGAGGAACGCGGTCACATGCTCCCGCCGCCGGCCGACGCGCTGTCGGCGACCGATCCGGGCGGCATCGGGCCGTACTTCGGCGGGTCCTTGGGCTTTCCGCATCGCGCGCACCGGAGGTAGGGGCGGCCGCGCATCTCCGGGTTGTCGTCCTGCACCACCAGGTACCGGTGGCGGCCGACGCGGCAGCGCCAGTCGGGCCGCGGGCCGTCCAGCGGGAGCTCGCGGTCCACCACGGCGGACCGCAGCCGGAAGGCACCCAGCAGGAGACTCCCCGCCTGGTAGACCTGCCGGCCGGCGCCGATCTCGCACAGCTCGACGCGCAGCTCCTCCCGGTAGCGGTCACGCACCGCGCCCGACGGCAGCGCCAACAGCGCCAGGCCGAGAAACCAGCGGGCGGGTGCTGTCGGGCGCGGACCGACCATCGAAGGGGTCGCGGCTACTCGACCGGCTTCGCCGGGTTCATGGCGCCCGCCACACCACCCGGCGGCGGTGGGCCGTAGGACGCGAACTCCTTGACGTGCCCGCATCGGGTGCACTCCCGGTGCGATTCGCCGCGCATCTCCGGGTTGTCGTCCTGCACTGTCACATAGTGGTGCCGGCCGACGGCGCAGCGCCAGTCCTTGTGATCGTGGTTCGCCGTCTCGCTCATGACATTCCTCCCGGCCCGAGGGACCGCTGGAACGGACCGGGCGACGAACCAACGCCGGCCAGGTTGACCGTTGGGTGGTCGTCCGGCGATCACCGGTCATCGGGATCGCGGATCACTCGTCCGGCGTCGCGCGGTAGAGACCGCCGGCCAATCCACCGGGCGGCGGCGCGCCGTAGGACGCGAACTCCTTGACGTGTCGGCACCGCGTGCACTCCAGGTGGGACTCGCCGCGCATCTCCGGGTTGTCATCCTGCACCGTCACATAGTGGTGCCGGCCCACAGCGCAGCGCCAGTCCTTGTGGTGGTGGTGGTCGTGGTTCATGGACTGGTTCATGCCAATGCTCCATCCTCGATCAGAATCCGCTGAAGTAGTTGGTGCGCCTCAGCTTTTCGATGTCGACCTCCGGCTCGCTCGGCGGCTCGAACCAGGCGCCGCACCGCGCGCACCGGTACGTCCTCGCCCGACCGGCGTCGGCGTCCTGGTCGATCTCACCCACGTAGTGGTGCCGGCCCATCCGGCACCGCCAATCCTTGTGCGATGCCGACGCGTTCTCCGGTTTCATGGTCACTCCCCTCCTGGCAACCACGCGTACCGCGGTTGAGACTCCTCGGCGGGCGCGTCGGACCCACGCAGTCGGCATCGGGCGCTCACGCGATTTCGCCGATCGGCCGCGCCCGCCGAGGAGCCGCGGGTGCGGCCCGGGCGCTGGCGAGCGCGCCCCTGGCGAGCGCGAGACCGTCGGCGCTGAGCCGGTAGTACCGCCGGCGGGGCCAGCCCTGGATGTGCTGGGCCGGTTCCTCCCAGCCGCTGTCCAGCCACTGCAGCGATTCCAGCCGGGCCAGGACGGGGTAGACGGTGCCGATCGGGAGGCCGGATCCGGCCACGACCTCGGCGCCGTGGTGGTTCCGCGACGGCTCGGCGACGAGCGCCTCGAGGACCATGCGTGTCGGCTCGGTCAGGAGCATGTCGCCGCCGGTCATGGTGTAACTCTACCTAGCCCTCGCCGCTCACCGCAAGGGGCAACGGAGATTCGTGCGTGGCACGTCGGCGAGCCGGACCCGGTCGTCAGGGACCCGCGACGAACTCCTGCAGCCCGTCGAGGAGCCGGTCGACGTCGGAGTCGTCGGTGTACGGGGCGAGCCCGACGCGCAGCGCGTTCTCGTCGGCCAGCCCGAGCCGGCGGAAGGGCTCGTAGGCATAGAACGATCCGGCCGGCGCGAGCACCGCGCGTTCCGCGAGGAAGGCCGACGCGTCGCGTGCGTGCCGGCCGTCGAAGGTGAGCAGGAGCGTGGGCGTGCGACGGGCGGCGCGCGAGTGCAGCGTCACGCGGTCCCCGAGTGCGGCGATGCCGTCCTCGATGACGCTGCGCAGCCGGTCCTCCTGCTCCTCCAGCGCGGCGTATGACGCGCCGAGCCGATCGCGCCGGGAGGCCGAGATGTCCTGCTGCGGATCGAGATCCGCCAGGTAGTCGACCGCGGCCGTGGCGCCGGCCAGCACCTCGTACGGCAGCGTGCCGAACTCGAAGCGCTCGGGCACCGCGTTCGTGGACGGCAGCAGCTTGTCCGGGGTGATCGACTCCAACAGGGTCGGCGACGCGGCCAGCACCGCGCAGTGCGGGCCGAGGAACTTGTACGGCGAGCAGGCGTAGAAGTCCACGCCCAGCGCGGCGAGATCGACGCCGGCGTGCGCCGTGAGGTGCACGCCGTCCACGTACACCAGCGCACCGGCGGCGTGCGCGGCGGACGCGATCTCCGCGAGCGGTGGCCTGGTGCCGACGAGGTTGGACGCGCCGGTCACGGCGACGAGACGCGTCCGCCCGGTCAGCAGGGTCGGCAGCGCCGCGATGTCGAGTTCGCATGTCCCGGTGTCGATGTCGAGCCACCGGACGGTCGCGCCGGCGCGGTCCGCCGCCTGCACCCACGGGCGGACGTTGGCGTCGTGGTCGAGGCGGGTCACGATCACCTCGTCGCCGGGGCGCCAGGTCGCGCCGAGGTGGCGGGAGAAGTCGTAGGCGATCTGGGTGGCGCTGCGCCCGAACACGATGCCGGCGGGTTCGGCGCCCAGCAGGTCGGCGAAGGCGCGCCGGAACGCGAGCACCGCCTCGTCCGCGTTCCGCTCGGACGCCAGCGTGCGGCCGCGATTCGACAGCGGGCCGCAGAGGGTGTCGGCGACCGCCTGCGCGACCACCCGCGGCGTCTGGGTCCCGCCCGGACCGTCGAAGTGGGCGATTCCCGTTGCCAGCGAGGGGAAGTCCGCGCGGATCGCGGCCGTATCGATCATGCCGCCAGTATCGGTCCCGGCCGCTCTGCCGGATCGAGCGGCCCTCAGCGCACCGTCACCAGGCTCGGGTCGCTGACGTCGAACCGGGTGCCCTGCTGCTGCAGCACCGCCGGCAGGATCTGCATCTTGGTCACCGACTGGTCGGCCTCACCCCAGACGACGGTCCGCCCGTCGCTCAGCGTGATCTCGACGTCGTACGGGGTGCGGGCGCGCACGTCGGCGACCTGACCGCGGAATGTCTCCGTGAACGAGGAGATCACGGTGATCGCGGCGAGCGTGGCCGGGTCGCCGCTGCCGGGCGCCACGAGCTGCACCGTCACTACGCCGGCGGGCGGCGCGGTGACGGCGCGGAAGGGATCGCCCGTCGCGTCGAGCAACCACAGCTGCCCGTTCGCCGACGTCACCGCCACGGGCAGGCGCGGGGTCACGGTGATCGCCAGGGTGTCCGGCCACTCGCGGGCGACGTCCACCGCCTCGACCTCAGGCACGCCTGCCGCCGCGGCCGCCACCGAGTCGAGGTCCACGCGGGCGAGCGGGGTTCCGTCGGGAACGTCGACGGCGGCCCGGATCTGCGCGGCCAGGGCGTCCGGCGCGCCGGTGATGGTCACGTGGCGCACGCCGAGCAGCGGGCTGAGGAAGACCGCGTACACGGCGCCTGCGAGGAGCGACAGCACCAGCGCGATGCCGAGGATCCACGGCCAGCGGCGCGGCTGCTCGTGCCGCCGGCGGGTCGGGCCGTCGCCTGCACTGCGCCGGCCGCCGGCATCGGGGGCGGGCGGCTCGGGCGGCCCCGCGGCGCGGGTCCGGCGGCGCCACCAGCGCGGCCGTGCGGTGTCGGCGACGGTCTCGCGCGCCGGTCCGGTGCTGGTCGCCGTGCTCATCGATCCTCCAGGAGGCTCAACAACTCCGGGCCGACGGCGGTGATGTCGCCGGCCCCCATCGTGATCACCACGTCGCCCGTCCGGAGCAGGTCCGCCACGAATCCCGCCGCGCTGCCCCGGTCCGGGTGGTACCGGACCTCCGGCCCCCGCACCGCCCCCGCGATCAGCGCACCGGTCACGCCCGGCACGGGGTCCTCGCGGGCGGCGTACACGTCCAGCACCACCACCACGTCCGCCGCCGCCAGCGCCGCGCCGAACTCGGCCGCGAACGTCCGGGTCCGCGAGTACAGGTGCGGCTGGAACACCACGACCAGCCGGCCGGCCCCGCCCGCCGGATCGGCGCCGCCGGCCGCGCCGACCACCGCCCGCGCGGCTCGCAGCTGGGCGGCGACCTCCGTCGGGTGGTGCGCGTAGTCGTCGTACACCCGGACGCCGCCCGCCGCGCCCTTGAACTCGAAGCGCCGCCGCACGCCGGTGAACGACGCGAGACCAGCGGCGAGCACGACGGGGTCGAGGCCGAGCTCGACGCCGGCGGTCAGCGCCGCCACCCCGTTCAGCACCATGTGCTCGCCGGGCACCTGCAGCTCCAGCCCGACCGCCCGGCCGTCGACCAGCGTCACCTCGGCCGCGGCCGCGACACCGGCCGCGCGGTCACGCATCTCGGACACCCGCACGGCGGCGTCGGGGTCGCGCCCGTAGGTGATCACCCGGCGGAGCGACACCCGGCCGGCAAGGGCGGCCGACCCCGGGTCGTCGGCGCCCGCGACCAGGAAGCCGCCGGGCTCGATCCGGTCGACGAACTGGTCGAAGACGGCGGTGTAGGCCTCGGCGGTGCCGTGGTGATCGAGGTGGTCGGGCTCCAGGTTGGTGACCACCGCGCCGTGCGGGCTGAAGGACAGGAACGAGCCGTCCGACTCGTCGGCCTCGGCCACGAAGATGTCGCCCGCCCCGTGGTGCGCCGCCAATCCGGAACCGGTCAGCTCGCCGCCGATGGCGAACGACGGGTCGGCGCCGGCGAACTGCAGGGCGACCGTCAGCATGGAGGTCGTCGACGTCTTGCCGTGGGTGCCGGCGATGCACACCGCCCGCCGGCCGGTCATGAGCGCCGCGAGCGCGTCGGCCCGCCGGACGACGGGGATGCCGCGCTCGCGGGCCGCCAGCACCTCCGGGTTGTCCGGGCGCACCGCCGTCGACACCACCACCGCCGTGGGGCCGCCCGGCAGCAGGTCGAGGTGAGCCGCGTCATGCCCGACGACGACCCGCGCGCCGCGGTCGCGCAGCCCCGCCAGCACCGCCGAGTCGCGGGCGTCCGACCCGGAGACCGGGTAGCCGCGGTCGGCGAGGATCCGGGCGATGCCGCTCATGCCGGCGCCGCCGACGCCGACCAGGTGCGCACGGGTGAGCGGAATCCCTTCCGCGGTCACGGGTGTCGTGTCGGCCACGGGCACGATCACCCCGCCCGACCGGCCCCGCCGGGCCGCGCCGCGGCCAGCACCATCCGGGCGATCGCCTCGTCGGCGGGCGCGGCCGCCGTCCTGGCCGCCGCCGCGGTCATCCCGTCGCGCACGATTCCGTCGAGAACCAGCGGCAGCACGCGGTGCAGCACCGCCGATCGGTCCAGGTCGGCGTCGTCGACGAGCGTCGCGGCGCCGCCGGCGACCTGGGCCGTGGCGTTCAGCCGCTGTTCGCCGTTGCCGTGCGGGAGCGGGACGTACACCGCCGGCAGCCCCACCGCGCCGATCTCGGCCACGGTCATGGCACCCGACCGGGCCAGGACGAGGTCGGCGGCGGCGTAGGCCAGATCCATCCGGTCCAGGTACGGCACCGCGACGTACGGCGGCGCGCCGGCGATCGGCTCCGGCAGGGTGAGCGTGTTCTTCCGGCCGTAGGCGTGCAGCACCCCCACGCCCGCCTCCGCGAGGTCGGCGGCCGCCGCGGAGACCGCCTCGTTGATCCGCTGCGCGCCCTGCGAGCCGCCGAACACCAGCAGGGTCGGCGCGTCGGGGTCGAGGCCGAAGAACTCCCTGGCCTCGCCGCGCAACTCGGCACGGTCCAGGCCGGACAGGCTGCGGCGGACGGGGTTTCCGACGACGCGCGCCTTCGCCAGGCCCGACCCGTCGACCGCCGCGCCCACGGACACCGCGAACCGAGCGCCGATCTTGTTCGCCAGCCCCGCCCGCGCGTTCGCCTCGTGCACGACGATCGGCACCCGGCCGCGGGCCGCCAGGTAGGCCGGCAGCGCGACGTACCCGCCGAACCCCGCGACGACGTCCACCGCGCGTTCGGTGAGGATCGCGCGGGTGGCGGCGACCGCCGCGCGCATCCGCCCTGGCAGCGACACCAGGTCCCTGGAGGGCTTGCGCGGCAGCGGGGTCGGCGGGATCAGCACCAGGTCGTAGCCGCGCGCGGGCACCAGCGTCTGCTCGAGGCCCTTCTCGGTGCCGAGGCAGGTGATGCGGATGTCCGGCTCGAGCACGCGCAGGGCGTCGGCGACGGCGAGAGCCGGTTCGATGTGCCCGGCGGTGCCGCCACCCGCGATGAGAACGCTGGTCACGCCCCGCCCCGTCGCGGCGGGCGGGCGCGCCGATCCGGCACGCCGTGCCCCCGGCCGCCTGCGCGGGCCCGCGGATCGGTCGGGTCGGGGCCGCCCGGGCGGGGCCGCGGATCGGTCGCGTCGCGGCGCCGGGCGTCCGCCGCGGGCGTCGGGGCTCGCCCGCGGGGCGGGCGGTCACCCGGCGGCGGGGCGGTCCGGGTGCGCTGCGTCGGTGGCTGCTGCGCTCGCTGCGGGCGGCGTGCCGGTGGCGCGGGCTGCGGCTGTCGGGTCGACGGCGCGCGCGACCCGCCGAACAACCGACGCCGCTTCGCGGGGGGCTCGGTTTCCCCGGCGACCAGGGCGGCCGAGCCGCGGCGGCGCCGCCGCTGCCGCGGCGGCCGCTGCACCGTGCGCAGGCCCAGGAACCGGGTCAGCGTGCTGCCGCCGCCGGCCGCTAGCGCGGCGACCGCCTGGGGCTCCCGGCGGGCGAAGTTGGCCAGCAGGCCGAAGACGACCATGGTGATCAGCAGCGATGTGCCGCCCGCGGAGATCATCGGCAGCGGGATGCCGGTCACGGGCAGCAGGCCCACGACGTACCCGATGTTGATCGCCGCCTGGCCGACCAACCAGACCGTCCCCGCGGAAGCGACGATCTTGACGAACGGGTCCACGTTGCGCCGGGCGATCCGCAGGCCGGTGTAGGCGAGCAGGCCGAACAGCAGGATGAGGATGGCTGCGCCGATCAGCCCGAGCTCCTCGCCGATGATCGCGAAGATGAAGTCGGAATCGGCGTTCGGCAGGTAGCTCCACTTGGCCCTGGACTGGCCGAGCCCGACGCCGAACCAGCCGCCGTTGCCCATCCCGTACAGGCTCTGCAGCAGCTGGTAGGAGACGTCGGGGTGCGACTCCGGGTCGATGAACGAGAGCAGCCGCGCCAACCGGTACTGCGCGGAGAAGGCGAAGGCGAAGAACCCGGCGACCCCGACGGCGGCGAGCCCGCCGAAGATCCACCAGGGCGCGCCCGCGAAGAACAGCACGGCCATGAACACGATGGTCAGCGCCACCGTGGTGCCGAGGTCGGGCTGCATCATGATCAGCCCGGCCATCAGCGCGAAGACCGGGAGCACCGGGATGAGCAGCGCCCGCGGACTGCCCAGGGTCGAGCGGCGCGCCGCCAGCACGTGCGCCATCCACAGCAGCAGCGCGAGCTTGGCCACCTCGCTGGGCTGGAACTGCAGCCCGCCGATCCGGATCCAGCTGCGCGCGCCGTTCACCAGCGCGCCGATGCCGGGCACCAGCACGGCGACGAGCAGCGCGAGGGACACGATGATGGCCGCCGTGGACACGGACCGCAGCAACCCGATGGGCAGGTACTGGGCGGCGCCGAAGCAGATCAGCCCCAGCACGGCGTAGGTGGCCTGGTTGGCGAACACCGAGAACGACGACCCGCCCGTGCGGAACGACGACACCGCGGACGACGACAGCACCATCAGCAGGCCGAAGCCCAGCATCAGCACGAAGATCGCCAGCACCAGGTGCAGCGACGTCATCGGGCGGTCGAGCCAGTCGGACGCGCCCCGGCGGGCCGATCCCGCCCAGCGGCGGATCGTTCGGCCGGGACGCCGCGGCGGCCGGTCCGCCCGCGCCGCTCGCCGCGCGGCGCGGCGGCCCGACGCCGTCTCGGGCGCGTCGTCCGCCTCCTCGTCCGGTTCGTCGCCGGTGTCGTCGAGGTCGGCCGCGTGGTGGGCGGCGTCGGGGTCGGCGCGGTTGTTGGGGTCGGCACGGTCGTCGGGTCCGGCACGGTCGTCGAGGTCCGGGGTCTGGTCGGCGTCCGCGTCGCCGCGCCACCCGTCGTCGAGGGCGGCCAACTCGTCCACGCCGCCGAGGACGACCGGTTCGGCGTCGCGCCGGGCCCGATCGCGCCTGCGGCCGCGCCGGATCGCGGGCGGGGCCTGCGTCGGCACCGTTCCGTCGGAGCCGGCGTCGGGGCCGGCACGGCCGACGACGGACTCACCCGGCAGTTCGATCGGATCGATCGGGTCGTCGGTCAGGTGCCCCCAGGCCCGGCGCTGCTGGCCCGTCGCGCGGTCGTCCGTGGCCGTCATCGACCCGCCCCGCCGGCGGTGCCCGTGCCGGGGTCGCCGGCGCGCCCGGTCCCCGGTGCGCCGGGCGGCGGGAGTTCCCGCACCGCGGCCGCGAATGCGTCGCCCCGCGCGGCGTACGAGGAGAACATGTCGAGGGACGCCGCGGCGGGCGCGAGCAGCACCACATCGCCGGGCGCGGCCATGTCCACGGCCGCGCGCACCACGTTCCGCATCACGTCATCGTCGTTGCCGCGCACGACGAGTCGCGGGACATCGGGCGCGTGTCGGGAAAGTGCGGCGTCGATGGCCGGGGCGTCGACGCCCATCAGCACAGCGCCGGCGAGCCGCGGCTCGATCCGGCGCGCGAGGTCGTCCACCGAGGCGCCCTTCAGCTGGCCGCCGGCGACCCAGACCACCCGCTCGTAGGCGAGCAGCGAGGCGAGCGCCGCGTGCGGGTTCGTGGCCTTGGAGTCGTCCACGAACAGGACCCCGGCACGCTCGCCGATCACCACGTTGCGGTGCCCGCCGGGCACGAAGGAGCGCAGCCCGTCGGCCACGGCGGCCGCCGGCACACCGGCCGCGAGCGCGAGCGCGGCCGCGGCGAGCGCGTTGGTCACGTTGTGCGCGCCGGGTGGGCGGATGTCGGCCGCGGGCAGCAACGCGGACCCGGTGAAGGCGTCGTCCACCAGCTGCCCGCCGCAGCACGCCCAGCCCGCCGGGCGCCGGCGCGTCGGCGGACACCGCCACCCGCCGGGCCGCGGCCGACGCGCGCAGCAGCGCGGCAGCGCCCGGGTCGTCCACCACCGCGACCGCGACCTCGCCCGTGAGCGCCCGCGCCTTGGCCGCCGCGTACGCGGCCATGCTGCCGTGCCAGTCGAGGTGGTCCTCGGCGACGTTCAGCACGGCGCCCGCGAGCGGCCGCACCCCGGGCGCCCAGTGCAGCTGGAAGCTGGACAGCTCCGCGGCGATGACGTCCTGCTCCGGCGCGGCGGTGACCGCGTCCAGCACCGGCCAGCCGATGTTGCCGCAGGCCGTGACGGTGCGGCCGGCCGCGCGCAGGATCGACTCGAGCATTCCGGTGGCCGTGGTCTTGCCGTTGGTGCCGGTGATCACCAGCCACGGCCGGGATCGGCGCTCCGAACCGGTCGACGCGCCAGGCCAGCTCGACCTCGCCGATGACCTCGATCCCCGCGCGGGCCGCGGCCGCCAGCATCGGCTGGGTCGGCGGGATGCCGGCGGAGGTGATCACCGCGGTGGTGCCGGGCGGCGGCTCGGCCAGGTCTCCCGCGAACGTGACGCCGGCGCCGAGCGCCGCCAGCTCGTCCAGCTCCGCCTGCCGCGGGCGGCTCGACGTGACCACCACCCGCACCCCGCGGGCGGCGAGGAACCGCACCACGGGCATCCCCGTGACGCCGGTCCCGGCGGCGAGCACCAGGTCGCCGGCCGCGGGGACCGGGCCGGCCGGCTCCCGCTCAGCCACCGGTCAGCGACAGCCAGTCGGCGTAGAACAGGCCGAGCCCGAGTGCCGCGGACATCGCCGCGAGCAGCCAGAACCGCACCATCACCGTGGTCTCCGCCCACCCGGACAGCTCGAAGTGGTGATGGAACGGCGCCATCTTGAACACCCGTTTGTGCCGGGTGCGGAACACCGCGATCTGGATGACGACCGAGAGCATCTCGACCACGAACAGCCCGGCGATCACCACCAGCAGCAGCTCGGTCCTGGTCATGATCGACAGCCCGGCGATCATCCCGCCGAGGGCGAGCGACCCGGTGTCGCCCATCATGATCCGGGCGGGATGCGCGTTCCACCAGAGGAAGCCGATGCATCCGCCGAGGGCGGCCGCGGCGACGACGGCCAGGTCGAGCGGGTCCCGCACGTCGTAGCAGCCTGCGGCCGCCGCCTCCGTGAGATACGGGGCCCAGCAGGCGTTCCGGAACTGGAAGAAGCCGATCGCGACGTAGGTGCCGAGCACCATGACCGCGGACCCGGCGGCGAGCCCGTCGAGCCCGTCGGTGAAGTTCACGGCGTTGGACCAGGCGGCGACGAGCAGCCAGGCGAGGATGACGAAGCCGACCGCGCCGACCGAGAAGAACGCCAGGTCGCGGGTGTAGGACAGGTAGGTCGACGCGGGCGTCAGGTCGAAGCCGTTGCGGAAGTACAGCGCGCCGACGCCGAACGAGAGCGCGACGAAGGTCTGCCCGAGGAACTTCATCCGCTTGTTCAGCCCCAGATTGCGCTGCTTGCGGATCTTGATGAAGTCGTCCAGGAAGCCGACGACGGCCATCCCGGTGGTCAGGTAGAGCAGCAGCCAGGCCGAGGCCGTCGGCCCGCCGCCCCCGGTGAACAGCTCGATCAGCACGGAGGTCAGGTAGCCGACCCACATCGCGATGATGATCGCCGCGCCGCCCATGGTCGGGGTCCCGCGCTTGGCCTTGTGGTGCTGCGGGCCGTCCTCGCGGATCTCCTGGCCGAAGCCCTGCTTGGAGAAGATCTTGATCAGGTACGGGGTCAGCAGGATGGACACCACCAGCGCGACGGTCGCCGCGACCAGGATCGCCTTCACGCAGCTCCTCCGCGAGCCGCTTTCAGGCCGGCCGCCACCCGGTCCAGGCCGACGGACCGTGACGCCTTGACGAGCACCACGTCTCCCTCGGTCAGCTCGGCGGCCAGGATCTGCACGGCGGCGTCCACATCCGGAACGGGTTCGGACTCGCCGGCCCACGAGCCTTCCAGGTGCGCGCCCAGGTGCAGCGCACGGGCCCCCGCCCCCGGCCGCAGGTGCGCGGCGACCTCGTGCAGCGCGGGGTCGGCGGCGGCGGCCGGTCCGGCGGAACCGGCCCCGACCACGATGAGCCGGTCGACGCCGAGGCGCACCACCAGGCGGCCGATCTCGTCGTGCGCCGGATGGTCCGCTCCCCCAGCTCGGCCATCTCGCCGAGCACCGCCCAGGTCCGGCGGCCGCGCCCGATCGTGGACAGCGCCCGCAGCGCGGCGCGCATCGAGTGTGGATTGGCGTTGTAGGAGTCGTTGATCAGCGTGATGCCGCCCGGCAGCTCCGAGATCTCCATCCGCCAGCGGGACGCCGGGGTGGCGCCGGACAGTGCCGCGGCGATCAGGTCGAGCGGGAGCCCGGCGGCGCGGCCGACGGCAGCCGCGGTGAGCGCGTTGCCGACCTGGTGCGCGCCGCTCACCGCGCAGCGCGACCGGCGCGGACCCCTCGGGCGCGGTCAGGGTGAAGCGGGCCCGTGCTGCCTCGTCGAGCGCGGTGTCCACCGCCCGCACCTCCGCCTCGGGCGCGTCGCCGACGAGCACGACCCGCGCGGCGGTGAGCGCCGCCATCCCCGCGACGAGCGGGTCGTCGGCGTTCAGCACCGCCACCCCGCCGGCGCCGGCCGCCGGCAAGTGCCTGCACCAGTTCGGACTTCGCGGCGGCGATGGCCTCGACCGAGCCGAACTCGCCGATGTGCGCGGAGCCGACGTTCAGCACGGCGCCGATCCGCGGCGGCGCGATCCGGGCCAGCATCGCGATGTGGCCGATGCCCCTGGCGGACAGCTCGAGCACCAGGAACCGCGTGCGCTCGGTGGCTCGCAGCGCCGTGTAGGGGTGGCCGAGCTCGTTGTTGAACGATTCGGGCGGGGCGATGACCGCCTCGTCGACCGGCACCTCGTCGACCGGCACCGTCTTCGACCGTGCGCGGCGGATCGCCCGGCGCTGCGGCGACGCCCGCCCGCAGCACGGCGGCGATCAGGTCCTTCGTCGACGTCTTGCCGGAGGAGCCGGTGACGCCCACGACCTGTAGCCCGTGATCGCGCACGAGCGCGGTGACCGACGCCCGGGCGAGGGCCGCCAACGCCTCCAGCACGGCGTCGTCGTCGGCCAGCCGGAGCAGCGGCACCGGCGCGTCGATCGGCGCCGAGCCGACCACGGCGACCGCCCCGGCGGCGGCGGCCGCGGCGGCGAACCCGTGGCCGTCGACCCGCTCGCCGCGCAACGCCACGAACAGCGTGCCGGGCCGGGCCTGCCGGCTGTCGAACTCGACCGATGTCACCGCCGCGGTCGCCGCCGGGTCGAAACCCTCTGCGGGCGGGACGATCTCGGCGCCGGTCACGTCGGCGACCCGCGCGATGCTCATCGCGATCATGCGTCGGCCCGCGCGGACGCCGCCAGGAGCGCGGCCGTGACCTCGTCCGACGTCCGAGAACGGGTGCACCACGCCCCCGACGTCCTGCCCCTGCTCGTGCCCCTTGCCCGCGATGATCACCGCGTCGCCCGCGCCCGCCGCGCGCGATCGCCGCCCGGATCGCCTCGCGCCGGTCGCCGATCTCCAGGATCCGCAGGCCGGGCCGCGGGTCAGGCTCGGCCTGCGCGCCGGCCAGCAGCTCGGCGCGGATCCGGGCCGGGTCCTCGGATCGCGGATTGTCGTCGGTCACGATCAGCAGGTCCGCCCGCCGCGCCGCCTCCGCGCCCATCACCGGCCGCTTCCCGGTGTCCCGGTCGCCGCCGGCGCCGACCACCACGATGATCCGGCCGTCGACGGAGTCCCGGATGGCGTCGATCACCGCAGCCAGCGCGGCCGGCTTGTGCGCGTAGTCGACGACCGCGAGGAAGTCCTGGCCCGCGTCGACGCGCTGCAGCCGGCCGGGCACCGTCACCGAGCCGAACGCGGCTGCGGCCGCCTCCACGTCCCGGCCGAGCGTGTTCACGCACGCCAGCGCGAGCACCGCGTTCGTCACGTTGAAGGCCGCGGGCAGACCCAGGTCGAAGGCGAGCTCGAGGCCGCCGGGACCGCGGACGTCCACCCGCTGCACGCCCGTCGGCAACCCGGTCGGCGAGGTTCGCACCCGGGTGACCGCCCAGTCGGCGCCGGGGTGCCCGGTGCCGGAGACGCGGACGGCGTCGGGATGCAGGCGGGCGAGCCGGGTGCCCCACTCGTCGTCCACGCAGATCACGTGCCGCCCCGAGCGACCGTCGAACAGCATGGCCTTGGCCTCGAAGTAGCTCTCCATGTCGTGGTGGAAGTCCAGGTGGTCCAGGCTCAGGTTGGTGAAAGCACCGACGGCGTAAGCGGTTCCGCTGACCCGGTGCTGGGCGAGGGCGTGCGAGGAGACCTCCATCGCGACCACCTCGACGCCGCGCTCGACCATCACCGCGAACAGCGCCTGCAGGTCGGGTGCCTCGGGGGTGGTGAGCGCGCTGGGCGCGACCTGGCCGGCGATCCGCGTCTGCACGGTGCCCACCAGCCCGGTGGTCGAGCCGTCCGCGCCGAGCGCGGCCTCGAGCAGGTAGCAGGTCGTGGTCTTGCCGCTGGTGCCGGTGACCCCGACGACCTCCAGCCGGCTGCTCGGCTCCCCGTAGATCGCCGACGCGACGGTGCCCAGCACCCGGCGGGGATCGTCGACGACGAGCACGGGCCGCTCGGCGCCGCCCGGGGCTCCGCGGCGCGCGCCGGCCCGAGGTCGGCGTCGCGCAACAGGCGGGCGCCGACGGGATCGGTGAGGAACGCCGCCGCACCGGCCGCCGCCGCCCTCTCGCCGAACGTGGCGCCGTGCACCCGGGAGCCCGCGATCGCGGCGAACAGGTCGCCCGGCCGCACGTCCTGGGCCCGCAGCGTGATGCCGGTGATCCGGTCGTGGCCGGCGGTCGCGGCCGGCTCGGCGACGGAGGCGGCATGATCGACGCGCTCGGCAACCGTCGCACCGGCCCGGGCGGCGACCTCGGCGACGGACGCGCCGGCGGGATCGACCGGCCGCAGCGACGTGCCCGCCGCCCGCCCGGCGGCGGTCGAGCCCGTCGAGGCGGAGGGAGCCACGCCGGGCACGTTACCGTGCCCTACCCGACGTAGAGGTCGTAGACAGGCGCCTCCGTCGGCGACGGCGGGACCGCCGCGGCGCGCATCGCGTACGCGGCGATGTCGTGGAACAGCGGGGCGGCGCTGGTGGTTCCGGCGCTGCCGCCCTTCGGGTCGTCGAGCATGATCGTGACGACGTACTGCGGATTGTCCGCCGGCACGATCCCGGCGAACGTCGAGGTGATCGCAGTCTCCGAGTAGTCGCCGATGGACTCGTCGACCTTCTGCGCCGTGCCGGTCTTGCCCGCGACCTGGTAGCCGGTGATCGCGGCCTGGGGAGCGGTG
Organism: uncultured Actinomycetota bacterium; assembly: GCA_963829945.1. Classification (GTDB taxonomy): domain Bacteria; phylum Actinomycetota; class Actinomycetes; order Mycobacteriales; family Nakamurellaceae; genus Nakamurella. The sequence continues at coordinate 623,042 of CAWHKH010000004.1, read as the reverse complement.
CCGCGGTGGTTGGTGTCGCCGCCCTGGGTCGTGCCGCGCAGCATGTCGAGCAGGGTGCGGGCGGTCGTCGGGCTCATCGCCTGCGAGGTGGCGCCGGGCGGCGTGGGCGTCGTGACGCCGTCCACGGTGGTGCCGGCGACGATCGTCGGCGCGACCCGCACGCCGCCGTTCGCGATCGACTGGTACATCCCGGCCAGTTGCACGAGTGTCATCGAGACGCCCTGCCCGATCGGCAGATTGCCGAACGTGCTGACCGACCAGGTGGATCGCGGCGGGAACCGCCCGGAGGTTTCCGCGGGCAGCTGCACGCCGGCCTTGGTGCCCTGCCCCATGCGCTCGGCCATCGCGATGAAGTCGTCCTCGCCGACCTGCTTGGCGATCATCAAAGTGCCCACGTTCGAGGACTTGGCGAGGATGCCGGTGGCGGTCATGTCGATGGGCCCGTGGCCCCACGCGTCGTGGATGGTGGCGTCGCCGAACTCGATGCTGCCGTCGACGGTGAGCACCGTGTCGGGCTTGATGATGCCCTTGTCCAGGGCGGCCGCGAACGTGACGACCTTGTTCACCGACCCTGGCTCGATCGCGTCGGTGACGGCGCGGTTGCCGGTCTCCTTGGGCGTCTTGCCCGGCTCGTAGCAGGCCATCGCCGGGATCTGCGCGTCCTTGACCGTCATCACGACGGCGCAGCCGGAGTTCGCGGCGCTGGCGTCGACGTACGAGGACAGCATCGACATCACCGTGTACTGCAGGTCCGAGTCGATGGTGAGCTGCACGTCCATGCCGTCCACGGCGTCGGTCTCGTCCCGCGCGCTGCCGGGGATGATCGTGTGCCTGGCGTCGACGTCCACCGTGCGGCTGCCGTCCTTGCCGCGGAGCTTGGTGTCGAACTTCGACTCGATGCCGGACAGGCCGTTGCCGTCGTAGTCGGTGCCGCCGACGATCGCGGCGGACGCCGAGCCGTCCGGGTACTCGCGGAGATCCTGCCGCTCGGTGACGACCGCGTCCACGTGGTCGTCGTCGAACAGCGGCCCGACCTTCTCCATGATCGCGTCGGCCCGCGCGGGCATCAGGTTGCGGGCGAGGTACACGTAGGAACGGCCGGACGTCAGCTTGCCGAGCACGTCGTCGGCGGTGACCGGGACGCCGGCGGCGGTGGTCTCCGCGACGAGGATGTTCGCGACCTCGCGCCGCTGCGCGTCGTCGGTGAACAGCGCCGGCCGCGCGGCGACCGCCCTGCCCTCCACCGTGAACGCCAGGGGTGTGCCGTTCCTGTCGGTGACCGTCCCGCGCTCGGCGAGCAGCTTGACGGTGCGGGTGCGCTGGGCCTCGCTCTTCGCGGCATAGTCCGCGGTGTCGATCGCCTGGATGCTGATCAGCTTGACCGAGGCGACCGCGAGCAAGCCGAGCAGCACGATCAACGCGAGGCGCCCGCGGAGGCGGGAGTTGGTGGCGGCCATCGGGCGGGGCCGGCGGATGCGCCGGCCGCGGACCGATGCCGGCTTGCTCCGCGGCTGCGGCACCCGCACCGGCCGCTCGGTGCGAACCGTGGACCGGCGCGCGTCCGGGCGCCGCGGGCGGTCGGGACGCTGCGTGCGCTCGGGGCGGTCGCCCCGCGATGGCTGCCGCGAGGGGGCGCGGCGCTGGCCCGTCGACCCCCTGGGCGGCGTCCCGGACATCATGGCTGCGTCCCCTCGACCGGTGCGGCCGGATCGGTGGGCGGCGGCTGGCTGGCCCCCGCGTCGGCGGACGCCTGTTCCGCCGCTGCCTGAGCCGCCGCCTGTTCGGCTGCCGCCTGCTGTGCCGCTGCCTGCTGGGCCGCCTGATCCGCGGCAGCCTGCTGCGCGGCCTGCTCGGCCGCCTGCTGTGCCGCCGCCTGCTGGGCCGCCTGGTCCGCCGCAGCCTGCTGCGCGGCCTGCTCGGCCGCCTGCTGCGCCGCCGCCTGCTCTGCCGCCGCCTGCTGAGCCGCCTGATCCGCCGCAGCCTGCTGCGCCGCCTGCTCGGCCGCCTGCTGCGCCGCCTGATCCGCAACTGTCTGTTGCGCCGCCGCCTGCTCGGCCGCCTGCTGCGCGGCCGCCTCGGCCGCCGCCTCCGCGGCGGGGTCGACCGGCGGCGGCGGCCCGGGCACCACCCTCGGGTCGCCGACCACGGTCCCGGCACCGTTGGCGTCCACGACGAGCATCGCGGCGTCGCCGGCCGGCACCAGCCCCAGCTCGCTCGCGCGCTGCGCGATCTGCCCGGTGGAGTCGAGCATGGCCACGTCGCGCTGCAGGGCCTCGACGGAGAGCCGCAGGTCGCTGGTGTTCGCGCGGGCGGTCGAGGTCTGCAGGCCCGCCTCGTCGGTCATCGTGTTGAGCCACAGGACCGCCGCGATGCCGGCGCCGAGCAGGGCGATGACCACCGCGACGAAGGGCGCGCGGTCGAGGGCCGTCGAGGTGACGGTGACCGGGCGTACCGCCTGGGCGGCGGCCATCCGTTGGTGCCGGCGCTGGCGGCGGGCGTAGGCGCGCCGCGACGAGGCGGTGGTCGTCCCGGTCGTCCCGCTCGGCACGGGGTCCGCGACGCCCGCGGTCCCGGTCGGCTCGGCCGCGCCGGTCGTGATCTTCACGGCGGTCCGGCGTGGCCGCCGGGTGGGCCGCTCCCGTGCCGACGCATCGACCTGGGGGGTGGTGGTCACGATGCCGACCTCCTGATGCGTTCCGCCGCGCGCAATCGCGCCGAGGCGGCCCTCGGGTTGAACTCGATCTCCGACTCGGCCGGCGTCTCGGCGCCGCGGGTCAGCCACGCGAACTCGGGGTCGTGACCGGGCAGGTCGACCGGCAGCCCCTGGGGGGTGCGGGAGACCGTGAGCGGCGCGATCGCCCGCTTGACGATGCGGTCCTCGAGCGACTGGTAGGACATCACGACGATCCGGCCCGCGACCGAGAGATGTTGCAGCGCGGCCGGAATCGCGCGGCGCAGGGCGCCCAGCTCGTCGTTCACCTCGATCCGCAGCGCCTGGAAAGTGCGCTTCGCGGGATTCCCGCCGGTGCGCCGGGTCGCCGCCGGGATGGAGGCGCGGACGAGGTCCACGAGCCGGGCGCTGGTGGTGAAGGGGCGGCGCGCGCGCTCGGCGACCAGCGCCTTGGCGATGCGCCCGGCGAATCGCTCCTCGCCGTACTCCCGCAGGATCCGGGTGAGCTCCGCGCCCGGGTAGGTGTTGACGACGTCGGCGGCCGAGATGCCGGTCGTCGGGTCCATCCGCATGTCCAGCGGCCCGTCGTGGGCGTAGGAGAACCCGCGGTCGGCCGTGTCCAGCTGCACCGATGACACGCCGAGGTCGAACAGCACCGCGCGGACCAGCCCGGACTCGGTCCGCTCGGCGATGACGTCGCCGATGTGGTCGTAGACGGCGTGCACGAGTTCCACCCGGTCGGTCATCCCGGCGTCCGTCAGCCGTCGTTCCGCGATGGCCAGGGCGGCGGGATCGCGGTCGATGCCGATCACCCGCACCCTGGGGTGGCGCGCGAGGAGCGCCAGGGTGTGCCCGCCCATGCCGAGCGTCGCGTCGACGAGCACGACGTCACGGGCGCCGTCCGCGGTGGCCGCCTCGATCGCCGGGGCGAGCAGTTCGTCGACGCGTCCGACGAGCACCGGGACGTGGCCGGCGCCGTCGCGGGAATCCTGGCTGCCGTCGGCCGCTGGAACCGGCTCCGGCGGCTCGCCCATCGGCGCCCCTTCCTGTCCTCGGCCATCTGGTTCGGGTCGACGTGCTGGTGGTGCGTCGGTGCTGCCGGCTGGTGCCCGATGGCGGCGGTTCCTGCTTCCTGGTCCCCGCCCGCGCCGGGCCTGGCACGGGGGAAGTCGTGTCAGGAGCGGCGCAGGTGCGGGCCGGGCGGCAGGAGCCGGGGGGTCGGGTGCCGGGGGTATGGGTGGGGGTGGGGCTGGGTGGGCGACGGGCCGGCGGGCGGTGAGTGCAGCCACCCGGGTTGGTCAGGCGGGTCCGAACAGCCCCCTCTCCGGCGCGGCGTACGCCGCCTCCTGCTGCTCCTCGTAGGCCTGCCAGCGGACGGAATCCCAGATCTCCATGCGGTTCCCGATGCCGGTGATCACGACGTCCTTGGTCAGGCCGGCGTACTCGCGCATCTTGACGTTGATCGGGATCCGGCCCTGGGCGTCCGGCCGCTGCTCGTCGGTATTGGCGAGCATGTAGCGCTGGAATCCCCTGGCCCGCTCGTCGGTGATCTCCGCGTTGATCGCCGTCGCGGCGAAATCGGCGAACCCGTCGGGCGTGAACAGGTACAGGCAGTGGTCCTGCCCGCGGGTCAGCATCACTCCCGCGGCCAACAGCTCCCGATAACGGGCCGGGAGGGTGACCCGGCCCTTGTCGTCGATGCGCGGTGTGTAGGTGCCGTAGAAGCCCTGGAGCATCCACGCCACCTCCCCACCGAGCTGTGCCCCGACGTGGTGATCGAAGGCGAACCCCGGGATCGTGCCCCAGGTGTCACCACACTACCCCACTTTCTGCCACTGAACAGCACGAATCGGCCCCACACCTGGGGGTGTCGCCGGATTTCTGCAGGTCGACCCGGTGGGGCGCGGTGGGGCGGATCTGTGGGCGGCGACGGCCGCCGCCGGACAGGGCGGCAGGGATCGACGCGCGCGATCTCGTTCCCGCGCGCCGGGCGTCCGAAGGGGACTCGGGCGGGGCGGCGGGTGGGCCGGGGAGAGCTGGGAGCGGCCGGGCTAGCGGCGCGACGGAAGCGGCTCGGCCGCCGGGTCGAGGGCCGCCGCACCGGCGCCGGGCGAGGTCGACCCGTGGGTGAAGACGAACCGTCGGTAGGCCCAGAAACGGAACAGCGACCCGGCGCCGAGACCGACGATGTTCGCCGAGATGTTGTCCGCCAGCGGGGACGTCAGTCCGAGGACGTAGTGGGAGAACCAGAGGATCGTGAGCGAGATGCCCAGCCCGATCGTGCACATCAGCAGGAACAGCACGAACTCGCGGCGCTTCTGCGGCCGCCTGGTGGCGCGGAACGTCCAATAGCGGTTGCCGAGCCACGCGACCACCGTCGCCACGGCCGAGCTGATGATCTTCGCCAGCAACGGCTGATCCGCCATCAGCGGTGGGTCGCCCACGAAGCGGAGCACGTTGAACAATCCGACGTCGACGACGAACGCGGCGGCGCCGACCAGACCGAACTTCGCCAGCTGACGGGCGAGGGCGAGCCCGGCGCCGCGCAACCAGGTCAGCACGCGTCGACCGTGCCGGGCTGTCGCTGCGTCATCACGGCGTGACCGTAGCAAGAATCTGTTACGGAACGATGCCGCCACGGGGGGTCGAGCGGGACGTCCCGCGCTTGGCCGGCGGCGTCCTGATCCTCATCCGGACGACCATCCGAAGCATCTCCAGCCCGAGCCGGATCGCCTTGCGGGTGTCGCCCGTGACCGACGACGAACCCACCCGCGGCAGGTAGTTCACCGGCACCTGGACGATCTTGGCGCGGGCGACCACTCCAAGCAGCATCATCTCGAGACCGAAGGACGATCCGTCCACCGTCGCGCGCGCCTGGATGTCCCGCGCACGCTGTCGGCTGATGACTCGGAACGTGCATCCGACGTCGCTGAGATACGACGTGTTGAACAGCGCCTCGATGAGCTTGGCGACGGCCCAGTTCCCCCACTGGAGAAACCAGCCCATGTTGGACCCTTCCCAGATGAAGTTCGAGACAGTGCGCGATCCGACGACAAAGTCGCACTCACGGGTGAAGGGCAGCAGCTTGAGCAGGTCGGCGGGGTCGAAGGTGCCGTCCGGCTCGCACACGCAGATCAACTCAGTGTCGACTTCAGAGAGCCCGCGGCGGATTGCCGCGCCATACCCCTGTCGGACCTCCACAATCTCGCGCGCCGTCGTCGTCGCCACTTCCTCGGAGGTGCCGCGCACCGCGTTGTTGTTCACGACGACGATGTCGTCGACGATTCCGAGTGCCTCGAACCGGACGATCGTGTCCGCGATGCTGTCCTTCTCGTTGTACGTCGGCAGGATGACCGAGAGCGTCCTACCGCGGAACATCGGTCAATCCCCCCGGAAGCGGAGCAGGAATCCGCGGAGCCACGTGTTCGCGGCCGCCGCGGATGAGGACGGCAGCCATCGCGAGCGAGGCCGCCAACGCCAGGGCCAGCCAGGGCCACCAGCCGAAGCGGGGCGCCCATTGAGCCGCATCGAGGAACCAGGTCGGCCCGTCGAGACCGACTGCATAGCGCCGGCCGTTGGCGAGGATCGCGACGAAGTGGATCACAGGGATCGCCGCGACCCACGAGGATCGCGACCCGACGGCCGGATTCGGCGCCAAGACGCTCGACAAGGGCAATGCTCCCGAGGATCGGGATGATCATGAACATCGCGATGAGATGTCGGCCTTGGAGACCGAACCCGACCGGGAAGAAGACCGTCGCGTAGGTGACATAGGCGACTGCGAGCATCGCGAAAAAGCTTCCGACGATGGTGATCTGGTCTGCCCGCCGCCCGACGAGAACCGCGGCCCCACAAACGGTCACGGCGACAATGACCCATAGCCCGATGACCGGAGCCGGCAGGGGCGTGTCCAACCACCCGAGCACCCCGACGCCGGACCTCAGGAAATCCAGGCTGTGATCGACAAACCCCGACAGCGCATCCGACGGAAAACACCGGGCCGGTGAGCACGGGATGGTCGATAGCGCACCTCCCAGACCGCGAGTGCGGCGGTCGACAGGCAGATCGTCGCCAGCGCGATGATCATCGCCGGGCGGCCGCGCCGTAGCTCCGACCAGATCACCCTTGCTCCACCGCGGGCGAGCGCGATCGATGCCAGCAGGGTCAGCGTCGCCACCCCGAGCTGGCGGGACAGCACGAGAGCGCACGCGGCGATGGTGAACGCAGCGAGCGTGCGCCTGTCGGCGAGTGTGGCGGGCACGCGAGAGGCGACCGCCACCACCGCCGCGACCGCTGCGGCACCGAAGATCTCGATGCCGCTCGTTGAAACCGACGCGGCCGCGTACAACGCCATCGGCGTCGCCCCGAGCGCGACGCCGACGGCGGCGCCGCGCCCGAGCCACCGCGTGAGGTGCCAGACGGCCAGAAAGAGCAGGCCCATGGAAATCAGCAAGGATGTGAGCCGCGCGAGTTGGAAGGCGCGCGTCGGCGAATCGGCCGCGAGGGTAGCCCAACCCATGGGGATGTAGCCGAACACCGGATAGGCCCCGACCGGAGTGGTGCGCGCGACCAGCTCGGCGCTCCCGAAGGATGCGGCAGGCAGGCACGCCGCCGTCTGATTCGGCTGGAAGGCCGTGCAGAGGAAGCCGTCCGGGGCGAGGTTCGCCGGGATCGAAACCGTGCGCGCAATCGAGGCGTTGCGCAGCAGCATCGGATCGTCGCCGAACGAGCCGGTGAACGGAACCCCGATGTCGAATCGCCCGGCGGCGATCGCCTTCACCAAGTGATCGGGCTCGTCCGGAGCGGCACCGGGCGGGTTCGTGAACACCCAGGTCACGCCGATCAACAGAACCGGCGCCACCCAGAGCAGCGCCCAGCGGACAGCGTGCGGGTACGGCTCGACGCTTGACATGAGGCGCTGAGCGGAGCGCGGCGGTGGCGAGGCGACTGGCCCGTCGACGCGGAGACTGGCTGATCCGATTCCAACCGATCCGGCACCGCCCGGGCCGGCGGGGCGCTGCTCCAACGACTGATCGTCGGTCACGAAAGGTCCCCTGACGGTCGTCATGATCCGGCGCCAGGAAGGTATCACCGGCTCCGGGTTCGAAAGGCGAACGACCCGGGGCCGAAGCGCTGGCAGACTGTGTGAGTCGGCCGTGAACCGGATCAAGATCGAATCCCGTTCGGCGCGTCCGGCCAGGCACACTGGTGTGTCTCGAGTTCTGCCGACGATCGGGAGGAAAGCGGTGGCTCAGCAGGTCGACCTGGATGTGCCCAACGGTCCAGGCGCGGCGACCAGGTCCACCGCATCGGACACCCGCCCCGCCGCGAACCTCGACCAGGTCGCCGAGATCGGCGGCCGCATCGCCGCCGCGATCTCGGAGGTCGTCCTCGGCAAGCCCGAGGTCGTTCAGGCTCGGCATGATCGCGATGCTCGCCGAGGGTCACCTGCTCATCGAGGACGTGCCAGGAACGGGCAAGACCGTGCTCGCGAAGGCTCTGGCCAAGTCCGTGGACTCCACGGTGAGCCGGGTGCAGTTCACCCCCGACCTGATGCCGAGCGACGTGACCGGCGTGAGCGTCTACGACCGGCAGAGCTCGCGGTTCGAGTTCCGGCCGGGACCGGTGTTCGCGAACATCGTGGTCGCCGACGAGATCAACCGCGCGTCCCCGAAGACCCAGTCCGCGCTGCTGGAGTGCATGGAGGAGCGCCAGGTCACGGTGGACGGCACCTCCTACCGGCTGGCCCGCCCCTTCCTCGTGCTCGCCACCCAGAACCCGGTCGAGATGGAGGGCACCTACCCGCTGCCGGAGGCGCAGCGCGACCGTTTCCTGGCTCGGCTGACCATCGGCTACCCCGACCGCGCGGCGGAGATCGGCATGCTGGCCGACCGCGACCGGGTGGACCCGCTCGACCAGCTGCGCGCGGTGACCGACGGCGCCACCATCGCATCGCTCATCGACGCGGCCCAGTCGGTGCACCTCGCGCCGGCGCTGCGGCAGTACCTGGTGGAGATCATCGGCGCGACACGGGCGGTGCCGGAGGTGCGCCTGGGCGCGTCGCCGCGCGCCGTGCTGCACCTGGCGAGGGCCGCGAAGGCCGCCGCTGCTCTGGACGGCCGGGCGTTCGTGGTGCCGGACGACGTTCAGCGGCTGGCGATCCCGGTGCTCGCGCACCGCCTGCTGCTGACGGTCGAGGCGCACGCCGCGCATCGGTCCGCGGAGGAGATCGTCTCGGTGCTGCTGAGTCGCATCCGGGTGCCGCGAGGTGCCTGACGGCCGGCGCGGCCGGCGGTCCCGGTCCGGGTCAGACTCCGCCGGCGGCTTCAAAGGCCTGACCACCAGGGGACGCTGCCTGCTGGCCGGCGGGATCGCCGCGATCGTCTGCGCGTTCGTGCTCGACGAGCGGGACCTGCTGCGGGTCGGCATCTTCGCCGCGCTGCTGCCGATCGCCGGGATGCTTGCCGGAATGGCCCGGCGGGTGCGGCTGACGGCCGCGCACCAGGTGTTCCCGGCCCGGCTCGACTCCGGCACGCACGGCCGGGTCTCGCTGTCGCTCACCAACAACGGCACCATCCGCTCGTCCACCCTGGAGATCGCCGAGCCGCCGACCGAGGACCTGACGGGGGGCGTGCGCTGCCTGCTGCCGCCGCTGCGGCCCGGCCAGCGCGGCCAGACGGACTACCCGCTGCGCGCGGACCGGCGCGGCAAGTTCCTGGTCGGTCCGCCCACCGTCCGCATCGGCGACCCGTTCGGCCTGTGGGAGGAGGTCCGGACCCTGCCCGTGCGCACCGAGGTGCTGGTGGTGCCGCACGTCATCCGGCTCGCCGGGATGCCGGTCAGCACCGGGTCCCGGTCGGCGGCCGCCGATCGCGCGGTGGCCGGCGCGACGGGCGGCGACCCCGACGTCGGCGTGCGGCAGTACCGCAACGGCGACGACATCCGCACGATCCACTGGCGCGCCTCCGCGCGGCACGACGAGCTGATGGTGCGGCTCGACGAGCCGGTGTCCCACGGCGAGGCGACTGTCATGCTCGACCACCGGGCGGCCTCGCACCGCGGCGTCGGCGCGCAGTCCAGCCTGGAGTCCGCCATCACCCTGGCCGCGTCGATCAGCGAGCACCTGCTCGCGGCGGACCACCAGATCAGGCTCACCACGCACGCGGGCGCCGTGCTCGCGCGCGGTCGCGACATCACCGACGACGTGCTGGCCCAGCTGGCGGTCGTGGAGCCCGACCCCGGCGCGACCCTGTCCCCGACGTCGATCGCCGGCTCCGGGCTGATCGTCGCGATCCTCGGCGACATCGACGTCCCGTCCGCGCGCACCCTGGTCGCCGCCCGCCGGCGCAACACCAACGGTGTGGCGTTCGTGCTGCACACCGCGGGCTGGGCTGCCCGCGGGACGGCCGACCGAGATCCGGGCGTCGATCGCGCGGGCGTGGGGCCGATCGGGCGGCCCGCGCGCGCCGCGGATCCCCCGCTGAGCGCGGGCGTCGCGCTGCTCCGCACGGCCGGCTGGCGGGTGATCGACGTGCACGCCGACGACGACCTGGCCGTGGCGTGGGGCCGGGCGTGCTCCGGGTCCCCGGCGTACGAGCGGGCGGGCGAGCGGTCCATCGAGCTGCCGGTGGCGGCCGGGGTGGCGCGGTGACCACGACCGCGACTCCCCCGGCCGCGCCCGCGCGGCCGCCGCGCGCCGAGCCCACCCGGCACCCGGCCGGCGGGCCGCGCCCGTCGGACCCCGATCCCGCCGAGCGCCCGGTGCTCGCGGTGCCGACGCTGATCGGCGCGCTCGCCGTGCTCGCGGCGACCGCGGCGATCCCCCCGATGATCAGCGGCGACGGCTGGTGGTGGCCCACCGTCGAGGTGATCGCGGTGATCTGGCTGGTCGGGGTCGGGGCCCGGCTGGCCCGCGTGCCCACCGTGCTCGTCATGGTGCTGCAGGTCGCCGCCGTGTGCATCGCGCTGACCGCGCTGTTCACCACCGGCGGCATCGGCGGCGTGCTGCCGAACGGCACCGTGCTCGGCGAGGCGGGCGACCTGCTCAGCGGCGCCTGGGAGCAGATCCGGCAGTCGGTGCCGCCCGCGCCGGCGACCGTCGAGTTGTCGTTCCTGACGGCGGCCACGGTCGGCGTCACCGCCCTGATCGTCGACATCCTCATCGCCGTCTGCCGGGCGCCCGCGCTCGTCGCCCTGCCGCTGCTGTGCGTCTACTCCGTGCCCGCGTCCATCAACCTGAACATGCTGCCGTGGTTCGCGTTCGCCGGGCCCGCGCTGCTCTACGCGCTGCTGCTCGTCACGACCGGCCTGCAGGGCCGGCGCATCCGGGCCGGCGCGGGCGCCGCGCGGGTGGCCGCCGGCATCGCCATCGCCGCGGTCACGATCGTCGTCGCCCTGCTGGCCGCGTCGGCCATGACGACCGTCGGCACCGCCGGCCGGCTCCCGCGCAGCGGGATCACCGGGGAGAGCACCGGCGTCGGCCTCTCGCCGTTCGCCTCCCTCAAGGGCAACCTGACCCGCGGCGAGCCGGTCGAGATGATGCGCGTCAGCGGGCTCCCGGCCCCCGACTACCTGCGCACCATCGGCCTGCAGAAGTGGACGCCGGGCGAGGGCTGGTCGGTCGACACGCTCTCCAGCGGGCAGCTGCCGAGCACGGCGCCGCCGCCCGACGCGGTCACGGTGACGGTCGCGTCGTCCGCCTATCGCGACCGGTTCCTGCCCATCTACTCGGGGACCAACCAGATCGCCGGCCTGGATGCGGGCTGGTCCTTCGACGCGGCGCTGGAGTCGGTGCACCGCGACGAGGCGGTCACCCCGGGCCCGTACCAGATCACCGTGTCGGAGTCGCGTCCCACGGCCGACGAGCTCCGCGTCGACACCGTGACCCCCGGCGGCATTCTCACCGAGACCGGCGAGCTCGCACCCGAGGTCACGGCCCTGGCCGAGCAGGTCACCGCGAGCCAGCAGACGGCCTTCGACAAGGCCCAGGCGCTGACGAACTACTTCACCGATTCGGTGAACGGGATTTCGGTGAACGGGTTCGCCTACTCGCTGGACGTGCCGGTGGGCGACAGCGGCGACCCGCTCGTCGACTTCCTCCGCCTGAAGCAGGGATTCTGCGAGCAGTACGCCTCGGCGATGGCGATCATGCTGCGCGCGGTGGGCATCCCGGCCCGGGTCGCCGTCGGCTTCACGCAGGGCGAGCAGGGACCCGACGGCAGCTACGTGATCACCAGCAACGACGCACACGCGTGGGTCGAGGTGCTGTTCAACTCCGCCGGATGGGTGCGCTTCGATCCCACCCCGCTCGGCGCCGGGCAGGGCGGGCAGCAGGGCTTCGCGGCGCCGACCGGCACGGCGACATCCGCGCCGGCGACCACCGGCGGCTCCGCCCAGACCGGCGGCCTCGCCTCCGACGACGTGCCGACCGGGGACAACTCCGACGACATCCCGACGATCGACGCCGCGGGGTCATCGACGACCGCGGCCCCGAGCGGTCCGGACATCGGGCCGACGGTGTGGTTCGTGTTTCTCGCCCTGGCGGTGCTGGGCGCGCTCGGTGCGCTGCCGTCGATCGTGCGGACCGCACGGCGGCGCCACCGGCTCGCGGCCGGGGACGCCGGCGGGCCGGGCGCGGCCGCGGCCGTGTGGCGGGAGATCGAGGACCTGGCGGTCGATCACGGCCTCGGCCTGAACGCGGCGGAGTCCGCACGTGCCACGGCGAACCGGTTGGCCAAGGCCGCGCACCTGGACGGCGCCGGCCGCGACGACCTGCGGGCGGTGGTGATGGCCGCGGAGCGGGAGTGGTACAGCGCCGGCGCGGCGGGTGTCCGCGAGTCGGATCTGCGCATCGATGCGGGTACGGCCGCCGGGGACGGCCCCATCGGCGCGCCGGCGAGCGGCGGGAACGGCGAGGCCCCGCCGCGCCGGGCCGCGACCGTCGGCATCCTGGAACACCCGGCCGGGCGGCGCTTGTCGGCGGCGGCCCGGACGCTCGAGGAGGCGCTGGACCGCGCCGCACCGCTCGCGGTCATCGACCGCCTGGTGCCCCGCTCCGTGCGGCCGTCCTGGTGGCGACGCTGAGCCTCGCCCGCTGAACCCGGCAAGGGCGCGGGCCGGGAACCCGGTCGGGGTGCTGGGCCGGATGGCGGCCGGTCGGACTCGGCGACGCGGCCGGGGAAGAGGGTGGCGCGGCGGGACCGGAGCAGCGGTCAACAGGGCGCGAAGGAACGAGAAGTGCTGGCGGGAGACCGGTTCTACTGCTGGCCGGGCTCGTCGAAGCGGCGGCGGAAGCGCTCCTCCATGCGATTGCCGAGAGAGGGCGAGGACTTCGTGTTGCCCTTCTCGAGGCCCTTGGCGGCGCGCTGGCCGGGCTGACCGAAGACGAACAGCCCCACGGCGGCCACCATCGTGAGGAAGCCGAGCACGCTCACGATCACGCCGAGCGCGAGCACGCTCTGGGTCGCGACGACGCCGACGACAAGGGCGACAAGACCGGCAACGAACAAGCAGCCCGCGACGATGGGACGACGTCGACGAATGCGGCTGACGTTGACGCTGGTCGCAAACTTGGGGTCGTCCTCGTAGAGCGCGCGCTCGATTTCGTCGAGCATCCGCTGTTCGTGCTCGGAGAGCGGCATGGGTCCCCTCCTCCGGCACAGACCTACGCTGGTGGGTCACATCCTACGGCCGCCAACCGGCGACCTACGACCAGAATACGAGCAGGGAGCGCGGTCCACTAGCGCAGTAGGAAATCTGCAACCTTTTCACCCCCGACGGGTGATCAAGGCCACGTGCCCGAGGATCGTTCGGCCCGTTCAGGGTTCGGCACGACGGCCGTGATCAGCGGATTCGCCCGGTGATCGGCCCGGCGACGATCCCGACGATCGACCCGCTGTCCGACCGGTGTTCGACCGGTGATCGGTGGGCAATCCGGCCGAGCCGCGGTCCGCCGTGCCGGGCGGTCCGGCGGCGGCCGTCAACCCGGCCTCGTATCCGCCCGGCGCCGTCCCGTGGCCGCGCCGTCGCGGACGGCCGGGCGCTCGGGGACTTGATCGATCCGGAACGGGCAGACCGGTGCCGGCGCCCGCCATCCCGGGCCGGGGCGACGCTTCCGGCGGCCCGACCAGGGTGGCCGGGCGGACGGCGGCCGCACCGAACCGCTCGACGGCGCGATCGACGGCGCCCTGCACCTCGCGCCAGCCGGGGGCGTCCGCGTTCTCTCCGAGGGCGAGCTGCTCCGTCACCTCGGCGGCGGGCCGCAGACCCTCCAGCCGCACCCCGAGCAGGCGGATCCGCCGGCCCGCGTCGCGCCCGGTGCGCAGCCTGCGCAACAGGTCCCGCGCGTGCCCGTGCACCTCGCGGGACGCGTCCGTGGCCGGTTGCACGGTGATCGAGCGGGTAACCGTGGTGAAGTCGTCGAAACGCACCTTGATCGCGATGGTGCGACCGCGCTGGCCGGCCTGGCGCGCACGCCGCGCCGTTCGCTCGGCCAGCGCCAGCAGGTGCCGCTCGAGCACCGCGGGATCGGCGGTGTCGGACTCGAAGGTGACCTCGGCGCCCACCGAGGCCTCGGCCGTGTCCGGCGTGACCACCCGCGGATCGCGCCCCCACGCCAGGTCGTGCAGCTTGGTCGCGGCGGCGTCGCCGAGCGCCCGACGGAGCACGCCGACGTCCGTGGCGGCGAGGTCGCCGATCGTGCCCAGCCCCCACTCCGTGAGCCGGGCGGCCGTCCGCGGGCCGACGCCCCACAGCGCGGTGATCGGCAGCGGGTGCAGCAATGCCAGCACGTCCGCCGGCGGAACCAGCAGCAGCCCCTCGGGTTTCGCGAGTCCGGACGCGAGCTTGGCGACGAACTTGGTGGACGACGCGCCGACCGTCGCCGGCAACCCGAGCTCGTCGCGGATCCGGGCGCGAAGCGCGACGCCGATCTCGCCGGGACGGCCGAAGCGCCGCCGGGCGCCGGACACGTCGAGGAACGCCTCGTCCACGGACACCGGTTCGACGATCGGCGTCACCTCGGCGAACAGCCGCATCACCGCGACGGACGCCTCGCGGTAGGCAGCGTGATCGGGCGGCACGACGATGATCCCGGGACACAGCGCCCTCGCCTGGCCCACCGGCATCGCGGATCGGACGCCCGACCGGCGCGCCTCGTAGGTCGCGGAAAGCACGACGCTGCGGCCGCCGCCCGCGACCATCATCGGCCGGTCGCGGAGCCCGGGGTCGCGGCGCACCTCGACCATCGCGAAGAACGCATCCATGTCGACATGCAGGATCGTGCAGGCGGAGTCGTCCACCGCCGCGGGATCGGCCGTCACCTGCCGGGACCTCGCGACCTCGCGGCTCACGCCGGACCGCTCACAACCGTGCGCCCCCGCATCGGCGTCAGGCGCCCGGCCCGGCCGGCGCGTCGGGTGCCGTCCGGGTCGCGACGACGTGCACCTCCGGGGCCAGCCGGCGCAGCACGGGATGGGTGGAGAACGCGCCGTCCAGCGCGGCCGACTCGGAACCGCCCACAGCGGCCGCCTGCCACGCCACGCCGGTGGCGAGCGCGGCCACGCCGCCGACGCCGGTCACCGACCGCACGGCCAGCCCCGCGGCGGCGATCGCCTCGACCAGCTCGTCCGGGTCGTACCGTCGGCGCAGCGGGTCGGCCGGCGGGATCCGGCCGTCCGGATCGGCGAGAATCGTCGCCGCGTCGGTGAAGCGGCCGGCGATCGTGTGGGCGATCACGGCGCCGAGCCGGCCGGTGACCACGACGGACAGCGTGCCGCCCGGCCGGAGCGCCCTGGCCATCGCGGCCAGCGTCGCGACCGGATCGTCCACCTCTTCGAGCAGGTGATGACAGAGCACGAGGTCGGCCGCGCCGTCCGGCACCACGGTGCCGAGCAGGTGCGCGTCCGCCTGCCTGCCGGTCACGCGGTCGGCGACGCCGGCCTCGTCCGCCCGCCGGTGCAGGATGGCGAGCGCGTCGGCGGACGCGTCGATGACCGACACCCGGCAGCCGAGGAGGGCCAGCGGCACGGCGCGGGTGCCACTGCCGCCGCCGACGTCGACCACGGTCGCGCGGGCCGGAGCCGCCTCGTCCCCTGCCTGCGTGCTGGCCATCGCCAGCCCAGCGAGGACCTCGTCGAGGGGATCGCCGGTCGTCGGCCGCCGCGCGTCGATCATCGGTCCCTCCTCTGCGTGCCCTGCGTGGCGTGGCGCCGGCCTGCCGCGGCGGTCCTGCTCGGCCGGGCACCCGCCCCGATCGGCGCGGGTGCCGCTGCGCGCCGCGCGACGCGGCGCGAAACGCCGTGACGGGAAGCGTATCCGGCGCGCTTGTCGCTTCCCCGGTTCGGCCGGTTCCGGCCTGTACGGTGGGCCCGTGCTCGTGGCCAGCGTGTTGAGTCTCAAGGGCGGTGTCGGCAAGACCACGGTCACGCTGGGCCTCGCTTCCGCGGCGGCGCACCGGGGCGTCGACACCCTGCTCGTCGACCTGGACCCGCAGGTGAACACCACCGCGACCGTCGATCCGGAGGCGGTGGATCCGAGCCTCAACGGCTCCGCGGCGAGGGTCCGGCCGAGCATCGCCGAGGTGCTCAACGACCCGACGCGCAAGCTGATCGCCCGGTCCGTTCGCCCGACGTCCTGGGGCGATTCCATGCGGATCCTGCCGGGAAGTGAGCGCACCGAGGCACACAACCACCCGGATCCGGGCAGCAAGCGGCTGTTCCGGCTCGCCGGAGCCCTCGAGAAGGTCGATTCGGCGCCGGATCTGGTGCTGATCGACTGCCCGCCGTCGCTCGGTCAGCTGACCCGCAGCGCACTGATCGCCGCGGACCGCGCTGTGCTCGTCACCGAACCGTCGCTGTTCGCCGTCACCGGCGTCCAGCGCGCGCTGGAGGCGGTGCAGACCGAGCGGCACGCCCACCGGCCGGCCCTGCAGCCGCTGGGCGTCGTGATCAACCGCTTCCGGCCCAGGGTGACCGAGCACGAGTACCGGCTCGCGGAGCTCAGGGAGCTGTTCGGCCCGCTCGTGCTGTCCCCCGTGCTGCCGGACCGCTCCGCGGTGCAACAGGCGCAGGGCGCCGGCGTGCCGATCCACGATTGGCCGACGGCCGGCGCGCGGGAGATCGCCGCCAGCTTCGACGCCCTGCTCGATCGCCTCCTGCGGGCCCGGCAGCGGGTGCGGCGCTAGCGGATCGCTCGCATCGGTCGCTCGATCGGTCGCTCGATCCGTCGCGCGGGCAGGTCGCGCCCGGCGCTGAACATCGAGCGGCGCCCTGGGCGGCGCGAGCAGCGGCGCAGGCTGCAGCGCGGACAACCGGGGCGCGTCAGCTCGCGGGCAGCGGCCGGTCCAGCACGGCGTCCTGCATCAGATCGACGAAAACCGCCGCCTGCCGGACCATGTCGTCCGCCTCGCGGGGTCGGACCGCGTGCGGCAGGCCCGCCTCGGCGGCGCGCCGCTTCGCCGACCCCGCCGCGAAGAAGGTCGCCCACTCGGCGAACTCCGGCGCCACCTTCGTGATCAGCTCCCAGACGCTCCCCCGCCGGCCGCGCACCGGCCGCGTCCGCGCGGCCAGCAGCGCCGCCCCGGCGCGCAGGGCCGCGAGGTGGGCCGCGGCGTAGCGGTCAGCCGCGTCCTGCTCGCGGATCGCGCGGCCGAGTCCCCGTCCCGCATCCGCGAGCAGCTCGCGGGCCGCCTCTGGTACGGGAGCGTGCAGCGACGGCAGGCCGGCGCGCGCCGGTCGGGGGCGGCCCATGCCGGCGGGCCGTCCGCGCTCCGCGGCCGGCGACCGGCGGCGGCTGGCGATGTCGACGGCGGCCGACGTCGGGACGGCGAACAGGGCGGGTCGGGTCGTCGTCGCCTGCATGCGGATCACCTCACTGATCGGGGGGCTGCTCGGGACTGCTCGGGACTGCAGCGGGGCTGATCTGGTCTGCTCCAGATCGTCAATCGAACTCGTGTTCGAGTGTACGTGTGTTCGATCCACATCGGAAGGCCTGCGCCGGGCCGTCGCTGTGACGGGGCCGGCGACCCTCGACCCGCGACCTGCGACCCGCGCCCCGCGACCCGCCCCGCGACCCCGCCCCGCGCTCCGCCCGCGTGGGTCAGTTGGACGTGTTGATCATGGTGGCCGTGTTCGGACGGCGGACCTTCTTGATCATGGTGCTGGGCGGGCACGCCGCTCGCGGGTCACTCCCACCATGATCAACACCGCAGTCGACGTCCCGGGGCCAGGTCGACCGGCTCGCACCTCGATGTCGGCCGCGCGGCCCGATTCCATGATCAACATCCATCGGATTCAGGGGAAGCGACGAGCACCTGCGCGGCAGGGACCGACGCCCGGGCGGGGTCGGGCGGGATCGCCGAGGAGTCGCCGACGCGCGCGTGGCGGTCGGCTGTCCGGCGGGGGGCACGCGTGCTTCGATGGGCGCATGACGGCCGTCGCCCCGCTGGCGCACTGGGACGCCGAGACGTTCCGCCGTCGGCTGGACGACCTGATCGAGGTCTACCTGGCGGCGATGCGCTACCCGCCCGAGGTGGCCACCGCCAGATCCGCGCTGTGGGCGGAACACAGCCGCCGCAACGGGTTTGCCTGCGTGGTGGCGGAGGCGCCGGGGAGCAGGGGGCGCGATTCGGAGATCATCGGGCTGGCGTACGGGTACCACGGGGCACCGGGCCAGTGGTGGTACTCCGAGGTGCGGCGCGGGCTCCGGGAGACCGCGCCCGCGCACCTCGGCGACTTCTTCGAGCTCACCGAGCTGCACGTGCGGCCGGACGCCCAGGGCCACGGATTGGGGGAGGCGCTGCTGCGGGCGCTCGCCAGCCGGGTGCCGGAGCCGCTCATGCTGCTGTCCACCCCTGAGGGCGAGAACCGGGCGTGGCGGCTGTACCGCCGGCTGGGCTTCGCGGACGTGCTGCGGCACTTCCGGTTCGCCGGCGACCCGCGTCCGTTCGGTGTGTTGGAGCGGCCGCTGCCGCTCGACGCGCCCCTAGGATCACCGCGTGCTTGACCTGCTCCTGACCGCCCCCGAGGGCGCGGCCGAGGCATTGGACTGGACGGACTTCTTCGTCGCCGAGACCGGCGCCGCCGCGGCGCTTGCCGGTCTGGTCGTCGTCGCGGTCTCCATCAACGTCGAGAAGATCCTGGCGTCGCAGCGCCTGGTCCTGCGCGCCGCGCAGACGATCGGCGTCTTCGTCAACGTCCTGCTGATCGCCACCTTCGGCCTGATCCCCGGCCTGAGCCACGTGGTGATGGGCGGGCTCACGGTGCTGACCACGGGGGTCAATTGGATCGCCGCGATCCGCATCTCGATCCGGACCGGAATCGACCCGGACCGTCGCCGCACCTCGATCCAGAACTACATGGTGTGGCACGCCGCGTTCATCCCGATGTTGATCGGCGGGGTGCTGCTGATGCTCGGCAACCCGGACGGCATGTACTGGATCTCCGCCGGCATCGCGATCTCGTTCGTGGTCGGCGTGGTGAACGCCTGGGTGCTGTTGGTCGAGATCCTGCGCTGACGACACCGCGCTGGCCGCGGCACGCCCGGGCGGGCGACAGGCGACCAGCCGCGCCCGCGGCTAGAGCTTCGCGAGCTGCTCGGCCAGTGGATCCAGTCCCATGCCGCCCATGCCGAGCGCGGCGGTGTGAAACGCCTTCAGGTCGAACGAGTCCCCGTGCCGGCGGCGGGCGTCGTCACGCCCGGCGAGCCACACCCGCTCGCCCACCTTGTAGGCGGGCGCCTGGCCGGGCCAGCCGAGGTAGCGGTCGATCTCGTCGGCCGCGGTGGCCGGCTCGGTCAGGGTCCGCGTGGTGAGGAACTCCAGGCCGAGCGCGCCGGTCCAGCGCTCGCCCTCGTGGAATCCGGTGCCGGCCGGGATCTCCAGCTCCAGGTGCATGCCGATGTCCACGATCACCCGTGCGGCGCGGAACAGCTGCGAGTCGAGCAGCCCGAGCAGCAGCCCGTCGTCGTCGAGGTAGCCGAGCTCGCGGGTCAGCCGCTCGGCGTACAGCGCCCAGCCCTCGGCGTGGCCGGACGTGCCGGCGAGGAGCCGCTGGTAGTCGTTGAGCCGGTCCCGCCGGTACACCTGGGTGGCGATCTGCAGGTGATGACCGGGCACGCCCTCGTGGTAGACGGTCGAGGTCTCGCGCCAGGTGGAGAACACCTCGCGGCCGGGCTCCACCGCCCACCACATCCGGCCGGCGCGGCTGAAGTCGTCGCTCGGCGCCGTGTAGTACGCGCCGATCCCGCCTCCGGGCGGGGCGATCAGGCACTCCAGGTTGCGCATGGGTCCGGGGATCTCGAAGTGCTTGTCCGCCATGTCGCCGACGGCCCGGTCGGACAGTCCCTGCATCCAGGACTGCAGCGCGTCGAGGCCGGTGACCTGGTACTTCGCATCGTCGTCCAGGGCTTTGGCGGCCGCGCTCGGGCCCTCCCCCGGCGCGATCCGCTGCGCCACCTCGTGCAGCTCGGCCTCGATGCCCAGGAACTCCTGCCAGCCCCAGCGGTACGTCTCCTCGAGATCGACGGTGGCGCCGAGGAAGTCGCGGGAGCCGAGGGTGTAGCGCTCGAGCCCCACCGCGTCCTTCTCCGGCGCGGCCTGCCGCAGCTCGGTGCGCAGGAACTCGCCGAGCTCCGCGTACGCGGCCTCGGCGGCGGCGGCGCCCCGCGCGAGGTCGGCGGCGAGCGCCCCGCCCCTGGCACCACCGGGGTTGAGCCGCTCGGCCAGCGCGCTGAAGAACCCCTGTTCCTCGTCCAGGCCGGCGTACGTGTCGCACTGCCGGGCGCACTTGTCCACCTGGCGCACGGCGGCCACCTGGCTGCGGCCGGCCGCGAGCCGGAGGCTCTCCCGGTAACCGGCGAGCGCGTCGGGCACCGCGGCCATCCGCCGGGCGATCACCGCGACGTCCTCGTCGGTGTCCGTCTTCATCAGGTCGAACACCATCCGAACCTCCTGCACCGGGGATGCGAGGACGTTCAGGTTGCCGTGCGCCCAGCCGGACTCGTATCGGTCCCGGTCCACCCGCAGCCGCTCGTCCAGCACCGAGCGCGCGATCTCCTCGCCTGGCCCGTCCGCCGGGGCGGCGCCGGCCGCCGCCAGCGTGTCCGTGGCGAGCCGGTTCATCGCGGCCAGCCCGTCCGGCGACAGGTCGTCCAGCGTGTCCTCCCGGCCCGGCACGCCCATGTAGGTGGCGTACATCGGGCTCAGCGCGACGATGTCGGCGACGTAGCCGTCGGAGATCTCCGTGATCGAAGCTCGCTCATCAGGGGTCATCCTTCGGACGCTACCGCGCGGGACCGGCCCGGTTCTCCCCGGTTTCGCCATCCCGCGGCGGCGGCTCCCGGCGCGGCGGACGTGACTCGCGGGCGGCCGGCTCGGCGTAGTCGGCCGGGCTGTCGTCCGCGCCCGGCCGGTGCCGTTCGGCATCGGACTCGTCGGTCGCGTTCCGGTACGCCACCCGCACGGTCAGGTGCGCGGACACCGGGGCGGTGACGAACTGCAACACCACGATCAGCACGAGCACGCCGATCACGGCCGCGGACTGCAGCCGCAGCCCGAGCCCGACCATCAGCAGGATGATGCCCAGCACCTGCGGCTTCGTCGCGGCGTGGATGCGGGACATCGTGTCCGGGAAGCGCAGCACCGCGATCCCGGCGAGCAGCGACATCACCGCGCCGCCGATGATCAGGATCGAGGCGATCAGGTCGGTGGTGCTCATCGGCGGTCCCGCGGCAGCAGCTTGGCCAGGCTGGACGAGCCGATGAACCCGAGCAGCGAGACCACCACCGCGATCACCAGCATGATCGAGCTCGGCACGGCCGCGGCGAGCAGCACCAGGACGCCGACGACGATCGCCAGCAGCACGTCGAGCGCCACGGCGCGGTCGATCTGGGTCGGACCGATCACCAGCCGAACCGCCGCGAACGCCGCGCCGACCGCGAACAGGCAGCCAGCGATGATCATCGTCAGCATCATCGGCGGCCACCCCGGTCACGGCGCCCGTCCGGGCGCTTCGCGGACCGCCGGTCGGGTCGGCGGCCGCCGGCGTCCGCGGGCCGGCGGCGGGCCGGGGACAGCTCGCCCGCAGGCACGGAGTCGTCGCCGATGGCCAGCTGGATCCGGCGCTCCTGGGCGCGCACCTGATCGGCGAACTGCGACATGGGACGCCTCTCGCCGTCCAGCACGTGGATGAGCAGGGTCCTCGCCTCCGGGTCGAGATCGACGATCAGGCTGCCGGGCACCAGCGAGACCGCCAGCGCCGTCAGCGACTGCAGCAGGTCGGAGTCCGTCGTGAGTTGGACCTCGGTCACCTCCGGTCGCGGCGGCCGCGGCCGCAGCGCCAGCCAGCCGACCTGCAGGCTCGCGACCACGACGTCCCAGAGGAATCGCAGCAGCAGCACCAGCATCCGCCACGGGTGCACGCCGAACCGGAACTGCAAGAACGGCAACGGGAACAGCAGCAGCACGACGGCGCCGACCGCCACGCCGAGCAGGATGACGGTCAGGCTCACCGATCCCCAGAGGGCCATCCAGACCAGCGTCAGGGCAGCCAGCGTGAGCAGGTACGGGCGCCAGCCGCCGCTGCCGGGGATGCGGGCACCGCGCACCTGGACCGCCCGTTCCCGGGCGCGCCGCACGCCGGGGCTCATCCGGGGGCCTCCGGGGTGCCGGGCGCGCCGGGCGGGGGCGGCTCGCCGGAGTTCAGCACGGCGTCGACGTACACCGACCGGTCCATCAGGTTCGTCGCGGCCGATTCGGCGAACGCGTAGATCGGACCGGCGGCCACCGTCAGCAGCAGCCCGACCGCGACGATCGCGGTGGTCGCGCCGAGCATGCCGCCCGGCAGCGTGGCCGCCTCGTGCGCCTCCGACCGGCGCAGCGCCTCCCGCTGCAGGCGGCGGCGCAGGCCGGGCGAGCGGCCGGACTCGGTCTCCAGCGGGTCGCCGCCGCCGGACAGCACCGCGTCCGGCACGGGCCGCCAGAACGCCCGGCCCCACACCCGGATGACGGCGTAGAGGGTGAGCAGGCTCGTCAGGGCGCCGCCGATGACCAGCACCAGCGCCAGCACGCGGCCGTCCTCGATGCCGGCCTCGAACAGCCCGACCTTGCCCAGGAAGCCGGACAGTGGCGGCACGCCGGCGAGGTTCATCGCCGGGATGAAGAACAGGATGGCGAGCACCGGCGACGCGGCGGCCAGCCCGCCGAGACGGGAGAGCACGGTGGTGCCGGCGACGCGTTCGATCATCCCCGTGCTCAGGAACAGGGCGGTCTGCACGAGGATGTGGTGCGCCACGTAGAAGATCGCGGCGGCCAGGCCGACCTGCGAACCGAGGGCGACGCCGAACAGCATGTAACCGATGTGCGAGACCAGCGTGAACGACAGCATCCGCTTGATGCCGGACTGCGCGACCGCGCCGAGGATGCCGACCACCATCGTCAGCAGGGCCGCGATCATCAGCAGGGTGCCGAACGAGCCCGGTGGGAACAGCACGGTCTGCACGCGGATGATCGCGTAGATGCCGACCTTGGTGAGCAGGCCGGCGAACACCGCCGTGACCGGGGCGGGCGCGCTCGGATAGGAGTCGGGCAGCCAGGCGTAGAGCGGGAAGACCGCGGCCTTCACCCCGAACGCGACCAGCAGCATCGCCTGCAGCACGGCCACCGTGCCGGCCGGCAGCTCGGACAGCTTCACCGACAGGTCGGCGAGGTTCACCGTGCCGGTCGCGGCGTAGATCATCGCGATGGCCGACAGGAAGATCAGCGACGACAGCAGCGAGACGACGACGTAGGGCGCGCCGGCCCGCAGCCGCTCCCTGGTGCCGCCCAGCGTGAGCAGCACGAAACTCGCCGTCAGCAGGATCTCGAAGCTGACGAACAGGTTGAACAGGTCGCCCGCGAGGAAGGCGCTGGACACTCCGGTGGCCAGGATGAGGAACGTCGGATGGAAGATCGACACGGGCGTCTCGGGCGACTCCCCCTCGTCCGCCATGCCCTGCGAGATCGCGTAGATCAACACGGCCAGCGCGACGGTGGTGGAGACCACCAGCATGATCGCGGCGAGCTGGTCGGCGACCAGGGTGATGCCGAACGGCGCGGTCCAGCCGCCGATGTGCATGACCAGGGCCGGGGTGTCCGCGAGCCCGGCGACCATCAGCAGCTCGACGACCAGCTGCAGGCCGAGGACGCCGACGGAGACCAGTCGCTGGATCCGCGGGCGCCGGCCCGCGACGAGCGTGACGCCCGCGCCGGCCATCGGCAGCACGATGGCCACCGGCAGCATCCAGTTCACTCGTCACCCCCGGTGGGGTCGGGATCCAGCAGCTCCGAGGCGTCGGGCTCGTCCTCGAACTCCGGATCCTGGGTGAGCCGGTAGTTCCGGTAGGCCATGGTCAGCAGGAACGTGGACACCGCGAGGGTGATGACGATCGAGGTGAGCACCAGCGCCTGCGGCACCGGGTCGGCCAGCGGCTCGCCGCCGGTGGGCTGGCCGACGATCGGCGGGGCACCGTCGGTGCCGGAGGACAGCAGCAGCAGGTTCACCGCGTGTCCCGCGAGCAGGAATCCCAGCAGCACCCGGATCAGGTTGCGGGACAGCATCAGGTAGATGCCCGCGGCGAAGAGGCCGCCGATGGTGACCGCGAGGACGAGGTTGGTGCTCATCGGCCCGACCCCCGGCCGGCGCGGCGTCGCGACGGGCGTGCGCTGCCGTCGCCGCGGTTCTCGGGATCGCCATCGCCGCGGTCGGCCCGCTCGAGCGCACCCTGCCGGTCGAGCTCGGCGCCGAGCGAGCGCAGCACGTCCAGCACCAGGCCGATGACGATCAGGTAGACCCCGATGTCGAAGATCGACGAAGTGACGAACTTCAGGTCGCCGAGCACCGGCACGGTGGCCTTGAGGATCGTCGACTCCAGCGCGTCGCCGCCCGCGATGAGCCCGTACGCGGCCGTGCCCGCGGCGATGAGCAGGCCGGTGCCCATCAGGGTGCCGGGGGCGACCGGGGCGGCCTCGCCCAGCTCGTAGGCGCCGCCCGCCAGGTACCGCAGGGCCAGCGCCAGCCCGACGATCAGGCCGGCCGCGAATCCCCCGCCGGGCGCGTCGTGCCCGACGAACAGCACGTAGACCGAGAAGACCACGATGACGTGGAAGATCATCCTGGTCACGACCTCGAGCAGCAGGGAGCGCCGCGGCGACCAGTTGGTGGCCAACCACGGCGAGGGCCGCTCCGGCATCGTGGATCTCGCCCCCGGCCGGCGCGGCGCCGCGCCCGTGCGCCGGACCAGGAAGATCAGCGAGGCCACCCCGGTCGCGGCGGCGATGAGCACGGTGACCTCGCCGAAGGTGTCCCAGGCGCGGACGTCGACCAGGATGATGTTCACGATGTTCGAGCCGCCGCCGAACTCCACCGCCGGCCCGGCGAGGTCCACCGACACCGGCGTCGCGGTGCGCACCCCCGGGATGATCAGGGCGAGCGCCGTGATCAGCGCGCCGGCGGCCAGCGCGATGGCGAGCCGGAAACCGTTGCCCTTGCGCGAGGCGTAGAGCGCCGTGTCGGGCAGCCGGGTGAGCACGAGCAGCGACGCGATCAGGGTGACCGTCTCGACCAGGATCTGCGTCAGGGCGAGGTCGGGGGCGCCGCGCAGGATGAACATGACGGCGACCGCGTAGCCGACGCCGCCGACCATCATCACCGCGGTGAGGCCGCGCTTGACCCGCGACGTCGCGACGGCCAGCCCGAGGATGACCAGGGAGAGGATCAGCTCCGCCGGCTCCAGCAGGAAGTGCACGTTCGTCGGGCCGAGCCCCGAGCGGATGAGCATCGTGCCGGGGAACGCGACCAGCACGAGCAGGATCGCGCCCATCGACACCGGCAGCGACCCGCGCTGCGTCGCGGACGTCACGCCGGCGGCAACCGCGTCCACCCCGGCGGTGGTCGCGCGGTACGCGCCCTCCGAACCGGCGCCGGGTCGGGCGAGCGCGCCCCGCCGCCGCTCTCCCGCCCGCTGCGCGGCGAACACCGCGGCTCCGATCAGCCAGCCGCCGGCCGACAGCGCGAGCGGCAGCGACAGCCCGTGCCAGAGGGCCATCGCGCCCGCATGCGTCGGACCGGCCGTCTGCGCGAACGACTGCAGCAGCGGCTCGAGCAGGCCCGGGGCGACGCCGAGCACCAGGCCGATCAG
Source organism: uncultured Actinomycetota bacterium (assembly GCA_963829945.1). Lineage (GTDB taxonomy): Bacteria > Actinomycetota > Actinomycetes > Mycobacteriales > Nakamurellaceae > Nakamurella. Next base: position 597,199 of record CAWHKH010000004.1, on the reverse strand, counting down.
CACCAGCAGCAGGGTCGGACCGGTCATCAGCCGCGACGCCGGGCCAGGCTCGGCGGTCGCGACGCCCGGCTTCACGCCGAACGCACCCCACACGAACCGCGCGCTGTAGGCGACCGTCAGCGCCGACCCGAGCGCCATCACGACCGTGCCCGCCACGCCGGCCGGACCACCGTCGAGCAGCCCGGCGTACCCCGCCTCCTTGGCGGCGAAGCCGATCATCGGCGGGATGCCGGCCATCGACACGGCGGCCGCGACGGCCATCCCGGCGAGCCACGGCCGCGCCCGGCCCAGCCCGGAGAGCTTCGTGAGATCGCGGGTGCCGCAGGTGGTGTCGATGATCCCGACGACGAAGAACAGCGGCGCCTTGAAGCTCGCGTGGGCGAGCAGCATGGCCATCCCGCCGAGCAGCGCGTCCGGGTTGCCGCAGCCGATGAGCAGCGTCATCAGGCCGAGCTGGGAGACGGTGCCGTAGGCCAGCAGCAGCTTCAGGTCGCGCTGGCGGAGCGCGATCGCGGCGCCGTAGAGCATCGTGGCGCCGCCCAGCACCATCAGGATCGGCTGCCAGACCGACAGCGTCGCGAACGCCGGGGCGAGGCGGGCGAAGAGATAGATGCCGGCCTTGACCATCGTCGCGGCGTGCAGGTAGGCGCTGGCCGGCGTCGGCGCGGCCATCGCGCCGGGGAGCCAGAAGGAGAACGGGAGGATCGCCGACTTGGACAGACCGCCGACGATCATCAGCACCACCGCGGCGGTGATCGCCGGGCCGGAGGGCGGGTCGGCGAGGATCTGCGACAGCGTGAACGTGCCCGCGTTGACGCCGAGGATCACGGCGCCCACCAGCATCACCAGGCCGCCGCCGGTGGTCACGAACAGCGCCTGCGACGCCGCGATGCGGGACGCGCGCTTGCCGGTGCGGTGCGCGATCAGCAGGTAGCTCAGCACGCCGGTGAGCTCCCAGAAGATCACCAGCAGGATGAGATTGTCGGCCCAGACGACGCCGAGCATGGCGCCGGCGAACGCGGTCAGCGACCCGGCGTAGCGGCCCAGCGCATCGTCGTCGGCCGGGAAGTAGCGCGCGGAGTAGAGCATGACCAGGGCGCCGATGCCGGCGACGACGAGCGTCAGCATCATCGCCAGGGCGTCCATGCGCAGGTCCAGCGTGAGGTCCAGCGCCGGCACCCAACTCGCGGCGTGCAGCAGGTTGCCGCCGTCCAGCACGTCCGGCAGCATCGCCGCCGCCCACGCCGTTGTCAGCGCCGGCAGCGCGGCCAGCACGATCAGGGCGGTGCGGCCCAGGCGCTTGCACAGCGGGGGGGCGGCCAGCGCCAGCGCCAGATAGCCGAGCAGGATCCAGGGGGCGGCCGCGAACAGCCCGGATCCGCCGGTTCCGCTCATCCGGCCGGCGGTCCCGGCCGCGACTTCCCGCGGAGGCAGGCGGTCCTGACGGACGAGCGCATGCGTCTCTCCCGGGGTCGATGGGCGGTCCGACCACCCTACCCAGCGCGGCGCGTCCCTCTCGCCGCGTGGCTGACCGTGCGCTGACCCGCCCCCTCGTCCGCGCGCGTCCGCGGTGCGCCCGCCCGGCACCGACACGCGCTGCTCCGCAGTCGGTCTCGCGGCTGATCCCGCGTCCGCGGCCGAGCCCGTATGAGCGGAGGCACTCCCGTATGACGCAATTGCGTCATACGAGAGCACGCGGGGTCATACGGGTCGGTGGCACCAGGACCCGACGGGCTCGCCGGGCCGTCAGAGCATCGCGCGGGCGCTCGAGGCATCGGCCTCCAACTCGTCGAACGCGCCCCGGATCGCGTCCACCTGGTCGTTGACCTGCGCCGTGACCGACGTCGCGGTCGAGGCGTCCATGTCGACCCCCGACAGCTGCGCCGTCGTGCCGAGCTCCAGCAGCTTGGCGTACAGCTCGCCGACCTCGTCGACGGCCGCGTTCAGCTTGCCGAGCAGATCCCGGCGACGCTCCAGCATCCGGCCGACGGAGGCCCGCACCTCGCCGGACCGCGGCATCTTGCGCGCGACGTCCTCGGCGCGCGCGACCGCGTCGTCGACCGCGTCCACGGCCCTGGCCACCCGGTTCGCCGTCCGTTCGGCGCCCCGCGCGGCGTCCACGGCCTGCTCGGCGGACACCGACACGGCCGGCGCGAGCGAGCCGCGCTGCAGCTGCTCGAGGTCCGAGCGGTAGCCGTGCAGCGTGCCCACGAGCTGAGCCTGGTGCGTGCCGGGCCGCAGCGGCGCCTCGTCCGGGGCGCCCGCCCCGTCGCCACCGCGGATCGCGCCGCCGACCGCCGCGGCCACGCCCAGCATGCCGACGCCCACCAGGCCCACGGCGCCGACCGGCAGGCCGATCGCCCACGCCGAGCCCGCCCCGACGCCCGCGGCAAGGATGCTCCACGGATCCTTCAGCGCCTGCACCGCGCGGGAGGCGAAGCCGGCCATGGTGTCCGTTCCGGGGTCGCTGGGGCTGCTAGAAGTTCGACAGCACGTCCGCGAAGACCTTGTCGATCGTCGCGGGATTACGGGCATCGTAGGCCGCCGCGCGGGACGCCTCCGAGATCAGCTTGAGGGTCTCCAGGTCCGCGTCCGGCCCGTACGCGATGGTGAACACCCGGACCCCGTTCTCCTGCGAGGTCTGCTCGAGGTAGCGCAACAGCCCGTCGAGGTCGGTGTCGGTGTACTCGTTGCGCCCGTCGGTGAGCACGACGACGGCGTTGATCGCTTCCGTGTCGACCGAGGCGTTCATCTGCTCCGCCGCCAACCGGGTCGCCGCGTACAGCGGCGTGCCGTTGAGCGGGATCAAGCCGGCGATTGCGTCGGTGATCTGCTGTCGGTTCTGCCCGAGCGGTGCGACCGGCACCAGGTCCGCGGTGATCGTGGACGGCGTCGGCAGATCGGTGGTGAAGACCGAGAAGCCGACCTGGTCGGTGTCGACGAGCTGGCCCAGCGCGGTGGTCGCTGCGCTCTTCGCCAGGTCCAGCTTGGAGCGCCCGCCGGAGCCGGAGTCCGTCGACATCGATCCCGAGACGTCCATCAGCACCAAGATTCTCGCGCTCTTCCGGTTCGCGGCCCAGAGCGACCGCACGTCGGCGAGCACCTCGGGCCCCGGCGGGTTGAGGGTGATCGTCACGCCGTCGGCGATGAGGTACGGGCTCGAGGTGATGGGCTCGCCCGGCTGCTGGTCGGCGGTCCGGAAGAAGGTGTCGGTGAAGACCTTCTGCTGCTCGGGCAGCAGCAGGTAGTCGAGGAAGTCCTGCGCGCCGGCCTTCTTCTCGGCGTCGGACCAGGGGGCGTCGAGGACGACGTACGGGCTGTCGCTGTAGAGCGTGCCCTCCTTGGGGTAGATCGCGACGAGCGGCACGCTCGGCGGCGCGTGATCCCCGAGGGTCGCGGGGTTGCCGCTCGGATTGCCGGCGTTGTAGTCGAGGACGCTCTTCTCCTCGACCGCCACCGCGGACACGTAGCCGAGCGCCGCGCCCGCGTCGTCCGCGCGCTGCAGGTTGGACAGGTAGGTCAGCGTGGTGTCGCCGTAGTGGATGACCGCGCTCTCCACGTCCTTGAGGTACTGCTGCACCTCCGGCCGCTCGAGGGCCGCCTCGGTCAGGTCGCTGGACGTGCCGGTGGCCGCGACGAGCGTTCCGATGGTCGCCGCCAGGCCGGAGGTGGAGATCGTCGGGTTGGTCTTGCCCAGCGTGAACCGGCCCCACTCGGGGTGGCCCTTGGACGCCCAGCCCTGCGGATCCTGGGCCAGCGCGAGGATGTCTCCCCAGCCGAGCGGGGTGTCCGGCCAGCCGAGAGCCTTCGCCATCGGCTCCGGCATGGCGATCACCAGGGGCGTCGACGTCACCGACTCCGAGGTGGCAGGCACGATGTTCGGCCGGTCCTTGGCCTGCAGGTCGGTGCGCAGCAGGCTGATCCAGGTCGACGCGGCCGGGCTCCAGACGTCCGGCGGCGGTCCGTTCAGCGTCTCGTCCCAGCCCGCCGCGAGGTTCGCCTCGGCCGTGCCGGATGCCACCGAGCGGACCTCGACGTCGAAACAGGCGCCGTCGACCGTGCGTCCCGAGTCGCGGTAGGCGTTCGCGATCTCGCCCATCAGGGCGGCCTTCTCACTGGAGGCCGCCACATTGACGGTGACGCACCCGTCGCGGGGCGGCTGGATCTGCGTGTTCGGCGCGGCGGACTGGTCGGTCCCGGCGCTCGGGGTCGCCGGCTCGTCGCTCGACGAGGTGAAGTAGCGGATCCCGAGGATCAGCAGCACGCCGGCGATGGCGGCGGCGATCAGCGGCAGGAAGTTGCGCCTGCGGCCCGACGGTTGGGTCACCGACCCGCCTTTCGTGTGCTGCTCGTCCTGGTGGTGTGGGTGATGGCGGGCTCAGCGGGAACCGGAGCGGCCCTCGTCCTTGTTGACCTTCCGATGTGCCAGCTTCGACACGATACGGTCGATCCATCCCATGATCGTCTTCATCAGACGGTCCCTTCGTTGGCGGGCGACGCGGGGGCGCCGGTGCTCTCCAGGGTGCCAGACCCGCGTCTGGCCTGGTGAGACGCGCGGTGCGGCGCAGCCCGACCGGGGTGGCGGGCGCCGCCCGGCGGGGCGTTCGCCCGGGACCGACCGGCCCGGGGGCGCGCGGATCGCGGCGAATCGTTGTGCGGTCGTGACCGGGACTGGCCCGTTCCGGGGGATTGCACTGCGCCGGTGCCGGGTAGAGGGTGAGGTGTCCAGCGGCGCCGCTGGGGCGTCGCACGCACACCCACCCTGAGGAGGTGCGGCGTGTTCGCACGGTCCGTCACTTACCACGCTCGACTGGACTCCATCGACGCCGGCGTCGGCTTCGTCCGCGACGAGCTCATGCCGATGGCGATGGCCATGCCGGGATGCATGGGCCTGTCGATGATGGTCGACCGCCACGGCGGCCGGTGTATCGCCACCACCAGCTGGGAGACCATGGACCGGATGCGCGCGAGCAGCGAGCAGATCCGGCCGATGCGGGAGAAGGGCGGCGAGGTGCTCGGCGGCGCCCCGTTCGTCGAGGAGTGGGAGATCGCCGTCGTGCACCGCGACCATCAGACCCGCGGCGACGCCTGCGTCCGCGCGACCTGGATGCGCGTCGACCAGGGGCACCTGGACCGGGCGATCGACACCTTCCGGATGGTCGCGATGCCGGCCATGGAGAGCCTGTCCGGCTTCTGCAGCGCCAGCCTGTTCGTCGACAGGACGATGGGTCACGCGGTGTCGAACGTGGTCTACGACTCCAAGGAGACAATGGCCCGCAGCCGCGAGGCGGCCAAGGTGATCCGGGTGGAGGCCGCCGGCGACGCGCACGCCGACGTGCTGGACGTCTGCGAGTTCGACCTGGCCATCGCGCACCTGCGCGTGCCGGAGATGGCCTGATCGTCACCGTCGACCCCGGGCCGGCCGTCGCGCGGTCGCCCCGAGGGCGATGATGGCTGCCCGGGATCGGCGGCGGTCGGGGCGGTGTGCACGGAGGACGGCGCGACGGAGATGATCCTCGGACCGGCCGCCGACGGGTGGCCCCGATCCGAGGGTGGTCGCCCGTGACGGACCCGTCCAATCACGCACGGCCCGCCGCACGGTCAGCCCCGCCTCCCTCCGCCCGCCCGGACACCGTCGCGGTGACCGCGGGTAGACCCGACCGGGCGCCGGGCGGGCCGCTCAACGCCCCGCTCGTCCTCGCGTCGAACTTCCATGCGGGCGTCCAGGGCACGCCGGTGACCGAGTACGTGCGCGACGGCGGCACCGCGACGTGGGCGGCGCTGGAGACGGTCGTCGGATCCCTCGAGGGCGGCCACGCAGTCGCCTTCTCGTCGGGCATGGGCGCGGCGGCCGCCGTGCTCGACATGATGCCGGCCGGCTCGAGGATCGTGGTGCCGACCGATTCGTACGCGGGGGTCCGGTCCCTGCTCGCGGCGGACGAGGCGAACGGCCGCTGGATCGTCGCGGCCGTCGACATCACCGACACCGACGCCATGGTGGCCGCCGCCGCCGGCGCGCAGGTGCTCTGGCTGGAGTCGCCGACCAACCCCCTGCTGGACGTCGCCGACCTGCCCGCGCTGTGCCGCGCCGGCCGCTCCGCGGGCGCGCTGGTGGTGGTCGACAACACCTTCGCGACGCCGCTGGCGCAGCGGCCGCTGACGCTCGGCGCCGACGTGGTGGTGCACAGCGCGACCAAGTTCATCGGTGGGCACTCGGACCTGATGCTCGGCCTCGCCGTCGCGGCTACCGAGGAGATCGCCGTCCGGCTCCGGCGCCGCCGGCAGCTGACCGGGGCGCTGCCCGGCGGGCTGGAGGCGTTCCTCGGCCTGCGCGGGATTCGCACGATGCCGCTGCGCCTGCAGCGCGGCGCCGCGTCGGCGCACGTCCTGGCGGAGCGGCTGGCCGCGCATCCGGCGGTCGATCGGGTGCGCTACCCGGGACTGCCGGGCGACCCGGGGCACGAGCGGGCGGCCTCGTTCATGACGGGATTCGGCGCGATGCTCTCGTTCGAGCTCGCCGGCGGCGCCCACGCCGCGGACGCGGCCTGCGCGGCGGTGCGGGTGATCACCTCGGCCACCAGCCTCGGCGGCGTCGAGACCACCGTGGAGCGGCGGGCGAAACTGCCGGGGCAGGAACACATCCCGCCCGGTCTGCTGCGGATGAGCGTCGGCATCGAGAACGTCGAGGACCTCTGGGACGACCTGTCGCGAGCGCTCGCGGAGAGCTGACCGGCTGGCGTGCGCCGAGGCGGCTGACGCGACGGCTCACCGGCGGCCGGGGTGAGCGCGGGAGCACGGCGGCGCCGTCAGGCGGTGCGCGCGGGTCGGCTCCGCCGGAGGGCGATCGCGAAGGCGATGCCCCACACGAGGAACCAGGGATCCCACAGCCAGGCGTGCCACGCGATGGCGGTGCGGTCGGCGTCCGGCGCCGCGGTCAGCGCGCCGGTCTGCACGAGCAGCCCGGCGACGGTGAGCACGCCGCCGTAGCCGATCAACACCGTCGCCGCGATCCAGCCGAGGATCCGTGGCACGCGGCCCGCCATCCACGCCGGCGGGTGGCCGATCCCGACCAGGATCGGCGCGGCGACCGCGACCACCAGCTTGACGAGCACGATCCCGGCCAGGGCGAACGCCACGGCCGGTCCGCGTTCCCGCCCCCACCGCTCGATCTCGCCGCCGACGGTGTCGAGCAGCGCCGTCCCGCCGAACGCCCAGTACGCGCTGGTCGCCGCACTGGCGATGCCGAGCGCCGCCGCGACCCACGCGGCGCCGACCGCGACCCGATCGCGGTTCCGCGCCGTCGGCTCGTCGCGCGCGCCGTCGATGTGGTTCGCCCCGCCGGGCCGCACGCCCTCCTGATCCGCCACCCGACCCCGATACCCGCTCGCCTCGCGAATCACGCGCGCTGGTGGCGCCGGAGCCGGCGACGGGTCGCCGTCCTCGTCGCGCCGAGGCCCCGCGACTGCACCGCTGCCGGTCAGATCGCGTCGTTCCGGGGCCCGTCCGCCCTGCAGGGGTTCAGTCGGCGAGGGCGCCCCGCGTGCACGCCGGGTGCCGGCGATCCGCTGGTGAACCCCCAGCACGCCCAGGAGGCGCGGCTCGGCGATGGCGGTTCACCAGCCGCGGCCGCCGCGGACGATCGGCGGATCAGGAGCCGAGGCCGCCGACGACGGTGAGCTCGTGTCCGTCGAACTCGCCGGTGAGCATCGGCATCGCCTCGGCGATGGCCGCGCGGGTCTCGGGCAGCTGAAGGGAGTCGTCGTGGTGTTGCTTGGTCTCCCACGACTCGGTGACCCACACGGCGTCGGGATCGTCGGCCGAGGTGGCGACGAGGTACAGGTGACATCCGGCCTCCCGCAACCCCTCCGCCGAGCGGAGCAGGATCTCGATCACCGCGTCCCGCCGGCCCGGCCGCGTGCGCATGCTGCCGACGTAGGCGTATCCGACCGCCACCGTCCGCTCCTCTCCGTGCGTCCGGTCGCACGTGGCGCCGGGCCCGACCACGGATCAGGGAAGGGATCCATGGCCGGGCCCGGAGTGTGGTGGGTCAGCTGCAGCCGGAGGTGGAGCCGCAGCCCTCGCACAGGTAGCAGGCGCCGGACGGCCGCATCTTGGTGCCGCAGGTGAAGCAGAGCGGGGCGTCGGCCGACTTGCCGATCACCAGCTCCAGCAGCTCCGTCGACGAGCCGGCCCGGCCGGTCGTGTGCACCGTGGCCGTGGGGGCCTCGGCCGGTGCGTCCGCGTCGGCCGAGACGACCGGGGTGCCGCCCTCGGACGCCGGCCGCACCACCGGGGTGGCGTCCACCGTCGAGCGCAGGTCCTCGACGATCGCCTCCTCCGCCGGCTCGGCGCCGTAGGTCGACGACACCTGCTGCGTCCGCTCGTCCGCCGTGAAGATGCCGAGCTCGGCACGCTTCTCGAGCGGCAGGTAGTCCAGCGCGATCCGGCGGAACAGGTAGTCCATCACCGAGGTGGCGATCCGGACGTCCGGGTCGTCGGTCATGCCGGCCGGCTCGAACCGCAGGTTGGTGAACTTCGCGACGTAGGACTCCAGCGGGATCCCGTACTGCAGGCCGACCGACACCGCGATGGAGAACGCGTCCATGACGCCGGCGAGGGTGGACCCCTGCTTGCCGAGCTTGATGAACACCTCGCCGAGCCCGTCGTCGGGGTACGAGCCCGTCGTCAGGTAGCCCTCGGCGCCGCCGACCGTGAACGAGACCGTCTGCGACGGGCGCTTCTTCGGCAACCGGCGACGCACCGGCCCGGTGACCAGCGGCGCGGCCGGCACGACGTCGACAGCGGCAGCCGCGGACGCGTCGGCGGACTTCTCGCCGTGGTTCTTGTTGGACGCCGACAGCGGCTGGCCGACCTTGCAGTTGTCCCGGTAGATCGCCAGCGCCTTGAGGCCCATCTTCCAGCCCTGCTGGTAGATCTCGGCCACCTCGTCGACGGTCGCGTCCTCCGGCATGTTCACCGTCTTGGAGATCGCACCGGAGATGAACGGCTGCACGGCGGCCATCATCCGCACGTGCCCCATCGGCGCGATCGACCGCTCGCCCATCGCGCAGTCGAACACCTCGTAGTGCTCGCGCTTGAGGCCCGGCGCGTCGATGACGTGCCCGTGCTCGGCGATGAACTCGACGACCGCCTCGATCTGCTCCTGCTGGTAGCCCAGCGCCTCGAGCGCCCGCGGCACCGTCTGGTTGACGATCTGCATCGAGCCGCCGCCGACCAGCTTCTTGAACTTCACCAGCGCGAGATCCGGCTCGATGCCGGTGGTGTCGCAGTCCATCATCAGCCCGATGGTGCCGGTCGGGGCGAGTACCGACGCCTGCGCGTTGCGGTAGCCGTTCCGCTCGCCCAGGGCCAGCGTGTCGGCCCAGACCTTGGCCGCGAGCTTGAGTGTGGCCGAGTCGTTCTTGCCCAGGGTCCGGATGTAGTCGTTCGCCGCGGCGTGCTTGCGCATGACCCGCTTGTGCGCGTCGGCGTTGCGGGCGTACCCGTCGTACGGGCCGACGATCGCCGCGAGCTCGGTCGACCGCCGGTACGCGGTGCCGGTCATCAGCGAGGTGATCGCGGCCGCGAGCGAGCGCCCGCCGTCCGAGTCGTACGCGTGACCCGTCGCCATCAGCAGCGCGCCCAGGTTCGCGTAACCGATGCCCAACTGCCGGTACGCCCGGGTGGTCTCGGCGATCGGCTGCGTCGGGAAGTCCGCGAAGCAGATGGAGATGTCCATCGCGGTGATGACGAACTCGACTGCCTTGGAGAACGTCGCCGCGTCGAAGGTGCCGTCGTCCGACAGGAACTTCATCAGGTTGAGCGACGCGAGGTTGCAGGACGAGTTGTCCAGGTGCATGTACTCGCTGCACGGGTTCGACGCGTTGATCCGGCCCGACTCGGGGCACGTGTGCCAGTCGTTGATCGTGTCGTCGTACTGGATTCCCGGATCGGCGCACTCCCAGGCGGCACGGGTGATCGAGTGGAAGAGGTCGCCCGCGTCGACGGTGTCGATGACCTCGCCCGTGTGCCGGGCGCGCAGGCCGAACTGCCGGCCGGCCTCCGAGGTCGCCTCGGCGGCGCGCATGAAGTCGTCCGAGACCCGCACCGAGTTGTTCGCGTTCTGGTACTGCACGGAGATGATGTCGTCGCCGCCCAGGTCCATGTCGAACCCGGCGTCGCGCAGCACCCGGATCTTGTTCTCCTCGCGCGCCTTCGTCTCGACGAACTCGGCGATGTCGGGGTGATCGACGTCCAGCACGACCATCTTGGCCGCGCGCCGGGTCGCACCGCCGGACTTGATGGTGCCCGCGGACGCGTCCGCGCCGCGCATGAAGGAGACCGGGCCGGACGCGGTCCCGCCGGAGGACAGCAGCTCCTTCGACGACCGGATCCGGGACAGGTTCAGCCCGGCGCCGGAGCCGCCCTTGAAGATCAGCCCCTCCTCCCGGTACCAGTTCAGGATGGACTCCATGGTGTCGTCCACCGAGAGAATGAAGCACGCCGAGACCTGCTGCGGCGACGGGGTTCCCACGTTGAACCAGACCGGGGAGTTGAAGGCGAACACCTGGTGCAGCAGCATCCAGGTGAGCTCGTGGGAGAAGATCTCCGCGTCCTCGTCGGTCGCGAAGTAACCGTTCTCGACGCCCGCCGTGGTGTACGAGGTGACGACCCGGTCGATGATCTGCCGCAGGCTCGACTCGCGCACGGGCGTCCCGACGGCGCCGCGGAAGTACTTGCTCGTGACGATGTTGGTCGCGTTCACCGACCAGAAGTCCGGGAACTCCACCCCGCGCTGCTCGAAGTTGACCGAGCCGTCGCGCCAGTTCGTCATCACGACGTCGCGGCGTTCCCAGGTGACCTCGTCGTAGGGGTGCACGCCGTCGGTCGTGTACAGCCGTTGCAGCCGCAGGCCGGCGCGCGCGCCGTCGGAACGGCCCTTACGGCCCTTGGCCGCGCTCCCCGACGATGCGGTCCCGACAGAACCGACGGTTTCCGTCATGAATGTTCCTTCCCCTCGTGGCGTCCCTCCGGGCCTGGCCGGAGCGGTCGAAGCTGGTCGTGCGCGGCCGTCCACGCTGCGTGGGCGTCCGAAAGCGGCGGTGCTGCCGGGAGGGACCCGGCTGGATGGTGTCAGCCGACCCCGACAGGGCGGCGGGGCGGCGGATCGGGCGCCTGGGTCGATCGGGCTGCCCCGGTCGGCTCGGTGGACAGCTGCCGGGTCGCCGCTGCGGCGCTGGTGGACGGGGTGCCGGCGGTCGGCTCGGCGGTCGGCTCGGCGCCCGGATCCGCGGGGTGCCGCGCCTCGCGGTGGGCGGCCAGGTCGCGGATCGCCGCGGCGAAGTCGTCGGCGGAGGTGAACGAGCGGTACACGGACGCGAAGCGCAGGTAGGCCACCTCGTCCAGGTCGCGCAGCGGGCCGAGGATGGCGAGCCCGACCTCCTGGCTGGGCACCTCGGCCAGGCCCTTGGCCCGCACCGCGTCCTCCACCTGTTGGGCGAGCAGCGCGAGCGCGTCCTCGTCGACCGGGCGACCCTGGCAGGCACGGCGCACGCCGTCGATCACCTTCGTGCGGCTGAACGGCTCTGTCACGCCGCTGCGCTTGACCACCGCGAGCAGCGCCTCCTCCACCGTCGTGAAGCGGCGCGAGCACTCCGGACACGAGCGGCGGCGGCGGATCGCCTGGCCGTCCTCGACCTCACGCGAGTCGATGACCCTGGAGTCCGGGTGACGGCAGAACGGGCAACGCATGTGCCGATCCCTCCCTCCTGGACGTCCCGACCCGGCCGGTGGGGCTGGCGCCGGGCGACTGCTTGTGGATCGCGTGCTTGTGGATCACGTGCTTGTGGATCGCGCCGTGTGGATCGCGCTGTGTGGATCGCGCTGTGTGGATCGGGCTGTGCACACCAGGTGCGCAACCGCCCCGCGCTGTGGACAACTCGCGATGACGGTGGCACAACCTGTTGATATCTTACACCCGTGTAAGTCCCAGATGTAGGGGTAGACGCTAGATCCGCCGACCACGGCATGCAAGCGCCCACGGCGTGTCGAGGGAAGAAAAATCGGCACCCGCGCTGCGCGGGAGGTCAGGCGCCTGCCGGCACCCGCAGCACGACGCCGACCCGGAGGGCCGCGGAGGTGAGGCCGTTCAGCTCCTCGATCTCCGCGATGACGGCGCGCGGGTCGCGGTCGGGCGCGACCTCGCCGGCGATGCCCCACAGCGTGTCGCCGGGGCCGACCGTGACGTCGACGAGGCGCTGCGGGGTGGCGGCGGGCCACAGCGCGACGGCCACCACGACGGCCGTGGCGACGACGGTCAGCGTCAGTGCCAGCCGCGCCCAGCGGCCGAACCGGTAGCCCACCGGATCGTCGGCCGGTTCGCAGGCCACGGCCGGGGCGAGACCCGGGCTGACGCCGACGGTGCCGGTGCCGGGGCCGCGGTCGCCCTCGAGCCGCCGGCGCCGCGCGCGTCGCGACGGCGCGACCCGCTCGCCGGTGCCCGGCGCAGCGACCGGCGCCGCGGCGGGCTTCCACCCGGGAGCGAGCCACCCCCTCGTGTCCACGGCGTCCACCGTGTCAACGGTGTCGACGGTGGTCATGCGGGCGGCGTCGCGCCGGGCAACGGTCCGCTCCGGCGCCAGGGTCACAGTGCGAGCTCTCATCGTTCACCTCGACCGATCTGCGGACCGGGTGCCGGTCCTGCTCGTCGTCAGCCCGTCCCGATCGGGCTCCGGAACGACGTTCCGGGACACCTCTCGGGTCGAACGGGCGTTCGTTCGAACACCTGGTCGAGTTGTACACCGGGCCACCGACAGGCGGAAGATCTCCGGCGTGTCAGATCGAACGCATGTTTGAATTGTGACCTGAACGGGCCTATGGTTTGGGCGGATTCGGCCAGACGGGACCGGCCGGCCGGCACGATCGGTGACGATCGGCCGCGGTGTCGACGGGTCCCGAACGCGGCGCGCGGGCGCCTGAAGGGATCGGATGACGTGGGACGCGACAGCGGTGACCGGGGCGGCGACGGGCTCTCCCTCGGCGACGAGGAGCGCGGCGGCCTCCCGGCGACGGGATCCGTCACGGACGCGGTGATGGACGCCGAGCCACCGGAGTTCGATCCGCAGCTCGACCCGGGTGACGACGGCGGGGCCGACCTCGATGCCGGGGCCACCGCGCGGGACCTCGATCCCGCCGACCCCGGCATCGACCCCGGCATCGACCCCGGCGAGGTGGTCACCTTTCCGGACGCGCAGCCGCGCGGGCGCGTGCTGACCATGCGCCAGCACAAGATCCTGCAGGTCATCCGCGATTCGGTCGAGCGGCGCGGCTATCCGCCGAGCGTGCGGGAGATCGGCCAGGCCGCCGGGCTGAAGTCGCCGTCGTCGGTCGCGCACCAGCTGAAGGTGCTCGAGCGGCGCGGCCTGCTCCGGCGCGACCCGAACCGCCCCAGGGCGGTCGACATCCGGCCGCTGGACGAGGTGCTGGACGAGTCGCCGGACCACCCCACCCCGACGTACGTGCCGGTCGTCGGCCGGATCGCGGCCGGCGGGCCGATCCTGGCCGAGCAGGCGGTCGAGGACGTCTTCCCGCTGCCGAAGGACCTGGTCGGCGAGGGCACGCTGTTCCTGCTGAAGGTGGTCGGCGACTCGATGATCGACGCCGCGATCACCGACGGCGACTGGGTGGTCGTGCGCCAGCAGCCGGTCGCGGACAACGGGGACATCGTCGCGGCCATGATCGACGGCGAGGCGACCGTCAAGACGTTCAAGCGCAAGGACGGCCACGTCTGGCTGATGCCGCACAACGAGGCGTTCGAGCCGATCCCCGGCGACGACGCGGTGGTGCTCGGCCGGGTGACCGCCCTCCTGCGCAAGGTCTGACCGACCGGTCGACGCCCGATCGCGGGTGCCGGAGCGGCTCAGCCCCGCCGAGGCGGATCCTGCTGTTCGCCCGTTGGCTCCACCAGCGCGAACCCGCCGGCGCGGAACGCGTCCACGAACAGCCGGTGGTCCACCCGCGCCCGTTCCGCGTAGCCCAGCGCGAACGCGACGAGGTCCGTGCAGAACGCCTCGTCGTTGCCGTCGACCGCCTCGTCCACGACATGCTCCACGGAGAAGTCGACGACGTCACCCTCGGACTCCTCGTCCGAGACACAGTGGATCTTGGCCGTCGCCCGGCCGAGTTGTTCGACGAGCGGACCGATCTCGTCCGGTTCGGTGATCTCGTCCCACACCAGATCGGCCTCGTACGGCGAGAACTCGCTCACCACGAAGCCCGTCTCCCGGCCGCGGACCGGGATCCGCGTCCAGCCCAGGAACCGGTCCGCGTGCGCCTGCAGCGCGCGCTGCGAGACCGCGGTGCGGTGGCCGTGGTGCTGGAACGCGTCGCGCAACCGGTCGTCCGCGACGACCCGGCTCGGGGCGGCCACGTTGCCCTGCTTCAGCGTGAGCACGACGTCGTTGTCGAGCGCCTGGCTGAAGCCCTCGATGAGCACGGTGTAGGCCGGCAGGCCCGCGCTGCCGATGCCGAACCCGCCCTTGCCCACGACGTCCAGCACGTCGAAGGTCACGCCGCCGCGCCGGCGTTGCGGGATGGTCTCCAGATAGGCCAGGAACGCGTCACCGACGGCGGCACGCTCGTCGTCGGGCAGACGTCGGACACCCGCCCGGTCGGCGAAGCCGCGCCGGTAGCCGTCGACGACCGTGACCGAGTCGAGCAGGGCAACCCTGGTCTGAAGCTTGGCCACGTGCAGGGCGTCGAGCACCGCACCCCGCGCGGAGTCCAGCGTCAGCGCCCACACGGTGTCGTCCGGCGTGCCGACGTAGTAGCGCACCTGGTCGAGATAGGCGGTCGCGTAGCTGCGGACGCAGGCGTCGATCGCCTCGTCGGGCAGCGCCTTGCGCCAGCACAGCAGCGCGAGGCTGGCCGCGAACCGCTGCAGGTCCCACGTCCAGTGGCCCAGGTACGCCTCGTCGAAGTCGTTGACGTCGAACACCAGGCGGCCGTCGGAATCCATGTAGGTGCCGAAGTTCTCGGCATGCAGGTCGCCCTGGATCCAGGTGCGCGCGCCGCGTTCGTCGACCCACCGGTCGTCGAGCCGGGCGACGTCGCTGTAGAACAGGCACGCCGACCCCCGGTAGAACGCGAACGGGTCGGCCGCCATCTTGCGGAACTTGGTGCGGAAGGCGTCGGGGTCCGCGTGCATCAGCGGTTCGAAGGCCTCGGTCAGCGAGTCGACGATCAGCGCGGTGCGCGCCGCGTCATCCGACTCGAGCACCGCTCGCAGTTGGCCGGTCCGGTCGGTGCTCATCGGCACCATGGTGCCCGGGTCGCCGGCCGACCGCCGACCGGATCCATCCGGTGGCGGCCTCAAATTCTCAGTCGCGCCCCGCGGCGGAGCGGCGACCTACTGCCGGTGCTCCTCGATCGGGACCGGGGTGCTGACCACCTGCGGCGCGGCCGGCGTGGTGCCGGGGGTGGCGGAGATCTGCGGCGTGGGCTGGATGGTGGCCGGCGGAGCGGGCGGGGCCGACGCGGTGGTCGGCTGCTGTGCGTCGGCCTTCGCCTTCTCGTCGTCGTCGTGCATCGCGCCGACCTCGGACTTGAGGATCCGCAGCGATCGCCCGACACCGCGGGCCGCGTCCGGCAGCTTCTTCGCCCCGAACAGCAGGATGAACACGGCCAGGATGATCAGCCAGTGCCACCACGACAAACCACCCATGGCGTGCCCTCCTCGACATCAATGGCGGCCCGGCACTCGCGACCGGGCGCATCGTCATGGTCGTTCTTCGGCGCCGACCGCCCGTCCGATGGGTGCCGGCGGCGGGTAGGCGCACCGTCAGGCTACCCGGTCGCGCCAGCAGCCCCGAGCGGTCGGAGCGGAAAACCGTCGACCGCCGATCGACCCGGCGCGCGACCGGACCCGCCTGTCCGGCCGGTCCATGCCGGCGTCCGATCCGATGCGCGCGCATCGGACCTCAGCCCACGGCCACGAACCTCGCGAGCACCCCGGCCAGATCCGAGTCCACCTTGGCGTGCAGCCGGGTGCCCTCGTCGGTGTGCTCCTCGTCCAGCACCATGCCCTCGGCGTGCACGCGGGAAACGAGGCCACCCTCGGTGTATGGCAGCACGACGTCGATCTCCACGGGCGGATCCGGCAGCCCGTCGGCGATCCGGGTGCGGAGCCGGTCCATCCCCGCGCCGGTGCGCGCGGACACGAACACCGCGTCCGGCAACAGGTGTCGCAGCCGGGTGAGGGTGATCTCGTCGGCGGCATCGATCTTGTTGACGACCACGATCTCCGGCACGGCCAGCGCGTCGATCTCGCCCAGCACCTCGCGCACGGCGACGACCTGCTCCTCGGGATGATCGTCCGAGCCGTCGACGACGTGCAGCAACAGGTCGGCCTCCCCGACCTCCTCCAGGGTCGACCGGAACGACTCGACCAGCTGGTGCGGCAGGTGCCGGACGAATCCGACCGTGTCGGTGAGCGTGAAGACCCGGCCGTCCGCGGTGCGCGATCGGCGCGTGGTCGGGTCGAGGGTCGCGAACAGCGCGTCCTCGACGAGCACCCCGGCGTCGGTCAGCCGGTTCAGCAGCGACGACTTGCCCGCGTTGGTGTAGCCGGCGATCGCCACCGCGGGCACGGCCTTCGCCCGCCGCCGGTCGCGCTTGGTGTCCCGCACGCGGCGCATCCGCGCGAGGTCCGCGCGCAACTGCGAGATCCGCTTGTGGATCCGTCGCCGGTCGATCTCCAGCTTGGTCTCGCCGGGGCCGCGCGAGCCGATGCCGGCGCCGGCCGCGACCCGGCCGCCGCGCTGCCGGGACAGCGCCGCGCCCCAGCCGCGCAGCCGCGGCACCAGGTAGTTCAGCTGCGCGAGCTCGACCTGCGCCTTGCCCTCCCTCGACCGGGCGTGCTGGGCGAAGATGTCCAGGATCAGGGCGGTCCGGTCGACGACCTTGACCCGCAGCCGCTCCTCCAGGTTGCGCAGCTGACCGGGGCTGAGCTCGCCGTCGCAGATCACGGTGTCGGCGCCGGTCGACTCCACGATCGCCAGCAGCTCGGCGACCTTGCCCGAGCCGATGAACGTCGCCGCGTCCGGGTGGCTGCGGCGCTGCACCAGGGCGTCGAGGACGACCGATCCGGCGGTCTCGGCGAGGCGCGCCAGCTCGGCCATCGACGCCTCGGCCTCCGCGGCGCTGCCGCCCGCCCAGACGCCGACGAGCACGACCCGCTCGAGCTGCAGCCTGCGGTACTCGACCTCGGTGACGTCGGTGAGCTCGGTGGACAGGCCCGCCACCCGGCGCAGCGCGAGCCGGTCCGCGAGATCCTGCTGACCCTGGTCCGGCCCGTGCTCGGCCGCCGTCAGGTAGTCGCCCGGATCCAGATCGGCGAGCTCGACGTCACCGCCCAGGCCCCCGCCGCCCGGACTCCCGCTGCCCAGACCCCCGAGCGGTTCGCTGCTCGGATGTTGTCGCACGTCGGGCTCCTCGGTTTCTGCTCGGTCGGTCTCTGCCGGCGCGATGACGCGTTCGGCCTGCGGTGCGGCCCCTCGCGGGCTCTGGCCCGCCGGCCGGTGTGCGGAAGACATACTCGACTCAGCGTGCCACCTCGGGCCAGACTTTTTCCGCCGGTTCGCGCTCGGCGTGACGGCCGGCCGCCGCCCCGGCGGGCGCGGCCCGCGCCGCGCGCACCGTGTTCGGGCTGGTCAGCGCGCCGCGTTCCAGAAGGCGGGGTCGAGAACTCCGCTCGCCACCAGGACGGCGGGACCGGTCAGCAGGCAGTCGTCCGCGACGACCACGCGCACCGAGCCGCCCGGCACGTCGACGCGCACGGCGCCCCGAGCCACCGCCCCGAGCTCACCGCCCCGCGCGGCGCGCCACGCCGCCGCGACCGCGACCGTGCCGGTGCCGCACGACCGGGTCTCCCCCACGCCACGCTCGTGCACCCGCATCCGCAGGTGGTCCTCGCCGATGACCGTCACGAACTCGACGTTCACGCCCTCGGGGAAGACCGCGGGGTCTACCCGCGGCGGGGGGCCCAGATCCAGGCCGTCGAGCGGCAGGTCCGTGAAGCACACCGCATGCGGGTTGCCGACGTCGACGGCCACCGCCGGGAACTCGTCGCCGCCGAGCCACGCGGCGGTCCGCTCGCCGACGGCGGCGCGGCCCATGGCGATGGTGACGTCGCCGGCCGCCGGCACGTCCGCCGTGCGCACGCCCCCGCGGGTGTGGAAGTCGATCCGGCCCGGCGACGCCCACCCGGCGTGCACCAGGTAGCGGGCGAACACGCGGGCGCCGTTGCCGCACATCTGGGCGACCGAACCGTCCGCGTTGCGGTAGTCCATGACGAACGGCACGGGGTCGCCGGCAGCTGCGGGGGCGATGCGGATGATGCCGTCGGCGCCGAGCCCGGCGCGGCGATCGCACAGCGCGCGCACCAGCGCCGCCGTGAGCCGCAGCGCGTCGGCCGGATCGGGCAGCAGCAGGAAGTCGTTCTCCGTGCCGTGACCCTTGACGAACGGAACGCCCGCCGACGGGGCGTCCGGGCCGGTCACGGGTACCAGGGTACGGCGGCGGCCCTGTCGTACCGCCCCGGGCGATCGCCGAACCCCCGGCGCGGCCCGGTCAGGTCGACCGGCGAACGCGGCGCCGGCGGACGCGGCCATCCGGACAAAGATCCCGAAGGGCGCGCCCATCGCGGTCGGGCGACAATGATCATCGCCTGGGCGCTCCTCGGGGGCACGACCCGGAAGGCCCATCGCGATGAGGAGCCGAGGAGACGACATGGTCGATCGGGCACGCGGTCCCGGCCCCGTCGGCACGGCCGCGGTGGACGACGACGACGCCGTCGACACCGCGCCGGACCGCGCCGGCACGCCGGCCGACCGGGTCGAGCAGCGGCTGCAGGTCACCTCGCCGCGCATGTGGCTGACCCTGGCCGGGTTCATCGTGCTCATCGTCGGTGGCGTCGTGTGGGGTGTGCTGGGCAGGGCCGCCGACGAGGTGGCCGGCGTCGGGGTCATGCTGCCGACCGACGGGTTGTACGACGTCGCGTCCCCGGTGACCGGCACGGTCGACGGCGTCGCGGTGCAGACGGGTGACCACCTGCACGTCGGCGACCCGATCGTCTCGGTGGCAGAGATCAGCGGACCATCCAAGGACATCCGCAGCGACTTCAGCGGCACCGTGGTCTCGATGCTCGTGAAGCGGGGGACCTTCGTCACGGCCGGGGCACCCGTCGCCGTCATCGAACCGGAGGGCTCGGACCTGCAGGTGGTGCTCTACGTCGATGCCGGGGGCGGCAAGCAGATCGAGCCGGGAATGAAGGTCTTCATCTCTCCGAGCACGACCCAGTCGTCGCAGTACGGCTCGATGATCGGCACGGTGGCGACGGTCTCGAGCCTCACGGTGAGCGCGGCACAGCTCGGCCTCACCCTCGGCCAGAACAGCGCGCTGATCGATCCGCTGATCGCGCGCGGGCCGGCGCTCGAGGTCCAGGTGGCGCTGCAGAGCGCCGACACGCCCAGCGGCTTCGCCTGGACGGCGAGTGACGGCCCCGACTTCGACATCACCAGCGGCACGCTGGTCGACGGAGCGGTCGTCATCGCCGAGGGCAGCCCGGCGAGTCAGATTCTCGGCAACTGATGACCGGATCCGTCGCCGATCCAGCGGACCCGCTGCTGGACCCGCTGCCCGCCGCTGCCGTCGAAGTCGGCCGGGCCCTGCGGCCCGTGTTGGAGACATTCGGCCGGGCCGAGTCGCTCGCCGAGCTCGCACGTCAGGCCGGCGGCTTCGCGGACGATCCGCCCGTGGTGGGGGTCCGGGCCGTCGCGGGGTCCTACGGCCTGCGCACCGCGGTGCGGCGGTGCGGTGCGGACGAGCTGGCCGCGCTCCCACCACCATTCGTCGCCTTCCCCGGCGGACGCCCCGTCGGGGTCGGGCCGGGCACGGACCGCGCGGGCCTGACGGCCGAGGGTGCGGTCTCGTCGGACCCGTCGACCCCGGCCACACCCGTGACGGTGGTGACCTTCCGGCCCGGCCGCGAGTTCCTGCGCGACGACATCGGCCATGAGCTCGGCCGCGGTGCTCGGGCGTCGCATGCGGGTCGCTCGGTCGGGCTTCGTGCTCGCGATCCTCGCCGGCGTGCTCCTGGCGCTGCCCACCGTGGTCGTCGCCGGCCTGGCGAAGGTGTTCGTCAACAAGTACCTGGTCGACGGCTCCGTGCAGTGGCTGAACGCGGTGCTGATCGCCTTCGTGCTGGCGGCCGTGCTGCAGGCCGGGTTGGGCGCCCTGCAGCAGGCGGCCATGACCCGGATCAGCCGCAAGATGTCGATAACGATGTCGGCCGACTACCTCTGGCACCTGTTGCGACTGCCCATCTCGCACTTCGTCGCGCGGCCGGCCGGCGACCTCGGGTTCCTGATGGGCCTCAACGACCGGACGGCCACCCACCTCGGGCGGCGGCTGTCGACCGCGGTCATGAGCATGGTCGTCGCCGTGATCTGCGGGGTGTTCCTGATCCGGTTCAGCGGCGTGCTCACGGTCGTCGTGCTCACGCTCTGGGTCGGCTCGTTCGTCGCCGTCCAGCTGTTGTCCCGCCGCCTCGCGCCGGTGGCCGGCGAGTTCACCGCGGCGCAGGCGACGGCGATGGGCACGGCGACCGGCGGCATCTCGTCGATCGAGTCGCTCAAGGCGAACGGCGCCGAGGAGGCGTTGTTCGGCCGCTGGGCGGGCAGCCACACCAAGGCGCTCGCACTCGAGCAGCGGATGGGCCTGCTGAACACGTCGCTCACCGCGCTGCCCAACCTGTCGGTGCTGTTGATGACGGCGGCGGTCATCGGGGTCGGCGGCGCGCAGGTCGTCTCCGGTCAGATCACGCTCGGCGACCTGGTCGGGTTCCAGGCCCTGCTGCACCCGTTCCTCACCGCGACGTCGCAGGTCCTGGGGTCGACGTCCCTGGTGCGCAAGGTGATCAGCGACTGCCGGACCCTCGACCGGACCTACCGGCTGAGCATCGACCCCGGCAGCGCGGCGTCGGAATCGGTCAGCCCCGTCGACGGCGCCGGACTGCTGACGGGCGCGGTCCAGACGCGCGGCCTGACGTTCGGATACCGGCTCGGCGAGCCGCCCGTGGTCAGCGACCTCGATCTCCGGCTGGCACCCGGCGCCCGGGTGGCGCTGGTCGGGGGCAGCGGCAGCGGGAAGTCGACGGTGGCGCGGCTGATCACCGGGCAGTTCGAGCCGTGGGCGGGGCAGATCCTCTTCGACGGCCTGCCGCGGCACGCGCATCACCCGGCGTCGCTCGCCCACTCGGTCGCGTTCGTCCAGCAGGACGTCTATCTGTTCGACGGGACCGTGTCCGAGAACCTGACGCTCTGGGATCCCACGGTTCCCGAGTCGGACGTGGTGCGGGCGGCCAGGGACGCCTGCATCCACGACGAGATCAGCTCCTTCCCCGACGGTTACGGGGCGCACATCCTGGAGGGCGGCCGCAACCTGTCCGGCGGCCAGCGGCAGCGGATGGAGATCGCCAGGGCGCTGGCGGGCAACCCGCGGCTGTTGGTGCTGGACGAGGCGACCAGCGCCTTGGACTCGGTCACCGAGGCCATGGTCGACGCCAACCTCCGGCGCCGGGGCTGCACCTGCCTGATCGTCGCGCATCGGCTGTCGACCATCCGGGACTGCGACGAGATCGTGGTGCTGGAACACGGCAGGGTGGTCGAGCGCGGGACGCACGAGAGCCTGCTGGCCGCCGGCGGCGCCTACGCCCGGCTCGTCGGGGACATGCCGTCGTGAGCGACCTCGTCGAGCCCGGCACCGTCGTCCGGCTGAGCGGCAGCGTGTCGGCGCCGCTGGACGACCCGGACCGGGCGTGGACGGTGGTCTCGGGCCGGGTGCTGGTCTTCGCCGCCGACGCCACCACCGCCATTGCCGCCACCGCCCGCCGCCACGACCGGCCCCGGCGGCGACCCCGTCGCGCGCGGCGCGCCGACCGACAGTGCCGGGGGCGCACGGCGTCTCGTCCTGGAGGCGGCGGAGGGCGACCTGCTGATCGGGGTGGACGCCACGGCCGTGCAGCGGCGCTGGTCGATGGTCGGTCTGGCGCGCGCCGAGGTCCGGCCGGTCGCAGTCGCCGGCATCGTCGCCGAGGCGGCGGCCGACTCGGCTGCGCGCGCGGGACTGGAGCGCTGGTTGGCCCGCACCGACCCGGCGCCACCGCCGGTCGCCGAGCTGCTCGGCGCCGTCGACCCCGCCGCCGCGCTGCGCGTGCACGGCCGGCGCGCGGCGGCCGCCGAGGCCGCGGAGGACCGTCGCCGCCGGCTCGCGGACGCCGCGCGGATCGACGCGTCGGAAGCCGAGGTCGCCTCCGCCACGGATCGCGCCGTCGACGCGCTGGCCAGCGTGTTCGACTGGCGGCGATTCCTCGAGTCCCGGCTCGTCGAGCGGCAGGACGAGCTGCTGGACGCCTGCCGCCTGGTCGGCGACCGGATCGGCGTCACCATCCACCCGCCGACCGCCGAGGACCTGCTGCGCTCGGACCCCCTCACCGCGATCGCCCGGGCGTCGAAGGTGCGGTTCCGCCGGGTCGCGCTCACGCCGGACTGGTGGCGACAGGAGGGCGAACCGCTCGTCGGCGAGCTCGCCGGCGGGGGTCACGTCGCACTGCTACCGCGCCGCCGGCGCGGGTACCACCTGATCGATCCCGGCAGTGGCCGGTCGACCGTGGTCGCAGCCGACGTCGCGGACCTGGTCCGGCCGACCGCGATCGCCATGGTCCGGCCGCTGCCCGGCGCCGGAACGTCACCGGCCGGGCTGCTGCGGTTCGCCGCACGGGGCGCCCGCCTGGACATCGCGGCCATCCTCGCGCTGGCGACCGTGGTCGGCCTGCTGGCCCTCGTCGCCCCGTTGGCCACCCGCGTGGTCTTCGGGCAGATCGTGCCGCAGGGCGACGACGCCAGGCTGATCCCGCTGATCGTCGGGCTCGTCGCGGTCGCGCTCGCGGCCGCGCTCTTCGAGATCGCCCGCGGCGTCGCCCTGGTCCGCGCGCGGGTCAGGACCAGCAACGCCCTGCAGTCGGCGTTGTGGGACCGGATGCTCCGGCTCCCCGCGAGCTTCTTCCGCCGGTACCAGGTCGGCGATCTGGCCGAGCGCAGCATGGCGGTCAGCGCACTGAGCGACATGGTGACCGACGCCGTCGTGGTGGCCTTGCTCAGCGGCGTCTTCGGGTTGTTCAACCTCGTCGCCATGATCATCATCAGCCCGCCGCTGGCCATGTTCGGACTGGCGCTGTGCCTGGTCGGCGCGGTCGGCATGTTCGTCTCTCGCCGGCTCGGATCCGGGCCGTGGCGGGAGATGCTGGACGGCAGTCGGCAGGTGGCGGCCGAGGTGCTGCAGTACGTCACCGGCATCGTCAAGATCCGCACCTCCGGTGCCGAGCGCCGCGTGTTCTCCCGGTGGGCACACCACTACGCGCAGCAGAACGTGCGCGCGCTGCGGACGTTCCGGATCGACAACCTCCGCGTGGTGTTCCAGGGGTCCTTCTGGACGTGCGCGCTGCTGGCGCTGTTCGTAGCGATCTACTTCGTGGGCCGGGCCGCGATCCCACCCGCCGACTTCATGGCTTTCTACGTCGCGTTCGGGCAGCTGACGTACGCGTTCTTCCAGTTCTCCGGGTCGTTCGTGACGGTGCTCGAGGCCGCGCCGATCCTCGAACAGAGCCGGCCCATCCTGGACACCGCGACCGAGTCCGACGAGCCGAAGCAGCACCCGGGCACGCTCACCGGCGGCATCGAGGTGCGGCATGTGCGCTTCCGCTACCCGGGCGCGCCGGAGAACCTGTTCGAGGACCTTTCGCTGAGCATCGCTCCGGGTGAGTTCGTCGCCGTGGTCGGACCGTCCGGCTCCGGGAAGTCCTCGTTGCTCCGGCTGCTGCTCGGCTTCGACGTCCCGGACTCCGGCTCGATCCTCTACGACCACAAGGACCTCTCGACGCTGGACATCGACGCGGTCCGGCAGCAGCTGGGCGTCGTGCTGCAGAAGACGGACCTGCTGCCGGGTTCGATCTACCAGAACATCGCCGGGTCCGCGGAGCTGACCGAGGAGGAGGTGTGGGATGCGGCGCGCAGCGCTGCGCTCGACGGGGACATCGCCCGGCTGCCCGACGGCATGGACACCGAGATCGGCGAGGGCGTCGGCATTCTCTCCGGCGGGCAGCGGCAACGGCTGCAGATCGCCCGCGCCATCGCGTCCAGGCCCCGGCTGCTGTTCCTCGACGAGGCCACCAGCGCGCTGGACAACATCACCCAGTCCGTCGTCTCGCGCACCGTGAGCGGGATGCCCATCACCCGGGTGGTGATCGCCCACCGGCTGTCCACCATCGCCGCGGCGGACCGCGTGGTGGTGATCGCCGGCGGCCGCGTGGTGCAGGACGGGCCGTTCGACGAGCTGGCCGGCTCCCCCGGCCCGTTCGCCGATCTCATCGCACGCCAGTTGCTCTGATCGCACGGTGCTCTGATGCGCTTCCGCTCTCAGTCGGGGCGGGCCGCCGGTCCGCCGCCGAGGCGCAGCGCGTCGACGGCCAGGTCGACCAGCGCCGGGTCGCCGGCGTCCAGCTCCAGCATCCGGCGGTCGCGGCGGAACCAGGAACGCTGGCGCCGGACGAACCGCCGGGTCGCGGTGACGGTGGCCGCCACGGCGTCGTCCAGCGACCGGTCGCCGTCCAGCACCTGGAGCAGCTGCTGGTAGCCCAGCGCGCGCGACGCGGTCACGCCCTCACGCAGGCCGCGGCGCTCCAGCGCGGCGACCTCGTCGAGGAAACCCGCGGCGACCATCCCCCGCACCCGCGCGTCGAGGGACCTGTCCAGCGCCCCGGTGTCCCGGTCCAGCCGCAGCAGGACGGCGCCGTACCTGGGGCGACCGGGCCGCGGCAGCGTCGCCGTGAACGGCCGTCCGGTGAGCTCGATGACCTCCAGTGCGCGGACGATCCGGCGCCCGTTGCCCTGCTCGATCGCCGCTGCGGCGGCGGGGTCGAGCGCGCGGAGGCGCTCGTGCAGGGCGGCGGCGCCGACCTCGGCCAGCTGCCGCTCGAGCGCCGCCCGGACCTCGGGATCGGTTGCCGGGAAGTCGATGTCGTCGATCACCGCCTGCACGTACAGGCCAGAGCCGCCGACCAGGATCGGCGTCCTGCCACGGCCAAGGATGCCCTCGATGGCCGCGCGCGCGGCGCGCTGGTAGACGGCCACGCTCGCGCGTTCGACGACGTCGAGCACGTCCAGCAGGTGGTGCGGCACGCCCCCCCGCTCGGCCGCAGGGACCTTGGCGGTGCCGATGTCCATCCCCCGGTACAGCTGCATGGAGTCGGCGTTGACCACCTCGGAGTCCATGCGCGCGGCCAGCGAAAGTGAAAGTTGTGACTTACCCGTTCCGGTCGGGCCGGCGATCACCACCAGCCGCTGCCGGAGGCTCATCCAACCGCCCCGGCGGCGGACGACCCGCCGACCGGCTCCCACGACCAGGAGGCCACCAGGTACCCGACCCCGAACGGCGCGCCGGCATAGTGCAGCGTCGCGCGGCGCGGCGGTGCCGGCGCGGACCAGCGCGCGAGCAGCCGCAGCGCGGAGCACCCCGCGAGCAGCTCGCCGGCGGGCAGATCCGGATTCGAGAGCGCGCGTTCGAGACCCGCCGGGTCGCCGGCGGCCAGCGCCGCCGTCAGCGCACCGTCGAATGCTGCCGCACGCACGTCGCTGCGGCCGGGCGCGTCGTCGCCGTGGCGGGCCGACCCGTCGGCCGAGACGAGCAGGCCCCAGCGCGCGACGTCCGCAGCCGGGTCGATGCCGGCCGGGCCGCCGACCCCGGTGTCGACCCCTGTGTCGTCCCCTGCGTCGACCCCTGTGTCGAATGGGCGGCCGAGCGGCGCCCGCGCCGGTTCGCGCCGCGCGCCGAGCTCCCACGCCCAGGTCGGCGCGCCGAGACCCGCCCGGGCCAGCAGAGCGAGGCCGACCGCGGTGCCCGGCGCCGCAAGGACGGCCGGCGGGGTGCCTGGAGCGCCGGGGAGTGTCGACACCGGATGGCCGTTGTCGCCGCGCACGAATCCCCAGCCGACGAGCGCGGACCCCGGCGGAAGGAGCCGGCCGTCAGCCATCGCGCCCGCGCCCCCGCCCGGAGCGGCCGCGATCACGAGCAGCCGGTCGGCGGGCGCGAGCGCGCGCACGGCGGTCCGGCAGGCGGCGAGCAGGTTCGGCACCCGCCGGGCCAGCGACGGCGCCGGAGCGGGATCGGCGATGAGGAACGGCGCACCCGGGCACACCGCCGCCGCCACGATCACTCCTGCAGGCTAGCCAGGCCGACCGGCCCCGATTGCCGGCCGCCGGTGCCGCCCGCCGGCGCATGCCGAACCGGGTCCGTGGCGGCTGCCGACCGGGTGAACGGCCGCGCCCGCCGGGCGACCACGTCTCGCCAGCGCACGACCGTCCGGGCACACTGGACGTGATATCGGACACGCTCCGACGTCCGCCGGCACCCAGATCCGGCGTCCAGCACCCGGGGCACCACGGTGCCCGGAACGCATTGCGTTCCACGCCGAGCAGTAGGAAGGTCCGCCTCGTCATGGCCGAGAACACCCCCGACCCGCTGCCCACCTCGGAGTTCCCGGCCGAGGACCGCTCGAACCCGCCCACTCCCGATGCGCGCCTCGAGGCGGTACCCGAGGCGACGGCCGAGGCGGTGGACGATTCCGGGCCCGATGACGCCGGCACGGACATCCCGGCCCGATGACGCCGGCACGGACATCTCCGGGCCCGATGATGCCGACGCGGACGCCGATCGCGGGCCGCTGACCGTCGCGGTGCCGGACAGCGCGACGGATCTCGTGCTCGACGCTCCGAGCGAGCTGGTGCCCGACTCGCCCGTCGAACTGGTCAGCGACGTCGACCAGGTGCCGGAGCTCATCACCGAGCGGGTCGCCGACCCCGAGGCCGTCGCCGCCGCGGCGACCGCCGACGAGGTGAACGGCGATGCGTCCGGGGAGGTCGCGGAAAGCGGGTCCGGTGCGGATCCCGAGCCCGGCGCGGGCACGGAGCCCGGCGTGCAGACGGAGCCCGGAACCGCCCCGGAGCCGATCCCCGACGCGGCCCCTGCGGACGAGGAACCGGGTCGCCGACGCCGCTCCCGCCGGACCGGAACCGGTCGAGGATGCCGCGCCTGCCGAACCGGAACCGACCGCGGACGCGCCCCGCGCCGCGGCCGAGCCCGCCGCGGACGTGGCCCCCGGCACGGTGCCCGAGCCGCCCGCGTCCCCGGACATCCCCGACCCGGGACCGGCGGGGCCGTCCCCGACGCCCGAGGTCCCCGACCTGCCGGAGATTCCACCGGACACCGGGACGCCGGCAGCTCCCCGCGCCCCCGCCGCGCCCGAGATCCCCGACGGCACGGCCGGGTTGGGGGCCGGCGACTCACCCGGCGCCGCGCTCGACGCGCCGATCGGCGGGGCCGGGTCCGGCGCGCCGGGCGCGGACGGCGAGTCGCCGGTCGCCGACCACCCGGTCGCGGCCCCCGGTTCCCAGCCCCCGGCCGGGGCACGCGTCGACGAGCACCCGGCCCGGACCGACGAGCCGGCGGCGGTGCCCGCGGGCTCCCCGGAGACGCCCGACCGGCCGGCGCCCTCGGACCAGCCCGCGGCGGCCGCCCGTCGCCCGGCCCGCACCCCGGTCCCGGCCAGCCGTCACCGGGCCGCCCCTCACCCGGCCGCGGCGCGCCCGGCCCGCGGTCGAAGGGCGGAGCCGGCAGGCCCGGCGCGGGCCACGCGGGCCGCCCCGGCGGACATCCGTCCCCCGCCGCCATTCCGGGTGCGGTCGTCGAACCGACCGTCGAGCCGATCGACCCGCACCTGTGGGGCCGGATCGACGAGCACGGCGTCGTGTACGTGCACACGGCAGCGGGCGAGCGGGTCATCGGCGACTGGCAGGCGGGCGACGTCGAGGCCGGGCTCGCGCACTTCGGCCGCCGCTTCGACGACTTCGCCACCGAGATCGCCGTCCTGGAGGCACGTCTCGCATCCGGCACCGGCGATCCGAAGGCGACCAAGCAGCAGGCCATCGTGCTGCGCGAGTCGGTCGACACCCTGGCCGCGATCGGCGACCTGGACGGCGCGGCCGCGCGGCTGGAGACCGTCATCGGCGCCGCCGACCTCGCCATCGCCGGCGCCTCCCAGGCCAGGCACGCCGCGCGCGCCAACGCGATCAAGGCCAAGGAGGCCCTCTGCGAGGAGGCCGAGCAGCTGGCCGAGTCGACCCAGTGGAAGGCCACCGGCGACCGGCTCAAGGCCATCGTCGAGGAGTGGCGACAGATCCGCGGCATCGACCGGAAGACCGACGACGCGCTCTGGAAGCGGTTCGCGAAAGCCCGCGACACCTTCACCCGGCACCGCGGCTCGCACTTCGCCGAGCTCGACAAGCAGCGCACCGCGGCGAAGGAGGCGAAGGAGGCGCTCATCGTCCGCGCCGAGGCGCTGTCGTCGGCGACCGACTGGAACGACACGGCGGCCGCCTACCGCGGGCTGATGACCGAGTGGAAGGCCGTCGGCCGCGCGCCGCGGGAGGTCGAGGACCAGCTCTGGGCACGCTTCCGGGCGGCGCAGGAGGCCTTCTTCTCCCGGCGCAACAAGACCTTCTCGGAGCGGGACGCGGAGTTCGAGGCCAACGCGGCGAAGAAGGAGAAGCTGCTCGCCGAGGCCGAGCGGATCGACCCCGCGGCGGGTCTGGACAGCGCCAAGGCGGCCCTGCGGTCGATCCAGGAGCGCTGGGAGGCCGCCGGCAAGGTGCCGCGCGAGCGCATCCGCGAGCTGGACGGGCGGCTGCGCGCCGTGGAGGAGAAGGTCAAGTCGGCCGACGATCGGCACTGGCGACGCACCGACCCGGAGCAGTCGGCGCGCGTCGAGCAGTTCCGCAGCAGGGCCGAGCAGTACCGGACGCAGGCCGCGAAGGCCCGCGCCGCCGGGGACGAGCGCAAGGCCAGGGACGCCGAGAAGCAGGCGGAGCAGTGGGAGGTCTGGCTCGAGGCCGCGCGCAGTGCCGTCGAACGATGAGCGGTCGAACGATGAACGGCCACTCCCTGGCCGACGACCCGCTCGTCCATTCGCCCTTGGGCGACCCCGAGGGGCCACCCGTCCTGCCGGCCGACCCCGGGGTGCTCGCGGCCCGGATCCGCGCCATGGCGGCGGCCGAGTCGCGTCGCGTGCTGGTGGGCATCGCCGGCCCGCCCGGCGCCGGCAAGTCCACGCTGGCGGCGCACGTGGTCGCGGAGCTCGGCGACGGGGCCGTGCTCGTGCCGATGGACGGCTACCACCTCGCCCAGCGCGTGCTGGCCCGCGCCGGCCTGGTCGACGTCAAGGGCGCTCCCGAGACCTTCGACGCCGCTGGGTATCTCGCGCTGCTGCATCGGCTGGCGCGACCCCTGCGGGGATCCGTCGTCTACGCCCCGGAGTTCCGCCGGGAGATCGAGGAACCGATCGCCGGCGCGCTCGCCGTGCCGTCGGACGTGCGCGTGGTCGTCACCGAGGGCAACTACCTGCTGCTGGACGAGCCGCCCTGGGACGAGATCCGGCTCGTGCTCGACGAGACCTGGTACCTGGACACCGCCGACGAGGTCCGCCTCGACCGGCTGGTCGGCCGGCACGTCGCGTTCGGCCGCACCCCGGCCGCGGCGCTGGATCGCGCGGTGGGCGGATCGGACGGCGCCAACGCGCGGCTGGTGGCCGCCTGCCGGGACCGCGCGGACGTCATCCTGCGGGGGTGAGCACCCGGTCGCAGCCGCCGCCTGAGGCACCCGACGCGCCCGACGCGGCCGGCGCGACCGCCGCGACCGAGCGACCGATCCCCGGCATGCCCAGCCCGACCCCCGGCGTGCGGACCACGGTGCCGGCCTCGCTGCGGTCCCCTGCGCGCGTCCGCCGATGGCTGAGCAGCGGACCGTCCGCGGTGAGGTGATGCGGGGCGCCGTAGGTGACGGTCGTCGTGACCACGTCGCCCGCCCGGACGGTGCGGTCGACGGCAGGACCCGTCGGGGTGAAATGCACGAGGCGGCCGTCCCGCGCGCGACCGCTCATCCGGCCCCGCGACCCGTCCTTGCGACCCTCCCCCGCCGACACCAGCAGCTCGACGACGTCGCCGACGAGCGCCCGGTTCTCGCGCAGCGTCGACTCCTCGACCGCGGCCGCCAGGCGGCGGAACCGGTCGGCAACGACCTGCGGCGGCACCTGGTCGGGCATCGTCGCGGCCGGCGTCCCGGGGCGCGGCGAGTACTGGAAGGTGTAGGCGCCCGCGAACCGCGCCTGCGCGACGACGTCGAGGGTGCGCTGGAAGTCGTCCTCCGTCTCGCCGGGGAAGCCGACGATGATGTCGGTGGTGATCGCCGCGTCGGGCATCGCCGCCCGCACTTCGCGCAGGATCCCGAGGTACCGCTCGCTGCGGTAGGAGCGGCGCATCGCGCGGAGCACCCGGTCGGAGCCGGACTGCAGCGGCATGTGCAGCTGGTGGCAGACGTTCGGCGTCTCCGCCATCGCGGCGATCACGTCGGACGTGAAGTCGCGCGGGTGCGGCGAGGTGAAGCGGACGCGCTCCAGGCCGTCGATCGCGCCGCAGGAGCGCAGCAGCGCCGCGAACGCCGACCGGTCGCCGAACTCGACGCCGTAGGAGTTGACGTTCTGGCCGAGCAGCGTCACCTCCAGCGCGCCGTCGCCGACCAGCATCTGTACCTCGGCGAGGATGTCGCCGGGCCGGCGGTCCGCCTCCTTGCCACGCAGCGACGGCACGATGCAGAACGTGCAGGTGTTGTTGCAGCCCACCGAGATGGACACCCATCCCGAGTAGGCCGAGTCCCGACGGGCCGGCAGGGACGACGGGAACACCTCCAGCGCGTCCAGGATCTCCACCTGTGCCTCGGCGTTGTGCCTGGCCCGTTCCAGCAGCGTCGGCAGGGAGCCGACGTTGTGCGTGCCGAACACGACGTCCACCCACGGGGCCCGGCGGACGATCTCGCTGCGGTCCTTCTGCGCGAGGCAGCCGCCGACGGCGATCTGCATGCCCGGCCGCGCGGCCTTGACCGGCGCCAGGTGCCCGAGGTTGCCGTACAGCTTGTTGTCCGCGTTCTCCCGGACGGCACAGGTGTTGAACACCACGACGTCCGCCTCGTCGCCGTCGCTGCGCTCGTACCCGGCCTGCTCGAGCAGCCCGGAGAGCCGCTCGGAGTCGTGCACGTTCATCTGGCACCCGTAGGTCCGGATGAGGTACGTGCGCCCGCCGCCGCGCTCGGCCGCGGCGGGGTCGCCCTGGCCGTCGAACGCGGTCGGCGCTGCGGATGTCACCCCGAAAGGGTACGTGTCGGCGGACGCCCGTCCCGACCCTTCGTCACGCTCGGACAGCGTCAGGCGGCGACGCGCCGCGGGCGGCCCCCGCTCGGCCCGCCGCCGCGTAAAGGTTCGGTGACGATGCCGGGAATGTCCGCGGCATTCGGGGAGCGGTTGTGACAGTCTTCGCACAGCCGGTAGCCGATGTGCGCCACCATCAGACCACCCAGCATCCGTCAAGCGATCACCCGGGGAGCGGCCCGTGACATCCCTCGATCCCGGCGAAACTGCATCCTCCGGATCCGACTCCGGCACGCCGATGGTGTCGATGCACAACGTGGAGAAACACTTCGGCGCGCTGCATGTGCTCAAGAACATCCAGCTCGACGTGCCCGCCGGGCAGGTGGTGATCGTCATCGGGCCGTCCGGCTCGGGGAAGTCGACGCTGTGCCGGACGATCAACCGGCTGGAGTCCGTCGACTCGGGCGACATCGCCATCGATGGGATTCCGCTGCCATTGGAGGGCAAGGCCCTGGCGCAGCTCCGCTCGGACGTCGGCATGGTGTTCCAGTCGTTCAACCTGTTCGCGCACAAGACGATCCTGCAGAACGTCACCCTGGGCCCGATCAAGGTCCGCAAGATGAACAAGCGCGACGCCGACAAGCTCGCCGACTCGCTGCTCGAGCGGGTCGGCATCGCGCGAGCAGCGGGACAAGCTGCCTGCCCAGCTCTCCGGCGGCCAGCAGCAGCGGGTGGCGATCGCCCGCGCGCTGGCGATGAAGCCGAAGGTGATGCTGTTCGACGAGCCGACCAGCGCGCTCGACCCGGAGATGGTCAACGAGGTGCTCGACGTGATGGTCGCGCTGGCCCGCGAGGGCATGACCATGCTGGTCGTCACTCACGAGATGGGTTTCGCGCGCAAGGCCGGTGACCGGGTGCTGTTCATGGCCGACGGCGCGATCGTCGAGGACTCGACGCCCGCCGAGTTCTTCACCAATCCGAAGAGCAACCGCGCCAAGGACTTCCTGTCCAAGATCCTCACGCACTGACTCCTTCGACCGCGGGACCGCCCCGCGCACGTCACGCCCACGAAAGGGACGAGGCCCATGAGATTCCGCAGAATTGCGACAACGGTAGGCATCACCGCCGCGGCCGCACTGGTGCTGGCCGGATGCGGAGGAAGCAGCACACCGTCGGCGTCGTCGGTGGCGAGCGCGGTGGACAGCGCCGCGAGCCAGGCCAGCAGCGCGCTCTCGTCGGTCAGTTCGGCCGTTGCTCCTGCCGTGTCCAGCGCAAGCAGTGCCGTCAGCTCCGTCGCCAGCGAGCTCAAGACCGACGTCGCCGCGGCGGTCGCCTCGGTGCAGGCCGGCTCGTCGCAGGTGATCGACAACGCCAACAGCGGCAAGGTCACCGTCGGCATCAAGTTCGACCAGCCGGGTCTCGGCCTGAAGAACCCCGACGGCACCTACTCCGGGTTCGACGTCGAGGTGGCCAAGTACGTCGCCACCGCGCTCGGCGTGCCCGAGGACGGCGTGACGTTCGTCGAGGCCAAGTCGGCCGAGCGCGAGGGCCTCATCGAGCGGGGCGAGGTCGACTTCATCGTCGCCACGTACTCCATCACCGACACCCGCAAGGAGAAGGTCGACTTCGCCGGCCCGTACTTCGTCGCGGCGCAGGACCTGCTGGTGAAGTCCGACAACACCGACATCACCGGCCCCGAGGCGATGGCCGGCAAGATCCTCTGCTCGGTCACCGGGTCCACCTCGGCGCAGAAGGTGAAGGACACCTACGCGGCGGACGTCGCGCTGCAGGAGTACGGCACCTACAGCGAGTGCGTCGAGGCGCTGAAGTCCGGCGCGGTGGACGCGGTCACCACCGACAACGTCATCCTCGCCGGGTTCGCGGCGCAGTCGCCGGGCGAGCTGAAGGTCGTCGGCGAGGGCTTCTCGACCGAGAACTACGGCATCGGTCTGAAGAAGGGCGACGACGGCGGCGTGGCGGCCCTCAACGCCGCGATCGGCGCGATGATCGCCGACGGCAGCTGGGGCAAGGCGCTCGAGGCCACCGTCGGGCCGTCCGGATTCACCATTCCGGCGGCGCCCACGCCGGGGGTCCTCGGCGGATCGTGATCGACGGCGGCCCTCGGGGAGCACATCCCCGGGGGCCGCTCTGTCGCCCCGTCGGGTTCCGCGGCATGGCGTGCCCCGATCGTCGCCCGGACATGGACACGCGTACGGGGCGACCGGTGACGGAACCCGCGTGAGGAGAGGAGTGGAGTGGACTTCAGCTTCCTGACCGACCCGCGCTACAACGTCCTCGGCGCGTTCTGGATGACCATCCAGCTGACCTTCTGGTCGGCGATCGGGTCCTTCGTCCTGGGCGTGATCCTGGTGGCGATGCGGGTCAGCCCGGTTCCCCTCATGCGGGGGTTCGCCGGCACCGTCGTCAACGTCGTCCGCAACATTCCCCTGACGCTGATCATCATCATGATGTCGCAGGTCATCGCGAACCAGCTCGGCGTCCGGCTGGCCAGCCGCGAGGCGGGCGTGAACCCGCAGGCCTTCCTCGACTCGCAGAATTTCCGGCTCGCCGTGGTCGGCTTCATCGTCTACACGTCGACCTTCGTGTGCGAGGCCATCCGGTCGGGCATCAACACCGTGCCCCCGGGCCAGGCCGAGGCGGCCCGCGCCATCGGGCTGACGTTCACCCAGGTCCTCGGCATCGTGATCCTGCCGCAGGCGATCCGGGCGGTGATCGCGCCCCTCGGGTCCGTGCTGATCGCGCTCACCAAGAACACCACCGTCGCCTCCGCCATCGGCGTCGCCGAGGCCGCGCTGCTGATGAACACCCTGATCGAGAACGAGGCCGACAAGTTCACCGCGGTGTTCATCGTCATCGCCGCCGGCTTCATCCTGCTGACCCTGCCGACCGGACTGCTCTTCGGATCCCTGGCCAAGCGGCTGTCGGTGAAGCGATGAGCGACCGCGCCACCGCCGTCCTCTACGACATCCCCGGGCCGCGGGCGAAGGTCGTCAACCTCGTCGTCAGCATCATCTTCGCGATCCTCCTGGCCGCCGGGATCTGGTGGATCATCTCGGTGCTCATCGAGAAGGACCAGCTCACCGCCGACAAGTGGTCCCCGTTCCTGGAGGGCCAGAACTGGACCACCTACCTGCTGCCCGGCCTCTGGGCGACGCTCGAGGCCGCCGCGGTCAGCGTGATCATCGCGCTGCCGATCGGCGCCCTGCTCGGCATCGGCCGGCTGTCCGACCACGCGTGGATCCGCTGGCCGGTCGGCGTGATCGTGGAGTTCTTCCGCGCCATCCCGGTCATCATCCTGATGCTCTTCGCGTTCGAGGTGTGGTTCGCCATCGTCGGCACGTCCAGCCCCTTCGCCGCCGTGGTGATCGGCCTGGTGCTCTACAACGGGTCGGTGCTCGCGGAGGTCGTGCGCGCCGGCATCCTCGCTGTGCCCAAGGGCCAGACCGAGGCCGCGCTGGCGATCGGGATGCGCAAGTCGCAGGTCATGAGCATCATCCTGCTGCCGCAGGCGCTCACCTCGATGCTGCCGGCCGTGGTCAGCCAGCTGGTGGTGATCGTCAAGGACACCGCCCTCGGCGGCATCCTCGTCGGCTACGTCGAGCTGCGGCGCGCGGCCAACACGTCGGCGAGCAACTACGGCAACCTGCTGCCCACGTACTTCGTGGTCGCGGTGATCTACATCCTGATCAACCTCGCGCTGGGCTACCTGTCGACGTACCTGGAGCGCAAGCTCCGCACCCGCCGCGGCGGCGGGCGGGTCGTCCGCATCGACCCGGCCGCCCAGACGGACCTGATGTCGGCGCGTCAGCAGGTCGAGGTGCTCGACGTGCCCGGCGTCGACACGGCCGGCGGGTTCGGCGGCGCAGGCCGGCCCGGCTAGCCGGACCCGACCACCGGCGCCCTCGCGCGGCGGCCACAGGGTCTCGGCCTCTGCAGGGAGTGGCCCTCTTCTGTGCTGTTCACACGCGTGGCGCGGCGTCGCTCCTCCCGCTCCGGTGTTGATCATGACGATATTCACGCTGGGCCCATCGTTCGGCCGGCTGGGGGCACCTCCCGCCCCGAAGGGGTGGGGGAGTCGCGTGAATATCGTCATGATCATTTGCAGAGCTGCTGTAGTCGCGAACAGCTGCCCTAGCGGGC
Organism: uncultured Actinomycetota bacterium; assembly: GCA_963829945.1. Lineage (GTDB taxonomy): Bacteria > Actinomycetota > Actinomycetes > Mycobacteriales > Nakamurellaceae > Nakamurella. The sequence goes on along the minus strand of CAWHKH010000004.1, from coordinate 561,675 downwards.
GATCTCGGTGGCCCGGGACTCGCGGATGACGGTGACGCGGACCTGGCCGGGGTAGGTCAGCTCCTCCTCGATCTGCTTCGCGACCTCGCGGGCGAGGACGTGCGCCTCGAGATCGTCGACGACGTCGGGCTTCACCATCACCCGGAGCTCCCGACCGGCCTGCATGGCGAAGACCTTCTCGACGCCCTTCTTGGCGCCGGCGATCGCCTCGATCTTCTCCAGCCGCTGCACGTACGACTCGAGCGACTCGCGTCGCGCGCCCGGCCGGCCGCCCGAGCAGGCGTCGGCGGCCTGGGTGAGGACGGCCTCGACGGTGGTCGGGGGCACCTCGTCGTGGTGCGCCTCGATGCAGTGCACGACGGCCTCGGACTCGCCGTACTTGCGGGCCAGCTCGGCGCCGACGATGGCGTGCGAGCCCTGCGCCTCGTGGGTGAGGGCCTTGCCGATGTCGTGCAGGAAGGCGCCGCGGTTGACGATCGTCGGGTCGATGCCGAGCTCCATCGCCATGCCCCGCGCGATGTGCGCCGTCTCGACGAGGTGGCCGAGAACGTTCTGCCCGTAGGACGTCCGGTACTTGAGGCGGCCGACCAGGGTCACCAGCTCGGGGTGCAGGTCGGTGATCCGCACCCCGAGTAGCGCGTCCTCGGCCGCCCGCTGACACAGGACGTCGACCTCGTCGCGCGCCCGCTCGAAGGCCTCCTCGATCCGGTGCGGGTGGATCCGGCCGTCCTCGATCAGCATCTCGAGCGTGATTCGCCCGATCTCCCGCCGGACCGGGTCGAAGCAGGACAGCAGCACGGCCTCGGGGGTGTCGTCGATGATCACGTTGACGCCGGTCACGGTCTCGAACGCGCGGATGTTGCGGCCCTCGCGGCCGATGATCCGGCCCTTGACCTCGTCCGCGGGCAGGTGCACGACGGCGACGACGGTCTGCGCGGTCTGGTCGGAGGCGACGCGCTGGATCGCGTCGGCGACGATCGCTCGGGCCCGCTGCTTGGCCGACGCCTGCGCCTCGGACTCGATCCGGCGGATCATCATGGCCGCGTCCCGGCGGACGGACTCCTCCTGCGCGGACAGCAGCTCGGCCCGCGCGGCCTCCGCGGTCAGTCCCGCGATGCGGCTCAGCTCTGCCTCGTGCGCGGCGGCGGCGTCGGCCAGCTCCCGCTCGCGCTGGTCCAGCGCGGACGCCCGGCCGGCCAGCTCGGCGGCGCGCACGGCCAGCGCCTCCTCCTTGGCCTGCAGCGTCTGCTTCGTCTGCACCAGTTCGCCCTGGTCGGCGCCGATCCGGCGGCGGTCGGCGACCAGGGCCTGCTGCTCGTCCGCGAGCGCCTGGGTCGCCTCGCGCAGGCGCTGCTCGGCCGCCTGCAGTTCCTTGTGGTCCTCGGCGAGGGCGGCGGTCGCCTCGACGGTGATCCGGTTGCGCTCGGCGTCGAGCCCGGAGAGCACGTCCGAGGCCTGGGCCCTGGCCGATGCGATCACACGCTCGGCCTCCGCGCGCGCGTCCTGACGGATCTGCTCGGCCTCGGACCTGGACCGGGTACGCAGCTCGTCCGCGGCCTCGGCGGCCGTGCGCCGGACGGTGTCGGCCGCCTCGGCGGCCGCGGCGGCCTCGTGGCTCAGGAGCGCGAACCGACCGAGGTCGGGCTCCGGCTTCGCCTCGGCCGGCTCGGGCTTGACGGCGTCCTGCAGGAGGCGACGGATCGCCTCCTCGTCCATCACGGGCTGGGGCGCCGGGTGACGGCGGGCGAGGATGACGACGGCGGCGAGGGCGACGAGCAGCGCGCCGATCAGCACGATGACGAGAGCGTCTGACATCGATCCCTCCCTCGTCGGTGCCCTGTGGTGCCGCCCGCGGGCCGCCGTTCACCTCGGCAGGAGGGGTCTCGAACACACGCGTCGGCGGGTATGCCGACGCCGTGCCCGACGCGTGGAGCGCTGAGCACGTGCATCCCGGCAGGCCGGGCTGGTGCGGCGGACGAACACCGCTATCGGCCGCGCAGCCGTCCGGTGCGCGTGTCGTGACACTCCTGTTATCCCCGAGGTTAAGGAGCGTCACAGTGCCGGTCAAGCCGACCCGCGCGCCGCCCGGTCGCGGACCGACACCACCCGCGACCTGCTGGAAGCGTCCCAGGGCGGCAGACGCCCGTTCGGCTCACCCGGGAAGCCCCGAAACGGACGCGCCGACGACCCGCACCTGGCAGCCGCGCCGCCCGCCGCCCATCTCCGGCCTCGCACCGTCCGGCCGTCGACTCGCGAGCCGGAGAACGCCACGCGGCACGCGGCGCCGTCGCTTCGGGCTGGTCCCTTTCGGGCAGGCGGACCGATGTGATTCCACTGCCGGCGCGCGGCACGGCACACGCCGAAACCGACGCCGACCGGATGCCCCGAGGGATCGAGAGGACAGGCCGGTGTCAGACCCGGTCAGACGTCTTCCTGATCCCGGTACTCGGCGAGGGCCGCGTCGACGACGGAGACGGCGACCTCGGGCGAGTACCCACGCCGCGCCAGCAGGCCCACCAGCCGACGGCGGGCCGCCGGGTAGCCGGACGCCATCGCGGCGTCCACCCGGCGGGCGATCAGGGTCTCGGCCCGCCGCCGTTCCGCCTCGGGGTCGACCTGCGCGGCGGCCGACCCGGCGATCTCCGGATCGACCCCCTTGCGCCGCAGCTCGGTACGCAGCGCCGCCGCGCCCAGCCCGCGGTCTCGGTGCTTGGTCGCGACGAACGCGTCCGCGTACGCCTGGTCGTCGATCAACCCGACCTCGACGAAGCGGTCGAGCACCCGGTCGGCGACCTCGGGCGGGATCCCCCGCCGGCGCAGGGCCTGGGCGAGGCCGGCCCGGGGACGCGCCGCCGTCGCCAGCAGCCGCAGGCAGATCGACTTGGCCACCGCCTCCGGATCCCCTGGGTCGTCCTCGGGATGCCCGCCGGCCCTGTCGTTGCCGGCTCTGTCGTTGCCGGCCCTGTCGTCGCCGGCACTGCCGTTGCCCGCCGCGCCCGATGGCCGAGCGGGCGGCCGCGATCCGGCGGCGCCCTGCGGCGATCCGGGTCGCGACCCGGCCTCGGTCAGGGACGCGGGATCGACCGAGGCGATGCGGGCCGCCAGGTCGGCGATGCGCGCTGAGCGCTCCGCCTCCCGGCGCGCCCGGTCGGCCTCGCCCCCGTGTTCTTCGGGGAGATGCGGTGCGGCCACGATCAGAAGTCGACCGGCGCCGGCAGCGGCTCGTCGAGGTCGATCCGGGGACCGACGCCCAGCTTCTCCTTGATCCGCTTGTCGAGCTCGTCTGCGACGTCAGGGTTGTCGCGCAGGAACGTGCGGACGTTCTCCTTGCCCTGACCGAGCTGCTCGCCCTCGTACGTGTACCAGGCGCCCGCCTTGCGGACCAGGCCCTGCTCGACGCCGACATCGATCAGCGAGCCCTCGCGGGAGATGCCCTGCCCGTAGATGATGTCGAACTCGGCCTGCTTGAACGGCGGGGCCACCTTGTTCTTCACCACCTTGACCCGCGTCCGGTTGCCGATCACATCGGTGCCGTCCTTGAGCGCCTCGATCCGGCGGATGTCCATGCGGACGGACGCGTAGAACTTGAGCGCCTTGCCGCCGGTGGTGGTCTCCGGCGAGCCGAACATCACGCCGATCTTCTCGCGGAGCTGGTTGATGAAGATCATCGTGGTGTTCGTGTTGGACAGCGCACCGGCGATCTTCCGCAGCGCCTGCGACATCAGCCGGGCCTGCAGCCCGACGTGGCTGTCGCCCATCTCGCCCTCGATCTCCGCCCGGGGCACCAGCGCCGCCACGGAGTCGATGACCACCAGGTCGATCGCGCCCGAGCGGATCAGCATGTCGGCGATCTCGAGCGCCTGCTCACCGGTGTCCGGCTGGGAGACCAGCAGCGAGTCGGTGTCGACCCCCAGCGCCTTGGCGTACTCGGGATCCAGCGCGTGCTCGGCATCGATGAAGGCGGCGATGCCGCCGGACGCCTGGACGCTGGCCACCGCGTGCAGGGTGACGGTCGTCTTACCGCTGGACTCCGGCCCGTAGATCTCGATGATCCGGCCTCGGGGCAACCCGCCGATGCCGAGCGCGACGTCCAGGGCGATCGAGCCGGTCGGGATCACCTCGATGGGTGCCCGCCCCTCGTCGCCCAGTCGCATGATCGAGCCCTTGCCGTACTGCTTCTCGATCTGCGCGAGCGCGATGCCGAGCGCCTTCTCGCGGTCGGGTGCCGTCATGACCCACCCCGTGCCTTTCCTCGGTGTTCCGCGGGTCGAACCCGTCGGGTCTGGTGTCCTGTGCTGTCGTTGCCGACCGTAGATCGAGTCACCGACAGCCGGTCGGACGCGCGCCTCGGCTGTGGACAACTCGAGCCATGGGGACTACTCGGCGGGACCAGCTCACTCTAGCTGGACAAGTGTTCGATCCAAGGGCCCGGCACGGCGTGTCGGCGGATCGGACGGCGGGGTCGCAGCCCGTCCGACCCACGCGAGCCGGAGACGTCGGCGCCGACCGGTGGAACCATTCGGCGCGGCGAGCGCAGGGCGCGCCGGGTGGGGTCGGGACATGCCGGGCGAGAACCTCGGCCGATCGTCCCGTCGTGGATGAAAGTCACTGCAGTGCAATTGATCTCGCAATCAATCCGGCAGCCCGTAGCGCAGCGCGTCGGTGACGTCGAAGTCGTCGCACACCGCCGCCCAGACGAGCTTCGGGTCCTCGCCGTCCTCGAGCGCCTGGTCGGCCGTCCGTCCGCCCAGCGCGGAGAACACGTGATCCTGCGCCACGGACGGGGCCCGCAGCGGCCCGAACTGGAGCTGCATGAGCCCGCGGAACTCGGTCAATCGCACGGTGTCCGACAGTACCGACGGGCCGCGGCACCGACGGACCGCGGCACACCGACGGACCCGAGGACCCGTCGCCCGGCGAGCGGCCGGGCCGACCGCGACCGGGAATCGGCACGTCAGCGCCGGCGGCGCAGCAGCATGATCAGCACCACGATCGCGGCGATCAGCCCGGCGGCGATCACCACCTGGCCGAACGGGCTGGACAGGCCGGTCGGATCCATGACGCCAGTCTGCCGCCTTCGGGGCCGCGCCCGGCGACGTCCGCACCAGGCCAGGGTCGTCCGCACACGCCACCGAACCCTTGTGCGGACGATCGAAACGGTGCGCGGACGAGAACACCCTCGCGCCATCCGGTCCGCGCAGACCCCGCCCGGATGGCGGACGCGGACGGTCGACCGCCGGGACTCAGCCCTGCGTCAGCTCCCGCATGCCCGCGGCGAGCGCGCGCAGCTGGTCGGCCGACGCCTGCAGCTCCCCCGCCGCCGCGCGGCCGCCGAACGCGGCGGAATCCGCACCGGCACCCCCGGGCCCGCCGCTCGCACCGGGCGCCACCCTCCCCGTGGCGGCGCCGGACGCGGTGCCAGGTTGGGTGCCGGACGCCCCGCCAGACACCCCGCCGGACAGCCCGCCCGACGATCCCGACAGCGCCCTGGACGCGGACACGGCCTCGGACGCCGCCGAGACCAGCTCGCCGTACCCGTCGACGCCGGAGACGATGGCCCGGCGCAGGTGATCGGAGGTGGCGTCGAGCTCGCGGGCGACGTCGGGCGGCGCGGACCGCCTGGCCTTCAGCACGGCCGACAGGCTGCTCGCCTCGGCACGCAGCCGAGCCTCGACATCGTCGGCCGAGCGCAGGATCTCGTCGCGCAGCGAGCGCACGGTGGCGTCGTCGACCACGCCGATCATGCCGACCAGCTGGCGAAGCCCGTCGGAGTAGCCGTCCAGGCGCTTCATCTCGGGACGGATGGCCCCGGCGACGGCGGCGCGGGCGGGCTGCGGCGGCGGGAGCGCGCGCACCGCCCGGGTGCGCTCGCGGAGGTCCGAGACCGCCCGCACGACCCCGAGGATCGTCCAGATCAGCACCGCGACGAGCCCGACGAGGATGACGATCGCGACCGTCGACGGGCCGTCGCCGATCATGTTCGCCGCGGCGGCCGCGGTGACACCGCCGGAGACGACCGCGCCCACGGACCAGGCCTGCACCCGGCGGACGGCCGCGCGCCGACGCCGCTGCGCGGCCAGCACGGGGTCGCGCCGGGTCCTGATCAATTCGGCCGCGGTCGCGCTGACCTGGCCGACCAACTCGATGCCCTGGCCGACCGCGTCGCCGGCCGATGTCGGCCGCCCGTCGGGTCGGCCCATGTCAGCTCTGCTGATTCGGCAGCGGTGCGGCCTCCGCCTGCGGTGCCGGGGTGGCGGACGACGTGCCGGCCGAGGCGTCGATCGACCGGGGCTGCTGCTGGGCGAGCTCCGGGTGCATCTGCTGGCGCAGCTGCTCCAGGCGGCTGGCGCCGGCCATGTCGAGCGTGGACTTCTGCACCTCGAGCATCCGACCCTCGACCGAGTTGCTGTGCAGCTCGGCGGCGCCGAGCGCGTTCGCGTAGCGCGCCTCGATCTTCTCCCTGACCTCGTCGAGCGACGGAGTGTTGCCCGGGGCCTGCAGCTGGGACATCGAGCGCAGCGACTCGGAGACCTTCTCCTGCATCTTCGCCTGCTCCAGCTGGGAGAGCAGCTTGGTGCGCTCCGCCAGCTTGGTCTGCAGCTGCATGGCGTTGTTCTCGACGGCCTTCTTGGCCTGCTCGGCGGCCTGCAGGGCCTGATCGTGCATGCCCTTGAGGTCCTCCATCTGCTGCTCGGCCGCGACCAGCTGGGTGGCGAACGCCTGCGCCGTCTGCTCGTACTTCTCCGCCTCTGCGACGTTGCCCTTCGCCCGCTTCTCGTCGGCCAGCACCAGCGCCTGGCGCGCCGACGACTGCAGCCGCTCCACGTCGCCCATCTGCCGCGTCAGTTTCATCTCGAGCTGTCGCTGGTTGCCGATCACCGCTGCGGCCTGCTGCGACAGGGCCTGATGCTGGCGCTGGGCGTCCTCGATGGCCTGCTGGATCTGCACCTTCGGATCGGCGTATTCGTCGACCTTCGAGGAGAACAACGCCATCAAGTACTTCCAGGCTTTGGTGAACGGGTTCGCCATGTCCGGTCCTCTCGCATCCCCTTGCGGCAACCGACGGCGGCCGCTGGTTCTCCATCGTTGCAGGTGATCGATTGACCTTCCACCCGCCGTCGAGAGTTCCGGGGGATTTCCGGCATCCCCCGGATCGCGAACCCTGAGCGCGGTCGGGGGACCCGCCGGAGGCGTGGCCGGCCCGAGCGCCGACCCGAATGGCCGACGGTTCCTGGCTACAGTGCGTGAGAACATCGCCGGCACGCCGGCCGCCGGGCGCGACCCGGATCGGTCCGGACCCGCTGTGGCGCGCGGGATCAGCGGGCGAGCCCGGATCGAAGGAGGACGCGGTGGCGCGGCATGCGTCGAGCGACGGGACCCGGCGGGGCATCGCGGCCTGGCCGATCGTGACGGCCATCGTCGTCCTGGTGCTGGCCGCCGCGGTGGTTGCCTATCTGCTGATCGTGAACAACGACGACGACCCGACCCAGGCCGACTGCTCGGCGCAGGCCGTGCTGCCGGTGGCGGCCGACACCGGATCGGTCGGGGCCGTCACCAGTGCCGCCGCATCGTTCGACGCCACCCTGCCGGTCGCGCGGTCGGCGTGCATCACCACCGACGTCACAGCGGTGGCCGGGCCGACCGCCGCCCAGCTGCTCGAGGCGGACTGGCAGCCGCCGACCGGCGCCGCGCCCGGCGTCTGGGTCGTGAACAACGAGAGCGACCTGGTCGGGGTCGAGGAGTCCGACTCGGCGCTCACCTCCGGCCGGGACAACGACCCGATGGCCAGCTCGCCGGTGGTGCTGGCGATGCGCGCGGACGACGTGCAGGCGGCGGCCGATCTCAGCTGGACCGAGCTGCCGGACGCCTCCGGGCCCGACGGCACGCTCGTGCTCGCGGGTGACCGGCGGCTGATCCTCGCGCTGCCGGACCCGCGCACCAACCGCGCCACCAGCTACGCGCTCCAGTCCGTCGCGGCCGGGTCGGGGAACGGCGCGACCGCCGGCCAGCCCGTGACCACGACGCAGATCGACGCCGCCAAGGGCGAGCTGGCGAGCCTCGGACCCGCGAGCCCGGCCGACTCCCCCGCGACCACCGCCGCCGCCCTCGATCAGCTCGCGGCCGGCCAGGCCCCGTTCGCCGCGGTGCCCGTGGTGGCCAGCGACCTGCAGGCCTACAACGACGCGGCCGATCCCGGCTTCGAATTGGTCGCCGTGCACCCGTCGGGCCCGACCGTCGGCGACGAGGTGTTCGTCGTGCCGCTGTCCGCGTCCTGGGTCGATCCCACGATGAAGGAGGCCGCCGCGGCGTTCATCGCGTACCTGCGGAGCCCGGCCGGCCAGAGCGACCTCATCAACGGCGGGCTGCTGGTGATCGGTGCCGCGGAGCCGTCGCAGGCACCGGCGGCCGGGTCGGCCGGGCCGACCGCGTCCAGCGGCCCGACCGGCTCGACCGGCTCGACCGGCTCGACCGGAGAGGTGCCCGCGGCCGACGCGGTGCTGCCCTCCGGCGGCGGCGCCGTCGACGCGGCGGCCGCCACGGCGATCGGCCTCTGAACCGCTTCTGACCCACAGCTGAGCCGCCACGCGGCGACCGCACCGGATCGATGCGGTCGCGGCGGCTCAGGGCGCGAACGGCACCGGTCGATCGGCGAGCCCGACCAGGGTGCCGATCAGTTGCGCGGGCGGGTTCGCGGCGACGAAGCAGCCGACGCTCTGCGGTTCGTCGCCCACCACCGCGCCGTCCCTGGTGACGGGGTCGAGCACGATCGACAGCAGGCCGCCCGCGGTGGGGTCGTCGCGGCGCAGCACGCGCGCCGCGATCGCCTCGCACCCGCTCTGCAGTTCCGCGCGCGTGACCGTGGAGCGGTCGACGACCCAGGCGGTGGACAGCAGCTCGGCGGTGTGCGGGCCGGCGCACGGCAGCACCTTGGCCATCGAATCGAGATCCGTTCCGTCCCAGCAGATCGCGAACTCGGGCGGCAGCTGACCCGCGACGTACGCGCCGTGGATCGATCCCCGATAGGTGTCGTGCACGATCGGCACTGCGACGCACGCGTACCAGGTTCGTCCCGCGGCGCCCTCCTCGGCGCCGGGCACGAGGCGATGCGCGTCGAACCCCACCGTCGGCGCCCAGCGCACGAGGTCGCTCGCGGGCGCGCCGGGCGCGACGACCCGTCGGCCCGTGATCTCCAGGCCGGCGTACTGGGCCGACTCCTGGAAGCAGGGGCCGCGCAGGCGGCGGCTCGTGCCGGGCTCCTGGTCCTCGACGGTGCGTTGCGGGACCCACGCGACGACCTCGCCGCCCACGAGCCCCGCGCACGAACCCAGTACGACCTCGGTGACCGGGATCTCGACCGCGAGGCCGCCGGATTCGCCGAGGGGCAGCGGCGCCTGCAGGCACTCGCCGACCTGCGGCGGCGCACCGAAGTCCATCGGGACCGGCTCGCCCGCGACCCGGAGGCCGGACAGCGCCGCCGGCACGGCGGTGGCCGCGGCGAGCACCAGGACCAGCACGATCACCCCGGCCAGCCGTCGGTCCACGCCACCACGGTAATCCGCTGGGCCCGCCGGCGAGGCGAATGTGGCCCGGACCGCGGGATGCGCTAGGCGAACCCGATCGGCCGGTCGCCGAGACCGACGACGGTGCCGACGATCTCCCGCCCGCCGGTGCCGGTGACGTAGCAGACAACCTCGGGCGGAAAGTCCCGGATCTGCATCTGCCGGTCGAGATCCTGTGGATGCATGCGGATCTCGAGGTCGCCGTTCGCGGTCGGGTCCGCTCGGCCCATCACCCGGCCGGCGATGTCGCGGCAGGACGCCTCCGCCCTGGCCGCGGTCAGGCTGTCGTCGACCGACCGCCCGACGCCGATCAACTCGGAGCGGTGCGGGCCCGAACAGGGCTCGGACTGCAGGGCCGCCGTCACCGCCACGCCCGCCCAGCAGGAGCCGAAGCCGTCGGGCAGCCGGCCGCCGCGGAAGGAGTCCTGCACCGTGCCCCGGTACCGCTTCCCGTACGCGGGCGTGACGATGCACGCCAGCCACACCCGCCCGCCCGCCTGCGCGCGCGGGTCCGGCACGACCCACCGGTACCGCGCGTTCGGGGACAGCGACCACTCCACGCCCGATCCGGCGGACTGCGTCTCGACCACGTCGATGCCCGTCGCCCGCCGGGTGGCGCGTGCGCAGTCGTCCGACAGGTCGCTCGCCACCTTGAGCCGGTCGTCGAGGTCGCCCTTGGCGCGGCCCACGAGCATGACCTCGCCGCTGATCTCGCCGCCGCACGGCCCGAACGGGGTGGTGACCTCGTCGCCGGGGCTCACCGTGGACTCGTCGTAGTCGCCGCTGACCGGTTCGGGGATGTCGCTGGCGATGCACTGCCCGACGACGGGCTGCGGCGGGAGCGGCGCCGGGTAACCGTTCCCGGCGACGAGGGCCCCGGCGGGCGCGGCGAGGGCGGCGGCGACCGTCACGGCAACCACCAGCGCGCCGATGAGCCGCCGGTCCATATTTCCTACGGTAGACGCTCGGATCGCCCTGCGGAGGCCGGAAAGCCGTTTCCCGACACCATCATGCGTCCCCCGTGACCTGCGGCGATCCCGACCGGACGAGCGAACGGCGGAGCTACGCGTAGGCCTCCGGCGCCGGGCACGAGCACATGAGATTCCGGTCCCCGTAGGCACCGTCGATCCGGCCGACGGGCGGGAAGTACTTGTGCGCCGGCGAGACCCCTTGCGGGAAGACGGCTTCCATCCGGGAGTACGGATGATCCCAGTCACCGGCGAGGACGGCCGCGGTGTGCGGCGCGCCGCGCAGCGGGTTGTCGGCGGCGGGCCAGTCGCCCGCGGCCACCCGGTCGATCTCCCCCCGGATCGCGATCATCGCGTCGCAGAAGCGGTCGAGCTCGGCGAGGTCCTCGCTCTCGGTCGGCTCCACCATCAGCGTGCCGGCCACCGGGAAGGACATGGTCGGAGCGTGAAAGCCGTAGTCCGCCAACCGCTTCGCCACGTCGTCGACGGTGACGCCGGTCGTGGAGGTGATCGGCCGCAGGTCGAGGATGCACTCGTGCGCGACGAATCCGTCGCGACCCGCGTACAGCACCGGGTAGTGGTCGGCCAGCCGCTGCGCGACGTAGTTCGCCGAGGCGATGGCGGTCAGCGTCGCGCGGCGCAGCCCCGACCCGCCCATCATCCGGACGTACGCCCAGCTGATCGGCAGGATCGACGCCGACCCCCATGGTGCGGCGGCGATCGCCCCGATGCCCGTCTCCGGTCCCGCCGTCGGCGCGAGCGGGTGGTTCGGCAGGAACGGGGCGAGGTGCGCGGCGACCGCGACGGGTCCCACCCCCGGACCCCCGCCGCCGTGCGGGATGCAGAACGTCTTGTGCAGGTTCAGATGGGAGACGTCGCCGCCGAACTGCCCCGGCCGCGCGACCCCGACCAGCGCGTTCAGGTTGGCCCCGTCCACGTAGACCTGGCCGCCGGCGGCATGCACCAGGTCGGACAGATCGCCGATGGTGTCCTCGAACACCCCGTGGGTGGACGGGTAGGTGACCATGATCGCCGCGAGGCGTTGCCCGTGCAGCTCGATCTTGGCGCGCAGGTCGGCCATGTCGACGCTGCCGTCGGTGTCCGTCGCGACCACGACCACCTTCATGCCCGCCATCACCGCGCTCGCAGCGTTGGTGCCGTGCGCGCTCGCCGGGATCAGGCACACCACGCGTTCGTCGTCGCCGCGCGAGCGGTGGTAGGCGCGAATGGCCAGCAGCCCGGCGAGCTCACCCTGCGACCCGGCGTTCGGCTGCAGGGAAACGGCCGCGTATCCGGTGATCTCGCAGAGCCACCGGGACAGCTGGTCGATCAGCTCGAGAAGCCCCTCGGCGTCCTCCACCGGCGCGAACGGGTGCAAACCGGCGAACTCCGGCCAGGTGATGGCCTCCATCTCCGCCGTCGCGTTGAGCTTCATCGTGCAGGACCCGAGCGGGATCATCGTCCGGTCCAGCGCGAGGTCCATGTCCGAGAGCCGGCGCAGGTAGCGCAGCATCGCCGTCTCGCTGCGGTGCGCGTGGAAGACCGGGTGGGTCAGGTAGTCCGAGGTCCGCACGAGCCGGGCCGGCAGGTCGACGCGCGGGGTCACGGCGACGCCGGCACCCGCATCGCCGACCCCGACGCCGGCCCCATCACCGGACCCGAAGGCGTCCAGCACGTCGTCCAGGTCGTCCGCGGTCGTGGCCTCGGAGACGCTGACCTGCACGGCGTCGTCGCCGTCGCGCCACAGGTTGATGCCGCGCTCGCGGGCGGCGGCGACGATGTCCGCCGCCCGTCCCGGCACGAGCACGCGGACCGTGTCGAAGAACGCGTGATGCGCCACGTCGAATCCGGCCGCCCGCAGGGCGTCCGCCAGCCCGACTGCGCCGCCGTGCACCCGCTCGGCGATGCGGCGCAGCCCGTCCGGCCCGTGGTACACGGCGTACATCGATGCCATCACCGCCAGCAGCACCTGCGCCGTGCAGATGTTGGACGTCGCCTTCTCCCGGCGGATGTGCTGCTCCCGGGTCTGCAGGGCCAGCCGGAAGGCGGTCGTGCCCTGCGCGTCGTGCGAGACCCCGACGAGCCGTCCGGGCAACTGGCGCTGGAGCTCGGCTCGCACGGCGATGAAGCCGGCGTGCGGCCCGCCGAAGCCGAGCGGCACGCCGAACCGCTGGGACGAGCCCACCGCCACGTCCGCGCCGAGCTCGCCCGGCGGGCGCAGCAGCGTCAGCGCGAGCAGGTCCGTGGCCACCGCGACTTTGGCCTCGCGCTCGTGCGCGGCCGCGATCACGCCCGAGAAGTCGCGCAGCGCACCGGATGCACCCGGATAGGAGAGCAGCACGCCGAAGCAGTCGCCCGGGGGGAGCGCGGCGTCCGGTGCGGCCGCGGCAGACGCATCGGACGACTCGGACAGCGCTGACAGATCCGCGACGACGATCTCGATGCCGATCGGCTCCGCCCTGGTGCGCAGCACCGCCAGGGTCTGCGGCAACGTGTCCGCGTCCACCACGAATCGGTTCGACTTCGACTTCGCGGTGCGGCGGATCAGCGTCATGGCCTCGGCGGCGGCGGTGCCCTCGTCGAGCATCGACGCGTTGGCGATGTCCAGCCCCGTGAGGTCGGCGACCGCGGTCTGGAAGTTGAGCAGCGCCTCGAGCCGGCCCTGCGAGATCTCCGGCTGGTACGGCGTGTACGCCGTGTACCAGGCGGGGTTCTCCAGCACGTTCCGCTTGATCACGCCGGGGGTGAGCGTCTCGTGGTACCCGAGCCCGATCATCTGGACCATCGGCCGGTTGCGGGCGGCGAACGCGCGCAGCTCGGCGAGCGCCGCCACCTCCGACGCCGGGTCGGGCAGCTCGAGCGGGGCTCCGGACCGGATGGCCTCGGGCACCACAGCCTTCTCGACGGCGTCCAGATCGGGTTGGCCGAGCCGGCCCAACATGGCCGCGAGACCGGGCTGGTCCGGGCCGATGTGACGGTCGGCGAAGGACGCCGACGGGCGGGCGACGGGCCGGGCCACGCCGTGGCCGGCGCCGTTCGTGGGACCGTTCGCGGCACTGTTCGGGGGAATCATCGTCGTCACCTTCCGACGGGGGCAGCGGGGACCGCCTCCCCCTCTGTCGCCCCACGGGGCTCCAGAGGTGTCTGGTCCTCCGCGGTTCGCTGGCCTGAGAGATTGGCGGGGAGGCTTGCTCCTTCGGCGGTCCGGCGCGGATACGGGCCGGGCACTCTCCCGCGGAGGGTCGGTGACGGCTCCGAGGCTACCAGCCGGGCGCGCACGGGCCGGGTGGCCCGCGATCCCTGCGACGCCAGAATGACTCCACATTGACGTCTTGTTGACGCCACCGTGACGTCATACGATGACGCCATGCGCGAGCTTGAACTACGGATCTCCGATCTCGACCGGGAGCGCGCCGCCGCTCTCCTGAACCAGGCCGTGAGCGAGGGCCGGTTGACGTGGCCCGAACACGAGGAGCGGCTCGCCGGCGTGTACGCCGCTCGCACCGGCGCGGAGCTCGCGCCCTGGCTGGTCGACCTGCCCGGTGCGCCGCGCTTCGTCACGCCGCGGACCCCCGCGGCGGCGGTGGCAACCCCGCTGCAGGTCACGCTCAGCAAGGTGCGTCGCCGGCCGAACCCCGACGCCGGCATCCAGCAGGTGGACGTGGTGCTCGGGGCCGCGGTCCTGGACCTGCGCGACCTGCCGTCCGGCACGTTCCTGGACATCGTCGCGAACTCCACCCTCGGCAAGGTGGAGGTCTACGTGTCGGCGGAGACCACGCTGATCGACGAGGGCACGGCGTGGCTCGGCAAGCGATCCACGGTGGACCACCGCCGGCGCGGCGCGGTCCGCGGTGCCAGGGCGGGTGCCCCCGTGGTGCGGCTCAGCGGGCACAGCCTGCTCGGCCACGTGCGGGTCTCGATCTGCTGATCGGGGCGGCGTCCCGGCCTGCGGGGTGACGGCGGCCCGATCGCTCAGCGCCCGGCGAGGGTCAACCGCTGGACGCCGTGGGCGCCCGGATCCACGTGCACCCGCACGCCCGCCTGGCGCGCCGCGAGGATGGCCGCCCCCGCCGTACCGACCAGACACGCGGCGCCCGACAGGATCAGCGCGATCGGGGCGCCCCAGGCGTCCGTGATGGCCCCGACGACCACCGAGCCCACGGGCGTGCCGCCGATGAACACCAGCATGTACAGGCTCATCACCCGGCCGCGGATCTCCGGCGGGCTGGCCAGCTGCGCGGTGGCGTTGCCGAGCGTGTTGAACGTGACCGACACGAAGCCGACGGCGACCAGCACCACCACGAACACCCAGAGCCACGGGCTGACCAGGCCGAGCAGGATCAGCGCGGCACCGACCCCGCCGGCGCCCAGGAACAGCACCAGCAGGCGGCCGGAGCCGCGGCGGGCCGCAACCAGCGCGCCGGCCACCGAGCCGACCGCCATCGCCGTGTTCAGCCAGCCGAACAGGCTGGCGCTGCCACCGGTGTCCTTGGCATACGCGGACAGGATGATCGCGAAGTTGTAGCCGAACGTGCCCACGAAGAAGACGAGCACGACCGTCCAGAGCAGCACCGGGGTCCGGCGGACGAAACGCAGCCCCTCGCGCAGCTGCCCGCGCCCGCGGGGCGCCAGCGGCAGCCGCTCCAGGTCGCGCACCCGCATCATCAGCAGCGCGGCGATCACCGCGACGAAGCTGAGCGCGTTCAGGGCGAACGCCCAGCCGATGCCGACCAGGGTGATGAGCACGCCGGCCACCGCCGGGCCGACCATCCTGGCCATCTGGAAGTTGCCGGAGTTGAGCGCGACCGCGTTGCGCACCAGGTGGGTGGGGACGAGCTCGTTGACGAACGTCTGCCGGGCCGGGTTGTCGAAGACGGTGGCGAGGCCGAGGCCGAGGGCGATCAGGTAGACCTGCCAGACCTGCACCGAGCCGGTCAGCGTCAGCACGGTCAGGGCGACGGCCAGCAGGCCCATCGACCCCTGCGTGATCAGCAGCACGAGCCGCTTCGGGAAGCGGTCGGCGATGAGCCCGCCCCACAGGCCGAAGAACAGCATCGGCAGGAACTGCAGGGCGGTGGTGATGCCCACCGCAAGCGGCGAGTTGGTGATCTCCAGGACGAGCCAGTCCTGGGCGATGCGCTGCATCCAGGTGCCGGTGTTGGAGACGATCTGGCCGGCGAAGAACAGCCGGTAGTTGCGGATGCGGAGCGCGGCGAAGGTCGAGCTGCGGGTGCCGTCCGGCGCCGGGTCTCCGGCGGGGTGCACTGCGACGCCGCCCGGCGTCGAGGTGTCGCGGGGTGCTGTGTCGGACGGTGTCGTGTCGGGGAGCGCCGTGTCGGGACCTGGCGGGCAGCGGGGTGTCGGGTGGGACGGGGACAAGGCTGTCGGCACCGGCGCGGTGCAGGGTCCGGTCCGCAGGCGGGAACTCCCGGCGAGCGCGAGTGTGAGCGAGCGGATCCGGCGCGGGCCCGGCGGAGCGGCGGTGCAGCGTCAGGTTCACGGTAGGGCCGCCAGGCGGCCGAGCGCGTCGGTGGCGCGGGTGATCGCGGCCCTGTCCGCCTCGTCGAGCTGATCCAGGCGCTCGAGCAGCCATTGGGTGCGCAGCTCCCGGGACGCCTCGATGTAGTCGAGGGCGTTGTCGGTGAGCGACACCAGCAGCTGGCGGCCGTCGGTGGGGTGCGGGTCGCGGCGGACGAGGTCGCGCTGCTCCAGGATCTCGATGACGCGGGTCATCGACGGCGGGCGCACGTACTCGGCCTTCGCCAGCTGGCCCGGCGTCATCGGGCCGCATCGCTGCAGGTGACCGAGCACTGCGGTCTCGGTCGAGGAGAGCCCGTCGGTGACCACCTCGCGGCGCAGCCGCCGGGCGAGCACGAGCACGGCGGCACGCAGGTTCGCGACCTGATCGTGAACCTCGTCGATGGACTGCTTCCGCAGCGCTGCCGGTGCCATCCCGTTAGGTTACCTCATTAGGTGACCTAACGAGAACGATGCTCCACATGACGCTCATCACCCGGCCGCGGGCGCGCGGCGACGCCGTCGAAACTGGGAGCCAGGCTGCGGAACTCAGCCGGCGGTGCGTGCCTGGCGGCGCTGCGCGAGCTCGTCCTGGGCCACGGGCACGACCCGGTCGCCCTCGACCCGCTCGATCGGGAAGTCGGCGAGCGTGCCGGTGACCTCGCGCATGGTGCCGCCCACGGCGATGCCGAACACGCCCTGGCCGCCCTGCAGCAGGTCGACGATCTCCTCCGGCGACGTGCACTCGTACACGGTGGTGCCGTCCGAGAACAGCGTGACGCCGGCCAGATCGTCGACCCCGCGGGCCCGCAGGTGCTCGACGGCGACGCGGATGTTCTGCAGCGAGACCCCGGTGTCCAGCAGCCGCTTGACCACCTTGAGCACCAGGATGTCCTTGAAGGAGTACAGCCGCTGGCTGCCCGACCCGCTGGCGCCGCGCACGCTGGGGACCACGAGCCCGGTGCGGGCCCAGTAGTCCAGCTGGCGATAGGTGATGCCCGCGGCGGTGCACGCCGTCGGCCCCCGGTAGCCGGCGTACTCGTCGGGAACGGCGGTGTTCGGGAAGAGCGCTCCCTGCTGCTCGGGCATCTCGCCGCCTTCCTCCCGTTCCCCGGGTGGGTGCTCACCGACCTCGGACGACCCGACCCAGACCGACATCGAGTGGACCCGGAAAGCGGCCCGCCGCCAACCCCGATGCGGCGCAGATCTCGCGCCGGGCTCCGGGGTCACCAGCCAAATCACACCCACGTGACTTCGACAGACGGTAGGCCGACCCAATCGGCCCGGTCAACGTCCGGGGACGGCGTGTCCTCAACCTGAGCTTGAGGGTGAGTGCCGGTATGTGCCGGGGTCGCCACGGCGCGCGCCGCGGGGGACGAGCGGGACCCGTCCCGATCAGGGCTTCTGCTCGCCGCCGAAGTCCTCGGGGGACACGGTGTCGAGGAACTCCCGGAAGCGCTCGACCTCGTCGTCGGCGTCGCCGACCTCCTCCGCGTCGTCCGGGATCTCGTCGGAGTCGTCCTCGGGGATGACGATGCCGGCCTCGGCCAGCACCGCCTCGTCGACGTACACGGGGATCTCGACGCGGACGGCCAGGGCGATGGCGTCGGACGGGCGGGCGGACACCGTGGTGCCGTCGTCGAAGGCCAGCTCGCCGAAGAAGGTGCCCTCGCGGAAATCGACGACGCGGACCTGGGTGACGGAGCGACCGAGGGCGGTGATGACGTGGCCGAGCAGGTCGTGGGTGAGCGGGCGGGCCGGCCGGACGCCCTGCTGGTGCATCGCGATCGCCGTCGCCTCGGCACTGCCGATGAGAATGGGCAGGCTGCGCGGACCGTCGACCTCCGTCAGCATCAGAATCGGCTGCTGGGTAGGCATCTCGACCCTCACGCCGACGATCCGCATCTCGATCATCTCGGTGTGCCTTTCTGCTCCATCAGAAACGCTACACGTCGGAACCACGCGCGGAACGGTGCGCTCTCGGCGCGCTTCGGCGGGTGCGCCGGCGCCCTGCCCGGGGGCGCGGGAACAGGCGAATGGGACACCGCGCGCCGGCCGGGATCAGCGGCCAAGTTCCCGTCGCAGCCCGGTCCGGACCAGCTGGGTGTGCAGTCGCAGGATCGTCGCGGCCAGCTGCGCGGCCTGCGCGCCCGCGCGCTCCCTGGCGTCCGGATCCCTCTGCCGGGCCTGCGCGGACACCAGCTGGGCGACCAGCGTCGCCTCGCGATCGGCCGCCGTGCGGAAGGACCGCAGGTGCCGCGGCTCGAGGCCGACGGCGAGCAGTTCCGCGGCCGTTCCGGCGACCTGCACGGCATCGGCGTCGAAGTAGCCGCCCGGCCCGGCGGCGACGAGCCCGAACTGCTCGAGCTCGGCGAGCGAGGTGGCGGTGAGCCCCGATTCGGCGAGCAGCTCGGCGCGGGTCATCCGCACCTCCGCGGTGGCGGCGAAGTCCTGCGGCGACGGCCCGTCGGCGAGCACCAACGAGCGGGGCAGGCGGGGCGCGGGGGTGGCCGGCTCCAGCCCGCGGTCGATCGCGTTCAGCTGGTCCTTGATCACCTTGAGCGGCAGGAAGTGGTCGCGCTGAGCGGCGAGCACGTACCGCAGCCGCTCCACGTCGGAGGGCGAGAACTGGCGGTAGCGCGATGCGGTCCGCTGCGGGTTGACGAGCCCCTCGGACTCCAGGAACCGGATCTTGGAGATCGTGACGTCGGGAAACTCGGGCTTGAGCCGGTCGAGGACCGCACCGATGCTGAGCGACTGCACCTCGCGGGAGGGGCCGTCGTCGTCCGCCAGGCCCGCCGTCGTCATGGCCCCGCGTCGCCCTGGGCCTGGTCGCCGGACAGGAAGACCAGGCGGAACTTGCCGATCTGCACCTCGTCGCCGTTGGACAGCGCGGACACCTCGATGGGCTCGCGGTTGACGTAGGTGCCGTTCAAGGAGCCGATGTCGGCCACCTCGTACCCCTCGCCCACCCGGCGGAACTCCGCGTGCCGCCGGGACACCGTGACGTCGTCCAGGAAGATGTCGCTCTCCGGATGTCGTCCGGCGGTCACCTTGTCCTGATCGAGCTGGAACCGGGACCCGGCGTTGGGTCCGCGCTTGACCACCAGCAGGGCGCTGCCGCCGGCCAGCCCCTCGAGGCCGATGACGTCCTCGCCCGCCGCGGTGGCGTCGGCGCCCTCGGGCTGGGAGAACAAGCCGCCGGCGAAGATCGAGGTGGAGTCCGACGCCGCAGATTCGCGGTCACTCTGAGTCACCTAGTGCTCCTTTATCTGCCCGTGCACGCCATGCCGGTCGTGACCTGCGCGGTACCCGTTTGCCGCTCCGCCGAACCTGTCGCGTCCGGCCGGCGCAGCGGCCATCGGCACGAGGATCGGTGCAGACGACCGTACCGTGCCCGGACTGTGGCGGACACCGCAGACCCGCGGCCGGTCAGCCCTCGCCGATCGTCTCGGCGTAGCCGGCCGCGTCGAGCAGGTCGTCCAGTTGCGCGGGGTCGGCCAGCTCCACCTCGACCATCCAGCCGTCCCCGTACGGATCGCTGTTCACCAGCTCCGGGGCCGAGTCCAACGCGTCGTTGCGCGTCACCACCGTCCCGCTGACCGGCGCGAAGATGTCCGACACGGACTTGGTCGACTCGACCTCGCCGATGGACTCGCCGGGCTCGATGGTCGTGCCCGGCTCGGGCATCTGGACGAAGACGATGTCCCCCAACGAGTTCTGCGCGTAATCGGTGATCCCGATGCGCACCACCGGGGTGTCCGGGCTGATCGCCGCCGATGCGTCGGCGTCCAGCGCGCGGATCCATTCGTGGTCCGAGCTGTAGCGCAGGTCCTCAGGGATCACGGTGGCGGCCCTTCCGGTCGGTCGAGGGAACGAGGGGACGGTGTGGCGGGCACGGTAGGCGAAGAACGGTGTCGTGTCGCCCCAGTGGGCGGCCCGGCCGATCGGGCGACCGGCACGGCATGCCCGGATTCTCCCGGTAACCGGGCCCCACCGACACCCCGGACACGCCCGTAGCGGAACCGTCACGCCCGCTCAGCCGGTCGGCTTGGCGAACTCGTTGTCCGGCAGCGCGCGGAGCGCGTCGATGGTCATCGCGTCCGACTGCTCGACCTCCATCGTCCCGCCCGCGCGGCGCACGGTGTCGAACACCCCGCCGGCGATGGCCAGCGCGGCGGCCAGCGTCGGCGGGTCGCCGATCGCCTCGACGACGTACGGCGCGGCCAGGGCGGTGCCGTCCAGGGCGATCGCGCCCGAGGTGCCGGTGAACGCCGAGTCGACACCGATCCGGACGTCGTTCACCGCGAACGCCTCCGCGCCCGCGTTGCGCAGTTCCTGGATCGCGTCGAGCAGCACCTCGGGCGGCACCCGGCGGTCCGGATCCGCGATGACCACCCGCACGCCGGGGCCCGCGGCCGCCACGGTGCCGGTCAGGATGCCGAGCGCCTCCGCGCGCCGCTGCGCCTCCGCCAGCGCCTCCTCCGCCGACGCACCGCTGCTGCGGAGCCGGCCCAGGGTGTCCTGCAGCTCGGCGATCTGCGCGGTCAGCTCCTCCTCGCGACGCTGCAGGCCGTCCAGGATCTGCACCAGGTCGTCCGGCCGGGCGGTCTCCAGGGTGTCGCCGGACGCGGTCCGCTGCACCTGGAGCACCAGCGCGAATCCGAGAAGCGCGCACAGCGCGCCGACCAGCACCCGCATCGCCACCTTGGACGCGCCGGATCGCGCGGCGCGAGCCGGATCGGCCGACCGCGCCGGTTCGGCGGCCGGTGCCGGATCCACGGCCGGCGCCGGATCGGGGGCGCCTGCCGTGCCGTCGGGCCGGTCCTGCGGTTCCGTCATGCCTTGAACACGTGCCGCCGGATCGCGGCGGCGTTCCCGAAGATGCGGATGCCGAGCACCACCACCACGGCCGTGGACAGCTGGGCGCCCACGCCCAGCTGGTCGCCGAGGAAGACGATGAACGCGGCAACGAGAACGTTCGCGACGAAGGAGATGACGAACACCTTGGCGTCGAAGATGTGGTCGAGCCGCGCGCGGAGGCCGCCGAAGACGGCGTCCAGCGCGGCCACAACGGCGATGGGCAGGTAGGGGGCGACCCAGTCCGGGATCGTCGGTTGCAGGAGCAACCCGACGACGACGCCGGCGATGAGCGCTAGCAGGGCGAACACGTTGCTGCTGGTCTCCTCGGTACGAGAGCTGGCTGATGCCAACGGCGGTCGGGCGGCGGGTCAACCACCCGTGGGTTGCGCGTAGCGCAGCTCGGAGCTCCCAGTGCCGGCCGGGAGGGACAGCGACGGCTCGGGGCTGACCTCGAACCGGACGCCGTACAGCTGCTCGAACGAGGAGAACCGGCCGAACCCGGCGCCGCGGATCAGCGCCACCTGCATCGCGGACGGCTCGCCGACGGCGTCGATCTCGATCGGCCAGGACACCGGGCGGTTGTCCACCAGGATCGACCCGCCCGCCTGCCGGATGGCGCTGGTCGGCCGGAGCCGGACCCCACCGATGGCCACGGCCTCGGCGCCGGACGCCCACAGGTCGTTCACGAGGAGCTGGATGTCGCGGTCGAAGACCGCGCCGGAACCGGTGCCGCCCGCGGCCGCCGCGTCTGCCGCCTGATCGATCACCACGCGCAGGCCGGGACCGGTGACCGCGGTCAGGCCGCCCGCGCTCTCCAGCGCGGCGACCGTCTGCAACGGGTCGGCGGCACCCAGCTGGGACTGGGTGGCCCTGAGCTCGTCGGCCAGCGCCGACGCGGAGGCGGCCAGCTCGTCCTGGTGCGCCTGCGCGGCCTCGACGTCCTCAAGCAGTCCGGAGCGGGCCTGCTCCTCCCGCGGCTCGTCCCGCACGGTGGTGCCCGCCGCGATGCCGAACAGCAGCCCGGCCACGGCCAGCGTCGCGGCGACGGCGGCCGCCGCCACACCGCGCCCGCCGCGGCGCGGTGCCGCGGGTGACCCCGATGGCTCCCCGGCCGCGGCCGCCTGCTCGCGCGCCGCGCGCCGCGCCGCCGCCTCCGCGTAGCCGGGATCGATCAGGTCCCTGCCGACGGACTCGAGCAGGCCGGCGAACCTGGCGGTGTCAGCCACCGGCGACGCTCCGGGCGGGCGGACGATGGGCGCGGTCGACCACCGGACAGTTGCGCACGATCCACCGGATCTGCCAGAGATAGATGCCCCCCGCGCAGAGGTAGAGGACCAGGCCCCACGCGATGAACGCGTAGGCGATCGGCAGCGCGACGAGGTGCAGCCAGTCGGACAGCTGCGCCAGCAGGAGCATCGGCAGCCCGTACAGCAGGACGAACGTCGCGGCCTTCCCGAGGTAGTGCACCGGCAGCGCCGTGTAGCCGTACCGCCGGATCAGCGGCAGCGTGAGGGCGAGCACCACGTCGCGGCCGATGATCAGAGCGGCGACCCACCAGGGAATGAATCCGCGGATCACGAAGCCGACCAGCGCGGCCAGGATGTACAGGCGGTCGGCCGCCGGGTCGAGCAGCTCGCCGAGCCGGCTGTACTGGTCGAGCAGCCGGGCGAGCTTGCCGTCGGCCCAGTCCGTGATCGCGCTGACGGCCAGCACCACCAGCGCCCAGCCGTCGGACTGCGGGCCGAGCAGGAGCCACAGGAACAGCGGAACGCCCAGCAGCCGCAGGAACGACAGCAGGTTGGGGATCGTCCAGATCCGGTCCCGGCTCGGGCCGCGCCGCCGCCGCGGCCACCGCGGCCACGCCCGATGACTGCACCGCCGGCCCGCGGTCGGCGGGCGGCCCGGCGGCGCCGGCAGGCTCCGTCATCCGGCCCTCCTCCGCTGTCCCACGGGTGTCCAACCCAGTGTCCAACCGGTGTCCGGCCGTGCCCGGTCCCGATCGGTCGATCACCACATCCGGGCGGCCGCATCCGGGCGGCACGCCCCTCCCCCCAGCGCCGGAAAGTCTAGTCAGCCGCCGTCGTCGTCCCGATCCGTGCGGAGCCGCAGCAGGAGATACGCGGCCAGGGTCGCCCCGTCGAAGATCGTGCCGTCGGCGACCATCGCGACGAACTCGGTCTCGGGAACGAACCGCGTCACCATGTCGGCCTCGCTCTGCTCCCGGTCGTGGTCGCCGGCCGTCAGCCCCGTCGCATGGAACACGTCGAACCCCTGGGAACAGAACCCCGGCGCGTGGTGCAGGTACCCGAGACGACGCCAGCGGTCGGCGGTCAGGCCGGTCTCCTCGCGCAACTCCGCCCGCGCCAGCTCCGGCGCGCCGCCGGTGGCGCCCGGCGGCCACGTGCCCATCGGAAACTCCCAGCTCCGCCGGTCGATCGGGTAGCGGTACTGCTCGACCAGGTGGAACCCGCGCTCTCGGCCCGTGCCCTCCTCGGGGATCACCAGTGCGAAGTCCCGCTTGTCCACCACGCCGTACAGGCCGACCGAGCCGTCCGCGCGGCGAAACGTGTCCTCCCGCACCGACAACCACGGGTTCTCGTACGCGATCCGGCTGGTCAGCCGCTCGGGGGCCTGCGCATCCATCCGCCGAGTATCGACTCCCGGTGCGGCCGCCGATGCCCCGCGGTCGCCCCGCGGCCCTACGCTGATCGGCGTGGGCCTGCCGACGACCCCGCGTCCGGGCCGGTGACCGTGCAGACGTCGGCCCGGCCGCCCGTCGGCGCGCCGGTCCGCTCCCCCTCCCCGGCGGCCTACTTCGACGGCCTGCTGGCCACCGACCTGCTCGAGACCGTCGACGTGACACGTCATCCCGACGCACTCGACGGCAGCGGCTGGTGGGCGCTGCTGGCCACCTTCGAGGGCGCGATCACCGCCTACCGGTTCGGCACGGTCGCGCCCGCGCCGCTGCCGACGCCGGCGGGCGACTGGCGCGCGCCGCCCGCCGCCCGGTGGCTGACGTCGATGGACGAGCGCGCCTACCGGCAGGGCGTCGAGCGCATCCGCCGGTACATCGAGGCCGGCGACGTCTACCAGGTCAATCTCTGCAGGGTGCTGACGGCGCCGGTCGCCGGCGACGCGGACCCCTGGGCCCTCGCCCACCGGCTCAGCGCCGGCAATCCGGCGCCGTACCAGGGCGTGCTGCACCTCGGGTCGGAGTGGGTGGTGACGGCGTCGCCCGAGCTGTTCCTGTCCCGGGTCGACGACGTCGTCGCCTCCAGCCCGATCAAGGGCACCACCGGTCCGCGGGAGCCGTTCGCGGACAAGGACTATCCAGAAAACATCATGATCACCGACCTGGTCCGCAACGACCTGGGCCGGATCGGCAGGGCGGGCTCGGTGACGGTGACCGGGCTGCTGGAGCGCGAGGAGCACCCCGGCCTCGCGCATCTCGTCTCCACCGTGCGGGCGACGCTGACCCAGGGCGTCGGCTGGGGCGCGATCCTGGCCGCCACGTTCCCGCCCGGATCCGTCACCGGTGCGCCGAAGATCCGTGCGCAGCAGGTGATCTCCGAGCTGGAGCCGGTCCCGCGCGGTCCCTACTGCGGCGCCGTGGGGTACGTCGACGCGGATCGCCGGCGGGCGCGGCTCGCGGTGGGCATCCGTACCTTCTTCTCCGACCGCGGACCGGGAGGCGGACGCCGGGTCTCCTTCGGCACCGGCGCGGGGATCACCTACGCGTCCGACCCCGAGGCCGAGTGGGTGGAGACGGATCTCAAGGCGGCGCGGCTGATGTCGCTGGCCGCCGGCTGAGCCGGGCCGGCCCGCCGGGTCACCCGGCGTGGATCGAGCCGCGGGTCACGAACCCAGCACCGTGCCGTCGGGGATGGTGCCGGGCGACCCGTCGGCTGACACCGTGGCGGTCCCCCGGACCACCACCCCGCGGCCGAACGTCCACTCGCCGCGCACCGTCAGGCGGGAGCATTCGATCAGCGACGGCACGCCGTACGGGAACAGCGCGTCGAACCGCTGCACCAGCCGGTACGGCGCGTCGAGATCGACCAGCGGGGCCTCCGAACGGGGCGCCACCAACCGCACCTGCCGGTCCTCGGCGAGCCGGTAGGCGTCCGACCGCAGCACCAGCAGGTCGCTCGTACTCTTCACCGGCAGGAAGCGGCTGCGGTCGACCTCGATGGCGCCGGCCCCGGGGAAGACGCTGATCGCGGCGCTCATCGCGGTCTCGATCTGCACGACCTCCGGCGACGACGGGTCGCTCGGGTCGACGGTCTTGACGTTGCGGATGATGGGCAGCCCGAGCACGCCCTCGTTGCGGCGCAGCACGTCCCGCAGCGCGCGCAGGTCGAGCCAGAGGTTGTTGGTGTTGAAGAACCGGTGGCGGTGCACGTCCGCGAACGCCGCCTGGTCCTCCGGCCGGGTCTGTGCCGACTCGCGCATGATCAGCTGCCCGTCGGCGCGGCGGCGTGCGAGGTGCCCGCCCTTCCGGTCCGCCTCCGTGCGGCGGCAGAACTCCGCGGCGAACGGCGCGCCCGAGGCCGCGAACCACGCCGCGAGCCGCGGGTCGGGCCGGGCGCCGAGGTTGTCGACGTTGGAGACGAACATGTACCGGAAGCCGCGGTCGATCAGCGTGTCCGGCAGGCCGGAGGCGTCCAGCGCCGTGTAGATGTCGCCGTGTCCCGGCGGGCACCACTCCAGCTCCGGATCGGCCGGCCAGCGCACCGGCGTGAGGTCGGACGCCAGCAGCTTGGGCTCGCGGTTCTGCAGGAACTCCAGCGGCAGGCCGGCGACGGGCAGATCGGGGTAGGCGGCGAGCGACTTCAGCGTGTCCGCCGACGTCCGGAAGCTGTTCATGAAGATCACCGGCAGCGGCACGCCCAGGTGTCCGCGCAGGGCGAGTACCTGCTCGGCGATGACGTCGAGGAAGCTGCGGCCGGGCCGGACCTCGAGCAGCGACTTCGCCCGGTCCATGCCCATCGAGGTGCCGAGGCCGCCGTTGAGCTTGACGGCCGCGGTCGCCGCCATGGCCGAGCGGGCCGCGTGCCGGTCGGTCTCCAGGTCGGCCAGCCGGGGCAGCGACTCGACCGGCTCCAGGTCGGCCTCGTCGAGCAGGCCGGTCTCGCCGTCGGCCAGTTGCCGGTAGGAGTGCGCGAACACCGCGATCGCCCGCGGGTGCACACCGGCCTGGATCATCAGGGCGCGGGCCTGCTCGAGACCATCCGTGACCATCCGGTGATCCTAGAGTCGGCCCGCGGCCGTCGGCGGTCGACGTCACCGCCTGCCCGGCGGGGGTGGCGCGAGGGTGACGCGCGGGCGGAGTCAGCCCTGCTGGGCGCCGCGGACGTGCTCGAAGATCAACTGGGTCTCGGTGAGGGCGACCTCCGGACGCGCCGAGAGCTGCTCAACGACGAAGGCGCGCAGCGCCGCCGAATCGGTGGTCGCGACGTGCAGCAGGAAGTCGTCGGCGCCGGCCAGGAAGTAGATGGAGCGGACCTCGGGCAGGTCGCGCATGCGGTCGGTGAACTGCTGCATCCGGCCCCGCGCGCCCGCCCGCACGCGCACCGCGATCATCGCCTGCAGCGGCAGGCCGACCGCATCGGGGTCGACGTCCGCGTGATAGCCGCGGATCACGCCGGATTCGCGCAGGGCCCGCACCCTGCCCAGGCAGGTCGACGGCGCCACCCCGACCTCGGCGGCCAGCGCGTTGTTCGGTATCCGGGCGTCGCGCACCAGCGCGCCGAGGATCCGCCGGTCCACGTCGTCCAGCGCGGGCCGAACTTTCTGCGCCGCGGCCGCCGATTCCGGCGCACCCATCGAACGTTCGTCAGCCACGACAGCACTCTACCGAATGATCATCAGAACACTTCCCCACAAGTAGACGAAAGTTCATACTAGGTGCCGTCGCCCGGCCACCCCGGGCTTGTCCGCCCCAGGAGGCACCTGCCATGCGCATCGGCGTTCCCCGCGAGGTCAAGAACCACGAGTACCGGGTGGCCCTGACCCCGGCCGGCGCGCACCACCTCACCGAGGCGGGGCACGACGTCGCCGTCGAGGCGGGCGCCGGCGCCGGCTCCCTCATCACCGACGAGGACTTCGTTGCCGCGGGCGCCCAGATCATCGAGACCGCCGACGAAGTCTGGGATTTCGCCGAGATGGTGATCAAGGTCAAGGAGCCGGTGGCGTCCGAGTACCACCGGCTCCGGGCGGACCAGGTGCTCTTCACCTACCTGCACCTCGCCGCCGACCGGCCGCTCACCGAGCGGCTGCTGGAGGCCGGCACCACGGCCGTGGCCTACGAGACCGTGCAGTTGCCGGACCGCTCGCTGCCGCTGCTCGCGCCCATGAGCGAGATCGCGGGGCGGCTGGCACCGCAGGTCGGCGCCTACCACCTGATGCGCAACGAGGGTGGCCGCGGCGTGCTGCTCGGCGGCGTGCCGGGCGTGGTCAACGGCAAGGTCGTGGTGCTGGGCGGTGGCGTCGCCGGCGCGCACGCCGCGACCATCGCCCTGGGCATGCGCGCGGACGTCACGGTGCTCGACCTGTCGATCCCCGTGCTCCGCCGGCTCGACGTCCAGTTCCACGGCGGCATCCGGACGATCGCGTCCAACGCCTTCAACATCGCCGAGGCGGTCCGCGACGCCGACCTGGTCATCGGTTCGGTGCTCATCCCCGGCGCCAAGGCTCCGAAACTCGTGTCCAACGAGCTGGTCTCGCAGATGAAGCCCGGCTCCGTGCTGGTCGACATCGCCGTCGACCAGGGCGGCTGCTTCGAGGACTCCCACCCGACGACGCACGACGACCCGACGTTCACCGTGCACGGCTCGGTGTTCTACTGCGTGGCGAACATGCCCGGCGCGGTGCCGCGCACGTCCACCTACGCGCTCACCAACACCACCCTGCCCTACGTCGCGGCGCTCGCCGGAAGCGGCTGGCAGCAGGCGATCTCGCTCGACCACGCGCTGGCGGCCGGCCTCACCACGCACCGGGGCGCGGTGACCAACCTCGCCGTCGCCAAGGCGCACGGCTACGACGCGGTCGATCCGTACTCGCTGCTCGCCTGACCCCGGCGCGGACCGGCGCCGGCGGCACCCGACCGTCAGGCGAGCGCGGCGTCCAGCGTGATCGTCACGGCCTTCAGCGCCTTCGACACCGGGCAGGTCGACTTGGCGTCCTCGGCGGCCTTGAGGAAGCCGTCCGCGTCCAGCCCCTCGACCTGACCACGCACGGTCAGGTGGATACCGGTGATCAGCAGGCCGCCTGCCGGGTCCGGGCCCAGGCTGACGTCGGCGTCCGCGACCAGGCTCTGCACGGTGCCGCCGGCCTTGCCGATCACCCCGGACAGCTGCATGCAGTAGCACGACGAGTGGGCCGCGGCGATCAACTCCTCGGGGCTGGTCACCCCGCCAGCGGTGTCGGCGGTGCGCCGCGGGAACGACACGTCGAAGGTGCCGACGCCCGAGCTGACCAGCTCGACCTGTCCGGAACCGTCGTTCAGCCCACCACTCCACTGCGTACGGGCACTGCGAATCGCCATGCTGGATCTCCTCGATGTCTCCGGTTGACGCGGGCGCTGCCGCCCGTGGGCGCCAGTCGCAGCCCAACATAGCCGGAGGCCCGGAGACCCACCCGTCGTGTGGTGACGCCCGGTGACGCTCGAT
Source organism: uncultured Actinomycetota bacterium (assembly GCA_963829945.1). GTDB lineage: Bacteria > Actinomycetota > Actinomycetes > Mycobacteriales > Nakamurellaceae > Nakamurella. The sequence continues at coordinate 533,097 of CAWHKH010000004.1, read as the reverse complement.
GACGCCGCCAGGTCGATCGGCCACGGCCGCCAGGTCGATCGGCCACGGGCGTCCCGTGCCGGAGGTCGACGTCCCGGTCAGGCCGCGAGCGCGGGCTGCCCGGCCGCGTCGCCCGCGCGGGTGCGGGAGCGCGTCCGCCGGCGCAGCTCGCGGACCACATACCGGGCATCCCGATCGAGGCCCTGGATGGTGCCCGACGCGATCGCGAACTGCAGGTCCAGGCCCAGGAAGAAGAGACCGGGCTCGTCGGCGGCGATGCCGCGGCGGTGCCGCGGCCGCCCCGCGGCGTCGAACACCGGCAGGTCCAGCCAGCCGTGGTCGGGCGTCGAGCCGGTGCACCAGACGATGGTCGAGACCGCGGGCACGGCACCGTCGGCGGTGACGGGACGTCCGTCCGCCACGCCGGTGATCCGGCCGAGCCGGACGATGCCGGCGGCGTCCAGGTGCGCGAGCTTGTTGCGGACCAGGTTGACGCCCCTGCCCTCCGCCTTGGCGATCTGCGCCCTGCCCATCGGCGTGCGCCGGGTGAGGACGTGCTTGAACGCGAACATCACCACCGGCGTCACCAGACGTCCCGGCGTGGAGTCGATGTCGACGGGCACCTGACCGGGATGGCGGCCGGCGAGCAGCGTGCGGTGGCCGTGCGCGGTCGCCTCCAGCGCGATGTCGGTGCCGGAGTTGCCGGCGCCGACCACCAGCACGTCGCCGGCCGCGAGCTGTGCGGGTCCCCGGTAGTCGAGCGAGTGCAGCTGCCGGACGGACGGGTCGACCTCGGCGGCGAACGCCGGCACGCCGGCCCGGTGGTGCGCGCCGGCCGCGACGATCACCTGGTCGGCGACGTAGCTCCCGCGGTTCGTCTCGACCAGGAACTCGGCGCCGGTTCGGGAGACCCGGGCCACCCGCGTGTGCAGCGCGACGGGCAGCTGGAAGCGCGCGGCGTACCGCTCCAGGTAGTCCGCCATCTCGTCGCGGGTGGGGCAGTCCCTGGTCGGGATTCGCCAGCCCGGCAGACTCGCCCAGCGCGGCCGGCTGAACAGCCGCAGCGAGTCGTACCGATCGCGCCATGACTGCCCGACGCGGTCGCCGGCGTCCAGCACCACGAACGACTCGCCCGCCCTCCGCAGGTAGTACGCGGCGGTCAAACCCGCCTGGCCCCCGCCCACCACGACCGTGCCGATCCGCTGCACTCCCCGGCCGCCGCCACCGCTTCGTTGTGCGCTCCGCTGGCTGCTCTGTCGATCGATCAGGTGTCCACCCATCACGCCCTCCTCGGTTGTCGCCGACGGTAGGGCGGCCAGTGGCGCGGTCGCATCGACCGAACACCCCACTTCGTCGTACGGGGGATGTGGGTGATTCTGTGTAGTAGTCCCTGCCCGCTGTAGTCCCTACCGCTGTAGTCCCTACCGCCGGAGTCCCTGCCGCCCCGGAACCGCGCGGTCAGGACCAGGGGGTGCGCGACCGCGGCAGCAAGCGGCCGTCCACGATCAGGGTGAGCCGCTCCTGGTAGAAGCAGACCAGCCCGCCGACCTCTGCCGCATCGGGCAGTGGATGCTCGTAGCTCCAGGCGATGTCGGTCAGTTCGCGGTGACCGACGACCGCGCTGTAGTGCGTGGCGTGGCCCTTGTAGGCGCAGGTGGTGCGCCGGGCGCCGGGCCGCAGTTGCACGCGCACGTCCTGCCGCGGCAGGTAGAACCGGGCGAACGGGAACGTCCCCTCGAACAGCATGCGCGCGCGGGTGGTCTCGGCCAGCGGCGTGCCCTCGTGCTGCAGGAGGACGTGCCGGGAGGTGCGCCTGACGTCGATGCGGTGGAACGGGTCGCGGGGGTGACCGGCCAGCGGCTCGTCCTCCTCCCACCAGTCGAAACCGGCGAAGTCGAGCACGATGTACGGGCCGAGGCCGGGCGGCCGGATGCGGAACGCCTGCCCCACCCCGCCCGGCGTGCGCACGACCAGGGACTCCCCCGGTGCGGTGTGCACCGCGAACGGCACGCTGGGGTCGAGCACCTCGGGTCCGTCGCCGAACCGGATCGGCCGGTACTCGGGCGCGGGAGCGGACGGCGCGGGCTCCAGGTCCGCGACGACATCCGCCTCCGGCACCGCGTACGACGGGACGACGCGGAAGGGCTCCCAGATCAGCAGCGCGCCGGCGGTGTCGGCGACCCGCGCAGCGCCGAGCCGAACGCGGACGTGCTTCGGCGTCGGCTGGTACCGCGTGCGCGGCATGCGCGGACATCATGTGCGCCTCGAGCAACACGGTCCCGGATTCGGGTCCGGCCGCGTCGAGGACGGTCGCGCCGCCGCGCGGCCGGGCCGCCCCGCTCACGCCGACCGTCCCTGGCCGGCGGTGGACCGCGTGCCGTCGAAATCGTCGAACGTCCGCCACGCGAAGGCACCACCGGGCACGTAGACCGAGCCGCTGAGGCAGACCGCCCGCCAGATCGCACGCGCCGACGCGTTGACCCATCGCTTCACTGACATGTCCCTGCCCCCTTCGAATGTGCCGACCGGGCCGGTGCCGGTCGAACGTGCACCCCTCGAGCGTCGGCCGGGCCGGACGGCGACACATCGGGCGCGGCCCCTCAGATGTCGTGGCCGACCCCTCAGAATCGCCGGCGCTACGCTCACCGCGTGTCGGCGTGGCGCCGGGCCGACGACCTCGTCGGACGGGCAGAAGAGTCCGCGGTGCTGGCGGAGGCGATCGCCCGCGCCGTCGCCGGGCGGCTGTCCGTCGTGCTGGTCGGCGGCGAGGCCGGCATCGGCAAGACCCGGCTCGTCACGGGCATCACCGAGGGCCGCGACGACATCGCCGTGCTGGCCGGGTCATGCCTGGGCTACGCGGACGGCGGCCTGCCGCTCGCGCCGGTGCTGTCCGCGCTCCGGGCGTGGTCGGCCGACGGGCGCGCCGACGACGCGTCCGATCCCGGGATGCCGTCGCCCGTCCCGGCAGGCGGGTCCAGGGCCGTGACCGGCGATCTCGACCGGGTGTGGGTCTACGGCAGCATCGCGGCGGCGATCGACCGGATCGCCGAGGGACGAGCGGTCGTGCTGGTCGTCGACGACCTGCACTGGGCCGACCGGACGACGCTGGAGTTCCTGGACTACCTCGCCTCCAGGTCCGACCGGCAGCGGCTCGCCCTGGTCGCGACGTACCGCGACATCGAGGCGCAACGACCGGATCTCGGGCGGTGGCTGGGCGAGATGATCCGCGGGCGCGGGGCCCTCGACCTGCACCTGGCGCCGCTCGGTGCGGTGGACGCGGCCGGCATCGTCCGGCAGCTCCTGCCCGACGCCGACCCCGAGCTCGCCGCGGAGCTGCACCGCCGGGCCGGCGGAAACCCGTACCTGCTCGAGCTGCTCGCCCAAACCGATGGTCGGCGACCGGCACCGTTGCCCGCGGGGCTCACCCAGGCGCTCCTCGAACGCTGGCACGAGCTTCCCGCGCGCAGCGCCGACATCCTCACGCTGCTCGCGGTTCTCGGCCGCCCGGTGGCGCCGGAGACGCTCGCCGCGGTTGTCGTGGCGCAGGGTGCTGACCTCGCAGCGAGCGACGAGGGACACGACCGGGCCGTGCAGGAGGCGGTCGAGGACGCGATCGACGACGGCATCCGCGGCGGCGTGATCGCCGCGCTCCCGGACGGCACCGTCGGGTTCCGGCATCCGCTCATCGGCGAGACCGTGGCCGGATCGCTGCCACCGGGCAGGCGCCGCCGCTGCCATCGGGCGGTCGCGACCGCCATCGCCGCGCTGCCGGGAATGCCGTCGGCGCTGCGGGCGTCCGACCTGGCCCTGCACCACGCGGCCGCGGGCGACGACGCCGAGACGGTGCGGTGGTCGGTCCGGAGCGCCGATCACGCCGTCGCCGCGCACGGGTTCGCCGAGGCCTTCGGCCACCTCTCGGCCGCGCTCGACCGCTGGGACGCCGTGCCGGATCCGGCGGCCGTCGCCGGCGCGCCGCGGGCCGAGATCCTGCTCAGGGCGATCCACGTCGGCGTCATGAGCGGTCACACGGACGACCTGCTGCCCCTCGCCCGGGCCGCGCTCGCGGCGGTCGACCCCGACGTCGAACCCGTGCGCGCCGGCGGTCTCCGGGCGCACCTGTTCCGGATGCTCTCGCTGGCCGTGCAGGACCCGCTGGTGGAGGAGGCAGGCCGGGCCGCGGTGCGGCTCACCGAGGGCAGCGACGGCGCGGAGCGGGCGCACGCGCTGGGCATGGCCGCGCTGTTCGGCGGCATGGCCGGCGATCCGGTCCGGGCGATGGTCACCGCCGACGAGTCCGTGGCCATGGCCAGACGGGCCGGCGACCCGACGGTCCTCGCGCGCTGCCTCGTGCTGCGCGGGTCCGGCCGGGTGTTGCTGGGCGCGACCGGCGCCAGGGCGGACCTCGAGGAGGGGATGGCCACCGCGCGCGCTGCGGGCGAGATGCTGGAGCTCGCCGGCGCCCACGCCTGGCTGGCCGGCGACCTGTCCCGGTCCGGCGACCACGACGGCGCCATCGCGACGCTGCTCGCCGGGTGGCGAGACTGCCGCGAGTCCGGCCTCGACCGCGGGCTGGGCTTCCACCTGCTCACCTACGCGGCGCGGCTGCTGCGCGAGCGCGGCCGCTGGGACGAGGCTGCGCGGGTGCTGGGGGAACTCACCTCCGCGCGCCCGTCGGGCGTCACGCTGCTGAAGCTGCGGCTGGAGGAGGCCCAGCTGCTCGCCGGCCGCGGCAACACCGGCGAGGCCCGCCGCGTGCTCGACGAGGCCGGCGACCTCGGCCGCATGCCGTTCCTGCACTTCGTCGCCCCGGATCACGCCCTGGCGGCCGTGCAGGTGGACACCTGGGCCGGCTCGCCGACCGACGCGCTCGCCGGATCCGTGGCGGGGCTCGACGCGATCCTCGAGCAGGACTGCGGCGGCCGGCTGCTCATCCTCGGCGCCCGCGCCGCGGCCGACATCGCCGTCGCCGCACGGGATCGCGGGGACATCCAGGCCGCCTCCCGGGCCGGCGGCGCGGTGACGGAGCTGGCCGACGCCCGCGGCCGGTTGCGGACCGATCCGCTCGCCGCGGACGCGCCGGTGGGATGGGAGCCTGCGGCGTTTCGGGCGACATGGGAGGCCGAGCTGGCGCGGCTGGCGGGCGCCTCCGACCAGCCCGAGCGCTGGCTGGTGGCCGAGAAACTCTGGCGGGACAGGGGATTCCGGCCGGACGAAGCGTACGCGGGGGTGCGGGCGGCCGAGTCGCTGGTGGCCGCGGGTCGCGTCCGGGAGGCCGCCGCACCGCTGCGCCGGGCGCACGCGATCGCCGCCGGGGTCGGCGCCGGGCCGCTCATCGACGCCGTCGACTCGCTCGCGCGCGCGGCGCACATCCCGCTGGCGGAGCCCGTTCTCGCGCCGGCCGACGAGGTGCCGCCGCCGCTCGACCGGCTCACGCCGCGCGAGCGGGAGATCCTCGCGCTCGTCGCCGCGGGCCGCACGAACACCGAGATCGGCCGCGAGTTGTTCATCTCGTCGACCACGGCGAGCGTGCACGTGTCGAACATCCTGCGCAAGCTCCAGGTGCCGGACCGCTACGCGGCCGCCGCGCTGGCCCGGCGCCTCGCCGGACACACACCGGACTCGACCGCGGGACCGTGACGCGCCGCGGGGGACGGCTCGGCACACAGCGCATCGGACCTCGTCGAGACCCGGGGTGTCTCACACCAGTTCGTGCTGGAACGCGTACGCCGTCGCCGCCGCTCGGGTGGACACGGCGAGCTTGCCGAAGATGTTCGCGACGTGCCGGGCGACGGTCTTCTCGCTGAGCACGAGGCGGTCGGCGATCTGCCGGTTCGTCGCCCCCGTCGCGATCAGCCGGAGCACCTCGAGCTCGCGGGCGGTCAGGCGCGCGCCGTCGGTGCCGGCCCCCGCTGGGCCCGATCCGCCCGTCCGCGAGGGCGGTGGGGCATGGTCGGCGGCCGCGCCCAGCCGCTCGAGAACCGTTCGCGCGGCGGCCGTTTCCAGCCGGGCACCGTCGACGTCGCCCAGTGCGGCGCACGCCGCGCCCAGCAGCAACCTCGTCCGCGCGCCCTCGTACGGGGCCTGCACCTGCTGCCACAGCGTCGCCGCCCGGCGCAGCGGCGGGATCGCCTCCCGGGGTTCGCCGCGGGCCAGCCGCACCGCCCCGTCGGCGTGCGCGGCCAGCGCGTCGAGGTACGGCACGCCGGCCTCGGCGGCGAGCAGGCGCAGGTCATCGGCCGCCGCCCCGGCCACGTCGAGATCGCCGCCCGACACCGCGATCTCCAGCCGCGCCGCCTGCAGGGCCGGGCGCCGGGTGCCCTCCGCGTCCTCGGCGAGCGCGCGGTCCAGGCCGACGAGTGCCGCGGCCCGGTTCCCGCGCGCCGCGCGCAGCAGGGCGAGTCCGGGTTGCACCTCGACGCCGCACCCGGCGGCACGCTCGTACAGCTCCTCGGCCTCATCGAGATGTCCCTGCAGGCGGGCGATCTCGGCCATCTGGTACACGGCGTCGCCGATGTTGCCCGCCTCGTCACCCGCTCCGTCGGCCACCGACCGGGCGTATTGCAGGGCCTCCACCCACGCCCCGCGGAGCTGCGCCATGGTCGCGCGGTGCACCTGGCACGACCCGCGGTAGGGCACCATGCCCGACTGGTCGTCGCACCACGTGCCGAGGGCCTGCGTCCACTGCCGGGCGCGGTGCAGGTCGAAGCGCCGCATGCACAGCTCGATCATCGAGCAGTAGGCCAGGCCGATCACCTGGGGCGCGCATGCCCCGGTGCTGACGTGCGCCATCACCTCGTCGAGCACCGCGACCGCGCCCACCGGGTCGGCCCGCATCGCCAGGCACCGCCCGACCCCGAGAAGCGCCAGCACGTACGCGTCGATGTCGCCGGACGCGTCCGCGAGCCGAGCGGCACGCCCGAAGAGCGCGGACGCCGTGTCGACGTCGCCCGTCATCATCGCCGGGGCCGCCTCGGCCTGCAGGTACAGCGCCGACAGGCCGTCGTCGGTCTCGAGCTCCGCGCCGAGCTCGCGGACGACGCGGGCGCGCAGGCCGGCAGCCCGGGCGAAGTCGCCGCGGTTGATCAGGTGGAAGCCGGCCCAGAAGGCGCACCGCGCGGCCGCGACGGAGCGGTGCTCGGCCAGGTAGGACTCGTACGCCCGCTCGCGCAGCGCGAGCGTCTCCTCGTCCCGGCCGAGCAGGAAGGCCGCGACGGCGAGCCGCTCGACGGCGTCCGGCGGAAGCGGCGAGGTCAGGTCCTCCGCCGACAGGCGCTCGTACTCGGCCGCCCAGTCGCGGGCGGCCGGCGCGCCCGACGACCGGTTCCCCATGGCGCGGATCCTTCCGTCGACCTGCGGGTTCCAGCCTAGCCAGCCCCGCCGCCGCCGGCGCCGGACTGTCGCTGAGCGCGACCCTCCCCTGCCGCGCCGCACCTGTTTCGCGCGACCGCACGCGTCCCGGCAGGACAGGCCCGTGGGACATCCCCGAGCGGCGCGGAGGCGTGCGCGGCTACGTCAGCTGGCCCATCATGCGCACCGCCTGGCCGAAGGTCATGTTCGGCAGGTAGGCGTGCGAGATGCCCAGCCCGATCCGCGGCAGCACGGCGGCCTCGGGGTAGCACATGTACATGGGCTGGTACACCGGCTGGAACTTGGCCTTGAACTTCAGCAGGGAGCGGAAGCCGTACACCGGCTCCATCGTCTTGCCGACGATCTCGAGCAGCTTCTGCACGCCGGCCTGGTCCTCGTCCGGGTTGGCCTGGGCGAGCGGCGCGCCGGACAGGCTGAGGAACTCGGCGCCCTCCTTCTGCAGGTCCAGCGCGGCGGTGCCGATCAGGAACTCCATGACGCCCTTGAATCCCTCGCCGCGCCGGCGCATGAAGTCCAGGGTCCAGCCGACGGGCACGCCGTCCCGGTAGCAGGGCATCCAGCTGGTCACGCCGTGGATGGTGCGGTCGCCGTCGACGGCGATGAGGCAGCGCACCGCCGGATCGTCCAGCTCGTCGAGACCGCCGAGGGTGAAACCCATCTCGGGCAGCGCCTTGTCCGACACCCACTCCTCGGAGATGGCCTGGATCTGGTCCCGGACGGACAGCGGAGCCGAGGCGTAGTTCATCCACTCGGCGACGACGCCCGACTTGCCGGCGCGGGATATCGACGACCGGATGTCCTGGAACTTCTTGCCCGTGAAGGCGAGCTTGCCCAGCGGCAGCACGGTCTCCTCGGCCACCTGCAGGCTCGGCCAGGCGAGCTTGTCGGTGACGTCCTTGACGGCGTCGGTCGTGCTGTACAGGCAGGGGGTCCAGCCCTCGGCGTTGCAGAAGGAGATGAACTCGTGGACGGCCCGGTCGAGCTTGTCCGCCGGGCCGACGGGATCGCCTGTGGTGATCGCCACCCCGCCCTCGACCCGGTAGGCGACGAACGACTCGCCGTCCGCCGTGAACCAGTAGCTGTTGCCCTCCCAGGTGGTCAGGTACGACAGCGCCGTGATGCCGTGCCGCTCGAGGATCTCGCGCGCCCGCTTGCGGTCCTCGGCGTCCGACTCGACCCTGGCCACCACGAAGCTGCGCAGCAGGCCGCTCAGGATGACCGCCCACGCGATCAGCGGCATCCATTCGACCAGCGTGCGGGCCCATCCGGTGGTGGGCTCGAAGGACGGCTCGATGATGTAGAGGTAGCCGTTGGGCAGCAGTCGCAGCGGGAACGCGACCGCCAGCTGGCCGATGGTCGGCTCCGGGGCGAACTGGCTGGACAGCAGCGCGCCGAGCAACACGAAGAGCACCCACAGGCCGGCGACGATGGCGAGCACCGTGAGCCCGAGCCGCCGGTACATCCCCGCCGGCGCCAGCACGGTGAACGACCGGCGGGTGATCAGCAGCAGCGCGATGACCGCGACGGGCAGCAGGACGAGCGGGAGCAGCCAGGCGATCCAGCTGAAACCCTCGTCCAGCAGGTCGTTGTCGGACGCCCACTGGTAGTAGTCGATCGCATAGAACGCGCCCATCGCGAGCAGCAGGACGTGGAACAGCATCGTCGCCCACCAGGCGAAGCGGCGACCGCGCCGCAGCCCCGCCGCCAGCACCAGCACGAACAGCGCCGGCACAAGGGCCATCAGGATCTCGGCCAGGTCGCGGTCCTCGTCCGCGTACGCCTTCGGGCCCACGTACAGGTCGGCCAGGGCGGACAGCGGCCCCTCGATCTCGCCGGTCACCGCGACCAGCATGGGGCCGAGGGCGGTGGCCGCGACGACGACGGCGACCAGGACCCGGGTCTCCCGACGGCTCGGCTGCGCCACGTGCCGCGACCCCCGGTGCAGGAACAGCGCGCCGGCGGCGAGGCCGACGAGCGCGGTGCTCATCCGCAGCACGTCCTGCAGCTGTCCGCCGTACAGCAGGGCGACGAGGCACACCATCAGCACGCCGACCCGGATCCGGCGGCGCCACAGCGCGGACTGGCCGCCGCTGAACGCCATCAGCAGCCCCGCGATGAGGGGCGACGCACCGACCTCCGGCAGTGAGGCGTCGAGGTAGTCGGCCCAGTTCCAGTCGAAGAGCGCCTCCGCCACGGCAACCGCGCCGATGCCGAGGAGCATGCCGGCGACCTGCAGGAGCAGCGACATCCAGAGCATCTTGAGACTGCCCCAGCGGCGCTCGCACAGGCTGCCGACGATCACCAGGAGGATCGTCACGAGGATGTACGTGATGAGGTCGTTGGCGAAGAAGGCCGCGGTCACCGGCGACCAGAAGTAGCCCTCGGCCAGGGACGAGACGCCCGCCCCGTAGCGCAGCAGCAGGTCCTCGGACGGCCCGCTCACCAGGCTCCCGGTGACGATGCCGACGATCCAGAGGATCGCCACCATCGCGAGGGTGACCGGCGACTTCGCGGCCTGACGTGCCTGGCTGCGGCCGAATCCGGAGAGGGCGTCGAGCACTCTCCGTGCGCCGGAGGGCGCTTTCGGCGCGGGGGCTGCGGCTGCGGTCGGCGCGCTCATCAGATCAACCCCAATCTCGCTGCCACCGCGGGCAGGTCCCGCTCGAAGCCTGCGTTCCAGACGCTCCACTCGTGGCCGCCGGGCAGTTCTGCGTAGTCGATTGTCAGTCCCGATTCGCGGGCGGCGTCGACGACCCGCTGGGCCTGCGGCAGATAGATCGTGTCGTCCGTGCCGGCCACGAGGAAACCCTCTGTCTCTGGGAATTTCTGCGTGCGCAGGATCTCCAGCAGGTCGGGCACCTGGTCGGGCGGGGGTACGTGCGCCGTCTGCTGCGGTACGACGGCACCGGTCGATCCCGGCTCCAGTTGCTCGAGCCCCGGCGGGGGGAGGTTCGCGTTGACGGCGTCCTCGCCCGAGATGTCCAGGAAGGTCCGGTAGATCTCCGGCGCGGTCAGCGCCAGTGTCAGCGCACAGGTGCCGCCGCTGGACAGCCCGCCGACGGCCCAGTCGGTCGTGTCGGGCCGCACCTGGAGGTTGTCGCTGATCCAGGCCGGCACGTCGACGGTGAGGTACGTGAAGACGTTGCCGAGGTCGGAGTCGATGCAGCCGGGGTTGGCGAGCGGATCCCCGAGGTGGTCGACGACGACCACGACGGGCGCGAGGCCGGCGTGCTGGTCGGCGAACCGATCCAGCACCCCGGCGATCGAGCCGCCGTCGAACCAGTCCCGCGGGTCACCGGGCTGGCCCGACATCATGATCATCACGGGCAGCTCGGCCCGCGGGGCGGACAGGTACGCGGGCGGCAGGTAGATCCACGCGTCCCTGGCCTCGAACCCGGACCGGGTGCCGGGGATGGGCACCGTGGTCACCACGCCCTCGGCCGGCATGCCCGGCGGCGGGGTCCACGCCTGGGCGAGCGGCGTCCCCGGCGGGGCCGTGACGAGCTGGTCGGCGGCCACGAACGCGCTCTCGAAGTCCACCTGGTTGTCCAGGTCCGCGCCGAGCAGCGCGCGGATCGTCGGGTACTGGCCGTAGTGCTGGTTGACCGCGGCCGCCGAGGAGGCGGCCACGCAGCACACGGCCAGCACCGTCACGACCACCCGCGGCCAGCGGGGACGGCCGAGGACGGCGAGCACGACGGCGGTGACGGTGAGGCCGACCGCGACCAGCGCCTCCCACGGCAGCGGGTCGTCCCATGGCCGCCAGATCCCGTCGATGACGATCTTGGCGAGCAACGCGGCGAGCAGGCCGGCGCCGAGCGCGATCGGCACCCGGACCAGCCACCAACTCCGGCCGCTGCCCCAGAGCAGCCAGACCAGCCCGAGCACGCCGATCCCGAGGAGGACGACCTGCGCCCAGCCGTCGACGAGCGGCCAGTTGAGCAAATCGAGCCCCCTCCCGCGAGACCGTGATCGTGTCACGGACCGCCCAGGTGACGGCATATCGGGCGCCAGGGCGCATCCGGCCTCCGTGCCGCGCACCGGGCCCCGTGTCACGGGCGCTCAGTGGGCACCGTCCCTCAGCGGGAGCCCACCCTTCAGCGGGCGGCGCGCACGCGCTGCCCGGCAAGATGAGCGCGTGCGCCTACTGGTGATCGGCGGCGGCCCCGCTGGAGTGTCCGCAGCCCTGCAGGGAGCGGAGCTCGGGGCGCAGGTGACGCTGGTCGAACGCAAGCGGGTCGGCGGGACCAGCGTCAACGAGGGTCCCGCGCCGATCCGGACACTCGCCAGGGCCGCGCGGCTGGCCAGGGACGCGCGGGTCTGGGAGACCTTCGGGCTGCGCGGCACCCCGCCCGAGGTCGACATGGCGGCCGCCGTCGCGAACGCCACCCGGGTCGCCGACTACTCGCACGACGTCAAGCGGATGAGCGACTACATCGCCGGCTGCGGCGTAGAACTCGTGCAGGGCGTGGGCTCGTCGTGGTTCGTCGACCCGCACACCATCGAGATCGCCGACGGGCGGCGGTTCGCCGGCGACGCGATCGTCGTCGCGGTCGGGGGGCACGCCGGCCGCCTGCCCATCCCCGGCGCGGACCTCGCGCTCACCTACGAGGACATCCGCGAGCTGACCGAGCTGCCGGTGTCCACGGTGGTCGTCGGCGGTTCGGACACCGGGTGCCAGCTGGCGTCGATCCTGCTGGACTTCGGCTCCCAGGTGACCGTGCTCGAGTTCGCCGACCGGATCAAGCCGCGGTCCGACCACGACGTCTCCGCTGGCCTGACCGCGGCGTTCGAGGCCAAGGGCATGCGGGTGATCACCGGCACCCGGGCGTCGTCGATCCAGCGGGTGGACGACGTCTACCTGGTCGAGCACGTCCCGGAGGGCGGCGCGGGGGCGCCCGCCACCGTCGCCGCCGACCTGGTGTTCTTCGCCGTCGGTTGGCCCGGCAACGCCGACCTGCTGCGGCCCGAGGTGATCGGGCTCGAGACGTCCCGCGGGTACGTCACGGTCACCGACCGGCTGGTCAGCAACATCCCCCACGTCTTCGCCGCGGGCGACGCCACCGGGTTGTCGATGCTGGTGCCCAGCGCGCGCCAGCAGGGTCTGATCGCCGCGGAGAACGCCGTCATGGGCACCCGCCGGCGGAACACGCACGAGATCGTGCCGACCGGATCGTTCACCGACCCCGAGTACGGCAGCGTCGGCCTGACGGAGGAGGAGGCGAGGGCCCGGTACGAGTGCGAGGTCGCCCTCGTGCGCTACGACGACCTGCTCCGGCCGGTGGTGGACGCCCGGTCCGGCGGCTTCTGCAAGCTGATCGTCGAGTCGAACCGGCACTTCATCCTCGGCGCCCACGTCCTCGGCGAGTACTCCGCGGAGATCATCCAGATGGTCGCGACCTGCATGGCGACGAACATGCGGATCGAGCAGCTCGCCGACCTGCAGTTCGCGTTCCCGACCTTCACGGAGGCGGTGGGCATGGCAGCGCAGAAGTGCGTCCGCCAGCTCGGCATCGCCCGGCTCGCCCAGCAGTGGAGCGAGCTCCGGCCGCTGTCCGAGGATCGGCGTCCCGCCGCCACGCCGCCCGGCGCGACGGTCCCGGACGCGGAGCGGGGAACGGCCCGGTCTACTGTCGGTTAGCACAATTCTCGAGGGTCCCGGTCCCGGGCCCCACCCCAAGGGTCGATGCCGACCCACGCCGATTGGTGGAGGTGCAGGTGCCACTGTCCGGGTCCCTGTCCGGACCGCTGTCCGGTGAGTTGCAGGCCTTGCAGCGGTCGATCGACGAGCTACGGGACGCGATCGCGTACCTGTCCCGCACCCACGGCGAGTCGTCCGTGGTCGCGCGGCTGCGGAACGACCTGGACCGCCTGGTCCTGGACGCCGCGGACGCCCAGCAACTGCTGACCATCACCTCGACCGGCTCCGGCGACGTGCGCGGGGTCGGCTTCGTCCAGGTCACGCCGATCCAGGTCAGCGACGAGCCGTACGACCCCTCCCTGTGGGGCGACGACGCGGACGACGAGGGCGTGGGCGGATACCACGGCAAGAGCCGTTGAGCCGGGCACTGACCGGGGTCAACGCCCCGGGCCGGGCCCGCATCCGGGCCCGCACGCTGCGCACGGACCAGTGGTGGCGCGAGCCGCTGCTGACGTTCATCGGCCTGGGGATCTTCGTCGTGTACGGCGCGGTCCGCGCCTTCCAGAACGACTTCTATTACGCCGCGCCCTATCTGTCGCCGTTCTACTCGCCGTGCATCACGACCGAGTGCGTGCCGGAGGCGAGCGACTTCGGCCAGCCGATCAGCTTCTGGCCGCTGTCCCCCGCGTTGCTCATCCTGGTGTTCCCGCTCGGCTTCCGGCTCACCTGCTACTACTACCGCAAGGCGTACTACCGCTCGTTCTGGTTCTCGCCGCCCGCCTGCGCGGTCGCCGAGCCGCACAAGCGGTACACGGGCGAGACGAAGTTCCCGCTGATCGTGCAGAACGTGCACCGCTATTTCTGGTACGTCGCGATGCTGTTCGGCGTGATCCTCACCTACGACGCAATCCTCGGCTTCCGCAACGCCGAGGGCGACTGGGGCCACATGGGTCTCGGCACCGTGATCCTGTTGATCAACGCCGCGCTCATCTGGCTCTACACGCTGTCCTGCCACTCCTGCCGGCACATCATGGGCGGCAAGCTCAAGCACTTCTCCCAGCACCCCCGCCGGTACTGGGCGTGGCAACAGATCTCGAAGCTGAATGCGCGACACATGCTGCTGGCCTGGGTGTCCCTGATCTGGCTGCTGGTCGCGGACCTCTACATCGTGCTGCTCGCCACCGGCACGATCAGCGACCTCACCTTCTTCTGACGTCCCACCAGCACACCGCCCGTCCCCCGCCGAGCACCCGAAGGACCGCCCACGCATGTCGGAGCACGAGGAACAGCACTACGACGTCGTGATCATCGGCGCCGGCGGTGCCGGGCTCCGCGCCGCCATCGCCGCCCGCGAGGCGGGCATGCGCACCGCCATCATCTGCAAGTCGCTGTTCGGCAAGGCGCACACGGTGATGGCCGAGGGCGGCATCGCCGCCGCGATGGGCAACGCCAACTCGAACGACAGCTGGCAGGTGCACTTCCGCGACACGATGCGCGGCGGCAAGTTCCTGAACAACCCGCGGATGGCCGAGCTGCACGCCAAGGAGGCTCCCGAGCGGGTCTGGGAGCTGGAGACCTACGGCGCACTGTTCGACCGGACGAAGGACGGCCGGATCAGCCAGCGCAACTTCGGCGGCCACGAGTACCCCCGGCTCGCGCACGTCGGCGACCGGACCGGGCTGGAGCTGATCCGCACCCTGCAGCAGAAGATCGTCTCGCTGCGGCAGCACGAGGACCGCGCGCACCGGGAGCTCGACGACAGCGCCGACGGACCCGACAGCGCCGACGGAACGGGCCCCACCGACGACGAGGCCGGCCTCCGGGTCTTCGCCGAGACGACGGTCACCGAGCTGCTCACCGACGACTCCGGCGCGATCGCCGGGTGCTTCGCCTACCGCCGAGAGTCGGGCCGGTTCCTGGTGTTCCACGCCCCGGCGATCATCCTGGCGACCGGCGGGATCGGGAAGTCGTTCAAGGTCACCAGCAACTCCTGGGAGTACACCGGCGACGGCCACGCGCTGGCGCTCCGCGCGGGCTCGACGCTGGTCAACATGGAGTTCGTGCAGTTCCATCCCACCGGGATGGTCTGGCCGCCCTCGGTGAAGGGCATCCTCGTCACCGAGTCCGTGCGCGGCGACGGCGGTGTGCTGCGCAACTCGGACGGCGAGCGGTTCATGTTCAACTACATCCCCGACGTGTTCAAGGCCAAGTACGCCGACTCCGAGCAGGAGGCCGACGGCTGGTACAAGGACCCGGAACACAACAAGCGCCCGCCGGACCTGCTGCCCCGCGACGAGGTGGCCAGGGCGATCAACTCCGAGGTCAAGGCTGGCCGCGGCACCGAGCACGGCGGCGTGTTCCTGGACGTCTCCACCCGCCTGCCAGCGGAGGAGATCAAGCGCCGGCTGCCCTCGATGCACCACCAGTTCTCCGAACTCGCGGACGTCGACATCACCAAGGAGCCGATGGAGGTCGGTCCCACCTGCCACTACGTGATGGGCGGAGTGGAGGTCGAGCCGGACACGGCGGCCGCCGCGCGGGTGCCGGGGCTGTTCGCGGCGGGCGAGGTGGCCGGTGGGATGCACGGCTCGAACCGGCTGGGCGGCAACTCGCTGTCGGACCTGCTGGTGTTCGGGCGGCGGGCCGGCGCCGGGGCCGCCGAGTACGTGCGGTCGCTCGGCGAGAACCGACCGGGGTTCCAGGACGGCGCCCTGGAGCGCGCCGCCGAGTCGGCCCTGTCGCCGTTCCACCCGCCGGCGGAGGGGGAGGGCGAGAACCCCTACACGATCCACCGCGACCTGCAGCAGGTGATGAACGACCTGGTCGGGATCATCCGCAAGGAGGAGGAGATCGAGCGCGCCCTCGAGGAGATCGAGGCGCTCAAGGCCAGGGTGCCCGCGGTGACCGTGGAGGGCCACCGGCAGTTCAACCCTGGCTGGCATCTCGCGCTCGACCTGCGCAACATGCTGCTGGTCAGCGAATGTGTGGCCCGGGCGGCGTTGCGGCGCCAGGAGAGTCGCGGCGGGCACACCCGCGACGACTACCCGGGGATGGACCCGTACTGGCGAAAGCGCATGCTTCTCTGCGCGGCCGAGGGGAACGGGATCGCTGTCACGGAGCGGCCGATGCCGGTGATGCGGCCCGACCTGATGGCGCTGTTCGAGCTGGATGAGCTGGAGAAGTACTACACCACCGAGGAACTCGAGTCCGATCTCGAGCAGGCCGGAGGCCAGTCATGATCGCGTTGGGGATCAGGTTCGGCGCAGGGCGGTCGGCGACGACCCGCGAACCGATCGGCCGGGCATGAGCCGCGACGCGCACTTCCGCGTCTGGCGCGGCAGCGACGAGGGCGGCGAGCTGAAGGACTACACCGTCGAGGTGAACGAGGGCGAGGTCGTCCTCGACATCATCCACCGGCTGCAGGCCACCCAGGCCGGCGATCTCGCCGTGCGCTGGAACTGCAAGGCCGGCAAGTGCGGCTCGTGCAGCGCCGAGATCAACGGGCGGCCGAGACTGCTGTGCATGACCCGGATGTCGACGTTCACCGAGGACGAAACGATCACCGTGACGCCGCTGCGCGCGTTCCCGGTGATCCGCGACCTGGTCACGGATGTCTCGTTCAACTACGTGAAGGCCCGGCAGATCCCCGCGTTCGAGCCGCCGCCCGGGCTCGCGCCGGGCGAGTACCGGATGCAGCAGGTCGACGTGGAGCGCTCGCAGGAGTTCCGCAAGTGCATCGAGTGCTTCCTCTGCCAGAACGTGTGCCACGTCGTCCGCGACCACGAGGAGAACAAGAAGGCGTTCGCGGGGCCGCGGTTCTTCATCCGCGCCGCCGAGCTCGACATGCACCCGCTGGACGCCCGCACGGATCGGCGCGAGTTCGCCGTGGAGGACCAGGGCATCGGCATGTGCAACATCACCAAGTGCTGCACCGAGGTCTGCCCCGAGCACATCAAGATCACCGACAATGCGATCATCCCGATGAAGGAGCGCGTCGTCGACCGCCGGTACGACCCCCTGGTGTGGTTGGGCAGCAAGCTGTTCCGGCGGAACCGGGACGACCAGCCCGGCGGGTGAGCGCGGTCCGGTGGCCCGGTCTCATCCCGGTCCCGGCGGCTGGCTCATGGATCTATCAGGGCATCCGCGCGTCAGTCCGGCGGGTGCCACAGCGCGGCGCCGGTTCGCGGGTCGAACACGTGCGCCCGGGTCGCGTCGATCGTGACCGCGACGACGTCGCCGAGCCGCACCTCCGTGCGTCCGGGGAAGCGCGCGACCAGCTTCCGCCCGTCGGCCTCCAGCGAGACGAAGGCCTCCCGGCCGTTCCGTGCGACGGACCTGACGACGCCCCGGATCGTCACCGTGTCGGGGTCGGGGTCGGTCGCCGCGTCGCGGACGTGCTCGGCGCGGACGCCCAGCACCACGGGCTCGCCGACGTGCCCTGCCAGCTCGGGCGGAACCGGCGCCCAGGTCGGCAGCGTGCGCGCGCCGACTCGGTACCCGGCCATCCCGTCCGCCGCGACCAGCCGCGCGGCGACCTCGCCGATCGGCACCGTGCCCACGTAGCCGGCGACGAACAGGTCGATCGGCCGGTCGTACAACTCCCGCGGCGTGCCGGACTGGACGATCGCGCCGTCCCGCAGCACGACGATCCGGTCGCCGATGGTCAGCGCCTCGCTGTGGTCGTGCGTCACGTAGAAGGTCGGCACGCCCGCGGCCCGCACGGTCTGGGCGATGACGTGCCGGATCCGCTGGCGCTCGTTCGCGTCGAGGTGCGCGAGCGGCTCGTCCAGCAGGAACACGCGCGGGTTCCTGACCAGCGCACGCCCGATGCCGACCTGGCCGCGCTCGCCCGGCGATAGCCCGATGGCGCGACGCGGCAGCAGCCGGCTGACCCGCAGGTCCCGCGCCTTGGACCGGACCCGATCCTCGGCCTCGGGCTTGGCCACCCGGTGCGAGCTGAGGCCGAACGCCATGTTGTGCGCGACGTCGAGAAACGGCAGCAGCCGGGTGTTCTCGAACACCATCGCGACGTCGCGCTGGGAGGGTTCGGCCGTCGTCGGCTCGCCGCCGATCAGCACGCGGCCCGTGGTGGGCGCGGTCAGCCCGGCAATCACCCGCAGGGCGGTCGTCTTTCCGCTGCCCGACGGCCCGAGCACCGCGAGGAGTTCACCGGGCTGCGCCAGCATCGTGATGCCGCCCAGCGCGACGGTGCCGTCCTTGTGCACGACCGTCACCCGGTCCAGCCCGGTGGCGCCCGGCCGGTCTGCCACTGGCCACCCCCTCCGCTCACCTCACACCGTAGGCGCCGGCGTGGGGCGGCGGGAGTGCGCGTGGAGCGGCCGACGGCCGGGCGCGCGCCGGCCGTCGGGAGTGGTGCCGACCCGTCAGCGGCCGGCGTCGCCCTCGGCGCCGGTCATCCCGGAGGCGCAGCCCCGGCAGAGGTCGAGCGTCGCACCGGGAACCACGCGATAGGACACGGAGCACGCCGAGCAGACGGGGCGCGGGTCCGGCTGGTAGGTCGTGCCGTGGATCCGGGAGTCGTGCCGGAGCCGGGCGGACGCGTGCGCGCGACTGGCGTTCGCGTTCATGCGCACGCGCAGCGGTCGGGGGCGGCGGTCTGGGCGCTGGTGTGCGTCATGGGGAATGAGACTCTTCCGGGGTGCGTCGCGGTTCGCGGACCTGGGCGGCGCTGACGAACCGCGGCGGGAGCGCGGGGCCGGACAGGGTGGTCAGTTTGGACAGATCACGGGGTGGAGATCGGCGACGCGGCGCGTACCGATACACCGATCATGGACCATTCGGGCGCCGATGCCCAGCCGGCGGCCCCGGCATCGGTCCGGAAATCGCCGGCCGGCGCGCCGATGCGCGGGCATCGGGCGCAGGATGTCGAGGGAGCTCAGGCCCTCTGGGTCGAGGGCGACGAACCCGGCCGGCGGCCGCGGCTAGTCGTCGCCGGCAGCCGTGTAGGGCTGTCCGGGGTGGAACGGCCACTCCTCGAACGCGCGGCACCGGCCGTCGGCGGCGAACCGCATGACCCAGAGGTCGCGATAGCGGTGGCCGTCCGGGTCTCCGTACAGCACCTCGACGCGGGCGACTGCGGTGGCGTCGTCGACCGCGACGATCTCCGAGGTCATGGTGAACGGCTCGTCGGGGCCGTCCCTGGTGTCCTCCCACATCGCGGCGATCTCCGCGAGGCCGGTCCTCGGCTCCTCGTAGGGCCCCTGCGAGTACGTGGCGTCCGCGGTGAACAGGTCGGCCAGGGGCTCGGTGCCGGCGGAGCGCCACGCGCGCTCGTAGCCGGCGACCCACGCCTCGACGTCCGTGCGCTGCATCCACCCAGTGTGGGACACGACGCCGGACCGGACGAGGTCGGCTCAGGACTCCGGCCGGATCCGGGCGCCCGTGCTCGTCCGCCAGTCGTACGGGATGCCGGCGCCGTCGTAGAACCCGCCGAGGATCGCGTACGCCTGGTACAGCCGGTAGCCGGGATTGAACTCGTCCTGCGCGCTCGGGTGCACGCCGGGGGCGGCGTCGATCACGCCGACCCGCATGCCGGTCGCCCAGGCGCGGCCGAGCAGGAACCAGTTGGTCCCCCAGCCATGCTGGTCGGTGCCGTAGAACTCGCTGTCCGTCAGCCGCGCCACGTGGCTCGCCGGCATCAGGGCCGGCCCGGCGACGAAGTCGCCCTCGATGCCGAGAACCCCTCCGATGAGCGCGTTCTCGGCGCGCTCGATCTCGACCTGGGGCGTCGGGAAGCTGACCAGATTCGCCGGATCGCGGCCGACCGAGGCGTACTCGAGGGACCGCGCGACGTACTCGTCGATCGTCCGCTGGAGCGCGGACCGGACGAACTCGAGCTTGTCGCTCTCCACGTAGAGGACGTGGCTGCCCCGCTCGCTCGCGCCCTCCAGCGCGGCCTCGATCTGACCGCGAATGCCACGTCCCGGCTGCCGCACCTCGTGGCCCATCGCCCGCACCGCCGCGACGAATTCGTCCGAGGACCCGCCGTCGCCCACGAACGCCCGGAATCCCTGCCGTGCCAGCTCGTCGAGCGCCGCGAGCATCAGGTCGCCCGACCCGCGCCGCTCCAGCGCGATGGTGGCGATCGCCACCCGCATCGAACTCGTCCCGGTCATCGCGCGAACTCCCCGCCGTTCAGGCTCACCACGGTGTTGGTGAGCATGCCGTCGTCGACGAACAGCACGTAGTGCAGGAGTCGCGAGACCTCGGCCGAGCGCAGGAATCGCTGCTTGGGTGCGCGGGCCGCGCGTTCGGCGACGCGTTCCGGATCCGCGCGGCGCCGGGTCATCCCGCTGTCCAGGATGATCGTCGGCGACACGACCACGAGCTGCTGGCCGGGATGCGACAGCCGGCGCTGCTGCACGTAGGCGTTGACCCCGGCCTTCGCCAGGAAGTAGGTCGTGTCGTACGACCCGCGGAACGACTCGCTGCCGAGCACCGCGATCCGTGCGCGCGGGTTGCGCGTCAGCAGGTGCTCGCAGATGCGCACGGTGCTGGTCAGGTTGACGGCCACGCTGGTCGCCGTCTCGGCGAACGTCTGATCCGAGATGCTCTTGGGCATCAGCACTCCCGCGGCCAGCACGTACCGGTCGAGATCGGCCGGGATCGCGGTCACGTCGAACTCGCCGGCGAGGTCGACGCGCACGTCGTCGGCCGTCCCCCGGCCGATGCGCACCACCGGCTCGCCGGGCACGAGGTCGAGCAACCCCCGCACGATCGAGGTCCGGGCGCCGGTGACACCGATGGTCATGACGACGCCGGCGGCTCGCCGGCCGCCACCCGGCCGCCGCCCTCGGCGAGCCGGCGGTCCTCCTCGGCCTGCCGACGCTGCCGCAGCATGAACGGTTCAGCGTCGCCCAGCGCCAGTGCGCGGTCCTCGCCGTGCACCGGTGCGGGCACGTGCGCGGTCTCCGTCGGGGTGATCGTCCAGGTGAGGGTCTTGTCGAGGGTGTACAGCGGACGGCTGCGGACCTCCGCCAGGATCCGCGCCACGTACTCGCCGATCACGGCGAGGATCACGAAGATCCCGCAGAATCCGACGCTGACCACCACAGCCAGGATGAGCTCCCACACGGTCTCCCTGGTCACGATGCCGAGCACGATGCTGCTGATGATCGAGAGCACCGCGAGCACCGCAAAGATCACCACGAAGGCGCGGGCGACCCGGACGCCCGCGTCGGTCACCGAGAAGATCACGTCGAGGGCGAAGCGCAGCTCGTTCGGGCCGCCGTGCGCCCACTGGGGATCCGGCTCGTAGTCCAGCCGCGCGTAGCGGTACCCGGTCAATCGGTACAGCACCTGCCGGTAGCGCACCCGCTCCCGCTGCTGCAGCATCGCGTCGATGGCCCGCCGGGACGACACCCGCAGCCGCTCGTAGGCCAGTGGCGGGTCGAACGACGAGAACCGGTTGCACCAGTGGTAGAAGATCCGTGTCCGGCGCGGCACGACGGACGGCACGGCGGCCACGATGTCGAACCCGCCGACCGCCGTGTCGTACATCCTGCGCAGCACCTCGACGGGGAAATCCAGGTAGGTGTCCTCGAACTCGAAGACGAAGTCGCCCATGGCACGGTCCAGGCCGGCCACCATGGTTGCCTCCACGCCGTGGTGGTGGGCCATCTGGATCACGGAGACGGCACCGTGCAGGCTGCTCGCGAGCTCCTTGAGGATCCGGATCGACCCGTCGGAGCTCGCGTCGTCGACGACGACGATCTCGAACGCGTCGAACTGCTCGTCCAGCGCGGCATCGACGGCTCGAAGGAAATGCGCGATCCGGGTCTCGGCATTGCGGCAGCGGACGACGGCGGACACGAACTTGTGTTGTTTCACAGCACGTCCTCGAGGTCGTAGATCGTGGCGATCTTTCCGGACAGCACGCTCATCACCCAGGGCCTCGCACTGTGCTGCAGCACCATCGTCGGCCGCGCGTCGTCGATCTCGGCCTTGCTGAGCACGGTCTTCACGGAGAACAGGGATTCGACGTACCGCATCTCGTGCCGCCACCCCAGGAAGCGACGGGCCAGTTCGGACGTGAACGCCCACGCGGTGGTAGGCGCCGCCGGGCAGAAGGAACAGTTGTCCAGCGCGTCGTCGTTGCAGTGATGGTTGCGTTGCTGGCAGACGAACCGGGGCAGCACGTCGCGACTGGTGCGGTGCGGGGTGAATCCGACGGCCGTCAGGGAGTGGTAGCCCGAACGCCCGTACGGCATCAGCGAGAAGTACTCCCCGTCCATCACCGTCAGGCCGACACCGGCGAGACTGTCCCCGACGTTCGTCAGGATGATCTCGCAGAGCTCGTACTTCAGCGGGAGCGGCTCCTCGCCGAGCAGGCGCAGCACCTGGTTCGTACCGGCGTAGGACGCGTTCAGCACGCCGTCGGCGCGGAGCTCGCGGCCGTCCTGCAACCGCACCGTGAAGCCGTCGGCGTCGCGGTCCACACCGGCCATGCGTGCCGGCTGGTACCACGAGACTGTCTGCTGCTCGGCCAGTTTCGCACACATCGCCTGACGCAGCCGCGGCGCGTCGAAACTGTACTCGTCGGTCCGGTAGGCCGCCGAGACCGTGGTCGGGGCGAACCAGGAGTCGGGATCGATGGTCTCGCAACGGATCCCGGCCCGCGCGCAGAACCGCTCGAAGCCCTCCGGGCTGATGTAGGACTGCGCGCGGGCGATCGCGTAGATCTTGTCGAACCGATCGTTGATGCAGTCGGCGTAGTCGCGGGTGAACCGGTCGTAGTACTTCACCGAAGACAATGCGGTCGTTAGGCTGCGTGGATAGTGATAGCCGTTGTGCACGCGCGCCTGGTTGACCTGGCTGGCCCGCAGCATCGGGGCATCGTCGGCGTCCACGAGGGCGACCCGCATGCCTTGCCGCGCCAGCAGGTACGCCCCGTACAGCCCGAAAAGCCCTGCGCCGACGACCATGCGATCGAAGTGCGGCCGCTTGCCGGACCGGCGGGTCTGCGCTTCCACGGCCATCACACATCCCCCCGCCCGGAGCGTCCGCACCAGCAGAGCCGCGCCCGCGCAGGGACCTTAACCCGTGGAATCGGCGCGATGAACTCAGCCGTGCTGGGCATGCAGCTCCACCTCGATCTCCTCGAGAGTTCGTCCCCGTGTCTCGGGCACCCGCAGGCGCACGAACACCAGGAATCCGACGGACATCAGGGCGAAGAACCAGAACGCGATGGCGACCCTCTCCGGCACCCCCGGGGTGCCGGCGAAGATCGGGAACGCCAGCGCGATGAACAGGTTCGCCGCCCAGTTCGACGCGGTGGCCACGGCCGCCCCGCGCGCCCGGATCGCCACGGGGAACACCTCGGAGACCAGCAACCAGGCGAGCGGTCCGGCCGAGATCGCGAAGAAGGCCATGAACGACAGGACCGCCGCGACGGTGAGCGCTCCGTTCAGCGTGATGGCGGGGAACGCCAACCCGGCGCCCGCGAGGAGCAGGCTGATCGCGATCCCGACGAGGCCGATGCTGAGCAGCGGCCGGCGACCGAATCGGTGGGTGAGGCCGATGGAGGCCACCGCGGCGACGGTGTTGACCCCACCGACCGCGAGGGACGCGATCTCGGCCCCGGACGGGCCGTCGACGCCGGCGATGCGGAAGACGTCGGTCGAGTAGTAGATCACCGCACCGACACCGACCAGGGCGTTCATCAGGGCCATCGCGATCCCGACGGTCAGCGCGCGACGGTAGCGCGGCCGGAGGAGCTCACGAAGCGACGGCTCGGCCGCGCCGCGGATCGCCTCGACGATGGAGCTGAGTTCGGGTTCGACCTGGTCGGGCGGGCGCATCCTGCCCAGTGCCGCGCGGGCCTCGTCGATCCGCCCGCGCCGGGCCAGGAACCGCGGGCTCGGCGGCACGAGCGCCACGGCGACGATCTGCAGCGCCGCTGGCAGGATCCCGACGGCGAACATCCAGCGCCAGGCGCCGGCGGGGGTGAGCAGGAGGCCGACCGCCAGGGCGAGCAGGATGCCGACGGTGACGAAGAGCTGATAGCTGGTCAGCATGGCGCCCCGGATCCGGGCGGTGCACAGCTCGGCGAGGTAGAGCGGGGCGATCGCGGAGGTCACGCCCACCGCGATGCCCGTCAGCACCCGGCCGCCGACCAGCACCGGGTACGCCGGTGCGGCGGCCGTGAGCGCGGTACCTACCAGGGCGAGGACACCCGCGGCGAGCAGCGCCCGGCGCCGCCCGAGGGAGTCCGCGGCCGGCCCGGCGATACAGCAGCCGATGAGCGCTCCCGCGACGAGCCCGCTGACGACGATCGCTGCCTGCACCCCGGTCAGCGAGAACTCGGCGGTGAAGAATCCGATCGCGTCGTTGCTGACCGCGATGGCGTACCCGAAGAGCGTCCCGGTCGACGCGCCGAGCAGCACCAGGCGGGCACGCATGCCTTCGGAGCGCGGCGCGCCGCCCAGGGGGCGATCCGTCGCTGCGTCCACCGCCGCCCCCTGTCCGGAATGTCCCACCGGCGTGGCAGCAGGTTAGCCCGCGGAAGCGACTCGGGCACGCCCGGCGAACTGAGGCGGTGGGTCGCCCGGCGGTCCGCCTGATGCGCATCCCCGGCGGCGCGGCTGGGGTAGGCTGCTGGACGCCCGGATCTGTCCGGGTGGCCGGGATGTGGCGCAGCTTGGTAGCGCACTTGACTGGGGGTCAAGGGGTCGCAGGTTCAAATCCTGTCATCCCGACGCATCGCCCCTCACCCGCTTCTCGCGTGAGGGGCTTCGTCGTCTCCGGGCGCCACCGGACCGGGCGGTCGGCCGGGGCAGGGGCGCTCACGCGATGGTGACGACGACCTTCCCGCGCGCGTGCCCCTGCTCGAGATAGCGCACGCCGGCGGCGGTGTCGTCGAGGGGATAGCTGCGGTCGATCACGGGCCGAAGCGTGCCGGCGTCGATGAACTCGACCAGGTCGACGAGGTCGTCGTGGCTCTGGCGGGTCGGCAGGAACGTCAGGTTCTGCCGGACGAACCGGTTCACGAGCGTCGCGCGCAGGATCGAACCGATCGCGCCGACGATCTTGCCGGGCGAGCCGCCGCCGTTGAGGACGAGCGTGCCGGTGGGCCTCAGCGCGCGGCGCAGCCGCCGCAGGGGGCGGTTGCCGACGTTGTCCAGGATCACGTCGTAGGGCTCCGCCGTGTCGGTGAAGTCGGCCGCGGTGTAGTCGACGACGTGCGTCGCGCCGATCGAGCGCAGCATCGCGACGTTGCGCGAGCTGCAGACGCCGGTCACCTCGGCGCCGAGCGCGTCGGCGATCTGCACGGCGTAGATGCCGACGCCGCCGGCCGCGCCGTTGACGAGAACCCGGTGGCCGGAACGCACCTGGCCGACGTCGCGGATCGCGTGCAGCGCCGTCACCGCGCCCATCGGGATGGCCGCGGCCTGCTCGTGGGTCAGCGATGCCGGCTTGCGCACCAGGAGGCTCGCGTCGCCGGCCGCGTACTCGGCGAAGGCGCCCTTGCAGAAGCCGAAGACGTCATCGCCCACCGCGAGGTCCGTGACGCCGGCGCCGACCGCCTCCACCCGGCCCGCTACGTCGATCCCCGCGATGCGGTCCTTCGGTCGCCGCAGACCCACGCCACCCATCAGCCGGGCGATCCGCGGGTCGCCGCGCACCATGTGCCAGTCGTACGGGTTCACCGACGCTGCGTGCACCTGGACCAGCACGTCGCCGGGCCCGACGACGGGCGTCGCCGTGTCCACCAGGTCGTAGACGTCCGGCGGGCCGAACCTCTCCTGCACGATCGCCTTCATCGGGTGCCTCCCCTGCGGCGCCGGCGGATCGGCCGGCCGGATCGGATCGAGGACGCGTCGAACAGTAGGCGACGTCGGCGGCGGCCGGCATCAGGGATGACCCGGAGATGTCGGATCATGAGGCGCCGGGGCCGACGCCGGCCGGGGTCACGCGCTCCCGGCGGGCCGGTCGACGGCGGACAGGCCCAGCCAGGACGCGAGCGCCTCGATCTCGGCGTGGACGGCGTCGTCGATCGCGCGGGTGAAGCGCACGTCCGGGTGGATCGCGTCCACCCGCAGGACACCGGTGCGGCGGTCGGCGGTCGCGTCGACCTTGCCGACCAGCCGGTCGTCGTGCAGGACCGGGAGGGCGAAGTAGCCCCAGCGCCGCTGCGCCCGCGGGGCGTACATCTCCAGGTGGTACTCGAAGTCGAAGAGCGCGAGGGCGCGCTTGCGGTCGTGCACGAGTCGGTCGAACGGCGACAGCAGCGCGGTCCGGCCAGCGAAGGGACAGCCGACAGCCGCCGGGTCGACCCGCCACATGCCGGCGGTGCCCTCCACCTCCGCCGGCTCGCCGGCCTCGCCGACCATCGACTCGCGCGCGACACCGAGCGCGCGCAAACGCCTCTCGTCCCGAACCCGGGAGGCCTCCGCGGCCGGAACCGCGCGCACTTGAGCCGGGTACACGCGCTCCGCGAGATCCCACAGCCGCTGGCGGCCGCTGCGTCCCGCGATCGCGATCTCGCCGCCCGCGGCCAGCAGTTCCAGCATCTGGGTGACGTTCCGGTTGTTCGTCCATCCCGTCGACGGCCACGGGACGACACTGCGGTCCGGCACGTCCCGGGACGGCAGCGGCCCCGACCCGCGGAGCAGCTTGAGGACGTCGCGCCGGAAGGACTCGTTGTCCCGCAACCAGAGTCGCTTCTGCGAGTGCTCCGGCGGCCACGCCGACATCTCCGCCAGGTAGAGGCCGAGGTCGCTCATGGGCCGCACCATCGCGTGATGCTCGAACATCGAGCGGTCCCGCTCCAGGGCGGCCCGCAGGTCGGCGGGCCGGTAGGCGTCGCCGAGCCGGGTCCACGCGACCAGATCGGCGCTCGGCGCCACCGCGGCGGTCGGGTCGAGCTGCAGGAACGTCAGGTGCCGGACGAGCTCGAGCAGGTCGGTCGGCCGGTCGGCGCCGAGCAACTGGGCGCGCACGGCGATCCGCCGGGCCTCGTCCCGGTCGAGGCGGTGCACCACCGCGGACGCCTGCGCCATCGATCGAGGCTAGTGAACCGGCCCGACATCGCCGGCGTCGGCGCGGGCCGGCCCGACCGCCGGCGTCGCCACCGCCCGCGGGCCACCCGGGGTGACCTTGCTAGGGTCCGGTCATCGACGACGAGCAGACGCCCCTCCGGATCGGCCTGGTGGGATACGGCGCCGGTGGCCGGCGGTTCCATGCGCCGTTCATCGAGGCGGCATCCGGGCTGGAGCTGGCCGCGGTCGTGGCCCGGTCCGACGCGCGCCGGCGCGAGGTGGCGGTCGACCTGCCCGCGGTGACGGTCGTCGGTTCCCTCGCCGAACTGCTGGAGCGGGACGTCGACGTCGTGGTGATCACCACCCCGCCGCAGACCCGCCGCGAGCTGGTCCTCGAGGCGATCGCCGGCGGCGTCGCCGTGGTCGCCGACAAGCCGTTCGCGCCCGACGGCACGGTCGCGCGCGAGCTGGCCGCGGCCGCCGACGCCGCGGGCGTGCTGCTCAACGTCTTCCACAACCGGCGCTGGGACGCCGACATCCGAACGGTGAAGGCGGTTCTCGACTCCGGCGAGATCGGCGAGGTGACCCGGTTCGAGTCGCGGTTCGACCTCTACGAACCGGGGACGGTCGAGCCCGGCCCCGGTGGCGGGGTGCTCAGCGATCTCGGCAGCCACCTCGTCGATCAGGCCCTGTGGCTGTTCGGCCCCGCGCAGCGGGTGTACGCGGAGCTCGACATGGTCGAGACGCCGGGCGGCGCCGTCGACGGCGGGTTCTTCGTCTCGCTCGCCCACGACGACGGCGTCGTCTCACACCTGCGCGCCGGCAAGCTCGACCGCGCCGTCGGCCGCGAGCTGCGGGTGATCGGGAGCGGGGGCAGCTACTGCTCGGCCGGCACGGACGTGCAGGCCGACGCGATCTCCGCCGGGCGCCGGCCCGCGGACGACCCCGATGCCTGGGGGCGGGAGAGCCCCGAGCACTGGGGCACCCTGATCACGGCGTCCGGCGCGCGCCGCGTGCCGTCCGAGCAGGGCTGCTGGCAGTCCTACTACACGCAGCTCGGGCGTGCCGTGCGTGGGGCCGGCGACTCGCCGGTGCCGGCGGCGGACGCGATCGCCGTCATCGACGTGATCGACGCAGCCCGGCGCAGCGCGACCGAGCACCGGGTCGTCAATCTCTGACGCCGCATTCCGTCGAGGCGACCTGGCCCGGCGGACGAGGCCTCGTCGGTGCGATCAGCCCAAGTCCGATCACCGGGCCGCCGCGTGCGGATCACCCTGGCGTTGTCGGACGGCGTTCCGCCCAGCCTCCGCGCAGGGGCAGTTCCCGCTCGGCCCGACGCTCGTTGTCCCGCAACCTCGGCTCGTAATGCGCGAAGAACACCTTGCTCACCAGGTCCCGCCTGCTGTGCACGCCGGTCTTGTCGAAGACGCTCTTCAGGTGCTGCTGCACGGTGTGCGCCGAGATCACCAGCCGGTCGGCGATCTCCGACGTCGAGAAGCCCTGCAGGACCAGCCGGGTGAGCTCCTGTTCGCGCTCGGTCAGCCGGTACGCCGCCATCAGCAGCGGCGAGATCCTGGCCGGGTGCGCGGGTTCCACGATGACGGCCACCCTGGACGACCCGCCGGCGATCAAGGGGACGCCGTGCAACACCACCCACGTCCCGGAGCGGGTCAGCACCCGCGCGACGGCGACCTCGCTCGGGTCGTCGACGGCCGACGCGCCGGCGGATGCCATCGCCCGCCCAGCCACCGCCAGCACCGAGGGTGGCAGCCGGCCGCGGTCCCACGCCCCGTCGGGTAGCTCGGCGAGCCATCGCTCGACCCCCGGGCTCACCGATTCCGGCTTCCACTCCCCCGACAGCACGACGAGGCCGGGCGCGTCCGGGCCCTCCGGATCGGCGGCCTCGCCGATCAGCAGGGCGCGCCGCGCGCCGTCCGCCAGCACGGGCGCGACGGCCCGCACGAACGCCATCTCCGATTCGTCGAACAGCGGCCGATCCGGCTCCCGGTACAGGCTCAGCGACCCCCACGCCTCGCCGCCCCGCGTCCGCAGCGACGCCACCATCTCCTGATCGCCGCCGTAGGCCATGTTCGCATGCCACCGCGGGCTGCTCGCCGGATCGCCGCCGGTCGCGTCGTGCAGCGTGGAGATCCCCCGCGGCGACCGCGCGACGTCCGCGATGTGGTTCACGTCGTCCTCGGCGTATTCCGCCGCTGCCCATTCCGCGGGGAACTCGGGCAGTCCCTCCTGGAAATGGCTGGTCATCAGCAGCGAGGCCGGGTCGACGGTGAACCAGCACGGCCCGAGGAAGTGCGGGACCGTGTCGGCGAGCACCTCGCCGCAGCCCCGCCAGAACGTGACCACGTCCGACCCGCGACCCGCGAGCGTGCTGATCCGCTCCTCGGCGCGCCGCCGGACGTCCGCCTGCACGACCACGAGCGTACGAGGCCGACCACGGCGCGGACATGCCACGTTTCTGGTATTCCGCGCCGAAGTCGGCACTGCCTACCGTCCACGGTCATGACCGCAGATCAGCTCACCGCAATCCGCGTGCTCGCCGCCGGTGCCGGCGACGCCACGGGTGACCCGCTCGTCGCCCTGGACCGCTACCTCGTCGAGGGTCGGGACTCCAACGGACTCGTGGCGCTCGTCGAACACACGCTCGCGCCCCGCGTGCTCGCGGCGCCGCTGCACCGGCACAGCCGCGAGGACGAGTACAGCTTCGTCCTCGAAGGCACCCTCGGCGTGTCTCAGGACGGCGCCGAGATCACCGCTACACCAGGCGAACTCGTGTTCAAGCCGCGCGGGCGTTGGCACACCTTCTGGAACGCCGGCGACGGCGTCCTGCGCATCCTGGAGCTCATCGCGCCCGCCGGCATCGAGGAGCTGTTCCGCAAGCTGGCCGAGCCCGGCGGCGAATACGACCCGGCGACGCTGCCGGCCCTGGCGGGGCGCTACGGCGCGGAGGTCGACTTCGAACGCACCATGCCGCTGATCGAGCGCCACGGCCTTGTCTTCCGGTGACCCGCCCCGGCCACGCCGTTCTCGCTGCTTCCCGCGACGCCTCGTGCCCCGCCGCCGTCACTCCCCCGGCCAGGTCTCCGGCAGGCCGAACAGCGGGAAGAACCGGTGGTGGAACGTGACGATCTCGGCGAGCCGGCCGTCCTCGAACCGCAGCACGTCGAACGACAGCGCGCGGAACTCCGTGTCGCCCGGGGCCCGCAGGTAGTTGGCCGCGGCGGGCTGGCCGTTCGACCGGGTCGGCACCAACCGGAACTCGCCGGGCGGGTCCGTCACGAAGATCTCCCGGAAGAAGCCGGCGATCTGCGCCTTGCCGATGAAGTGCGCCGGCTGCGGAGGCATCCAGAACCGCGCCTCCTCGCGCAGCATGTCGACGATGGCGTTCGGGTCGGCGGCCGCGTGCGCGTCCATGTAGCGCTGCAGCAGCTCCCGCTCGTCCGCGCTGGCGGTGGCGGCGGACACCGAGTCGCGCATGGTCTCGAGGTCCTGCTGCTCGGCCAGCTCCCGCAGCGTCGCCCGCGCCCGCTGCATGGCGCTGTTCACCGACGCGACCGTCATGTCCAGCGCTGCGGCGGTGTCCGCGGCCGACCATTCCACGACGTCCCGCAGGATGAGCACCGCGCGCTGCCGCGGCGGGAGCTGCTGGATCGCCACCAGGAACGCCAGCTCGATGGTCTCCTTGGCGACCACGGCGGCGTCGGGCTGCTCCTCGGGCGCCGCGACCGGCTCCACCAGGGCGTCGGGAAACGGCTCCAGCCAGGAGATCTCGACGAAGGCCGGCTGGCCCGGCACGGTGACGGGCGGCGCCGGTTGCCGCGGCCGCCGGCGCAGCTGGTCGAGGCAGGCGTTGGTGGCGATGGTGTAGAGCCAGGCCCGGAAGGACGACCTGCCCTCGAACGAGTCCCGCCGGCGCCAGGCGCGCAGCATGGTCTCCTGCACCAGGTCCTCGGCCTCGTCGAAGTTGCCCAGCATCCGGTAGCAGTGCACCCGCAGCTCTCGGCGGTGCCGCTCGGTCAGCTCGGCGAACTCGGCTTCGGTCGTCGGAATCGTCATGGTCGGGCTCCTGGGGTCTGGGGTGCGCCTGTCGGACATGAAGACGCTGCCCACCGCCCGGACTCATCGCAGCACCGCGGCGCGCGCGGGCGGGATCAGTCGGCCGAGCGCGTGATCCGCTTCCACAATCCCCGCTTGCCCTCCGCCTGCGCGGCGTCACCCTCGCCGCCCATGTCCGGCCCCGCCTTCTTTTTGTCGGCCGGCTTGTCGGCAGGCTTCTTGCCAGCCCCGGACGACGCGCCCGCGGCCAGCACGTCCGCCTCGGTCAGCTCCGCCAGCTCGACGGCGTCCGTCGCCCGCACGCCCAGCACCCGGCCGTTCTCGACCACCGGCGTGCCGAGCGGCGCGCCCATCGCCTCCCGCAGCGACACGGGCGGGATCGGCGTCCGGTCGGCCAACCCCAGCGCGGCGACCAGGCCGTCGGTGGACAGGTGGTCGGTCAGCGCGGCCTGCAGGCTGGACACCGTGAAGACGTGGTACTCGGCGGCCCCGTCGCGATCCTCCCGCACGACCACCGGCAGCTTCGCGCTCGACGCGGTCTGGACCCGCAGCCGGGTGGGGCCGACGTTGTCGCTGGCCTGGATGACGATCGCCGGTTCGGTGTGCACGGCGGAAACCGTAACGCGACCCCCGGCGAGTGGCCCGGCAGAAACGGGCGCCCGAACGATCGCCGCGGCTCAGGAGCGGCGCGGTCCTCGCTTCTCCCGCACCCGCACGTTGATCCGCACCGGCGATCCGACGAACGAGAAGTCCTCCCGCAGCCGCCGTTCGATGAACCGGCGGTACCCGGCCTCCAGGAACCCGGTGGTGAACAGCACGAATGTCGGCGGCCGATGGCCCGCCTGCGTGGCGAAGAGGATGCGTGCCTGCCGGCCGCCGCGCACGGGCGGCGGGGTCGCCGCCACCAGCTCGCCGAGCCAGGCGTTCAGCCGGCCCGTCGGCACCCGACGGTCCCAGGACTCGAGCGCGGTGCGCAGCGCCGGGCCGAGCCGGTGCACGCCGCGGCCGGTGCTGGCGGAGATGTTGATCCGCTGCGCCCACGGCACCCGCACGAGGTCCCGCCCCAGCTCGCGTTCGAGGTCCTCGCGGCGATCGGCGTCGACCAGGTCGGCCTTGTTCATCGCGATCACCAGCGCGCGCCCGGAGTCGGCGACCATCGAGATCACCCGCTGGTCCTGCTCCGTCAGCGGCGCCGAGGAGTCGACCAGCACGATCGCCACCTCCGCCGCCTCCAGCGCCGTCTGCGTCCGGAGCGACGCGTAGAACTCCATGCCGACGGCCTGGTTGACCCGCCGCCGCAGCCCGGCGGTGTCCACGAACCGCCAGACCTCGCCGTCGAGCTCGACCAGCGAGTCGACCGGGTCGACCGTGGTGCCCGCGACCGGATCCACCACGGACCGCGAGTCGCCCGCGAGCTTGTTCAGCAGGGACGACTTGCCCACGTTGGGCTTGCCCACCAGGGCGACGCGGCGCGGGCCGCCCGCGCCGCCGATGATCTCGCCGGGGGCCTCGGGCAGCGCATCCAGGATCGCGTCGAGCAGGTCGCCCGACCCCCGCCCGTGCAGGGCCGAGATCAGGAAGGGCTCCCCCAGCCCGAGCGACCACAGCTGCGCCGCGTCCGCCTCTGCCCGCTCGTCGTCGACCTTGTTCGCCGCGAGGATCACCGGCCGCTTGGAGCGGCGCAGCACCCGGGCCATCGCCTCGTCGGTACCCGTCGCGCCGACCGTCGCGTCCACCACGACCAGCACCGCGTCGCTCGACGTCATCGCCCGCTCGGCCTGCGCGACGACCGCGGCCTGCAGGCCCTGCGGGCTGGGCTCCCACCCGCCCGTGTCCACCACGGTGAAACGCCGGCCCCGCCAGAGCGCGTCGTAGGTGACCCGGTCGCGGGTGACTCCGGGAATGTCCTGCACCACCGCCTCGCGGCGGCCGATGATCCTGTTGACCAGCGTCGACTTGCCGACGTTCGGCCGCCCGACGACGGCCAGCGTGGGTGCCGGTCCGGCCGCTTCGCCGTCCGCGCCCGCGTCGAGATCGTCCTCCCAGCCGGTGAACTCGCTCTCGTCGACCCAGGTGCCGTCCGGCCGGTCGGCGGGGTCGGCGGCGTCCGTCAGGTCGGTCACGACGCCGCCGGTTGTGAGTCGAGCGCCGACCGGCCGCCGGCGGCGGCGACGGCTGTGTCCAGCTCCACCACGAGCGCGGAGAGCCGCCGCTGGATCTCCTCGGTGGCCGCGGTGACGGCCTTCCTGCCGGCGCCGCGCTCGACGGGGAACGGCTCGCCGATCAGCGTGTGCACATACGGGCGAAAGCGCCTGCGCCGCCGCCCCTCCGGGCGCGCGGTGCCGCGCAGGGCGACCGGCACGACCGTCGCCGCCCGACCGCACCGCCAACCACGCCGCTCCCGGATGCACGGTGGTGACGGTACCGGCTCCGCGGGTGCCCTCGGGGAAGACGCCGATCGCGCCGCCCTCGTTCAGCTGAGCCAGGGCCTGCAACAACGGTTCTCGATCGGGAACGTCGCGCTGCAGCGCGTACTGGCCCACGTTCCTGAGCAGCCAGCCCAGCGGCCCCTGCACCGCCTCCGCCTTGATCAGGAACGACACCCGGCGGGTGAGCAGGCCGAACAGCACCGTGCCGTCCATGAAGTTCTGGTGGTTCGCCACGATCACCACCGGCCCGGTCGCCGGGATCCGCTCGATGTGCGCCACCCGCATCCGATACAGGCTGCCGCACAGGGCGATCGCGATGCGCCGGCCGCGGTCGATGCCCTTGGTACCGGTGTGCGGCGGCGGCGGGTCCTGCTCGCCGCCGATGTGCCACCAGCGTGCCGGCCGGGCACCGAACGTCGACCGGTTCACGAGATGCCCCGCCGCGCGGCCAGTTCCAGCACGGCCGCCACGGCCTCGTCGATGCCCATGTCCGACGAGTCGATGACCACCGCGTCCGCCGCCGCCTGCAGCGGCGCATGGGCCCGGCTCGAGTCGTGCACGTCGCGGCGCCGCAGGTCCAGCGCGACGTCCTGCACGTCGACCGCGAGATCGCCGGCGCCGGAACGGTTCTGGTTCTGGCGGTGGCGACGCTGGGCTCTGACCTCGGCGTCGGCCGTCAGGAAGATCTTCAGCGGCGCGTCGGGAGCGATCACGGTGCCGATGTCCCTGCCCTCGACCACCATCCGCCCGGAGCGCGCCAGGGTGCGCTGCCGGTCGAGCAGGAATTGCCGCACCGCAGGGTTCGCCGAGACCGGAGTGACGGCGAGAGTGACGGCGGGGCCGCGGATCTCGGCCGTGACGTCGCGCCCGCCCAGCCGGTGCCGCTGGTCGTCGGGGTCGATCGGCGGGGCCAGCTCGATCGCGGGGAGCAGCGCCGCCACCGCCGCGTCGTCCGCGGGGTCGACGCCGGCGTCCAACACCCCGAGGGTGACGATCCGGTAGAGGGCGCCGGTGTCGAGGTAGCCGGCGCGCAGCGCGAGCGCGACGCGGCGCGCGATGGTGGACTTGCCGGTGCCCGCCGGGCCGTCGATCGCGATGACGAAACCGTCGGCCGCGCCGTGCGGCCCGTCGACGGGCCTGCTCACAGGCCGACCGCCTTGTACAGCTGCGAGATCTCCACCGGATTCAGCTTGCGCAGCGTGCCCGGCCGCTGATGGCCGAGCTGCACGTCGCCGATCTGCGTGCGCACCAGCCGCGACACCGGATGACCGACGGCATCCAGCAGCCGCCGGACGATGTGCTTGCGACCCTCGTGCAGCACGACCTCGACGACGGCCCGCTGGTTGTGCAGGTCGACCAGCTTGAACGAGTCCACCTTGGCCGGCCCGTCGTCGAGCTCGACGCCCGCCTTGAGCCGGCGGCCCAGGTCGCGCGGCACCGGTCCGGGGATCTCCGCCATGTAGGTCTTGCTGACGCCGTACGACGGGTGGGTGAGCCGGTGGGCGAGCTCGCCGTCGTTGGTGAGCAGGATCAGCCCCTCGGAGTCCATGTCCAGCCGGCCCACGTGGAACAGCCGCTCCGTGCGGTCGGTGAGCAGCTGGCCGATGTGCGGGCGGCCGCGGTCGTCGGTCATCGTCGAGAGCATGCCCGGCATCTTGTTCAGCGCCAGGTAGACCTGGTTCTCCCGCAGGGCGATCCGGTTGCCGTCGACGTGCACGACGGCCCGGTCCGGGTCGATCCGGGTGCCGAGCTCGCGGACCACGATGCCGTCCACCTTGACCCGGCCGGCGCTGATCATCTCCTCCGCCTTGCGCCGGGAGGCGACGCCGGCGGCGGACGAGCACCTTCTGCAACCGGACCCCGTCGGGGCCGTCCGTCGTGCGGCTGGGGCCCCGGTCCCGGGAGTCAGTCATCGTCCATCGAGTCGACGTCCGGCAGCAGCGGGCCGAGCGACGGCAGTTCCGCCAGGTCGGACAGCCCCAGCCGGTCGAGGAACAGCTCGGTGGTGCGGTAAAGCACGCCGCCGGTGTCGGGATCGGTGCCGTCCTCGGCGATCAGCCCGCGGGCGGTGAGCGTGCGCACCACGCCGTCCACGTTGACGCCGCGCACGGCCGAGATCCGCGCCCTGGTCACGGGTTGCCGGTAGGCGACGACCGCGAGCGTCTCCAGCGATGCCTTCGACAGCCGGCCGGGCACGCCGTCCAGCACGAACCGCTCCACCACCGGCGCGAACCGGTCGCGGGTGTAGAAGCGCCAGCCGCCGTCGGCGACCCGCAGCTCGATCCCCGAGAACTGCGCGGTGTACCGCGCCGCGAGGGCGACCAGCTCGTCGTGCACGCGGTCGGCGGAATGACCGACCGCCGCGGCCAGCGCCGACTCGGGCACGGGCGCCTCGACCACCAGCAGCACGGCCTCCAGCGCGCCGACCAGGTCGTGGTCGGGCACGGTGTCCAGCGGCAGCTGCTCGATGCTCATGCGTACTCCTCGTCGGGCGCCCGCACAGGGTCCTGGTCGGCGGGCGCAGCCTCACCGGCAGCGACCGCGGTGTCGATCGGGGCGTCGGCGGGGTATGTGGCGTCTGGGGCGCCTGGCGCGTCTGGCGCGTTCGAGCCGGCTGTCGCGTCGGCCCCCGTCCACCGTACGGTCAGCGTGCCGAGGGGCTCGTCCTGGTCGAAGGCGACGCACGACTCCCGGTACAGGTGCAGCAGCCCCAGGAACCGGGCGACGATCTCCAGCGTCGCGGCGCAGCCGACCACCAGCTCGCCGAAGGTCGCCGCCCCACGCTCGGTCAGCAGCGATCGCAGCACCTCGGTGTGCTCGGCGACGGACACGCGCTGCGCGTGGATGTGGTCGAGGTTGACCGCCGGCGGCGGCGGGGGCTCGAAGACCCGCGACGCGAGCTCTGCGAACCGCGCCGGCGAGAGCCCGATCCTGACCTCGGGCAGCAGCCCGAGGTAGCGGGGCTCGAGCGTGACGGCCCGCGGGTACCGGCGCAGCGCGCCGGCCTCGAGCTCCACGAACAGGGCCGCGACCTGCTGGTACGCGCGGTAGGCGAGCAGCCGGGCGAAGAGCAGGTCCCGCGCCTCCAGCTCCTCGGCGTCCGCGGGATCGTCGGAATCGACGTCGGGCAGCAGCCGGGCGGCCTTCAGGTCGAGCAGCGTCGCGGCGATGACGAGGAACTCGGTGACCTGGTCCAGGTCCCAGCGCGGTCCCATCGCCTCGAGGTGCGCGAGGAAGTCGTCGGTGACCTGGCTCAGCGCCACCTCGGTCAGGTCCAACCGGTGCTGGCTGATCAGCTGCAGCAGCAGGTCGAAGGGCCCGTCGAAGTTGGTCAACCGGACGACGAACGGTCGCGTCGCGGGCCGGGCGGCGCCGACCCGATCCGTCACCGGATCGCCCGCGCTCACCGCGCGAGGACTTCGCGCGCCAGCGCCCGGTAGGCCTGCGCGGCGGGCGACGCCGGCGCGTAGCTGGTGATGGGCTCGCCGGCGACGGTCGTCTCGGGGAACTTCACGGTGCGGGAGATGATCGTGTCGTACACCTGGTCGCCGAACTTCTGGTGCAGCATCGCGACGACCTCGCGCGCGTGCATCGTGCGGCCGTCGTACATGGTGACCAGCACGCCGTGCACCGACAGGTCGGGGTTGATCCGCTCCTGCACCTTCGAGATCGTGTCGACGAGCAGCGCCACCCCGCGCAGCGAGAAGAACTCGGCGGCCAGCGGGATGATCACGCCGTGCGCGCAGGCGAGCGCGTTCACGGTCAGCAGGCCGAGCGACGGCTGGCAGTCGATGAGCACGTAGTCGTAGGCGTGCAGCACGGGCCGCAGGGCCCGCATCAGCGTGTGCTCGCGGCCGACCTCGTTGATCAGTTGCACCTCGGCCGCGGACAGGTCGATGTTGGCCGGGATCAGGTCGACACCCTCGATCCTGGTGCCGATCAGCACGTCGGTCAGCGGCGTCGAGCGCTCGAGCATGAGGTTGTAGATCGTGTGGTCCAGCTCGTGCGACGCGATGCCGAGCCCGGCGGAGAGCGCGCCCTGCGGGTCGAGGTCGACCATCAGCACGCGGCGGCCGTACTCGGCCAGCGCCGCGCCCAGGTTGATCGTCGACGTGGTCTTACCGACCCCGCCCTTCTGATTGCACATCGCCAGCACGATGGCGGGGCCGTGGCTGCTCAGCGGCGCCGGCTCCGGGTCGCGGCCGCGCAGCGCGCGGAGCGCCGGCGACGACGGGGTGGCGGCCGGGGCCGGTGCGTCAGTCGCGGTCTGCGGGCCCGCCGGAGGGGCTGACGGCATATGGGACGGCGGGGTGGACGGTTCGACCGGAGTGGTGGGTAGCGCGTCCGGTTCACTCATCGGCTCGGAGACTCCCGCCTGATCGCCCCGCCGGATGCGCCGGCCAGGCCGGCGGGCCGACGGCTCGTCATCTCGACGACGCGGGCCAGCCTATGCGCGGTGCACCGCCGCGACCAAAGCGACCCGCTGGTCGGCGGGCACTTCGACTCGATGAGGGGCGCGACAGGACCCGCGGGTCAGGGCGCTCCGGCACCCGGCGGCGAGCTGCCGGCCGGGACGGCGGCGACGGGTTCGGTGCGGGGCTCCGAACCGCCCTCCGTGGCCGCGTCCCCGCCCGGCGGACCCCCCGCGCCGGGCACCGTCGCCTGGGGGATGGCGGCTGCGATGCCCGCCAGGCCCGCCGCGACGACCAGCACGACCGCGAGGATCACTCCGGGATCGTCGAGCGCGAACAGGATCAGCACCAGCACCGCGGCGACCACCGCGGCCGCGACGCGCGCGACGATCCCCCAGGGCGACCCGTCCACCCGCGCGCGCAGGTGGCGCACGCCCGTGCGGACCGCGGTCGCGCTCCGGGACCCGCCGAACAGCCAGGCGAGCGCGCCGACGACCAGTCCGATGATCCCGATCAGCCTGATCGTGTCGCGCAGGTTGACCGTCAGCTGGCGGGCGAACGCCTTCGTCACGTCCGGCTGCGATGGCGCGTTGTTCACCAGGTACGAGCGCGCGAGCAGCAGCGCCAGCGCCAGCACCACCATGGAGACCGCGAGCCAGAAGCCCGCGCGGCCAAGACCTCTCAGCCGGATCGGGGCGATGAGCACGGACAGCAGGAGCAGCGCGATCGCGGCGATGGGCAGCCACCTGCCGAGGGCGTCGAGCGAGTTGTAGTACCCCTGGACCTGCTGGACAGTGGCGTTGTTGGCGATCTGGAAGTCGACGGGGACCTCCGGCAGCTGCTCGGCCCAGGCCGCGCCGCTGGAGATGAGCTTCTCCCGCACCGCCCCCAGCAGCGCACCGAGCTTCACGCTCACCGCGTCCGCGGTCGGCGTGTCGCCCTGCATCACCTTCACGAACCCCTCGTGCGCCCTGGCATTGGCGCTCACCCACGCCGTCGCGAACTCGTCGCTGTTCAGCACCCTGTTCACGATCGTCGCGACGCCGTCCATGAGCTGGTTGCGCAGGGCCGGCGCGAGGGTGCCGGCAAGGGCGACCAGTCTCGGCGGCAGCCCGAGCTGCGTCAGCTCGTCGCTGACTCGGTCGGCCAGGTCCAGCGAGGTGACAGCGTCGTCGATCGCCGTGACCGACCGCTTCTCCGCCGCCTGCAGGATGACCGGATCGTCCACCAACGGGCCGACCGCGTCGAGGTAGGCCTGCTGGTCGACGACGAGGTTGCGGGCCCAGCCCGCGCCGACCGCGAGCGGGGCGAGCACGCAGCCGAGGATCAGCAGGACGAGCGACACGACGCGCCAGGCACGGGCCTGCGGGCCGCGGTTGACGGCGCGCCAAACGCCGGCCGCGCCCGATGCCCGGGGCGACTCGCCGGCCGTCGCCGCAGGTGCGACGACGGGGATCGCCGCCGTGTCCGCGTCGGACATCGACGGACCGGACGGGTCGACCGGTCGACCCGCGGCCGGCGCGCCGGCAGTCTCGGCGGCGCCGTCAGCGACGGGGCCGACGGGCCGGTCCGCGCCGGGATCGGCCGCCGAATCCGGTCCGGAATCGGCTGGTTCGTTCGACATGGGCGCCTCCGCTGGTCAACTCTGCGGCGTGCCCCGCTCCGGCGCCTCACCCGTCGAGGATGATGTCACCGACCCGGTCCGGCCGGAATCGTCATGATCGTCCTCGCCGTGCGTCCTGTTCGGCGGGAGCGACGCGTCCTTGCGGCTGGTCGATTGTCGTGATGTCGGGCCCCGGGCGCCCCTCTCGCAGAACGGACGGCGACATGACCGAGACGCCCCACGGTGCCGTCCCCGGCCCCGCTCCGGATTCCGTCCCGGGCGCGGCCGAGGGCGGCGACATCCTCGACCTGCAGGACGGCCGGTTCGTCACGACGGACGAGGTGCTGCCTCAGCCGTCGCACGTCGCATACGGGCTGCCGCGTGGCCTGATCATCGTGCTGGGGATGGCTGCGGGGGTCGTCGTGGCCGGGGGCCTTCGCGCGGTGCCGAACATCGTCGGGCCGATCTTCCTGGCGCTGGTGCTGGTCGTCACTCTCGACCCGGTGCGTGGCTGGCTGATTCGCAAGGGCGCACCGCGCTGGCTCGCGACGCTGTCGCTCGTTCTGGGGATCTACGCAGTCCTGATCGGGTTGGCGGTCGCAGCCGTTGTCGGCGCCGCGCAGTTCGCCTCGATCCTGCCGCAGTACTCCGCGCAGATCTCCGAGCAGCTGGCCGGTCTCACCTCCTGGCTGGCCGGGATGGGCGTCACCAAGGAGAGCGCCGAGGCGGCGCTGTCCAATGTCGACTCCAGCAAGATCGTCTCGGCCGTCACGGGACTGCTCTCGATCGCCGGCAGCCTGCTGACCTCGTTGCTCTTCGTCATCACGCTGGTGATCTTCATGGCGCTCGACGGCTCGGTGTTGCGCGACCGGATGGTCCGCGTGCGGGCCGGTCGGGAGCCGGTGCTCACCGCACTCGGCAAGTTCGCCGCCGGCACCCGCAAGTACTTCGGCGTCGCGACGATCTTCGGCGCCATCGTGGCGGTTCTGGACTGGGCGGCCCTGCTGATCATGGGGATCCCGGCCGCCGGCCTCTGGGGGTTGCTGGCGTTCGTCACCAACTACATCCCCAATGTCGGCTTCATCATCGGGCTGATCCCGCCGGCCTTCCTCGGCCTGCTGGTCGGCGGCTGGCAGCTGGCGGTCGCGGTGATCGTCGTCTACTGCGTGCTGAACTTCATCATCCAGTCGGTCCTGCAGCCCAAGTTCGTCGGTGACGCTGTCGGCCTCACCACGACCATGAGCTTCCTGTCGCTGATCGTCTGGGCGTACATCCTCGGCCCGATCGGCGCGATCCTTGCCATCCCGGCCAGCCTGCTGGTGAAGGCGGTGCTCGTCGACATGGATCCGGACGCGAGGTGGCTGCAGCTGTTCCTCGGCGACGAACCGGTGTTCAAGGTGAAGGACCCGAACCGGCCGCGCCGCTTCCGCCGCAGGCCGCAGCCGGCCGCGCTGCCCGCCGCGCACCCGCCCAGCGCTCCGGCGACCTGATCAGGCAGGGTTCGATCCGATGACCGACGACGATCGCCCGACCCCGCCCCGGCCCGATCCGGCCGAGGCCGATCCGCCCCCGCCAGGCGCGACGGCCGCCACCGGCCCGGCTGCCGCGCCCAGCCGGACCGCCCGGATGCGACAGACCGCTCAGCACTACGCTGTGCAGCTCGAGGACACCGCGCTCGGCCGGCTCTGGTCGCGCCTGCTCGAGATGGAATTCGTCGACCGCTCGGTCGCCCTGGCCGCCAAGGCGTTCGTCTCGTTCTTCCCGCTGCTGATCGTGTTCTCGTCGCTGATGCCGGACGCCGCGCGGCAGGAGATCATCGCCGCGATCGGCGCCCGGCTCGGCCTGACCGGCGCCGTGTTCGATGTGGTGCGGC
This sequence comes from uncultured Actinomycetota bacterium, assembly GCA_963829945.1. Taxonomy (GTDB): domain Bacteria; phylum Actinomycetota; class Actinomycetes; order Mycobacteriales; family Nakamurellaceae; genus Nakamurella. The sequence goes on along the minus strand of CAWHKH010000004.1, from coordinate 491,718 downwards.
AGGCATTCACCACACCGGACGCGACCAAGGCGGCGACCGGGGTGCTCGGCGTCATCGTGACCATCGCCTTCGCCGTCTCCTTCACCACGGCGCTGCAGCGGGTCTACCTGCGGGCGTGGCGGCGGCCACCCGGCGGTGGCGTGATCAACAAGGGCCGCGGCGCGGTCTGGCTCGGCGGGGTGTTCGGCATGCTGAGTTTCCTGGCGCTGGCGAGGACGCTCACCGGCTCGATCGGCAACTGGGTGCTGGGCGTGTTCTTCAGCATGGGCCTGTGGTGGTGGACGGCGCACATCATGCTGCGCGGCGAGGTGCGCTGGCGACCCCTGCTGCCGACCGCGGTCGTCACGGGCCTGGGGGTGTGGCTCTACACGCTCGCGGCGGCGATCTGGATGCCGGCAAACGTCGCCAACAACTTCTACCAGTTCGGCACGTTCGGCATCGCGCTGTCGTTCGTCAGCTGGTTCACCGGGATGGCCTTCATCCTCGTGGTCGCCGCGGCCGTGGGACCGGTGATCATCGAGGCCAACGACCCGGTCTCCCGCTGGATCCGTCGCGGCCGGACCGACGTGCTCGTGCCCGGCGCCCCACCCCCGTTGCCCGGTCCGGTACGGCCGGTGCGCCTCTCGGACGCCTTCGGGCGCGGGTCGCGGGGCTCGGGGGTGCAGGAATCGAACGGCGCACCGGACGACATGTAGCCGGGATGGTCAGCGCTTCTCGTAGGTCAGGCAGTCCGCGGTGTCGGCGCCCGCGCCGATCCGCACCGAGCTGGCCGAGCATTCGAGGGACTTGTTGTGCACGCAGTCGGCACGCTGGCACGCTCCGATCGAGCCGTGCACCGAGTTGAGGCCGCCCTTCGAGGACAGCGGGATGAAGGTGGCGCACTGCGCGTCCGGGCCGGCGCTGCTGATGGTGATCGCGAACGCGTGGCAGGACGAGTGATCGTTGTAGGAGCAGCCGGAAACCGTACATTCGGTGATCGGAGACATTTCCAGGACGGACGTCATGGCAGAGTCCTTTCGATCCCGTCGGCGCAGACCGATCTCGGCGGTCGAGTCGGGCGGCGGAAGCGCCGACGATGATCTTGACGGTAGCCGGGACGCGGAGCCCCGTCTAGCAAGGTAGTACTGCCTTACCCGAGGTCAGGGGCCATGCGAGAGGATCGGCGACTGTGTCCGGAACCCTGTCGGGATCGCGCGCTGACCCCCCCGGTGCGCCCTCCGTCGCACCGCCGGCAGGGGCGGCCGCGACCGTCGATCTGAACAGCGACGTGGGCGAGTCGTTCGGCCGCTGGGAGTTGGGCGACGACGCCGCCATGATGACCTCGATCACCAGCGCCAACGTCGCCTGCGGATTCCACGCGGGCGACCCGCGGACCCTCCGCCGGACGTGCGCGCTCGCGGCGCAGGCGGGCGTCGCGGTCGGCGCCCAGGTCGGCTACCGCGACCTGGCCGGCTTCGGTCGCCGGTTCATCGACGTCGACCCGGCCGACCTCGTCGACGACGTGATCTACCAGATCGGCGCCCTGCAGGCGATCGCCCTGGCGGCCGGCACGTTCGTTCAGTACGTGAAGCCGCACGGCGCGCTGTACAACGCGCTCGTGCATCACCGCGCGCAGGCCGGGGCGGTGGTCGACGCGATCCGCGACGTCGACGACCGGCTACCGGTGCTCGGGCTGCCGGGCTCCGTGCTGCTCGAGATCGCCGACCGCGCCGGGCTGCGGGCGGTGCCGGAGGCGTTCGCCGACCGCGGCTACACGCCCGCGGGCACCCTGCTGCCCCGGTCCGCGCCCGGCGCGCTGCTGGACGACCCGGCCGAGGTCGCCGCCCGGATGCTGCGCCTCGTCACGGACGGCGTGGTCCGGGCCGCCGACGGCAGCGACGTGCGGATCAGGGCCGAGAGCATTTGCGTGCACGGGGATTCCCCCGGCGCGGTGGCGATGGCGGCCAGGGTGCGCGCGGTGTTCGAGGAGGCCGGCGTGGGCGTGCGGGCGTTCGTGTGACCGTGCGGGTGCTGGCGGCCGGCGACCGCGCGCTGCTGGTCGAGACCGCCGACCTGGACGCCGCTCTCGCCCTCGCCCGGGCGCTGGCCGGCGCGGGCCGGCCCGAGGTCGACGACGTCGTGCCGGCGACGCGCACCGTGCTCGTCCGCCTCGCCGCGGGCGCCGATGCAGCCGAGATCGGTTCGTGGGTACTCGATCTCGCGGCATCGGCGGCCGTCGGACCGGGGGTCCGGTCGAGCGGCGGCTCGGGCGGGCAGGACGCCGCGCCGCTGGAGATCCCCGTCCGCTACGACGGTCCGGACCTGGCCGACGTCGCGGCCCTGACCGGCCTGCCCGAGTCGGAGGTGGTCGCGGCGCACACGGGGACGCCGTGGCGCGCGGCGTTCGCCGGATTCGCACCCGGCTTCGCGTACCTGACCGGCGGGGACCCGCGGCTGGCGGTGCCGCGCCGGCGGGAGTCCAGGACATCCGTGCCGGCGGGCTCGGTCGCGCTGGCCGGCGAGTTCTCGGCGGTGTACCCGCGCGGCTCGCCGGGCGGCTGGCAGCTGATCGGCCGCACCGACGCGACGCTCTGGGACGTCACCGCCGACCCACCCGCCGCGATCCGCCCCGGCCGCGCGGTGCGGTTCGTCGCGATCGACCGGCTCCCGTCCGATGCCGAGCGCGACGGAACGGGCGGGGTCACCGGGACCGGCACGGCCGCTGCGCCTGCCGCGCCGGATCGATCGGCCGGCGGGACCCTGACGGTCGTCCGTCCCGGCCCGCTCGCGCTCGTCCAGGACGCGGGGCGGGCCGGGTATGCCGCCGACGGCGTCGGGCGGTCGGGGGCGGCGGATCGGTCGTCCCTCGGCCTCGCCAACCGGCTGGTCGGCAACCCTGCCGGTGCGGCCGCGATCGAGTGCACCCTGGGCGGCCTGGCCGTGCGGGCCGGGGCCGACCTGGTCGTCGCGCTGGCCGGCGCGCCGGCCCCTGCCCAGATCGACGGGCGACCGGTCGAGCACGCCCGCCGCCTGGATCTGCCGGCCGGCGCGATGCTGCGACTGCGCGCCCCGCGGTCGGGCCTGCGCACCTACCTCGCCGTCGGCGGCGGCATCGACGTGCCGCCGGTGCTCGGCTCGCGGAGCACCGACACGCTGTCCGGACTGGGACCCCGCCCGCTGGCGGCGGGCGACGTGCTCCCGGTCGGCGCCCGCTCCCCCGCCGATGCTGGTGTCGGTGTCGATCTCGATGTCGGCGACGGTGCCGATGTCACGCCGCGATCGACGCGTCCGTCGGTCCGGCCGGCACCGACGCGGCCGTCACGCTCCGCGCGGTGCCCGGCCCGCGGGACGACTGGTTCGACAACGCCGGCGACCTCGCGGCCGGCGAGTGGGTCGTCTCACCCGACAGCGACCGGGTCGGGCTGCGCCTGGAACGCGCCGACCCCGGCTCGCCCGCGCTGCGGCGCCGCGATGCCGCCGAGCTGCCCAGCGAGGGCCTGCCGATGGGCGCGATCCAGGTGCCGCCCGGCGGGCAGCCGGTGGTGTTCCTCGCCGACCACCCGGTCACCGGCGGGTACCCGGTGGTCGCGGTCGTCGTGGACGCGGACGTCGACGCCGCCGCACAACTGCGGCCGGGCCAGCGGGTGAAGGTGGAGCTGGTCCGCTGACGTCACGTCCCAGGGCGAATCCGGTAGCGTCCGCTCGCCGGGTCACGCCCGGCGGATCCCGCGATCGAGAGGCTCGACATGTTCCGCACCCTGCTGGTGGCCAACCGCGGCGAGATCGCCCGCCGGGTGATCACCACCGCCAAGGCCATGGGGATCCGGACGGTCGCCGTGCACTCCGACGTCGACGCGGACCTGCCCTTCGTGCGGGAGGCGGACGTGTCCGTCGAGATCGGCGCGGCGGCGCCGGCGGAGTCGTACCGGAACGCGGAGCGGATCCTGCGGGCCGCGCGCGACACGGGCGCCGAGGCCATCCACCCCGGGTACGGGTTCCTGTCCGAGAACGCGGCGTTCGCTCGCGCCGTGCAGGACGCGGGGCTGGCCTGGGTCGGGCCCGACGCCGACGTCATCGAGACGATGGGCGACAAGATCAACGCCCGAAACCTGATGCAGGACTGGAACGTTCCCGTCGCGGCCGGCACCAGGGAGCCGCTGTTCGACCCCGCGGACGCCCTGCGCGAGGCCGAGAACGTCGGCTACCCGGTGATGCTGAAGGCCGCGGCCGGCGGCGGCGGGATGGGCATGGGCGTGGCGATCGACGCGGCGGATGTGGGCCGGCAGTTCGAGCGCATCGCGGCGTTCGCCGACCGCACCTTCGGCGACTCCGCCGTGCTGCTGGAGCGTTTCCTGCCGGTCGCCCGGCACGTCGAGGTGCAGATCATCGGGCTGGCGAACGGCCGGGTGATCGCGTTGGGCGAGCGGGACTGTTCGGTGCAGCGCCGCAACCAGAAGATCGCCGAGGAGACGCCGTCGCCCGGCGTCACCCCGGATCTGCGGCGGCGCATGCTCGACGCGGCGGTGCGCGCGGGCGAGGCCGTCGGGTATCGCAACGCCGGCACCGTCGAGTGCCTGGTCGACCCGATCGCCCAGGAGTTCGTGTTCCTCGAGATGAACACCCGGCTGCAGGTGGAGCACCCGATCACCGAGGTCGTCACCGGCATCGACATCGTGCAGCAGCAGCTTCTGGTGGCGGCCGGCGAGGACGTCACGTTCGACCCGGACGACGTGGTGTCGTCCGGGCACGCGATCGAGCTGCGGATCAACGCCGAGGACCCCCGCCGGTTCTTCCCCGGCGCCGGTGCGATCACCCGCTGGGTCGAGCCGACCGGCGATGGCGTTCGGGTGGACGCCGGCTACGGCCCCGGCACCGTCGTGACGCCGTCCTACGACTCGCTGATGGCCAAGCTGATCGTGCACGGCGCCGACCGCGCGGAGGCCCTGGATCGGGCGCGCGCGGCCGTCGCCGAATTCGTGATCGAGGGACCGAAGTGCAACCTGCCGTTCTTCGCCGAGCTGCTGGAGAACGAGGAGTACGTCTCCGGCGACTACGACACCGGCATCGTCGGCCGCATGCGCGGCTGACCGGGGCGATCCGACCCGGCGAGCGGGTGGCTTCCGAGAAGTCGCCTAGGCGGCGACGAGAGTGCGCCGCAGCGCGGCCATCTCGCGGTTGTACTGCTGCTGCCCGACGGTGCGGTAGAGCATCCGAGCCGGCGCCGGCACGCGGGCCAGCAGGCCGGAGCGCTCGTCGGGGGTGGCGTCCTCGAGCATGGCGCCCAGCATCACGGCCATCCGGGTGAGCGGGATCCAGCACGCCGCGCGCAGCCCCAGCTGCAGCCACTCGGCGCCGGAGAAGTGCCGCTCGACCACCGGCAGCACCGCGCGCTCGACGGCGTCCAGGTGCGCGGCGAGCCCGGCCGCGAGCTCCTCGACGATGTCCGCGACGACGGCGGCGATGTCCGCCTCCGCCGACGCCAGCCACAGCGGCAGCAGGCCGTCCAGCTCCGCGATCAGGGCGCGGTGCGCGGCGTGCGCGGCGGCCAGCGCCTGCGCCAGCTCCGGGGCCAGCGGCGCGCGCTGCGCGAGCCGCGGCCAGACCAGGTCGCTCTCGGCGTCGTGGTGGTGGCGCAGCGCGTTGATCATGTCCGTGAGGTGCGTGCCGACCAGCCGCGCGCGCTGGGTGTCGCCCTCGGCGGTCGCTCGGACCAGCCGCGGCACGAGCACGAACTCGCGGCGGAACACCTTGTGCACCAGCACCATGTCGCTGGTCTTCGGCTGGGTGGCGCTGGACTTCATCGTCGTCTCCCGGTGGGGTGGCGCGAAGGATTCACGCGAGGCAGGCGCGCGCGGTGGACGTGCGCGATCACCTAGAGCGACGTGGCGCCCCCGTGATACGGCCTACGATGGAGCAAATGGGTGATCGACAGGGTCCCTGATCGCGCCGAGTCGGACAACTTCTTTTCGCCGGGCGCGCTCGGGGTGACGCCTCGCCGGCCCTGGCCGTGACGATGGACGATCGTGTCGCGCCCGCCGACAGGATCTTCCTCGCTCACAGCCCGGACGCGGGGTATGTGGACAAGAGCCGGCCGCGGGGCGGCGCATCGGCCAGCCTGTGCGTCGTGACGCTGACGCCGGTCGATCTCGCCGAGGTCGCGGCCGCGCTGGCGATCGATCAGGGCGGGGTCGTGAGCCGGTCCCAACTACTTGCGGCCGGACTGACGTCCAGCCGGGCCCGGCGCGATATCGCCACCGCGCGTTGGCGCCGGCTGCTCCCCGGTGTGTACGCGACGTTCACCGGCCCAGTGCCGCCCGTGGCGCGGGTCTGGGCGGCGGTCCTCTACGCCGGACCCGGCGCCGCCGCCGCGCGACGAACCGCGCTGTGGCTCGCTGGCGCGCTCGACCAGCCGCCTACCGCAGTTCAGGTCGCGGTGCCCGCCGCGCGCCGCGTGCATCCGCAGCCCGGAGTGCGCATCCTCCGCAGCGGCGAACTCAGCGTTCGCGCACCGGTCGGCTCGCCGCCGCGGATGCGCGTCGAGTCGGCGTTGCTCGACCAGATCCGGCTCGAGACCGGTTCGGGTGTCGTCGATCTCGTGCTCCGCAGTGTGCAGCGTCGGACGACGACCGACCGGAGCGGCTACGCGCGGCGCTCGACGCCAGGTCCCGGCAGCGCTGGCGCGCGCTCGTGACGGATTGCTGACCGACGCGGCCTCCGGCGCGGAGTCGCCGCTGGAGCGGGCCTACCTCACGACGGTCGAGCGCCGGCACCGGCTCCCGGCCGGCGAGCGCAACCCGCGGGAGCGCACCCCCACCGGCGCCTCCATGTACCGGGACGTCGCTACCGCACGTGGAATCTCATCGTCGAGCTCGATGGCCGCGAGGCACACCCGTCCGACGGGGCGTATCGCGACCTGCGCCGGGACAACAGCGCCGTGATCGCCGGCGAAGCCGTGTTGCGCTACGGCTGGCGGGACGTCGTGGGAGCGCCGTGCCTGGTGGCGGCGCAGGTATCGGCAGTGCTCCGCGGTCGCGGGTGGACCGGCGTGGTCCATGCGTGCAGCCACACGTGCGCCGTCTCCGCCGTCGGGTGAGCGGAAGTTCCTGTCGCCCAGAGGAGCAAGATGTTCCGCCATCACGACCGACGGTGGCCGTCGGACCGACCGCCCGGCTCAGCGCGCGCGGGGATGGGCGGAGGCGTAGACCTCCCGCAGCGAGTCCACGGTGACCAGCGTGTAGATCTGGGTCGTCGTCACCGACGCGTGCCCGAGGAGCTCCTGCACCGGTGCGCACGTCGGCGCCGCCCTCGAGCAGGTGGGTGGCGAACGAGTGCCGCAGGGTGTGCGGCGAGATGCCCTGCACCGCAGCGGGTCCGGCGGTGACGCCGGCGCGGTCGGCGGCGTCCCGCAGCACCTGCCAGGCGCTCTGCCGGGAGAGCCGGCCGCCCCGGTTGTTCAGGAACAGCGCGCCGGCCGACCGCGTCCGGCGGGACGCCGACGCCGCCAGCGCGGGGCGGCCCCGGACCAGGTAGGCCTGCACGGCCGCGACCGCGTGGCTGCCGACCGGCACGAGCCGCTCCTTGCTGCCCTTGCCGCGCAGCCGGACCACCGCGAGCCGCCCCCCGTCCGCGGCGGGCAGGTCCATCGTGTCGATGTCGTCGACGTCCAGCCCGACGGCCTCGCTGATCCGCGCGCCGGTCGCGTACAGCAGCTCCAGCAGGGCCCGGTCCCGCAGCCCGCGCGGGTCCTCGGGGCGCGCCGCCTCCAGCACGGCGATCACGGTGGACGACCGGCAGCGCCTTCGGCAGCCGCCGGGCCGGCGCGGGCGGGCGGACGCCCCGCGACGGGTCGGTCGCCGACGACGCCCTCGGCCAGCAGGAACCGGTGCCAGCCGCGCACCGCGACCACGGCCCTGGCGGCCGACGAGGCGGCCAGCGGCGGATGCGCGTCGGTCCCGGTGCGCAGCGACGGCGAGGAAGTCGGTGACGTCGGCGCGGCGATCACGCCCGTCACCGACGCCCGTCCGCGCGCGGCCAGGAACAGCAGGTAGCGGCGCAGGTCCCGGCGGTAGGACAGCAGCGTGTTGCGGGCGACGCCGCGCTCCACCGCCAGGTGGTCCAGGTAGCCGCGCAGCGCGGCGGCCAGTCGCGGATCGACGGTTCCGGTCGCCGGATCCTGCAGGCGTCGGACTGCCTCGACCAGCCCGGGCAGGTCCGGGCGCGCCGGCCGATCGCCGCCGGGCATGCGGGTCGGCGTGCTGGCCGCGGCAGCGGCGGGTCGGCCGACGCGGCCGGGCACCGTCGCCCGCGCGCAGCAGCCGGTCGGCCGCGAGGATGCCCGCGACCGCCATCACGTTGACGATCGTCACCGCGGCCACCGCGTCGACGGCGACGCCCAGCGGCACCCGCACGACACGCAGCTCGGCCTCCTCGTCCGTCTGCTCAGCGGGCCGGCCGACCTGCGTCAGGCCGCGCGGCGAGGAAGATCCGCACCGTCTCGTCGGTGAAGCCGGGCGACGTCGCGACGTCGAGCAGCACGGACCACTCGCGCGCGGCGAAGCCGGTCTCCTCCAGCAGTTCCCGCGCAGCGGCCGGTCGGCGCGGCTCGCCGTCGACGTCCATCAGGCCGGCCGGCAGCTCCCAGAGCCGGCGGCGCGAGCGGGTGCCGGTACTGCTCGATCAGCACCACGCTGTCGTCGTCGTGCGAGCGCGACGATCGGCCGACGGCCTCGTCGTGCTCGACGCACCTCGCGCTCGGGCCGTCGACGCCGTCCGGCATGACGACCTCGTCGACCCGCACCGCGAGACGGCCCGTCGTACGCACGCGCGGCTCGACGACACCGAGAAGGCCTCCGGCGCGGCCGAGCCGGTCGGGCTCACCGGGCGCCGACCGCGTCCGGCACCAGCTCCGGATCGCCGGAGCTGCGCGCGGCATGGTCGGCCGTGGGTGTGCCGTCCGCCGCGTCGTCCGGGTGAGGATCGGCAGCCGCTCGGACTCCAGGTAGTCCAGCGCGGCCCGGACGAACGCCGCGAACAGCGGGTGCGGGCGGGTCGGGCGGGATTTGAACTCCGGGTGCGCCTGGGTGGCGACGAGGAACGGGTGCAGCTCCCGGTCCAGCTCGACGAACTCCACCAGGCCGCCGTCCGGCGACAGCCCGGACAGGTGCAGCCCGGCCGACTCCAGCACGTCCCGGTAGGCGTTGTTCACCTCGTAGCGGTGCCGGTGCCGCTCGGAGACCGTGGTGCCGCCGTAGATCTCGGCGACCAGGCGAGCCGGGCTCGAGCCGCGCCGGGTAGGCGCCGAGCCGCATGGTGCCGCCCATGTCCTTCTCGCCGGCGACGACCTCGGTCTGGTCGGCCATGGTGGCGATCACCGGGTCGGCGGCGTCGGGGTCGAACTCGGCCGAGTTCGCGCCGGCCAGCCCGCCGAGGTTGCCGGGCCGCCTCGATGACGATGCACTGCAGGCCGAGACACAGCCCGAGGACGGGGATCTTGTTGACCCTGGCGTAGCTGATCGCGCCGATCTTGCCCTCGATGCCGCGGACCCCGAAGCCGCCGGGGATCAGCACGCCCTGCACGTCCGCCAGCGCCGCGGCGGCGCCCGGCGGCGTCGCGCAGTCGTCCGAGGCCACCCAGACGATCTCGACCTTCGCCCGGTTGCCGAAACCGCCGGCGCGCAGCGCCTCGGTGACCGACAGGTAGGCGTCCGGCAGGTCGATGTACTTGCCGACGACGGCGATCCGCACCGTCTCCGTCGGGGTGGTGCACCCGGTCCAGCAGGTCGCCCCAGATGGTCCAGTCGACGTCGTGGAAGCTGAGGTTCAGCCGGCGCACCACGTAGGCGTCCAGGCCCTCCTCGGTGCAGCACCCGCGGGATGTCGTAGATGGACGGCGCGTCCGGCGTGGAGATCACGGCCTCGGCGTCGACGTCGCACATCAGCGAGATCTTGCGCTTCAACGGCTCCGGGATCGGCCGGTCGGATCGGCAGACCAGCGCGTCCGGCTGGATGCCGATGTTGCGCAGCGCCGCCACCGAGTGCTGGGTGGGCTTGGTCTTCAGCTCGCCGGACGGCGCGAGGTAGGGCACCAGCGAGACGTGCAGGAAGAACACGTGCTCCCTGCCGACGTCGTGGCGCACCTGGCGGGCCGCCTCCAGGAACGGCAGCGACTCGATATCGCCGACGGTGCCGCCGATCTCGGTGATCACCACGTCCGGCGAACGGCCGTCCGGGTCGGCGTCGGACATCGCCAGGATCCGGTCCTTGATCTCGTTGGTGATGTGCGGGATGACCTGCACCGTGTCGCCCAGGTACTCGCCGCGGCGCTCGCGGGCGATCACCCTGCGAGTACACCTTGCCCGTGGTGACGTTGGCGTCGGCGGACAGGTTCCGGTCCAGGAAGCGCTCGTAGTGCCCGATGTCCAGGTCGGTCTCCGCGCCGTCCTCGGTGACGAACACCTCGCCGTGCTGGAACGGGTTCATCGTGCCCGGGTCGACGTTGATGTACGGGTCGAGCTTCTGCATGGTGACCCGCAGCCCGCGCGAGGTGAGCAGCCGACCCAGGCTCGACGCGGTGAGCCCCTTGCCCAACGAGGAGGCGACGCCGCCGGTGACGAAGATGTGCTTGGTGATCCGCGGCGCTCTCGCCAACGCGACTCCCGTGTCCGGTCCGGCCGTCCGGTGAAATCACCGCCGGCTGGATGAACGCCTCGCGGCGCTCGCCCCACGGAATTTCACCCTAACAGCCGCACCCGACCAACCTGCGCGACCAGCCGCAAGTGACGCCGCCCGCCCGGCGTGTCCCGGGCGTTGCCGAGCGCAGCGCCGCGACCGGTCGACTGCCGGGTCGGCCGTCGGGGAGCGCCGGCGAGTCGCGTCATGCACGCGACCCGCCGACGGCTGCCTACTGCTCAGTCGTGCGGAGTCGGGCCCGGGTCCGCGGGCTCGGTCTCCTCGACCGCGTCGTTGCGGGTGTCCTGCAGCGCCGCGTCGACCGCCGAGCCGAGCGCCGCGCCGACGGCGCCGCCCGCCGCGGCGCCGGCCGCGCCGGTACCGGTCAGCCCCCCAGTCGCGGCACCGATGATCCCGCCCATGACATCGGCAACCGCCACCTGGGACAGGTCGATGCCCTTGTCCTCCTTGGCCGCAGGATCGGCGGACCACATGCGGACGCTGCTGATCAGCACTCCACCCACCAGATCGGACAGCTCCTCCTCCTCGGCGGCCAGCGACTCGACGACTTCGGCCCGCGCGGCCTCCACGGCACCCGCGACGTTGGCGGCGGTGGTCCGCCTCGAGCCGGCGATCGCGAGATACCGGCGCAGAACGCCGGCCAGCGCATCGCTCCACCCGGCGTCGTCAGGCACCTGGTCGTTGGATCGCGCTCGACGGAGCACGTCCCGCGCCCAGTCAACGAACTGATCGTGCTGGTCCGCCGTGACCTCACCCCTGCCCAGCTCGAGCCGGAACGCTTCCTCGATCACCCGGTCCGTCACCCGCTGCGGCCGGCGCAGCTCGTTCAGGATGGCGAGAACGTCCTGCTCGTGCCGCTCCGCTGCCCACTCGCCGATGGAATCGGCGGTGAACCCGGTGGGGGCGCTCACTTCTTCTTCTCGATCTTGATGTCGGTGGTGGTGCCCGAGCTGTCGGTCGTGGTGGTCGTGGTGGTCGTCCCCGCCGAGTCGGACGTGGTGGTGGTAGTGACGGTCGTGTCGCCGTTGCGGTCGGTCACCGACGTCACCAGCGTGTCTCCCGAAAGGGAGAACGACTCGGTCACGACGCGCCCGTCGAACGGACCGAGGGCCGCCCCGCCCGGGTTGTCCGACACCTCGAGGCGAAACTGCTTCGCCTCCAGTTTCTGCTTCTTGCCGTCGATTTCGAGGGTGCCGACGAGGCTCCTCGTGCGCGGTGTGGTCATTCCAATGCCCCCCTGCTGGGACCGGCGCCGGCCTTTCCGGCGTCCTGGTCATTGCAGGATCGGGCAGCGCAACAGGCGGCACATCGGCACAAAGTCGTAGATCCGTCCTGAAGCGCGCTTAGTCGCGCAGAAACTCACTGAACGGTGACCTCGATGGACGTGATTCCACCGTCGCCGCCGAGCTGAAAGATCCTGGTGAGCAGGCGCTTCGCGCATTCGGGGCACGGCTTGCCCGGGCTCGGCGCCGGATCGGTCGCGCCGACCGGCTTGCCGCAGAGGGATCGCGTCGCCTCCTCCGAGGCGTAGAGGTGCGACTTCTCGTCGGCGGCGGTCCGACACGGCGCGTAATTGGGCATTGTTCAGTCTCCTGCCCGGCGCTGGTCGTTGTCCAGGCCGCGCCGCACCGCGATGCGTGCCGCCTGAGTACGATTCCCGACCCCCATCTTGCGCAGGATATTGCTGACATGGACGCTCGCCGTGCGTTCGCTGATGAACAGAGTCCGAGCGATTCCCCGATTTGTCGCGCCGGACGCGAGTAGCCGTAAGACCTCGCCTTCCCGTTCCGTGAGCAGGAAGTCCTCGGCCGGCCATCGATCCGCCGAACCCGCGGCTTCACCCGCGTCGGCCGGCGCGGGACCGGCGAGACGGACGTTGCCGATTCTGACCAGTGTCGCGATCTCGCGGGCGAGCGGCCGTGCGCCGAGCGCGTCGGCGATGTCACGAGCCTCGGCCAACGAGCGCGCCGCCGACTCGCGGGCGTGGCGGTGCAACTCGGCGGCGCCGCGCCGCATGAGGCAGTAGGCGTGCCAGAACGGGCGCTCCAACTGTGCGTTCATGGCCGCGGCGGCGGCCCAGACCCCCGGGTCGTCCGCGCCGCGGGCCCGCGCGCACTCGGCGTCGCACAGCAGCACCAGGGCCTCGGCGAGCGGCTGGCGCACGCGCGGCCGAATCCGCTGCACCATCGCGTCCAGATCTGAAACGACGCCGGCGACGGCGGCCGGGCGGCCGGCGGACGCGAGGTCCGCCGCTGCGCGCAGGCCCGCGCCGCACAGCTCGAGCGCCGGCGTCACGTCGTCCAGGCCCGCGACGCTGCGCGTCGCCGCGGTGACGACGGCTATCGCCCCCACCGGGTCGCCTCGCCAGAGGGCCCGATCCGCCCTCACCACCGCGAGTGCCGACACCACGTACGGATCGTCGGAGTCGACCTGCTCGGCGGCGGCGATGTTGTCGTCGGCCCCGGCGTCGTCACCGGCGGCGACGGCGATCTCGGCCAGCCGGCCGTGCAGGAGCGCCGCGATGCCCGCCGCGGCGGGATCGAGCAGCGCCGCGCGGGTCAGCCGAGCCGCCTCGGCCCACTGACCCAGGTGGACCAGCGCCGTCACCTGGTTGCTCAGCAGCGTCGAGGCGAGGGAGATGACGGGACCGTAGCGCGCGCAGACCCGGATGCCCTCCTCCGCCGTCTCGGCCAGCTCCCGGTACCGGCAGGCCAGGCCGAAGGCGAACGAGAGGTTGCCGTAGCACCGATAGACGAGCTCGATGTCGTCGAGCCGACTCGCCCGGGGCAGGCAGGCGCGTAGCGCGTCCACGGCCCTGTCCACGTCGCCCAGCTGCGCCAGCGCCGCACCGCCGGTGATCTCCGCGTGCAGGCCCTCGCGCTCCGCGCCGACCGTGGCCGCCAGCCGGACGGCGTCCCTTGCGACGCCGAGCGCTTCGTGCGCCTGACCGGTCGCCATCAGGCCGTGCGCCAGCGCAGCCATCACCGCCGCGCGGAGCGGGCTGTCTGCCGTGATCATGCCGGCGGCGCGACGATAGGCCGCGAGCGCCGCACCCATATCACCCGCCGCCCATAGCACCTGACCGCGGGCGTGGTCCACCATTGCTCGCTGGACGTCGCCGAGGCGCGGGATCCCTCCGGCGCGGCCGAGCAGCTCGAGGGCGTCCCCAACCGCACCGGACCAGCGGGACGCGAGGGCCGCCTCCACCAGCAGCTCCGCGAGCCCCACACCGGCGGCCGTCTCGGGATCGCCGACCCGGGGCCACATGTCCAGTGTTAACCGGTACAGGGCGGCCGCATCGGCGAACGCGCAGATCTCGCGGGATCGGCGCGCGCCCGTGACGAGAAATCCCATGGCCTCGGCGTATCGGCCGCACGCGGCCAGGTGCCTGCCCAGCTGGCCCGCTCGTTCGGTGGCATCCGGGCGGGCGAGCAGCGCGTCCGCGGCCCGCGCGTGTGCGAGAAGTGTTTCCCCGGGCAAGGTGTCGCCAGCCGCCACCTCGAGCATCAAGGCGTGCGGGAAGCCGATCGATGCGCCGTGGACGATCACCGCGCCGCGATCCCGGAGGTGGCGCACCGCCCGATTGAACCGGTCCATCGGCAGCCCGGATGCCTCGACGAGCAGCACGATGTCCTGCCGATCGCCGAGAACGGTGAGCAGCACGATGATGTCACGCTCGTCCGCGTCGAGATCGACGAGCGACGCGGCCACCACGTCGCGCAGATGCGGGGGCATGTCGCCGTCACCGCCGTGCAAGGCGAGATGCAATGCGAAGAAGGGAATCCCACCGGCCGCGGCACGCACCCGCCGGGCCCGAACCCCATCGGCCGGGACGGACACCTGTTCGAGCAGTTCGGTGATCGCATCGTCGGTCAGCGGATCGAGGACGAGCGAGCACGCCGCCGGCAACCGCATCAGCTCCGCGATCCGGGGGCCCGCCACGCGGGTATCCGGCCGGGTCGTCACCAGGAGTGCCATCCGCGTCCGCGCGAGTTTGCCCGCGACGAACGACACCAGGTCCGCCGTCGCCGGATCCGCCCAGTGGATGTCCTCCACGACCACGAGGGCGGGATACCTGCGGCCGAATTCGCGGAGCAGTTCGACCACCCCGGCGAACAACCGCGTCGTCGCCAGCGCCCGATCGATGCCGGCGACCCGCTCTCCGGGCCCGACGAGTGGCGCGACACCGCGCCAGATCTCCGGCGCGACGAGGGTCGGCAGCTGCGGGAACCGCCGGATGACCTGACCGATCATCTCGATCACGGGAGCGAACGGCAGCCGGGTCTCGAAGACGGGCGAGCACTGGCCGGAGGCGACCTGGAATCCGTTTGCCATGGCCCGGTCGACCACCTCCTCGACGAGGCGGGTCTTGCCGATCCCCGGTTCGCCGCTGATCACGACGACGCCGGGTCGTCCGGCGGCCACCGCCGCGAGCACATCCATCACCCGGTCACGTTCGGCGGCGCGTCCCACCAGGCGAATTCCCGGTGCGGTCACTCGCCCAGCATGGCCCACCGGTAGCACCGGGGCCATCGAACCACTCAGTCAGCCGGTCAGGAAGCGCATCACCGCCAGGACGCGCCGGTGATCATCGTCGCTGACGGCGAGGTCGAGCTGGTCGTAGATATGCGAAATGTGCTGGACGACGGTCTTCGCCCCGATCGACAGCCGTCGGGCGATCGCTGCGGTATTCCGGCCCTCGGCGATCAGCTGCGGCACGTCCCGCTGCCGCGGGTGAGCCGCTCCAGTCCGTCGTCCCGGCGGCCCGCGCGACCCTCACCGCGACCACCTCGATCCCG
Organism: uncultured Actinomycetota bacterium; assembly: GCA_963829945.1. Taxonomy (GTDB): domain Bacteria; phylum Actinomycetota; class Actinomycetes; order Mycobacteriales; family Nakamurellaceae; genus Nakamurella. The sequence continues at coordinate 476,251 of CAWHKH010000004.1, read as the reverse complement.
GCCTGCGCGAGCACGATCGAGAGGCCCGCGCGCATCACCGCCTCGTCCTCGCCGATCACTACCCGCACGGCACCTCGACCCGCATCAGGATGCCCGCGCCGCGCGGGCTGTCCACCAAGATCCGGCAGCCCAGCACGTCCACCCGGTCCTGCACGCCGCGGACTCGATGCCCGACTACAGGTCCGCAGGGAACGGACAGCGAGCCGCCCGGAGTCTGCGCTCGGGGTCCCGGATCAGCCCACGGCGAGCGTCGGGGCCTGCGCCTGGGCGTTGTCGCCGAACCCGTAACGCCCGACCCCGCCGCCGTTCTGCTCGACCAGCGCCAGCACGGTGGCGGTCCGCCCGGACGCAGAGTCGACGTTGTCCACGGTGGAGACGGCGGCGCTCGAGACCGTGTCGTCGCGCACCACGCCGACCACGCCCGCGGCCTCCTGCGAGCCCGCACGGCCCGCGACCACGACGCCGGACGCCGACTTCTTCAGCTCCGTCGCGAGGTCGGCGACCGCGGCGGCGCGATCGGCCTCCGACGTGCCCGTCACCTCGGCGCCGGTCAGCACGACCACGGCGCGGCCGGCGGCCGGGGTGCCCGACACCTGGAGAAAGCCGCCGCTGGTGAACGCGGCGAGGGCGGCCGCCGACTGCTCCGGGGTGGACCTGGTGGTGCCGTCGGGCGCGGTGACCAGCACGGCGCCGAGCAGCCCGCCCGCGACGGCGCCGACCTGCGGCACCTCGGGCAGCGTGACGCCGGTCGGCAGGGTCTGTGCGGCGAGCGAGCGGATCTCGTCGGCCCTGGCCGGGTCGGTGAACGCCTCGGTCAGCTGCACCTGCGCGCTGACCGTCGCGCCGGACCTGGCCAGCAGCGACAGCACCGCGTCGCGGTCGGCCGGGTCGGCGTCGGCGGTGGTGATCAGCACGACGCTCGTCTCCGGAAGCGTGCCGCGGACGGTGAGCGGGCCGATCGCCTCGGCGAACTTCTCGTCGCCGGTCACCCGGTCAGCGAGGTCGTCGTTCTCCGAGCTGAGCTCGTCCTGATGCGCGGTCAGCTCGGCGTTGTCACCCTGCAGCCCGGACAGCAGCGGGGAGGAGATCTTGGTCGCGCCGAGCACGATGCCCAGCGCGAGGGCCAGGAACACCGCCGCGATCGAGACGATGTGGTACCGCATCGAGATCATGTGAACAGTCCCTGCACCCAGGCGACCAGCTGGTTCCACCAGTCGCGCACGAGGTCGGCGTAGACGCCGCCGACGTCGGACACCAACAGCGCCGCCACGATCGCCGCTGCGGCGGCGATCACCAGCAGCATCACCACCCACCACGAGATGCGGGAGCGATATAGCGCCGCCACGGCGGGCGCCTCGACCACCTTGTTGCCGACCCGCAGCCGCACCAGGAACGTCGACGCGGTCGACCCCCGGCCGCGGTCCAGCAGGTCGGTGAGCGTGGTGCGCATGCCGACGGTGACGATCAGCGCCGCCTCGTGGGCGTCGGCGAGCAGCAGCGCCAGGTCCTCCGTCGTCCCCGTCGCCGGGAACGTGACCGCGCCGACGCCGAGGTCCTGCAGCCGCTCGAGGCCGGGGGCGTGCCCGTCGACGTGGGCGGGGATGACGACCTCGGCGCCGCAGCGGAGCGTCTCGGAGTCGACGGACTCCGGGTTGCCGATGATCAGGTCCGGGGTGTAGCCGGCCGCGCGCAGCACGTCCGCGCCCGCATCCACGCCGACCAGCACCGGCCGGAAGTCGGCGATGTACTTCTTCAGGGACTTCAGCTGCGCCTTGGAATCCGCGGACGGCGCGACGAGCAGCACCTGCCGCTCGCCGATCTCCGTCGTGAGGTCGGGAATGCCCACGCCGTCCAGCAGCAGCGTTCGCTCGCGCTTCATGTACTCGATCGCGTTGGCGGCGAACGCCTCGAGCTGGCTGGACATCCCGGACTTGGCCTCGATCATCTGATCGGCCACGGACTCCTGGGTCTGCTCGGTGCCCTCCGCGACGACCTCGTCGCCGAGGTAGAGGCTGGCGCCGTCCAGCCGCACCTTCGCGCCGTCCTTGAGCCGGCCGAACACCTTCTCCCCGACGCCGTCGACGAGCAGCACGCCGGACGACACGAGGATCTCCGGGCCGAGGTTCGGGTACCGCCCGGAGATCGACGGGGCGGCATTCACCACCGCCGTCACACCCGCCTTGACCAGCGCGTCCGCAGTCGCCCGGTCGATGTCGACGTGGTCGATCACCACGATGTCGCGGTGGCCGACCCGGCCGAGCAGGGTGTCACTGCGTCGCGACACGCGTGCAACGCCTGTGACTCCTGGCAACGTGCGTGACTGGCGTGACAGAAGCTTCATGGGCCGATCGTGACAGCCGCACCCGGGTTCCCGCGGTAATTCCTCCCCCGTGTCGCCGCCTTTCACCTCGTCACACCCGGCGTGATCAGCGGCGATCCGCGCCGGGCACGGCCGTCGGACGCCCCGGCTACGGTGCCACCCATGGATCAACTGGCCACCCTCGCCCGGCTGCGGGCCGACCTCGCCGGGTTGCAGCGGGTGATCGACGGTGCCGACCCGGCACGCCCGGTGCCCTCGTGTCCCGGCTGGACGCTGGCGGACCTGGCCGACCACGTGGCGGACGTGTACGCCGACAAGACGATCGCGCTGCGCACGGCGGCCCGCCCCGAGCGGACCGGCCGCGCCGATCGGTCGGGTTCGGCGTCGGGGACGGCCGCGGACCGCCTGCGCACGGCCGGCGCGGCCCTGCTGGCGGAGCTCGGGTCGCGGGACGCCGGCGAGCGGAGCTGGACCTGGTTCGGGCCCGATCAGACCGTCGGCTTCTGGCAGCGCCGGATGATGCAGGAGACGGTGATCCACCGGTGGGACGCGGAGGACGCGGTCGGCGCCGCCGACCGGTACGAGATCGACGGGGCGATCGCCGACGACGGCGTCGACGAGTACCTGGTGGTGTTCCTGGCCGACGACTGGTCGGACGAGCCGACCACCGGCAGCGGCGACGTCGACGTGATCGGCGAGCGGCACGGCTGGCGGGTCCGGATGCTCCCGGACGAGGTCACCGCCGATCCGGTTCGAGCTCGACGACGCGCCGGCGACGGCGCCCGACGCGACGGTGCGATGCAGCGACGACGTCGGAACTGCTGCTGGCGATCTGGGGCCGCCGGTCGTGGGACGGGCTCCGGACGGCGGGCGATCCGGCGGTGCTGGCCGACTTCCGCGCGCGCCTGGCGGCCGTCAGCCAGTAGCCGGCCGTGGCGTCAACTCGCCTTGCGCCGCACCACCTTTCCGGACGAGCGCGCCGCGTCGTCGCGGGCGGCGACCCGCCGGATCGGGGCGCGCCGGGCGGCACGCGGACGCGCCACGGGGCGCCGCGACGCCGCGTCGAGCAGGTCGCGGGCGTGCGCGCGAGCACGCGGGCCGGCGTCACCGCCGAGCATCCTGGCGAGCTCGATCTCCCGCTCGGCGCCGGAGACCTGCCGGACGTCGGAGGCGCCGACGGCGCCGCCGCGCTCCGCGTCGACCACGAAGTGCCGATCGGCCCGCGCCGCGACCTGCGCGAGGTGGGTCACGACGATCACCTGGTGGTCCGCGGCGAGCGCGGCCAGGCGCGCACCGATCTCCGTCGCCGCGCGTCCGCCGACGCCGGCATCCACCTCGTCGAACACCATGGTCGTGACCGGGTCGGCGCCGGCGAGCGCGACCTCGACGGCCAGCATCACCCGGGACAGCTCGCCGCCCGACGCACCGCGCGCCACCGGCAGTTCCGGCGCCCCGGGATGGGCGCTCATCACGATCTCCACCTCGTCGATGCCGTCGACCCCGGCGCTCACCGGCGCGCCGCCCAGCACGAGCGCGTCCTGGTCACCCGCCCGCGGCGGCCGGCGCGAGACCGCCACCCGCACGGTCGCCCTGCCCATCGCCAGGTGCTCGAGCTCGGCGGTGACCACCGCGCCGAGCCGGGCGGCCGCCGCGGTGCGCGTCTCGGACAGCCGGGCGGCCGCGACCGCGAGGGCGCCGGCCAGCGTCCCGAGATCGGCCTCCAGCTCGGCCAGCCGGTGCTCGGAGGTGTCCAGCTCGGCCAGCTCGCGCTCGGCCGCGGCGGCCCATGCGCGTACCCCGTCCACGTCATCGCCGTATCGCCGGGTCAGCGCCCGCAGCGTCGCCTGACGCTGCAGCAGCGCGGCGAGCCGCTCCGGATCGGCGTCCAGCTCGCCCAGGAACCCGGTCAGCGCGGTCGCGACGTCGGCGACCAGCACGGCGGCCTGGTCCAGCTCAGCCGCCATCTCGGCGAGCCGCGGGTCGGCGTCGGCGGGCAGCGCGCGCAGCGCGGCGGCCACGAGGCCGACCGCCGTCGGCTCGTCGGGCAGGTCGCCCGCGCCGGACAGCGCGACCAGCGCGGCGTCGGCCGCGGCGCGCAGCCCGTCCGCGTTCTGCAGCCGCCGGACCTGCTCGACGAGCGCCGCGTCCTCCCCCGGTTCCGGTGCGGCGGCGGCGATCTCGGCCAAGGCCACGCGGAGCAGCTGCTCGCGCAGCGCGCGCTCGCGGGCGTGCGCCCTGCGGTCCGACAGGTCCTGTCGGAGCCCGAGCCAGCGCTCGCGCAGCGCCCGATACTCGGCGAGCAGGCCCTCCGCGCCGGCGAACCGGTCGAGCACCGCACGCTGCCGCGCCGGGCGCAGCAGGAGCGCCGCCTCGGCCTGGCCGTGCACCGCGACCAGCTGCTCGGTCAGCTCGGCGAGCGTGCCGACCGGGGCCGAGCGGCCGCCGACATGCGCCCTGGACCGGCCGTCCGCCGCCACCGACCGCACGGCGATCACCGAACCGTCCTCGTCGACCCGGCCGCCGGCCGCGCGCACGGTCTCGGCGGGGCTGCCGCCGGGCGGCACCGCGAACCGCGCTTCCACCACGGCGCGATCGCTGCCCGACCGCACCCGGGCGGCGGCGCCGCGGCCGCCGGTCACCAGGTCGAGCGCCGTGACGATCATGGTCTTGCCCGCACCGGTCTCGCCGGTCACGACGGTCAGGCCGGGGTGCGGCTCGATGGCGGCCTCGTCGATCACGCCGAGACCGCAGATCCGCAGCTCCTGCAGCATGGTCCGAACGTTAGTCCCGGCCACCGACAGCCGCCGGACGGCGCGCTGGAGCCGGGAGCGCCTGCCTCAGTAGCGCTTGTCCCGCCAGCCGTGCACCGGCAGCTTGAACTTGCGCACCAGCCGGTCCGTGAACGTCTGGTCGGACAGGCGGACCAGCATCACCGGCTGCTGCCCCTTGCACACGCGGATCCGCGAGCCGGGCGGAATCTCCCGGCTGCGCCGGCCGTCACACGCCAGCACGGCGAACTGCCCGCCAGGATCGAGGTGCACGGTGACGGTCGACTCCGGCCCGATGACCAGCGACCGGGCGAACAGCGCGTGCGCGTTCGACGGCACCACCAGCAGCGCCTCGACGCCGGGCCAGATGACCGGACCGCCCGCGGAGAAGGTGTAGGCGGTGGACCCGGTGGGCGTCGCGCACATGACGCCGTCGCAGCCGTACGCGGACACGCCGTGCCCGTCGACCTCGACGACGACGTCGAGGATCCGCTCGCGCGAACCCTTCTCGACGCTGATCTCGTTGAGCGCCCAGCCGGTGGCGATGAGCATGCCCTCCAGCTCGACGGTCACCTCGACGGTCATCCGGGGGGACAACCGGTAGCGCTTGTCGATGACCGCGGACAGCGCCCAGTCCATGTCGGACGCGTCCGCCTCGGCCAGGAACCCCACGCGGCCGAGGTTGATGCCCAGCACCGGCGCGCTCATCGGCCGGGCGTGCTCGGCGGCGCGGAGCAGGGTGCCGTCGCCGCCGACGGCCAGCACCATCTCGATCGGCGCGTCGTCCGTGTCGGCGGGGTCGAACACGCCGAGGTCGAGGCCGTCGTGCTCGCCGGCCAGGCAGACGAGGTCGATCCCGGCCTCGGCCAGGGTGGCGTGCATCGGTGCTGATGGTCTGCGCGATGTCCGCGCGACCGGTGTGCGCGACCAGCAGCACCCGTCGGTCCGTCACGGCGACACCTCCTGCACCGCAGCCATGATCATGTCCCGGGCCGGGCGATCGGGATCAGTCGGCACGTCCCGCCGGAAGTGCACGAAGAACTCCACGTTGCCGCTCGGTCCCGGCAGCGGCGAGGCGGCCACCCCGAGCGCTGTCCAGCCCAGTAGACCAGCAGCGCGAACGACGCCGTCGACCGCCTCCGCGCGCAGCGCCGGATCGCGGACGACGCCGCCCGCGCCGAGCCGGCCCTTGCCGACCTCGAACTGCGGCTTGACCATCGGCACCAGGTCCGCGCCGGGGGTCGCGCAGGCGGTGAGCGCGGGCAGCACCACGGCCAGCGAGATGAAGGACAGGTCCGCGACCACCAGCTCGGCGGGGCCGCCGATCGCCTCGGGGGTGAGCGCGCGGACGTTCGTCCGGTCGACGACGTGCACCCGGCTGTCGGACTGCAGTCGCCAGACGAGCTGCCCGTAGCCGACGTCGACGGCAACCACCTCGCGGGCGCCCCGGCGCAGCAGCACGTCGGTGAAGCCGCCGGTCGACGCGCCGGCATCCAGGCAGCGCCGCCCCGCCACCACGACGCCCGGGAAGGCGGCCAGCGCGCCGATCAGCTTGTGCGCGCCGCGGGACGCCCATCCCTCGTCGGTCTCGTCCGGCCGGATGACGACGGGTGCGCCCGGCTCGACCCCGGTCGCGGGCTTGGTCGCGGCCAGCCCGCGCACGGACACCCGGCCGGCCGCGATGAGCTCGGCGGCGTGCTCGCGCGACCGCGCCAGCCCGCGGCGCACCAGCTCGGCGTCGAGCCGCGCCCGGCGCACGTCAGGGGCTCGGCTCGGACCCCGCGGCGGCCCTGCCGGGCGCGAGATCGATGTCACCGGCCAGCGCCGGGCCGGGCTGACCGCCGGGTCCGACCTCGGCGGTGCCGGCCAGCGCGTCCGTCAGCAGCGTGTGCAGCTCGCCGTAGGCACCCACCTGGTCCCCCATCGGCAGGTCCTCGAGAGTGCCGAGCCGCGACTCGGCGGCGAGCAGCTGCTCCTCCGCGGGATGGCCGGTCGAGGCCGACCGGAACAAGGCCGCCTGGTCCTGGTCCTCGCGCACCCTGCCTCCCGAGTCCGTCGATCCGCGGCGCCCCGCGACCTGCCGATCCTGCCCGTCGGCTCACGCTAGTGCAGCACAGGCGCCGCACCGTCGGAGGTCGGCAGGCCGCAACGCGTTAGCGCGGCCGCCGCCGCCCGGTCCCTGGGGGTGACCCGCGGGCTCACCGTGTCGGTCGACGAGGCCGCGTCCCACGCGTACGCCGAGAGCTGCGCGAGGGCGCGCAGCGCGCTGGCGTCGGTGACCGCCGGCCGCTCGGCGCTGCCGTGGGCATCGGGGTGGCCCGCGGCCAGCACCAGCGCGCCGCGGTCCAGCCCGACGGTCCACTCCAGGTGTCCCGCGCGGCTCACCGACGGGATCTTCACTGCGCGGTCCTCGTCCACGAGGCCGCGCAGGTCGAACGCGAGGAACGTCGGGCGGTACTCGGGCGGCGCGACGAGCAGGTCGGCCGCGGTGGACACGCCCGTCAGCACCATCAGGCTCGGCGTGTCCGCGGCGTGTGCGCAGGCGATGTCGGTGTCCAGGCGATCGCCGACGACCAGGGGCGAGGTGGACGACGAGCGGCGCACCGCCTCGTCCAGCAGCGGCCGCTCGGGCTTGCCGGCCACCCGGGGGTGCAGACCCGTCGCCGCCACCAGCGCCGCGACCATCGCTCCGTTGCCGGGCAGCAGCCCGCGATCCGTGGGCAGCGTGCTGTCCACGTTGCACGCGACCCAGTCGGCCCCGCCCCGGAGCGCGATGCAGGCCTCCGCCAGCTGCCGCCAACCGGTGTCCGGCGAGTGCCCCTGGACGACGGCGGCCGGGTCGTCGACGGCCAGCTGCACCGGCCGCAGGCCGGCCTCCTCGACCGACCGGGCGAGCCACGGCGCGCCGACCACGAGCACCCGCGACCCCGGTTCGTGCCTGGCCGCCAGCATGCTGGCGGCCACCTGGGGCGAGGTGAGCACCTGGTCGGCGGTCGCCGCGACGCCCATGCCGGACAGCGCCTCGGCCACTTCGGTCGGTGGCCGGGAGGCGTTGTTGGTGACGAAGATCGACCGGGCGCCCTGCTGGCCGGCGCGCTTGAGCGCCGGGGCCACGTGATCGATCGGCTGACCCCCGAGATAGACGGTGCCGTCGAGATCCAGCAGCAGGACGTCGTGGGTCTCCGCGAGGGTGCTCACGAGTCGTCAGCCCCACCGGTGCCGGTCAGCGCGGCCAGCCGGTCGCCCGCGTCGGTGTCGTCGTCGACGTCCGCGTCGGCGGCGCGGACGAACCAGGCGATCGCCTCGCGCGCTGCCCCGCGCGCTCGAGGAGGTCGGCGTACGCGTAGGCCACGCGGGCGTCGGGCCGCCGGGCGCGTCGGGGGCGGCCAGCTGCCGGAGCTGCGCCAGCGCGGCGTCCAGCTCGCCCAGGTCCGCCCTGGCGCCGGCGGCGACGATCGCCAGCTCCCGCGCGGCGGCCGGGTCCAGGCTCGCCGCCTCTGCCGACCGGGACAGCTCGATTGCCCGCTCGGGATGACCCAGCGCCCGCTCACAGTCCGCGAGAACGGCGAGATGGCCCTGGCCCGCCGCCCATCCGGCGCGCAGCACGCAGCTCGCCGATGGCCTCGGCCCACTCGCCGGCGCGGTACGCCACGAGGCCGACGGTCTCCCGGACGACCGCGACGCGGCCACCCCTGGCCCGCGCCGCCCTGGCGTGCATCCAGGCCGAGCTCGGGATCGTCGTCGGCCAGCGTGCCGGCCGCGACCAGGTGGCCGCCGACGAAGTCGGCGTTGTCCTTGCTCAGGCTGCGAAGGTCGCGGCGGATCTCCGGCTCCAGTTCCTCGGCACTCGCCCACTCCGGCAGCTCCGGCCAGACCTCGCCGACGTCCTCCACCCGGCGGCGGGAGCCGCCGACCGGCTCGCGCTCGGGTGCGCCGCGCTCGCGGTGCGTGCCGGGGGGATCGAAGCGCCACGGCCGATCGGCGCCGCGCGGCGACCCCGCCCCGTCGGGCCGGCGCGTGCGCCCGGCCGGATCGGCCCGGTCCGTCCGGCCGGGTCGGTCGCCACGGTCGCGCGGGCGGGGCGCGCCGGATCCGGCGCCGTCGTGGCGCCGCGGGCCACGGGGCTTGTCCGGGGCGTCCCGCGGCGGCCGCGGCGGTTGTTGCGGACGGCCGCCGGGACCGAACAGCCCGGCGCTCAGGTCGCCACCGAGCGCCGACGGCTCGTCGCGCCGATCCCGCCGCGCGGGGCGGTCCCGGTCGGCCCGCCGATCGGACCGCCGGGCGGCGATCGCCCGCGGGTGTTCGCCGGTCGCTCCTTGGAGGTCGCCGGTCACCGGCACCCGACCGGTCCGGGAACGAGCGACGATCCTTGGCGGACGGGCGATCCGGGCGATCCGCCGACGGTCGGCGCTCCCTCGCGGACGGGCGATCCGGGTGAGGGCCGGAGGAGCGGTCGGCGGCACTCGATCGGTCGCCGGGCGCGCGCCGCGCGGAGTCGGGCCCATCCGCACGCGGACGCCGGTGCGCCCGGTCGTCAGGGCCCGATCGATCAGAGCGGGATCGATCTGGGCGGGACGGGTCAGGGCGGGATCGGTCAGGGTCCGTCGCGCTCGACGACTTCTGTTGCCACGGCTTCGATCCCGCGACGGCCGGGCGCCGCGGCGCCGCGGGTCGCTGGGCGCCGCCGCCGGTCGCGCGTCGCGGATGGCCGACATCGCCGTCGGCCGGCCCGGTCTCGCCCGGCGGGCGGTCCGATCGCGCGTCACGCGTGGCGCCGGCCCGCGGTGTCGCGCCCGCCCTCGGCGGCTTGCCGGTACGAGCCGGCGGCTTGCCGGTACGAGCCGGCGGCTTGCCGGAGCGAGCCGGCGCTTGCCGGAGCGAGCCGGCGGCTTGCCGGAGCGAGCGGGCGCCTTGCCGGAGCGAGCCGGCGGCTTTCCCGTCCTGGCCGGCGGCCTAGCGCCCGATCGGCCGGCGGCACGGTCCTCCGAAGGGCCGCCCGAGGATGCCGACGGCCGTTCCGGATTCGGGCCATCGGCCGCGTTGTCCGACACCACCACTCCCGCCGGTCGCCGAGCGCCCGCGAGCACGGGCGGTGCCCACTCTGGCACACCGGAGGCCGGACTCCCGACCCGCCGCATCGCCGGACCCCGCGGTGCGCGACGCGGCGCCGGCAGCGGCGGCGGACCCCGCCGTTCCTGGGTCACGGTTCGGCCAGCCCGGTCACCCGGGCCATCAGCTCCCGACGGCTTCCGGTGCCGGACTTGGCGAAAATCGCCTTCAGGTGGTCCTGCACGGTGTGCTCTCCGACCCGCATGCGGCGGGCGAGCTCGCGGGTGTCGCCGCCGCCCATCACGTGGTCGACGAGTTCGCCCTCCCTGGGGGTGAGGCCGGCCGCCCGCACGAAGAGGTCCAGCCGCTCGGCGGGGGTGGAGGGCTGGATGCTCACCGCCATCGCCGGCGCCGGCGATCCGCCGTCACCCGTCAGCCGGGCAGCGGTCAGGGTGAGGTAGCCCGTGCCCGGTACCCTCACCCGCGCGGACGCGGGGTGGCCGTCGACGCCCTGCTCGGTCGCCAACAGCTGGGCGGCCACGTTGAACGCCGCGGCGGGCACGGGCGCGTCACCGTCGGCCGTCGGCAGCAGCGACCGCAGGGCGGCATCCGCGGCGGGCGTGCGAGCGGTCTCCCGCAGCTCGTCGGTGAGCACCAGGATGGCCGGGCCCGCGGCGGGCCCCGCCCGACGCGTGGGCGGTTCCGCGTGTCGCAGGTGGCTGCGTCGGATCCCGTCCGTCGTGGCCGGCCCCGTTGCCGCCAGCGCACGGCACTCGTCGCCGGTGAACGGCCGCGTCCCCGCGCACCGCCACAGGTCGAGGAACCCCCAGGTGCCGAAGCGGTCCCGGTGCACCATCGACGCGACGTCGACCACCCCGTAGTCGCGGAGCAGCTCGCCCCACCAGGTGCTCCGGGCGAGATCCCCGCCGGTCGCCGCGCGCAGCGTGGCGCACGCGCCGGTCGGCACGGAGGTCCATCGGTTCATCGCCGTGCGGTACTTCAGGCCGATCAGCCGCGGCAGGTCCTGCATCCGCGGCACCTCGGCCAACGGCGACACGCCCACGCACGTCGCCGGATCCGTGAGCACCCAGACGTAGTAGTCGAACCCGATGGCACCGCGGAGCTCAGCGAGCACGGCCCGCTGCAGCGTCCTGGCGTCGGTGGTGTCGCGGCAGACGCTCGTCGATCCGCGGCAGCAGGGCGGCGTCGCGCCTGGACACGATCGCAGCGTATGCCGGCACGCCCGCGGGCTCCAGTCCCAGAAAGCTGGGATGGCGCCGCGATCCGGATCGCTCCTAGCGTCGAGTGCATGCCCACATTGCACATCGAGCACCCCGTGACCAGTGTCGACGCCTGGCTGGCCGCGTTCGGCCGATTCGAGGACGCGCGCCGCCGCGGCGGGGTGACCGCCGTCCGGGTCGCCCGCCCCGTCGATCGGGACCACTACCTGATGATCGATCTCGACTTCCCCAGCACCGAGCAGGCCGCCGACTTCCTGGAGTTCCTGCGCGGCACGGTCTGGGCGACGCCGGCGAACTCCCCGGCGCTGGCGGGCGTGCCGACGGCGATGGTGCTCGACGAAGTCGATCCGCTGCCGGCGGCCGCGGCGACGCGGCAGGCTGACCGCGGGCGTCACAGGGCGCGCCGTCACAGGTCGCGGCGGTAGACCAGCTGATCGCCGGACGGTGGCCGCAGCAGCACGAAGAGCGCGCCCGAGGACAGTCCGAGCCGCCGCACCTCGCCGTCCGGCGCGGCGATCGATTCCCACCGGTCCGCCGAGGATCGGGCGAGCAGTTCGTCGCCGGCGCCGACCGCGACGACCGCGCGCGACCCGTCGTCGGCGACCCGCGGCTGCCCGGCGTAGCGATCCACTGTGCGGTCGGGCAGCGGGACGAGACGGGCGGCGGCTGTCCCGGCCAGCCGCCATGCGGCGAGCTGACCCCCCAGCCGGCCGACCACGAGGCACCCGTCGGCGGCGCAGGAGACGTCGGTGGCCGCGCTGTCGTCGTCCGAGGCGTCCAGATCCACCCGGGTCCACGTCGCGCGCAGCTCATCGGATGTCCAGGCGATCGCCTGCTGGTGCACGAGGCCGTCCCGGAACGAGGTGGACAGTCCGACGATGACGACGCCGTCCCCGCGCGCCGGCGGCAGCCGTCGCGGTCACCTGCTCGGTCGCGCTGCCGGTGAAGATCGCGGGACTCGGCTGCCGGATCCAGATCGCACCCGCCGTGCTTCCAGACGGCGATCCCCGTGACGCCGGGAGCGAGGCTCCAGGTGCCCACGATCAGCGGGTCGTCGCCGCCGACCACGCCGGTGACCCCGCCCGCCGCCGGACCGCCGAAGGTCTCCACCGTCTGCGGCTCCTCGACGATGCCGGCTCCGGTACCGATCCAGGCCGACCAGCGCGGGTTGAGGTGCGCGCCGCCGGTGACCGCACCGATGGCGACAACCCGGCCCGCGTCATCGATCCACGCGTGCAGGATGGCCGCCTGGCCGCCGTACGCGGTCGCCGGCGTGGCCGGGATGTCCTGCCAGGCGCCGTCCCGCTCGATCGCGAGCAGCGGCCGCTGGCCGGGCGCCGGGGACACCCCGCCGACCAGGACCCCGCCGGCTCGGCGAACAGGTCCGAGGCGAGGACGCCCGGCGGCGTGACGCCGTCCAGCCGCCGGCCGGCGGCGCCGCCTCCGTGCCGGGGGTGCAGGCGGACGCGACCAGCGCGGACGGCGACGCGGACGATCAGCGCGAGAAGGGCGGTGCGGCGGTGCATCGCGGCCGGCCTCCCTCGTGGGCTGACCGGCCCGGTCGGCCCGGCGCGGCCCTCGATGCACGATACGTCCGCCGTGCGGCCGCGCCCCCCGCCCCGCGCAGTCCGTCTCCGAATCGATTCCGGGATGCACGAAGGCCCGGGAAATCGGATCTGGTGATCTCGATTTCCCGGGCCTTGTGGAAATGGTTGTCCGGCGGTGTCCTACTCTCCCACACCCTGGCGGGTGCAGTACCATCGGCGCTGAAGGGCTTAGCTTCCGGGTTCGGGATGGGACCGGGCGTTTCCCCTTCGCTGTGGCCGCCGTAACTTCGTGGAACACAACGTGCACCCGGTTCCCGGTGTTTTCGGGGTGGGTGGTTTGTTGTTCCAGAACCGCACAGTGGACGCGAGCAAGAGCTCTATGTGTCGGCGGCCTGCGTCAGTCCTGAAGTGTTTTGTGGTAAGTCCTCGGCCTATTAGTACCGGTCAGCTCCACACCTTGCGGTGCTTCCACTTCCGGCCTATCAACCCGGTGGTCTGCCGGGGGCCTTACCCCTTTCGGGTGGGAGTCCTCATCTTGGAACGAGCTTCCCGCTTAGATGCTTTCAGCGGTTATCCCTTCCGAACGTAGCCAACCAGCCGTGCTCCTGGTGGAACAACTGGCACACCAGAGGTTCGTCCGTCCCGGTCCTCTCGTACTAGGGACAGCCTTCCGCAAGACTCCTGCGCGCGCGGCGGATAGGGACCGAACTGTCTCACGACGTTCTAAACCCAGCTCGCGTGCCGCTTTAATGGGCGAACAGCCCAACCCTTGGGACCTACTCCAGCCCCAGGATGCGACGAGCCGACATCGAGGTGCCAAACCATGCCGTCGATATGGACTCTTGGGCAAGATCAGCCTGTTATCCCCGGGGTACCTTTTATCCGTTGAGCGACACCCATTCCACAATGAGGTGCCGGATCACTAGTCCCGACTTTCGTCCCTGCTCGAGATGTCCCTCTCGCAGTCAAGCTCCCTTGTGCACTTACACTCAAAACCTGATTGCCAACCAGGCTGAGGGAACCTTTGGGCGCCTCCGTTACTCTTTAGGAGGCAACCGCCCCAGTTAAACTACCCACCAGGCACTGTCCCTGAACCGGATCACGGTCCTAGGTTAGATGTCCAGTACGACCAGAGTGGTATTTCAACGTTGACTCCACCGTCACTGGCGTGACGACTTCACAGTCTCCCACCTATCCTACACAAGTCGAACCGAACACCAATACCAAGCTGTAGTAAAGGTCCCGGGGTCTTTCCGTCCTGCCGCGCGTAACGAGCATCTTTACTCGTAGTGCAATTTCGCCGAGCCTATGGTTGAGACAGTAGAGAAGTCGTTACGCCATTCGTGCAGGTCGGAACTTACCCGACAAGGAATTTCGCTACCTTAGGATGGTTATAGTTACCACCGCCGTTTACTGGGGCTTAAATTCTCAGCTTCGCCACTTGCGTGACTGACCGGTCCTCTTAACCTTCCAGCACCGGGCAGGCGTCAGTCCATATACATCGTCTTGCGACTTAGCATGGACCTGTGTTTTTAGTAAACAGTCGCTTCTCCCTGGTCTCTGCGGCCGAAACACGCTAGCCCGCGAAGGGCTTCACGCACCTCGGCCCCCCTTCTCCCGAAGTTACGGGGGTATTTTGCCGAGTTCCTTAACCATAGTTCGCTCGATCACCTTGGTATTCTCTACCTGACCACCTGTGTCGGTTTGGGGTACGGGCCGCTCGAAGCTCGCTAGAGGCTTTTCTCGACAGCATAGGATCACTCTGCTTCGCCTCAATCGGCTATGCGTCAGGTCTCAGATCAACAGCACGGCGGATTTGCCTACCGCGCCTACCTACACCCTTACACCAGTGTTACCACTGACTGGCGGAGCTACCTTCCTGTGTCACCCCATCGCTTGACTACTACCGGTTCGGGTCCCGCGCTCCCCTTCCTCCGACCGAAGTCGTCGGAAGGTTCGGGCGGTCAGCATCACCGGGCTCGTCATGGGCGCTTCTACGCGGGTACGGGAATATCAACCCGTTGTCCATCGACTACGCCTGTCGGCCTCGCCTTAGGTCCCGACTCACCCTGGGCGGATGAACCTGGCCCAGGAACCCTTGGTCATTCGGTGGAGGAGTTTCTCACTCCTCATTCGCTACTCATGCCTGCATTCTCACTCGTGTGGCGTCCACGGCTGGGTCACCCCGCCGCTTCACTCGCCACACGACGCTCCCCTACCCATCCACACACCTGGACCCCCACGAGGAGGGCCGGGCTGACGTGTGAATGCCGCGGTTTCGGCGGTGTGCTTGAGCCCCGCTACATTGTCGGCGCGGAACCACTTGACCAGTGAGCTATTACGCACTCTTTAAAGGGTGGCTGCTTCTAAGCCAACCTCCTGGTTGTCTGGGCGACTCCACATCCTTTCCCACTTAGCACACGCTTAGGGGCCTTAACCGGCGATCTGGGCTGTTTCCCTTTCGACTATGAAGCTTAGCCCCCACAGTCTCACTGCCACGCTCTCACTTACCGGCATTCGGAGTTTGGTTGATTTCGGTAAGCTTGTGGGCCCCCTAGACCATCCAGTGCTCTACCTCCGGCAAGAAACACGTGACGCTGCACCTAAATGCATTTCGGGGAGAACCAGCTATCACGAAGTTTGATTGGCCTTTCACCCCTACCCACAGCTCATCCCCCAGGTTTTCAACCCTGGTGGGTTCGGACCTCCACGACGTCTTACCGTCGCTTCATCCTGGCCATGGGTAGATCACTTCGCTTCGGGTCTAGAGCATGCGACTCAAACGCCCTGTTCGGACTCGCTTTCGCTACGGCTTCCCCTCACGGGTTAACCTCGCCACATACCACTAACTCGCAGGCTCATTCTTCAAAAGGCACGCCGTCACCGGAACAAAGCCGGCTCCGACGGATTGTAAGCACACGGTTTCAGGTACTATTTCACTCCCCTCCCGGGGTACTTTTCACCTTTCCCTCACGGTACTAGTCCGCTATCGGTCATCAGGTAGTATTTAGGCTTAGCGGGTGGTCCCGCCGGATTCACAGCGAATTTCACGGGCTCGCTGCTACTTGGGAACCACGTCAGGAAGGCGTCGAATTTTCGTCTACGGGGGTATCACCCGCTACGCCCGGCCTTTCCAGAACCGTTCGACTAACACGACGCTTTGTCACTTCCCGCCAGGACGGCAGCCCCAGCACAACATGGTCCCACGACCCCGAACACGCAACGCCTGCCGGCTATCACGCGCGCTCGGTTTAGCCTAGATCCGCTTTCGCTCGCCACTACTCACGGAATCACGGTTGTTTTCTTTTCCTGTGGGTACTGAGATGTTTCACTTCCCCACGTTCCCTCCACACGCCCTATAGATTCAGGCGCGGGTAACCAGACATGACTCTGGCTGGGTTTCCCCATTCGGACATCCTCGGATCACAGCTCGGTTGACAGCTCCCCGAGGCTTATCGCAGCCTCCTACGTCCTTCATCGGCTCCTGATGCCCAGGCATCCACCGTGTGCTCTTAAAAACTTAGCCACAAAGACTTGAAATAAAGATGCTCGCGTCCACTGTGCAGTTCTCAAACAACAAACGACCAACCACCACAGCCCCGCCGACCCGGACACAACGCCGAGCGGTACAAGACAGGAGATCGGCCCACCAAGACAACAAACCACCCAGGAACAACAACCCCAGGACAGCCCGTTCTCTCAGGACCCAACAGCGCACCCACGGCCCACACCACCGCCACGACTCGTTCCAGCTGACCCCCACCCAAGGAGCCGACCCACACCCGCACCCCCCCAAAGGAAGACACCGGCACCGATCACGCCGTACTAACCGCCGCACCACGACATGAACCGCATAGTCAGTGTTCCACCCATGACGTCGACCCAGCACGCAGTCCTCCCCAGCGGTCGCCACCGGACACTCGCCGGCGAAACGACACACCATGAACCACCAGCCCACCACCGAAGCGATGAACCGCGGCCACGTGCTCCTTAGAAAGGAGGTGATCCAGCCGCACCTTCCGGTACGGCTACCTTGTTACGACTTCGTCCCAATCGCCGATCCCACCTTCGACGGCTCCCTCCACAAGGGTTGGGCCACCGGCTTCGGGTGTTACCGACTTTCGTGACGTGACGGGCGGTGTGTACAAGGCCCGGGAACGTATTCACCGCAGCGTTGCTGATCTGCGATTACTAGCGACTCCGACTTCATGGGGTCGAGTTGCAGACCCCAATCCGAACTGAGACCGGCTTTTTGGGATTCGCTCCACCTCGCGGTTTCGCAGCCCTTTGTACCGGCCATTGTAGCATGCGTGAAGCCCAAGACATAAGGGGCATGATGATTTGACGTCATCCCCACCTTCCTCCGAGTTGACCCCGGCAGTCTCTCATGAGTCCCCAACCGAATTGCTGGCAACATGAGACAAGGGTTGCGCTCGTTGCGGGACTTAACCCAACATCTCACGACACGAGCTGACGACAACCATGCACCACCTGTGCACGGACCTTGCGGGGGAACCATCTCTGGAACTTTCCCGTGCATGTCAAGCCTTGGTAAGGTTCTTCGCGTTGCATCGAATTAATCCGCATGCTCCGCCGCTTGTGCGGGCCCCCGTCAATTCCTTTGAGTTTTAGCCTTGCGGCCGTACTCCCCAGGCGGGGCGCTTAATGCGTTAGCTGCGGCACGGAGGTCGTGGAAGGACCCCCACACCTAGCGCCCAACGTTTACGGCGTGGACTACCAGGGTATCTAATCCTGTTCGCTCCCCACGCTTTCGCTCCTCAGCGTCAGTATCGGCCCAGAGACCCGCCTTCGCCACCGGTGTTCCTCCTGATATCTGCGCATTTCACCGCTACACCAGGAATTCCAGTCTCCCCTACCGAACTCTAGCCTGCCCGTATCGAATGCAGGCCCGGAGTTGAGCCCCGGGTTTTCACATTCGACGCGACAGACCGCCTACGAGCTCTTTACGCCCAATAATTCCGGACAACGCTTGCACCCTACGTATTACCGCGGCTGCTGGCACGTAGTTGGCCGGTG
Organism: uncultured Actinomycetota bacterium; assembly: GCA_963829945.1. GTDB lineage: Bacteria > Actinomycetota > Actinomycetes > Mycobacteriales > Nakamurellaceae > Nakamurella. The sequence goes on along the minus strand of CAWHKH010000004.1, from coordinate 458,289 downwards.
CTTCTTCTGCTCCTACCGTCACTCTCGCTTCGTCAGAGCTGAAAGAGGTTTACAACCCGAAGGCCGTCATCCCTCACGCGGCGTCGCTGCGTCAGGCTTCCGCCCATTGCGCAATATTCCCCACTGCTGCCTCCCGTAGGAGTCTGGGCCGTGTCTCAGTCCCAGTGTGGCCGGTCGCCCTCTCAGGCCGGCTACCCGTCGTCGCCTTGGTAGGCCATCACCCCACCAACAAGCTGATAGGCCGCGGGCCCATCCCCAGCCGAAAAACTTTCCACCACCCACCATGCGGCAGGCCGTGAATATCCAGTATTAGCCCCGGTTTCCCGGAGTTATCCCAGAGCTGAGGGCAGGTTGCCCACGTGTTACTCACCCGTTCGCCACTCGAGTACCCCCGAAGGGGCCTTTCCGTTCGACTTGCATGTGTTAAGCACGCCGCCAGCGTTCGTCCTGAGCCAGGATCAAACTCTCCATCGAAATCTATACCAACGACCCACAAAAGGGGCCCAAGGTTACAAAAATAGACAGAGCGCAACACCCCCAACGGCGAACCGCGGGAATGCCGAACCCGGCATTAACGAGCAACTAGCTCGAAATACCATCAATACAAAATACCAAAAAATTGGCACTGACTATCGGTACGCTGTTGAGTTCTCAAAGAACGGACGCGCACCCGCACCGACTCGCTAGAACCGGATTGGGGGCAACCCGCGATACGTTACCCGGATCGACCCCCGGGTGTCAAGACTGGGGGTGGTCCCGGACGCGCCGTCGACGCGGCCACGGCGGCCCGCGGTCAGAGCGTGTCCGGGTACCGATTGTAGTCCGGGAAGTTGCCGTACAGCTGCTCCCCGGCGGGCCCCGGTGACGGCGTGCACGAGGTGCGCGCCGCCGACGAAGGCGCCCTTCCAGGAGGCACCGCGGCCGCCGAACGGCTCGGCGCGGTCGCCCCTCGACCGCGGCTTGTTGATGCCGATCTTGAAGGCCTGCAGGTGTTCGGCCATCTCAGCGGCGGCCCGCGCGTCGTCGCAGGCGATGCTGGCGACCAGCGCGCCGGTCGAGGCGTTCATCTGGGCGACGAGCTCGGCCGGCGTGTCCACCACGACGATCGAGTCGACCGGACCGAACGGCTCCTCGTGCATCAGCCGGCTGGCGCCCGGCGGCGCCAGCATCGCGACCGGCGCGACGTAGGCGCTGGTGTCCTGGCCGTCGATGAACCGGGCCGGGTCGAGCCTGCCCCGGTACAGCGGGACCGCGCCCCAGCGCAGCGCCTCCTCCACCTTGTCGGCGAGCTCGCGCGCCTTGGCGGCCGAGATGACCGGCCCGAAGTCCAGCTCCGGCAGCGCATCGCCCTCGTTCGTCGACGGCCAGCGGATGCCCGACGCGGATGGCGGCGACCAGCGGCAGGTACATGGCGAGGAACTCGTCGACCAGGTCTCGCTGCACCACGTACCGGGGATAGGCGGTGCAGCGCTGCTTGCCGTACTCGTAGCCCTTCTTGAGGTGCGCGGCCAGGCCGTCCCAGTCGGAGAAGTTCCAGATCCCCCACGTGTTCAGGCCCTCCTGCTCGAGCATGTGCCGCTTGCCGGTGTCCACCAGCTGCGCCGCGACCCGGCCGCCGTTGGACCGGCCGCCGACGAAGGCCAGGGCGCCCAGCTCGGGGTGCCGGACCAGGGCGTCGGACAGCGTCGAGCCGTCGCCGGACACCAGCGTGACGGGCAGTCCCTCGCGGACCATCAGCGCGTGCGCGAGCGTGAGGGTGATCGCGCCGCCCTGCGTCGGCGTCTTCGCCACCACCGCGTTCCCGGCGAGCAGCTGGACGAGCTCGGCATGCACCTGGACGCTGACCGGGTAGTTCCAGCTGGCGATGTTGCTGACCGGCCCGGACAGTGGCTGCGCTCGAACGGCGCGCCGTCGACGTCGGTGGCGAGCATCCCCTCGATCTCGTCGAGGTACCAGCGCACGCCGTCCAGCCCGCGGTCGACGTCCGCGCACGCCAGCCGCCACGGCTTGCCGATCTCCCAGCCGAGCAGCAGCGCGAGGTCGTCCCGGGCGTCGGTCATCGCGTCGACGGCGGCCCCCACCCTGGCCCTGCGGTCCGCCAGCGAGGTCGCCGCCCAGTCCCGGTGCGCCCGGGCCGCCGCCTCCACCGCGGCATCCCCGTCGGACGCGCCCACCTTGGACAGCGCCACCGTCTTCGTCCCGTCGACCGGGGTCACCATGGTCGACGGGTCGCCCATGTCCCGCCATTGCCCGTCGACCAGGTTGCGGAGCACGTCGCCGGAGAACGCCTCCGGCGCGCGATCCACCGCCCGCTGGTACACGGACCGGAACTCCGCGAACGACGGCACGGACAACGGCATGAGCGCTCCCATCGACGTTTCGGCGCGGCGTGCCTCAGCGCCGATCACGGATCGTTCGTGCCGGCGCGCGACGGCGTTCGACCGGCCGGCACCGGGCAGGAACCCTGAGGCCGCGCCAGCCTAACGCGGTCCGCGGGCCGGGGCAGCGGGAACGCGACAGTCAGCCGCCGCAGCCGGTCTCGCGGACGCGCGCGCCCCGGCGGCGCCGACATGCCAGCGCCGTGTCGACCGCCGTGCCCGCTCCGGGTCACCGCCGTGCTGGCGCCGTGTCGCCGCCATACTGGCGCGGTGTCACAGCCTCCCGACCGCCCGGCGGCCCCGACCGCGGCGGCGGCCCGCCGGGCCGCCGTACTCGGCAAGCCCGTGCACCACTCCCTGTCACCGGTGTTGCACGCTGGCCGCCTACCGCGCGCTGGGCCTGCACGGCTGGAGCTACGACCGGCGCGAGTGCGACGAGCCCGAGCTGGCCCGCTTCGTGGCCGGCCTGGGTCCGGAATGGGCGGGCCTGTCGCTGACCATGCCGCTGAAGCGGGTCGCGCTCGACCTCGACGCCGAGATCAGCCCCCTCGCCCTGGCGACCGGGGCGGCGAACACCGTCGTGCTGTCGCCGGACGGGCGGGCAGCGCTGCACAACACCGACGTGCGCGGCATCGCCCAGTCGCTGCGGGAGGCCGGTCTTCGCGACCCGCGCCGCGCGGTGATCCTCGGCGCCGGCGGCACCGCGCAGGCCGCGATCGCCGCGCTCGCTGAACTCGGCGGACGCCCCGGCGACCTCGAGATCATCGTGCTGGTGCGCGATCCGGCTCGGACCGGCGAGGTCCGGGCGACGGCCGAGCGGCTCGGCGTGGAGCCGATCGTGGTCGGCGGGGTGCCCGACGTGCCCATGCCGCCCGCCGACGTCGTCGTCTCGACGGTGCCCGGCCGCGCCGCCGACCCCTACGCGGGCACGCGCTGGCCGCCGCGGACCGTGGTGCTGGACGTGATCTACGACCCGTGGCCGACAGCGCTGACCGGGTCTGCCCTGGCCGCGGGGTGCCGCGCGGCCAGCGGGCTCGACGTGCTGCTGCACCAGGCGGTCGAGCAGGTGACGCTGATGACCGGGCTGCCCGGACCGGTGGAGGAGATGCGGTCGGCGCTTGCCGGCGAACTGGCCCGTCGGGGCGCGCCGGTGCCCGCCGGCCTGATCGCCCGGCGCTGACCGGCGAGGCCAGGACACCTGCCGTTCACCCGAAGGTGTGGCGTGGGCCACTCTGGTCATCGCCCGTTCACCTCGGGCATTAGCTTGTTAGCATGGTTTCTACGGTTCTCGTGGCCGGGGCACGCACCCCGATGGGTCGATTCAACGGTGGTCTGGCGACGGTTCCGGCGACGGAGCTCGGCGGGATCGCGATTCGCGGCGCGATCGAGCGGTCCGGCCTCACGCCCGAGCAGATCGACTACGTGATCATGGGTCAGGTGCTGCAGGCGGGCTGCGGCCAGATCCCGGCGCGGCAGGCGGCGGTCGCCGGCGGCGTGGCGATGGACGTGCCCGCCGTCACGATCAACAAGGTGTGCCTGTCGGGGCTGCACGCGATCGCGCTGGCCGACCAGCTGATCCGCTGCGGGGAGTTCGGCACGGTGGTCGCCGGCGGGATGGAGTCGATGACCAGGGCGCCGCACATGCTGCCGCCCGGCTCGCGATCGGGACTGCCGTACGGCGGGTTCGAGGTGCTCGACCATCTCGCGCACGACGGCCTGCACGACATCTTCACGGACGTGCCCATGGGGCTGCTGACGGAGCAGACCAACGACCGGTCGCCGATCAGCCGGCTCGAGCAGGACGCCTACGCGGCGCAGTCGCACCAGCGCGCGGCCGCGGCGACGGGGAACGGAGTCTTCAAGCAGGAGATCGAGCCGGTCGTGGTGAAGGGTCGCCGCGGCGAGACGGTGATCGACTCGGACGAGGGCATCCGGCCGGAGACCACCGTCGAGTCGCTCGCGAAGCTCCGCCCCGCCTTCCGGCCGGACGGCACCATCACCGCCGGCACCGCATCCCAGATCTCCGACGGCGCGGCCGCCGTCGTGGTGATGAGCCGCGAGGAGGCCGAGCGCCAGGGGCTCGACTGGATCGCCGAGGTCACGGCGCACGGCATGGTCGCCGGCCCGGACTCGACCCTGCAGGACAAGCCGGCCAGGGCGATCCGCGTGGCCTGCCGGAAGGCCGGGATCGATCCCGCCGCCCTGGATCTCGTGGAGATCAACGAGGCGTTCTCGGCGGTCGCGATCGCGTCGATGCGCGACCTCGGCATCGACGAGAGCATCGTCAACGTGAACGGCGGCGCCATCGCGCTGGGCCATCCGATCGGCGCGTCCGGGGCCCGCATCGCCCTGCACCTGGCGCTCGAGCTGCGCCGGCGCGGCGGTGGCGTCGGCGCGGCCGCGCTGTGCGGCGGCGGCGGCCAGGGCGACGCGCTGCTGGTCACGGTCCCCCGCACCGGCTGAGCCACCGCGGCCCTGACGCCGCCTGACGCCGGCGCGACTCGCTGATGGGATCCTCCGCGCCCGGCGGGCGGTCAGCCGGCGTGGAAGACCGGTGGGAGTGCGCCCGACGGCTGGTAGGCCATCACGGTCGCCAGGTCGATGCCGCGCACCACACCGCCGGCGTAATACGTGATCCCCCACTCGTCGATGAACGACAGGTCGGGGAACACGCACAGGTTGACGACCTTGTCGTCGGGGTCGTCCTGGTTCACCCAGCCGCCGCCGGATGCGCCGACGCTGCCGAAGTTCGACGACGCCCCGAGCTTGCTGCAGTTCACCGTCGCGGGGTTGCCCTCACTGGGGGTCGCCGTCGACGGCACCTTCGAGAGATAGGCCAGGCCGGCCAGTGTCGGCTCGGTCGAACTGAGCGTGACCAGGTCGACGTAGAGCCGCGACTTGGCCTCGTCGTCCGACTGGAACCGGCACATGTCCGTCTCGCCGGCGAGCGCCAGCCAGGTCGACGGGTCGCCGTTGGTGCCCCACGAGGCGGTCCGGCTCTGCACCTCGCCGCCCTTCTCGGTGCAGTAGGCCGCGCCCGCCGCCGACCCGCCGCCTGACGACGCCGCGGTCGTCGCGGCGGGTGCGCTGGAGCCGATCGAGGTCCCGGACGCTGCGGTAGGGCTGGACGACGCCGGAGCGCTGGTGATGGCGGCGGCGCTCGTCGTCGATCCGCCGGAGTTCGAGCCAGATCCGCACGCGGCCAGCAGCGCTGCCAGCACGATCAGGCCCGCCGTCCACCGGGTTCCGCGCCCGATTCGCTCCCGCATGGCCCCGCCCTCCGCGACGTGCTGTCCCGTTCGTCCGGATGTCAGCATGACAGCGCCCGACCCCGACCGCGGGGACCACGGCGGGAGTGGGCATGCCGCGCCGGCATCGGGCCGCGCGTCAGCGCGCGAACACCCGACGCTCGGCGGCGTCCCAGTGCCCGGCGCGCGAAGGTCACCGAGCTCGCCCTGCACGCCCATCGCCCTGGCCTGCGCGAGCGCATTGCCGCTCGCCGCCGCCTCGACCGGGCCCGCGATGACCGGCAGGTCGCACGCATCGGCGGTGAGCTGACACGGCAATGGGTTTCGCGCGCCACCGCCCACCAGGTGCACGGTTCTGACGGCCCGATCGGACAGTCGCTGCGCGTCCCGGACCGCCCGGCGATCGGCGATGGCCAGGCTCTCCATGATGCATCGGACCATCGCCCCTCGTCCTCGCGCTCGTGGCCGGGGTAGACCTCGGCGAGCGCGCGCCGCCGGTCGAGGCGCAATGCGGCCAAGCCATTCTCACTCAGGGTGCCGAGGTCGCCCGCCGGAGCCCTTGACCCAGAGGAGTTCCACGCTCCCGGCCGTCACCGGGTCGAGCTCCCGCGCCTTGCATGAGGTGTTGCCACCCGCGAAGTTGGTGACGCGGGGTCGGAACCGAGCCGATGGCTGCGCTCCAGCAGGGCCGTCACCTCTGGAGTGCCGGTGCTCCCATGACCCGTCCGTCCCTCGAGCCACCGTCGGTGTGCGCCGTGGCTCAGGCGCCCCACCCGGCGGCGGTGCCGCCGACCCGCTCGTCGATGATGCGCTCGGCGTAGCCGGACGCCGCGTAGGCCGCCATGGGATCGGCCGGGCGACCGGACTCCTCGCGCAGCTGCGCCAGCAGCGGGCGGACGTCGGTGTTGTAGGCGTCCATCAGCACGGCGTTGGCGCCCAGCACGTCCCCGGACCGCTGCGCGGCCGACAGGGCGTGCCGATCCACCAGCAGCGCCTTGGCGCTGGCCTCCTGCACGTTCATCACCGACCGGATCTGACCCGGGATCTTCGGCTCGATGTTGTGGCACTGGTCGAGCATGAAGGCGACGCCCGCGGCGGGATCCAGGGCGCCCGCATTCACGACCTCGACCAGGATCCGGAACAACTGGAACGGGTCGGCGGCGCCCACCATCAGGTCGTCGTCGGCATAGAACCGGGAATTGAAATCGAATCCGCCGAGCTTGCCCTGGCGCAGCAGGAACGCGACGATGAATTCGATGTTGGTCCCGGGCGCGTGATGCCCGGTGTCGACCACGACCTGTGCCTTCGGCCCCAGTTCCATGCAGTGCGCGTACGCGGTCCCCCAATCGGGGATGTCCATCGTGTAGAAGGCCGGTTCGAACAACTTGTACTCGATGAGCATGCGTTGGTGGTTGCCGAGACGTTCGTAGACCTCGCGCAATGCGGCCGACAACCGGTCCTGCCGCGCGCGCATGTCGTCCTGTCCCGGGTAGTTGGTACCGTCGGAGAACCACAGCTTCAGATCGCGAGACCCGGTGGCGTCCATGACGTCCACGCACTCGAGCAGGTGGTCGGTGGCCTTGCGCCGCACACCCGGATCGGGATGGGTGACGCTGCCCAGCATGTAGTCGTCGTCCTGGAAGACGTTGGAATTGATGGTCCCGATGCTGACGCCGAGATCCTCGGCGACGGTGGCCAGCGCTGTGTAGTCGTCCACCCGATCCCACGGGATGTGCAGCGCCACCGACCGGGCCACCCCGGTGGCCTTGTTCACCTGCGCGGCGTCTGCCACCTTCTCCTCGGGGGTGCGCGGCACGCCGCGCTGAGCGAACACCTTGAATCGGGTGCCGGAATTGCCGAACGCCCACGACGGCAGTTCGATCCACTGGGCCGCCAATGCGGCCTTCACGCCGGCCAGCTCAGGCATCTCGGGTGGTCTCCGTCCTCGCTGATGGGTTCGCCGATGGGCCCGCCCGTGGGTCCGTCACGGCGTCCGCCAACTGATCCTCCACATGGAATACCTCGTCGAGGACGAGGAATCCCTCGTCCGGCCGCCGGCCGTCGAGGCCGGCGAAGAACGGCGCCATCTGCGCCTGCCAGCGGGCGTTCACCTCGGTCCGGTCCATCGCCGCTCGTGCGGCATCCAGGTTCTCGCACTCGACGTACCCCACGAGGAGCCCGTCGTCGCGCAGGAAGAGGGAGTAGTTGCGCCAACCGGTATCCGCCAGCGCGCGCAGCATCTCCGGCCACACCTCTCGATGTCGTGCCGGTACTCGTCCAGCCGGTCCGGCCGGACGCGGAGCAGGAAGCAGTGACGATTCATGGGTCCACCCCCGGCGACGATGCGGCGGGCCCGCCCGATGGACGGGCCCGCCGTCCATCAGAACTGGAATTCGTTGATGTTCTCCGCCGTGAACTCCTGCGGCGGCCCGACCGTCACCACGCTGTCCTCCTCGGGCGTGTAGGTCTGGCCGTCGGCCTCGAACCCGCCGGAGATGTCCACCTCGCTGGCCACGTTGGCGGCGGCGTAGACGCCCAGGTAGCCGAGCATGGCCGGATCCCAGAGCCCGAACTTCTTGACGGTGCCGTCCTCGACGTAGGCCTTCATCTCGCTCGGCAGGCCCAGGCCGGTCAGCGCCACGACACCCTTGTACTGCGAGCCCGACAGGTAGCGCGCGGCCTCGCGGATGCCGACGGTGGTCGGCGAGATGATGCCCTTGAGGTTCGGATGCGCCTGCATCAATCCGGCCGCCTTCTCCGCGGACTTGGCCGCGTCGTCGTCGCCGTACACCGTGTCCACCAGCGTCAGGTTCGGGTAGTTGGCCAGGTCCGTCTTCATGACCTCGATCCAGGCGTTCTGGTTCGCCGCGGTGGCCGCGGCCGAGAGGATCGCGATCTCGCCCCCGGCGTCACCGAGTTCCTCGGCGATCCAGCCGACCAATCCCTCGCCGATCAGCTGCGAATTCGTCGGCTGGATCATCGCGCTCCGCGCCGTCGGGTCGTCCACGTCCGCGTCGTACGTCACCACGGCAACGCCGGCATCCTGCGCCTGCTTCAGTGCGGGCACCACCGCGTTCGCGTCGGCCGCGGAGATCACCAGCGCGTCGTACTGCTGCTGGATCACCGTGTTGATGAACTCGACCTGCGCCGCGCCGCTCGCCTCCGTCGGGCCGATCTGCTCGCACTCGGCGGCGATCTCCCCGCAGGCCTTGGTGGCGCCCGCGAGCGCGGCGTCGAAGTACGGGTTGTTGATCTGCTTGGGCAGGATGGCGATGCGCAGGCCCTCGGTGATCGCGGCGGATGCGCCGCCGGAGGAGCTCGACGCCTGCCGGCCGGCGACGAGGCACTGCCGCCGGAGGACGACGCGGTGCTGGCCGCCGACGACGCGGCGCTGCTGCCGGCCGCAGCGGATGAGGTGGTGCCGCCCGAGTTCGAATCGTTCGCGCAGGCTGCGAGGGTGAGTACGGCGAACGCCGCCGCCACCCATCGCAGGGACCGTGACCGCATGCGGGGCTCCTTCTGGGACGTCGGACCGGCATCGCGGATCGGATGCCGGAGTGCTGCTCGGACCGTCAGGTCCGGGGTGGTGCGCCGGTGGACAGTGACGGTGGTGCCGGACCCGCGACCGCCTGCGCGGCTGCGGATCTCGGCGGCCGGGGTTTTCGCCGGCCGGAGACGAGGGCGACGACTGCCGGGACGATCACGGACGCCAGGAGCAGGCCGCCGTTGATGATGTTGAGCGCGTTCGGGGGCACCCGCTCGAGCAGCAGCAGGGAGCGCAGCGCGCCGTAGAACAGCACCGCGCCGATGACGCCCCACATGGTGCCGACACCGCCGAAGATGCTCACGCCCCCGAACAGCACGGCGGCGATGACCAGCAGCTCCAGGCCGACCGCGCCGTCCGGGCGGGCGCTGGCGAACCGCAGGGTGTAGACGACGCCGGCCAGCGCGCTCATGAACCCGCTGAGCAGGAAGAGCCGCCGCTTCACCCGCGCCACGAGAATGCCGGAGAACGCCGCCGCTTCGGCGCTCTGCCCGATCGCGAAGATCCACCGCCCGGCCTTCGTGGCGTGCAGCAGGACGGTGAACACGATGCAGGCGATGACCAGCAGCGGGGCGACGTAGGGGATGTAGGTGCCGGGGATCGTGCGCGAACCCAGCGTGGTCCAGGCCTCCGGGAACGACGCGACCGGCGTGTCGCCGAGCAGCGCCCAGCACAGCCCGCGGAACAACGCGAGGGTACCGATCGTGACCGCAAGGGAGGGCAGACCCAGTGCGGTGACGAGGATCCCGTTGATCGCGCCGCAGGCCAGGCCGGCCAGCAGGGCGATGATCACCGCGAGCCAGATGGGCACGCCGCGGGCGAAGCACCAGCCGAGCACGCAACTCGAGAGCGCCGCGATCGAGGCGACCGACAGGTCGATCTCGCCCGCGATGATGATCAACGTCATGGCGAGCGCGATAAGCAGGATCTCGCCGATGTCCTGCACGATGAACGCGAGATTGGTGCCGTTGCCGAAGCGCGGTTGGATCCACCGGCCGGCGACGAACGTCAGCAGGGCGAGGACGACGACGGCCTTGTCCCAGGTGATCCGGGCCAGGATCCCGCGCGTCCCGGCGCTCACGTCTCCACCTCCACTTCGGTGGTCTGGCGTTTTCGGCGGTCGTTGATCACCTTGTCGACGGCGATCGCGACGAGCAGCAGCGCGCCGTTCACCGCCTGCTGCCAGAACTCCGGGACGGCAAGCGTGCTGAGCGACACGCCGATCGTTTTCAGCAGCGTGGCGCCCAGCAGCGCGCCGACGACGGTGCCGACGCCGCCCGTGATGGCCACGCCGCCGACCACGCAGGCGGCGACGACCGGCAGCTCGTAGCCCGCTCCGGCGGTCGCGTCGACGCCGCCGAACCGGGAGAGGAACAGCACGCCGGCCACCCCCGCGGACGCCCCGGACAGCGTGAAGGCCAGCATCTCCCGGCGCCACACCGGGATGCCGACCAGCCGCGCCGCGGGCCCGTTGCTGCCGACCGCGTACAGGTCGCGACCCGTCCGCCGGGTCCGCATGAACCAGGTGGCGACCGCGGCCGCGATCAGACAGACCCACATCAGGTGGGGAATCCCGAGGATCGACGATCGTCCGAAATCCACGACGTCGCCGGGCAACTCGTTGGCGTTGATGCGGGTGCCGCCGACCACGACGGCCTGGATGCCCTTGACCACGTACAGCGTGCCGAGCGTGACCACGAGCGACGGCAGCTTCAGGAACGCCACCAGCGCCCCGTTCACCACCCCGACCGCCACGCCCACGAGCAGGCCGATGCCGAACACGGTGAGCAGGCCGCCGCCCTCCTGCCCGCGCACGACCGACGCCGCCAGATACGCGGACAGCCCGAGCGTCGAGCCGACCGACAGGTCGACGTGCTTCATCACGATCACGAACGTCTGGCCGACCGCCATGAGCCCGGTGATCGCCACCGCGACGAGCAGGTCGACCCGGCCCTGCGTGCTCAGGAACCGCGGGTTCGCCGCCGTGGTCCCGAGAACCACAACGACGAGCGCCAGCGCGACCGGGAACTCGCGCGCCCGGACCACCCCGCGCAGGATGTCGCGCGCGTCGCGGGTGCGCGCCCGCGACCGCGACGAGGGCGGCGGGGTCGGGGTGTCGACGGTCATGCCGCGGGATCCTGTCCCGTGGCGGCGAGCATCACCCGTTCCTGGGTGGCCTCGTCCCTGGACAGCTCGGCCACCAGCCGACCCTCGCGCATGACCAGCACCCGGTCCGCCATGCCGAGGACCTCGGGCAACTCGCTGCTGATCATCAGGATGGCGGTGCCACCGGCCGCCCGTTCGGAGAGCAGCCGGTGGACCTCGGCCTTGGTGGCCACATCGATCCCCCGGGTGGGTTCGTCGATGATCAGCAAGTCGGGATCGGTGGCCAGCCACTTTGCCAGGACGACCTTCTGCTGGTTGCCGCCGGAGAGTCGCTCGACCGGCTGATCGATGCCGGATCGCTTGAGCTGCAGCGAGTCCGCCCAGGTGCTCGCGAGCGCGCGCTCGGCCCGATTGCTGATCAGGCCGAACCGGGTCAGCCGGCTGAGCATCACGACGGCGCTGTTGCGGGCGATCGAGGCAGGCATGAACAGGCCCTGCTGCCGTCGGTCCTCGGGCACCAGCGCGACCTTCCGCGCCAGGGCGGCGCGCGGGTTGCCGACCGGCAACGGCCGGCCGCCGATCGACACGGAACCGGAGTCGTAACGATCGATCCCGAAGACGGCGCGCACGACCTCGGAGCGGCCCGAGCCGACCAGGCCTGCCAGGGCGACGATCTCGCCGCGTCGCACGGCGAACGAGATGTCCTCGAACACGCGGTCGGTGGTCAGCCCCCGCACCGCGAGCATCTCCTCGCCGGGCACGGTGTCCTGCTTCGGGAACAGCGCGGTCAGCTCGCGTCCGACCATCCAGCGCACGACCTGCTGCACCGACGTCTCTGCCGTCACGGCCTCTGCAACCGTCGCGCCGTCGCGCATCACGGTGAGGCGGTCGCTCAGGGCGAAGACCTCGTCGAGGCGGTGGCTGACGAACACCACAGCGGCTCCGCGGTCGCGCAGGCGCCGCGCGGCCGCGAGGAGCCGCTCGGCCTCGGTGGCCGACAGCGCCGCCGTGGGCTCGTCCATCACGATCACGGAGGCGTCGATCGAGAGCGCCTTGGCGATCTCGACGAGCTGCTGATCCGCGATCGACAACCCCGCCGCGCGACGATCGGGATCGAGGAACACGCCCATCCGCTGGAACAGCTCGACGGATCGCTCGCGCATGCGCGCCCAGTCCACCCCGCCGCGCCGCAGTGGCTGACGCCCGACGAACACGTTCTCGGCGATGGTGAGGTCGGGGAACAGGCTCGGCTCCTGGTAGACCACCGCGACGCCCTGCTCCAGCGCTCGTCGGGTGCTGCCCTGCTCGAAAGGCTCGCCCTTGAACGTGATCTCGCCATAGTCCAGGCGATGCACCCCCGCCAGCGTCTTCAGCAGCGTGGACTTTCCCGCCCCGTTCTCGCCCAGCAGACCGTGCACCTCGGACGAGTACAGGTCCAGCGTCGCGTTGCGCAACGCGGCCACCCCGCCGAAGTGCTTGGAGGCCCCGCGGACAGTGAGAACTGGCGCGCTCAGTGCTCTGCTCCCTAGAACGTTTCAACGGCTCGGTGAGCTACTGTGGCGTGGACCACAACGGATGTCAAGCGCTGATACGGCGGCATTCTCGGACCGGAGTGGCGGACGTGATCGATGTGCTCAGGCGGTGACCTGTCCGTTATCGTCGCTCCACGAGGCCCTGGCGCGGCGTCGGGCGCGACACGTTTCAACCTTCGGCATCGGCGTGCCGCGCCTCGCGGCGTCCGACCGTCCCCCAGGGAGCCCGCATGAGCGTCGTCAGCATCAAGGAGGTCGCCCGCCGGGCGGGCGTGTCGCTCGGCACGGTCTCCAACGTGCTGAACCGGCCGGCGCTGGTCAGCAGCGAGACCCGCGCCCGCGTGCAACGAGCGATCGACGAGCTGGGATACGTGCGCAACGAGTCGGCCCGGCAACTCCGCGCCGGGCAGAGCCGCATCCTCGCCTACCTCGTGCTCGATGCCTCCAATCCCTTCTTCACCGACGTCGCCCGCGGCGCCCAGCAGGCCGCGGAGGCGGCCGGCATGGGCCTGTACATCTGCAACAGCAACCAGGACCCGGCGACGGAGCATCGCTATCTCGACCAGCTCGTCCAGCAGCGGGTGCGCGGCGTCCTCGTCACGCCGATCGACCCCGACGGCGACCACCTGATCGAGCTTCCCCGGCGCGGCATTCCGCTCGTGCTGGTCGATCGCTCCGCCGACGCCGGCTCCTGTTCGGTGTCGGTCGACGACGTCGCGGGCGGCGCGCTGGCAGTGGCCCACCTGATCGAGAATGGCCATCGTCGGATCGCCTTCGTCGGCGGCCCGGACTCCCTCCCGCAGGTCCGCGATCGCCGGGCCGGGGCGAATCGCGCGCTGGTCGCGGCCGGGCTCGCGGAATCGTGCCTGTTCCTGACCGACACGACGGCGATGAACGTGGCGGAGGGGCGCCGGGCGGGCCGCGAGGTGCTCGCGGTGCCGGCTCGGCGCCGCCCGACCGCCGCGTTCTGCAGCAACGACCTGCTGGCGCTCGGCCTTCTCCAGGAGATGACCCGGAACGGCGTCAGCGTGCCGGGCGACATGGCGATCGTGGGCTACGACGACATCGAGTTCGCCGAGGCGGCGGCCGTTCCGCTGACCTCAGTGCGGCAGCCGCGAGCGCTCCTCGGCTCGACCGGGGCCGAACTGCTCCTCGAGGAGGCGAGCGGGGAGCCCGGACACGTGCACCGGCAGGTGCAGTTCCAGCCCGAACTGATCGTCCGGGCCTCCACGGCCGGCTACCTCGACGGTGCGGCCGACGCCGCGGCGTCCCGGCCGCCACCCGCGCGGATATCGGCGCCGCGGCGTTCGAGCCGGCACCGGAGCGCGCCGTCGTCGGACTGATGCCTCCGGGCCGCGACCCAGCATTCCCACGGAATGCATCAGGTCCGCGCGTCCACGAGAATTTGACTGGACCCCATGAATTGATCCACGTCCGGTGAGAGTCGACCGGCTATCGGTGGATGCAGTCGGCAGCGTGGCTCGTCGGGGTGCTCCTTCCGTCAGGAACCAGGCTGTCAACGACCTCCATCACTCTTGGACTGCCGGGGCACCGCGTTGACTGGCCGGTGACCTGGGCAGACGCCGGCGACGCCGGGTCGCCTCCTGCGGACGGCCCCGGCGCGCCGACATCCGACCTAGCAGCTGTCCGTGGCCCCGCCACCCGTGGCGACGGCGGTGCAGTTGGGCGAGCTGGCGATGGCGGTGTTGTTGTCGCCGTTGTCGGCGGTGGCGGAGCTGTTGTCTCCGCTGGCGATGGCCGTGTTGTCGTTGCCGGTGACGGCGAGGGCGCTGCTGTTGTCGCCGCTGGCGGTGGCGACGTTGTGATCGCCGCCGTTGGCATTGGCGAAGCTGTCCTCGCCAGAGGCGGTGGCCGTGCTGTTGCTGCCGAACCGGGCGACGGCGCTGCCGCCGTCGCCGCTGGCGATGGCCGTTTGGTTGGTTCCATCGGCGGTGGCACCGCTGTCGGTGCCACTGGCGGTGGCGGTGTTGCCGTCGCCGACGCCGGAGTTGGCGCCGCTGCCGTCACCGGTGGCGGTGGCGGTGTTGCCACTACCGATGCCCGCGAAAGCCTCGCTGTTGTCCCCGGTTGCCCGGGCCCGATTGTGCGTGTCACCGGCGGAGAAGCCCGCGGTGGCAGTGCTGTTCGCGCCGCGGGCGATGGCCACGTTGCCGGCCCCGGGCACCGACGAGCAGCTGGCGGTGCCCATCTGTACCCGCACCGTGCCGTTGACGGATACGCACAGGTCCGTTGCCGCGGAGGCGGGACCGGCGGTCATGGCCAGGAGCAGGCCCATGCCGGTGAGCACGACTGCGGCGCGGCGGCCTGCCCGCAGGAGGGTTCGAATCATGCTTGAGGGTCTCCCTGGTCGCGCGTGATCACCCCTGATCACGCCTGGGTGATCGCGCGTCGTGGTGAGGCTGGCTCGCTCGCGCCCGGTCGGGTGCCGGACGGCGGCTGGTGCCGCCGCGGATTCAACACGGTCCGATGATAGGGAGGAAAAGACTTGCCGTCACGAACCCGCAATTGACGAGCACGATCCACATTGGACGGGTACGACCGTTGCCGAGCTGCTTCGCGTCGTCCACCTCCAGCCCACACCGAACTGGTTGCCCGGCGGTAGTACGTCCGCTCCGACATCGCCAAGCTCGCGGCGGACGTCGGCGATGTCCCTGCCCTCACCCCACAGCCGATCGGCCTGCACGAGCTTCCGCACGACCTGCTCCGGGTATGCCTGTTCCTCGTCGGCATGATCAAGTCCTTGCCGCCCTGTCCTGGGCAGCAAGACTCTCACTCGACCTGGATCAACCAGATGGCGTCACGCCAGGTTCCCCGAGCCGGTCGGCGGTGCGGACGCGCGATCGGCCAGAACCGCGGGTGGGCGGACAGGTCCGGTTCGGTTCGAACCGTTTCCGGGGTGCACGAAGGCCCGGGAGATCGGATCTGGTGATCTCGATTTCCCGGGCCTTTGGTGAATGGTTGTCCGGCGGTGTCCTACTCTCCCACACCCTGGCGGGTGCAGTACCATCGGCGCTGAAGGGCTTAGCTTCCGGGTTCGGGATGGGACCGGGCGTTTCCCCTTCGCTGTGGCCGCCGTAACTCTGTGGAATTCAACGTGCACCCGTGTCCCCGGGTTTTCGGGGTGGGTGGTTTGTTGTTCCAGATCCGCACAGTGGACGCGAGCAGCAGAGCTCTAGTGTGGTCGGCGGACCTGCGTGCAGGGTCCGACCAGTGTATTTGTGGTAAGTCCTCGGCCTATTAGTACCGGTCAGCTCCACACCTTGCGGTGCTTCCACTTCCGGCCTATCAACCCGGTGGTCTGCCGGGGGCCTTACCCCTTTCGGGTGGGAGTCCTCATCTTGGAACGAGCTTCCCGCTTAGATGCTTTCAGCGGTTATCCCTTCCGAACGTAGCCAACCAGCCGTGCTCCTGGTGGAACAACTGGCACACCAGAGGTTCGTCCGTCCCGGTCCTCTCGTACTAGGGACAGCCTTCCGCAAGACTCCTACGCGCGCGGCGGATAGGGACCGAACTGTCTCACGACGTTCTAAACCCAGCTCGCGTGCCGCTTTAATGGGCGAACAGCCCAACCCTTGGGACCTACTCCAGCCCCAGGATGCGACGAGCCGACATCGAGGTGCCAAACCATGCCGTCGATATGGACTCTTGGGCAAGATCAGCCTGTTATCCCCGGGGTACCTTTTATCCGTTGAGCGACACCCATTCCACAATGAGGTGCCGGATCACTAGTCCCGACTTTCGTCCCTGCTCGAGATGTCCCTCTCGCAGTCAAGCTCCCTTGTGCACTTACACTCAAAACCTGATTGCCAACCAGGCTGAGGGAACCTTTGGGCGCCTCCGTTACTCTTTAGGAGGCAACCGCCCCAGTTAAACTACCCACCAGGCACTGTCCCTGAACCGGATCACGGTCCGAGGTTAGATGTCCAGTACGACCAGAGTGGTATTTCAACGTTGACTCCACCGCCACTGGCGTGGCCGCTTCACAGTCTCCCACCTATCCTACACAAGTCGAACCGAACACCAATACCAAGCTGTAGTAAAGGTCCCGGGGTCTTTCCGTCCTGCCGCGCGTAACGAGCATCTTTACTCGTAGTGCAATTTCGCCGAGCCTATGGTTGAGACAGTAGAGAAGTCGTTACGCCATTCGTGCAGGTCGGAACTTACCCGACAAGGAATTTCGCTACCTTAGGATGGTTATAGTTACCACCGCCGTTTACTGGGGCTTAAATTCTCAGCTTCGCCACTTGCGTGACTGACCGGTCCTCTTAACCTTCCAGCACCGGGCAGGCGTCAGTCCATATACATCGTCTTGCGACTTCGCATGGACCTGTGTTTTTAGTAAACAGTCGCTTCTCCCTGGTCTCTGCGGCCGAAACGCGCCAGCCCGCGAGGGGCTTCACGCACCTCGGCCCCCCTTCTCCCGAAGTTACGGGGGTATTTTGCCGAGTTCCTTAACCATAGTTCGCTCGATCACCTTGGTATTCTCTACCTGACCACCTGTGTCGGTTTGGGGTACGGGCCGCTCGAAGCTCGCTAGAGGCTTTTCTCGACAGCATAGGATCACTCTGCTTCGCCTCAATCGGCTATGCGTCAGGTCTCAGATCAACAGCACGGCGGATTTGCCTACCGCGCCTACCTACACCCTTACACCAGTGTTACCACTGACTGGCGGAGCTACCTTCCTGTGTCACCCCATCGCTTGACTACTACCGGTTCGGGTCCCGCGCTCACCTTCCTTCGACCGAAGTCGTCGGAAAGATCGGGCGGTCAGCATCACCGGGCTCGTCATGGGCGCTTCTACGCGGGTACGGGAATATCAACCCGTTGTCCATCGACTACGCCTGTCGGCCTCGCCTTAGGTCCCGACTCACCCTGGGCGGATGAACCTGGCCCAGGAACCCTTGGTCATTCGGTGGAGGAGTTTCTCACTCCTCATTCGCTACTCATGCCTGCATTCTCACTCGTGTGGCGTCCACGGCTGGGTCACCCCGCCGCTTCACTCGCCACACGACGCTCCCCTACCCATCCACACACCTGGACCCCCACAAGGAGGGCCGGGCTGACGTGTGAATGCCGCGGTTTCGGCGGTGTGCTTGAGCCCCGCTACATTGTCGGCGCGGAACCACTTGACCAGTGAGCTATTACGCACTCTTTAAAGGGTGGCTGCTTCTAAGCCAACCTCCTGGTTGTCTGGGCGACTCCACATCCTTTCCCACTTAGCACACGCTTAGGGGCCTTAACCGGCGATCTGGGCTGTTTCCCTTTCGACTATGAAGCTTAGCCCCCACAGTCTCACTGCCACGCTCTCACTTACCGGCATTCGGAGTTTGGTTGATTTCGGTAAGCTTGTGGGCCCCCTAGACCATCCAGTGCTCTACCTCCGGCAAGAAACACGTGACGCTGCACCTAAATGCATTTCGGGGAGAACCAGCTATCACGAAGTTTGATTGGCCTTTCACCCCTACCCACAGCTCATCCCCCAGGTTTTCAACCCTGGTGGGTTCGGACCTCCACGACGTCTTACCGTCGCTTCATCCTGGCCATGGGTAGATCACTTCGCTTCGGGTCTAGAGCATGCGACTCAAACGCCCTATTCGGACTCGCTTTCGCTACGGCTTCCCCACACGGGTTAACCTCGCCACACACCACTAACTCGCAGGCTCATTCTTCAAAAGGCACGCCGTCACCGGAACAAAGCCGGCTCCGACGGATTGTAAGCACACGGTTTCAGGTACTATTTCACTCCCCTCCCGGGGTACTTTTCACCTTTCCCTCACGGTACTCGTCCGCTATCGGTCATCAGGGAGTATTTAGGCTTAGCGGGTGGTCCCGCCAGATTCACAGCGAATTTCACGGGCTCGCTGCTACTTGGGAACCACGTCAGGAAGGCGCCGAATTTTCGTCTACGGGGGTATCACCCGCTACGCCCGGCCTTTCCAGAACCGTTCGACTAACACGACGCTTGATCACTTCCCGCCAGGACGGCAGCCCCAGCACAACATGGTCCCACGACCCCGAACACGCAACGCCTGCCGGCTATCACGCGCGCCCGGTTTAGCCTAGATCCGCTTTCGCTCGCCACTACTCACGGAATCACGGTTGTTTTCTTTTCCTGTGGGTACTGAGATGTTTCACTTCCCCACGTTCCCTCCACACGCCCTATAGATTCAGGCGCGGGTAACCAGACATGACTCTGGCTGGGTTTCCCCATTCGGACATCCTCGGATCACAGCTCGGTTGACAGCTCCCCGAGGCTTATCGCAGCCTCCTACGTCCTTCATCGGCTCCTGATGCCCAGGCATCCACCGTGTGCTCTTAAAAACTTAACCACAAAGACTAGATAAAGATGCTCGCGTCCACTGTGCAGTTCTCAAACAACAAACGACCAACCACCACAGCCCCGCCAACCCAGACCAACGCCGAGCGGTACAAGACAGGAGACCGGTCCACCAAGACAACAAACCACCCAGGACAACCCAGGAAGCCCGTTCTCTCAGGACCCAACAGCGCACCCACGACCCACACCACACGCCACGACTCGTTCCAGCTGACCCCCACTCAAGAGAGCCGACCCACACCCGCATCCCCCCAAAGGAAGACACCGGCATCGATCACGCCGTACTAACCGCCGCACCACGCGACATGAACCGCATAGTCAGTGTTCCACCCATGAAACGGTCGGACCCAGCAAGCAGGTCCTCCCGCGAGCGGTCGCCACCGGACACTCGCCGGCGAAACGACACATGGACCGCCATCCCGAAGAATGACAGCCTCGTGCTCCTTAGAAAGGAGGTGATCCAGCCGCACCTTCCGGTACGGCTACCTTGTTACGACTTCGTCCCAATCGCCGATCCCACCTTCGACGGCTCCCTCCACAAGGGTTGGGCCACCGGCTTCGGGTGTTACCGACTTTCGTGACGTGACGGGCGGTGTGTACAAGGCCCGGGAACGTATTCACCGCAGCGTTGCTGATCTGCGATTACTAGCGACTCCGACTTCATGGGGTCGAGTTGCAGACCCCAATCCGAACTGAGACCGGCTTTTTGGGATTCGCTCCACCTCGCGGTTTCGCAGCCCTTTGTACCGGCCATTGTAGCATGCGTGAAGCCCAAGACATAAGGGGCATGATGATTTGACGTCATCCCCACCTTCCTCCGAGTTGACCCCGGCAGTCTCTCATGAGTCCCCAACCGAATTGCTGGCAACATGAGACAAGGGTTGCGCTCGTTGCGGGACTTAACCCAACATCTCACGACACGAGCTGACGACAACCATGCACCACCTGTGCACGGACCTTGCGGGGGAACCATCTCTGGAACTTTCCCGTGCATGTCAAGCCTTGGTAAGGTTCTTCGCGTTGCATCGAATTAATCCGCATGCTCCGCCGCTTGTGCGGGCCCCCGTCAATTCCTTTGAGTTTTAGCCTTGCGGCCGTACTCCCCAGGCGGGGCGCTTAATGCGTTAGCTGCGGCACGGAGGTCGTGGAAGGACCCCCACACCTAGCGCCCAACGTTTACGGCGTGGACTACCAGGGTATCTAATCCTGTTTGCTCCCCACGCTTTCGCTCCTCAGCGTCAGTATCGGCCCAGAGACCCGCCTTCGCCACCGGTGTTCCTCCTGATATCTGCGCATTTCACCGCTACACCAGGAATTCCAGTCTCCCCTACCGAACTCTAGCCTGCCCGTATCGAATGCAAGCCCGGAGTTGAGCCCCGGGTTTTCACATTCGACGCGACAGACCGCCTACGAGCTCTTTACGCCCAATAATTCCGGACAACGCTTGCACCCTACGTATTACCGCGGCTGCTGGCACGTAGTTGGCCGGTGCTTCTTCTGCTCCTACCGTCACTCTCGCTTCGTCAGAGCTGAAAGAGGTTTACAACCCGAAGGCCGTCATCCCTCACGCGGCGTCGCTGCGTCAGGCTTCCGCCCATTGCGCAATATTCCCCACTGCTGCCTCCCGTAGGAGTCTGGGCCGTGTCTCAGTCCCAGTGTGGCCGGTCGCCCTCTCAGGCCGGCTACCCGTCGTCGCCTTGGTAGGCCATCACCCCACCAACAAGCTGATAGGCCGCGGGCCCATCCCCAGCCGAAAAACTTTCCACCACCCACCATGCGGCAGGCCGTGAATATCCAGTATTAGCCCCGGTTTCCCGGAGTTATCCCAGAGCTGAGGGCAGGTTGCCCACGTGTTACTCACCCGTTCGCCACTCGAGTACCCCCGAAGGGGCCTTTCCGTTCGACTTGCATGTGTTAAGCACGCCGCCAGCGTTCGTCCTGAGCCAGGATCAAACTCTCCATCGAAATCTATAACCAAACGGCCCAAAGGCCGAAAGGAGACACAATGACAGAGCACAACACCCCCAACGGACAACCGCGGGAATGCCGAACCCGGCATTAACGAGCAACTAGCTCGAAATACCAAAAAAACAAAATACCAATAAAATTGGCACTGACTATCGGTACGCTGTTGAGTTCTCAAAGAACGGACGCGCACCCCTCCCGGCCTGCTGGCCGCTCGGGGGGCAACCCGAACCACATTACCGGCTGGCGCCTGCGGGAACAAACCGCCTGATCCTGCCGGTCCGGCGACCTGGGGCCGGTCGCCCGGGAGCGAACGGCGCCCACCCTGAAGATCAGGAGTGGCCTGCCGGGGTCTGCCCCGGGCCGTCCAGCGGTGAGGCGCGAACCTCTGCCTGCTGTGCGGTTCCCCAAGGGGCCTGTCAACGGTACGGGCCGTTCTCGACGACGTCAAACGCCCACGTCGGCAGCCCATCTCGGCCGGCGGACATCGCCGGCACCAGATGTAACGACCGTCAGCGGCGAATCATTCCCGCGCGGCCCGGAACGTTGCCGAGCACCGACGCCGGCCCGCTCAGCGCCGGACCATGACCCCCGCCACGGACCGCTTGCCCCGGCGCAGCACCAGGTAGCGGCCGTGCAGCAACGCGGACGGGTCCGGCACGTGGTCGGGCTCGGCGATGCGCTGGTTGTTGATGTTCGCGCCGCCCTCCCCGACGACCCGGCGCGCCTCGGACAGCGAGGCGGTCAGTCCGGTGCGGCGCAGCAGCTCCACCACCGTCGGGATCGGCCCGTCCAGCTCGGTGAGGCCGGCCTCCTCCAGGGCGGCGTGCAGCGTCGGCTCACCCACCGCGGCGAGCTCCGCCCGGCCGAACAGCGCGGCGCTGGCGTCCACCACGCCGCGCAACGCGTCGTCGCCGTGCACGAGCGCGGTGAGCTCGCCCGCGAGAGCACGCTGCGCCTCCCGCGCCTGGGGCCGTTCGCGGGTGGCCTGGGCCAGCGCCTCGAGCTCGTCCTCGGGCCGGAACGACATCACCCGCAGGTAGCCGTCGACGTCCCGGTCGTCCGCGTTGACCCAGAACTGGTAGAAGGCGTACGGCGCTGGTCAGCTCGGGATCGAGCCAGACCGCGCCGCCCTCGGTCTTGCCGAACTTGGTCCCGTCGGCCTTGGTCAGCAGGGGGGTGGCCAGCGCGTGCGCCTGCGCGCCCTCCACCTTGTGGATCAGCTCGGTGCCGCTGATCAGGTTGCCCCACTGATCGCTGCCGCCGGTCTGCAGGACGCAGCCGTACCGCCGGTAGAGCTCGAGAAAGTCCATGCCCTGCAGGATCTGGTAGCTGAACTCGGTGAACGACAGGCCGCTCTCGGACTTGAGCCGCGCCGCGACCGTCTCCTTCCCGAGCATCCGGCCCATCCGATAGTGCTTGCCGACGTCGCGCAGGAACTCGATCGCCGAGAGGCCGGCGGTCCAGTCCAGGTTGTTCACCATCCGCGCCGCGAACGGCCCGTCGAAGTCGAGATAGCGCTCGATCTGGCCGCGGATCCGGCCGACCCACGCCGCCACGGTCTCGGGATCGTTGAGCACCCGCTCGCCGGACATCCGCGGGTCGCCGATGAGCCCGGTGGCGCCGCCGACCAGGCCGAGTGGGAGGTTGCCCGCCAGCTGCAGCCGGCGCATCGTCACGATCTGCACCAGGTTGCCGATGTGCAGGCTCGGTGCTGTCGGGTCGAACCCGCAGTAGTAGGTGAGCGGGCCGCCCGCGAGGGCGGCGGCGAGATCGTCCGAGCCCGTGGTCTGGGCCACGATGCCGCGCCGTTCCAGCTCGTCGAGCACGGACGGGGGTCGCGCGGCGCCGGTCGGCGGCGGTGCGGCGGACGGCTCGTTCACGCCGGTCATCCTGCCATCGGCGGCGGCCGGCCCCGGCGACGGCAACGCGCGGTCCGGCGTCCGGCAGTCCGGCGTCCGGCGATCAGCGGGGGCGCGCCGCACGTGGCGCCCGGGTGGCCCTCGTTCCCGACCGGTAGGCCGACACGGCGCGGGAGGCGCTGTCCCAGAACCGCAGCGCCGCCTCGGCCCCGGCGGCGACCCCCACCCTCGGGCCGCTGGCGACGTCCGCGGCGGCGGTGGGCGTGCCGGCGAACAGCCCCCAGCGACCGTCGACGAGGTCGGCGCCGTACGCGTCCCGGTCGAGCCCGAGCACCCCGGCCAGCGCCGCCGGGCCGCGGGCGCGGTGCATCGGCGGCCGGGTCGCCGGTCGGCGCAGCGCCGCCGTCGCGTCCCCCCTGACCACCTCGCCGGCGCGCAGCAGCACCGCCGACGCATCCCCGTCGGGACCGGTGACGATGTTCGCGCACCAGTGCATGCCGTAGACGAAGTAGGTGTACAGGTGCCCGGGCGGCCCGAACATGACCTCGTTGCGGGCTGTCCGCCCGCGGAACGCGTGCGACGCGGGGTCACCCACCCCGGCGTAGGCCTCGACCTCGGTCAGCCGCACCCCGACCACCGCGCCCGGGTCGCCGATCGTCCCGGTGTCCGCCAGCACCCTGCCCAGCAGATCCCGGGCGACGGTCTCGACGTCGCGGGCGAAGAAGCCGCGGGGCAGGCGCGCCCCGAACGGACCGGCCGGTGCGCGGTCGTCCGACGCAGGTTTCCGCACGCCGGGCACGGCTCAGTCCTCCGCACCTCGGCCATCGAGCAGCCAGGCCCGGTCGGCGGCCATCGCCTCGCGCAGCGCGGCGATCTGCTCGGCCACCCTGGCCGGCGCGGTGCCGCCGACCGCGTTGCGGGACGCGAGGGAGCCCTCGACCGTCAGCACATCCCGCACGGCCGGCGTCAGGGCGGGGTGGATCCCGGTCAGTTCGGCGTCGGTGAGCTCGTCCAGCCCGCGGCCGCCGGCCTCGGCCACCGCCACGCACCGCCCGGCGACCTCGTGCGCCACGCGGAACGGAATGCCCTGCCGCACCAGCCATTCCGCGATGTCCGTGGCCAGCGAGAAGCCGGCCGAGGACATCTCGGCCAGCCGCGGCAGCTCGAACGCGAGCGTCCTGGTCATCCAGGCCAGCGCCGGCAGCAGGACGTCGAGCTGCTCGATCGAGTCGATCAGCGGCTCCTTGTCCTCCTGCAGGTCGCGGTTGTACGCCAGCGGCAGGCCCTTGAGTGTGGCGAGCAGCCCGGTGAGATTGCCGATCAGCCGGCCGGACTTGCCCCTGGTGAGCTCTGCGATGTCCGGGTTCTTCTTCTGCGGCATGATCGACGAGCCCGTCGAGAAGGAATCGTGCAGGCGGACGTAGCCGAATTCGACGGTGGAGAAGACGATCACCTCCTCGGCCCAGCGCGACAGGTTCACCCCCGCCATCGCGAGGTCGAACGCCAGTTCGGCGGCGAAGTCCCGGGACGCCGTCCCGTCGATGGAGTTGGCCACGGGCCGGGCCAGGCCGAGGTCGCGGGCCACCGCCGCCGGGTCGAGGCCGAGCGACGACCCGGCGAGCGCGCCCGACCCGTACGGGGATTCCGCGGCCCGCCGGTCCCAGTCGCGGATTCGCCCGATGTCGCGGCCGATGGCCTGCGCGTGCGCGGCCAGGTGGTGCGCCAGCAGCACCGGTTGCGCGTGCTGGAAGTGGGTCCGCCCCGGCATCGGCGCCGTCGGGTGCAGGTCGGCATGGGAGAGCAGGGCGTCCTGCAGCTCCACCAGCCGGCCGACGATCAGCCTGGCCTTGTCGCGCAGGTAGAGCCGGAACGTGGTGGCGACCTGGTCGTTGCGGGAACGGCCGGCGCGCAGCTTGCCGCCGAGCTCGGGCCCGGCGAGGTCGATCAGCCCGCGCTCGAGCGCCGTGTGCACGTCCTCGTCGCCGTCCGCCGGCCCGAAATCGCCGAGCGCGACGGCGTTGTCGAGCGCGGCCAGGTGGGCGAGCAGGTCCGCCAGCTCGGCGTCGGTGAGCAGGCCCGCCCGGTGCAGCACCCGGGCGTGCGCGCCGGACGCGCGCAGGTCGTACGGGGCAAGCACCCAGTCGAACTGGGTCGACCTGCTGAGCCTGACCAGCTCCGCGGACGGGCCGGCCGAGAACCGGCCGCCCCAGAGAGACACCCCGGCCGCGCCCGGCCCCGCGTCGGTCACCGCGTCCGCACCCGCAGGTCGCGCGCCGTCGCCATCTTGGTGTTCAGGCCCCACAGCTGGACGAAGCCCTTGGCCAGCGACTGGTCGAAGGTGTCCTGCGCGTCGTAGGTGGCGAGATTGAAGTCGTAGAGCGACTCGTCGGACCGGCGGCCGGTGACGACGGCCGTCCCGTGCGCGAGCGTCATCCGGATCTCGCCGGAGACGTGCTCCTGGGTGTGCGCGATGAACGCGTCCAGCGAGCGCTTCAGCGGGGAGAACCAGAGACCGTCGTAGACCAGCTCGGTCCAGCGCTGGCCGACGGTCTGCTTGAACCGAGCCTGGTCCCGCTCGACCGTCACGTTCTCCAGCTCGCGGTGCGCGGTCAGCAACGCCATCGCCCCTGGCGCCTCGTAGATCTCGCGCGACTTGATGCCGACGACCCGGTCCTCGACCATGTCGATCCGGCCGATGCCCTGGGCGCCCGCGCGACGGTTCATCTCCTCGATCGCCTGGAGCATGGAGACCGGCCGGCCGTCGATCGCCACCGGGCGGCCGCGGTCGAAGGTGATGAGCACCTCGTCCGGCTCCCGCCGCGCTGCCGGGTCCTGCGTGTAGTCGTACAGGTCCTCGATCGGGCCGTTCCAGATGTCCTCCAGGAAGCCGGTTTCCACCGCGCGGCCCCACACGTTCTGGTCGATCGAGTACGGGTTCTTCCGCGAGGTCTCGATCGGCAGGTCCCGCTCTTCGGCGAAGATGATCGCCTTGTCCCGGCTCATCCCCGAGTCGCGGACCGGCGCGATCACCCGCAGGTCCGGCGCGAGCGCGCCGATGGACACCTCGAAGCGCACCTGGTCGTTGCCCTTGCCCGTGCAGCCGTGCGCGACCGTGCTCGCCCCGAAGTCCTTGGCCGCCTGCACCAGGTGCCGGGCGATCACCGGGCGGGACAGCGACGACACCAGCGGATACCGCTCCATGTACAGCGCGTTCGCCTGCAGCGCGGGAAGGCAGTACTCGTCGGCGAACTCGTCGCGCATGTCGGCGACGACCGCCTCGACGGCGCCGCACGCGAGCGCGCGCAGGCGGATGGTCTCCATGTCCTCGCCGCCCTGGCCGACGTCGCCGGCGACGGCGATCACCTCGGCGCCGGTGGCGTGCGCGATCCAGCCGATCGCGACGGACGTGTCGAGGCCACCGGAGTAGGCCAGGACGATGCGCTCCTTCATGTGCTGCCTTTCAGTGGCTGTGTGGCGTGCGGGTGGTTCGGCCGGGCCGGACACGGGCCGCAGCGGGGTTCGGGAGGAGGGTCCAGAGCAAGGATGGTGTCAGTCGCCGGCGCCGGCGGCGAACCCGGCCAGTCGTCGGCCGAGCTCGGCGCCGCCGAGGCCGTCCCTGGCCACGACCAGGATGGTGTCGTCGCCGGCGATGGTGCCGATGACGTCGGCCAGGCTGGCCCGATCGATCGCCGAGGCGAGGAACTGCGCCGCGCCGGGCGGGGTGCGCAGCACCGCCAGATTGGCCGAGGCGTCGTAGGACACCAGCAGCTCGGCGAGCAGCCGGCCGAGCCGGGTGGTGCCGCCGGACATCGGTCGCGGCGCGCCGTCCTCGGGGATCCGGTAGACCGTGGCACCGCCGTCGACGCCGCGCAGCTTCACCGCGCCCAGCTCCTCGAGGTCGCGCGACAGCGTCGCCTGGGTGACCTGGAACCCGCTGTCGGACAACAGTTCCGCGAGCTCGGTCTGGGAGCGGATCGCCCCGTCGCGGATCAGCTCGGTGATCCGGCCGTGTCGCGCGGCCTTCGTCGGCGGGGCGCTGCTGGTGGTCACGACGCCCACTGCGGGTCCCTGGAGTGCTCGATCAGGAAGGCCAGCAGCGACTTCTGGGCGTGCAGCCGGTTCTCCGCCTCGTCCCAGACCGCCGACTGCCGGCCGTCGAGCACCTCGTCGGTGATCTCCCAGCCGCGATGCGCCGGCAGGCAGTGCAGGACGATCGCGTCGCGGGAGGCGCGCTCGAGCAGCGCCGCGTTGAGCTGGTACGGCCGGAACGGCCCCACGCGGTCCAGCCCGTCGTTCTCCTGACCCATGGAGATCCAGGTGTCGGTCACCACGACGTCGGCGCCGTCCACCGCGGCCCGCGGGTCGGTGACGAGCTCGATCGCGCCGCCCGTGTCCGCCGCCCGCCGCTGGGCGTCGAGCAGGATGTCGGGCTGCGGGTCGAACCCGCTCGGCGCCGCGATCCGCACGGTCATCGCGGCATTCGCGCCGCCGAGCATCAGCGAGTGCGACATGTTGTTGGCGCCGTCGCCGAGGTAGGTCAGGGTGAGGCCGGCGAGCCGGCCGTGCCGCTCGCGGATCGTCTGCAGGTCGGCCAGGACCTGGCAGGGGTGGAACTCGTCCGTGAGCGCGTTGACGACGGGGACCGCGGACACTCTGGCGAGCGCGTTGATCCGCCGCTGGGCGAACGTCCGGATGGCCACCGCGTCCACGTACCGGGAGAGCACGCGGGAGGTGTCCTCGATCGTCTCCTCGCGGCCGAGCTGCGACGTGCGGCCGTCCACGATGATCGGCTGGCCGCCGAGCTGCGAGATGCCGACCTCGAACGAGAGCCGGGTGCGGGTGGAGTTCTTCTCGAACACCACGGCGATCGACCGGCCCTGCAGCGGCCGATGCGCCAGCCGGTCCCGCTTGAAAAGGTCGGCCTGGTCGAGCACCGCGACCAGCTCGTCGGGGCTGAGGTCGTCGTCGCGCAGGTAGTGCCGCAGCCCGCCGGACGCGGGTGTGGGTCCCGCCGGCTGCGCCGCCGGGTCGGCCTGCACGGTCGTGGAGGTGGTCATGCGGACGCTCCCTTCCGGGCGGCGTCGGCGGCGCCGGCCGCGGTGTCCAGGATGGCGGGCAGGTCGGCGACGAAGCGGTCGGCCTGCTCGGTGGTCAGGATCAGCGGAGGCGCCAGCCGGAGGACGTCCGCGGCCGGCGCGTTCACGATGTAGCCGGCGTCGCGCGCGGCGAGCGCCGCCGCGGCGCCGATCTCGGCGGCCAGCACCACGCCCAGCAGCAGCCCGTCCCCGCGGACGTGATCGATCATCGGATGCCCGAGATCCTCGATGCCGGAACGGATGTGCTTGCCGAGCGCGGAGGTGTGGCCGAGCAGCCCGTCCCGTTCGATGGTGTCGAGGACGGCGAGCGCGGCGGCAGCGCACACGGGGTTGCCCGCGAAGGTCGACCCGTGTTGGCCGGGTTGCAGGAGCAGGCCGGCCGCACCGATGCCGATGGTCGCGCCGATCGGCATGCCGCCGCCGAGACCCTTTGCCAGCGTGATGACGTCGGGGGTGATGCCGGCCCGCTGGTGGGCGAGCCAGACGCCGGTCCGGCCGATCCCGGTCTGCACCTCGTCGATCACCAGCAGTGCGCCGCGATCCGCTGTGATCCGCCGCGCGTCGGCGAGATAGCCGTCGGGCGCCGGGATCACGCCGGCCTCGCCGAGGATCGGCTCCAGGAACACGGCGGCGACGGACTCGTCGACCGCGCGGTCCAGCGCGTCCGCGTCGCCGTAGGGCACGAACTCGACGCCCGGCGGCATCGGCTCGAACGGGGCGCGCTTGGCCGGCTGGCCGGTGAGGGCGAGCGCGCCCATCGTGCGGCCGTGGAACGCGCCGTCGGTGGCGATCATCCGCGGCCGGCCGGTCCGGCGGGCGATCTTGAACGCGGCCTCGTTGGCCTCGGCGCCGGAGTTGCAGAACAGCACGCGGCCTTCGTCGCGGGCGCCGCTGATGTCCAGCAGCCGTTCGGCGAGTTCCAGCACGGTCGGATGGGTGAAGAAGTTGGACACGTGCCCGAGCGTGGCGATCTGCGCGGAGACCGCGGCCACGACGGCGGGATGCGCGTGGCCCAGCGAGTTGACGGCGATGCCGCCCAGCAGGTCCAGGTACTGCCGGCCGTCGGCGTCCACCACGACCGCCCCGCTGCCGCGCACCAGCTCGACCGGCGGGGTGCCGAAGTTGTTCATCAGCGCGCCCGCCCAGCGGTGCGCCGCCCGCTCGTTGCCCGAGAGTGCCCGCGACACGCTCGCTGTCGCGCTGGGCGTGGTCGCGGTGCTGCCGCTCATGGTGTCGCTCCTCGATCGTGGACGGGGTGGTGCGCGGCCGCTGCGGCCTCCGGTTCTCGCCCGATTCCGGTGTCGGGCACGACCATGGTGCCCACGCCCTCGGTGGTGACGATCTCGAGCAGCGCCGCGTGCGGCACCCGGCCGTCGATGACATGGGCCGCGGACACCCCGCCGCGCACCGCCCGCAGGCAGCCCTCCATCTTCGGCACCATGCCCGACTCCAGCTGCGGCAGCATCGCTTCCAGCGCGCCCGCGGAGACGACCGAGAGCAGCGAGTCGCGGTCCGGCCACGCGGCGTAGAGGCCCTCGACGTCGGTCAGCACGACCAGCTTGGCCGCCCCCAGCGCGATGGCCAGCGCCGCGGCGGCGGTGTCCGCGTTGATGTTGTGCACGACGCCGTCCGCATCCGGCGCGACGGTGGCGATGACCGGGATCCGGCCGGCGTTCACCAGGTCGAGCACCGCGTCCGGGTTGACGTCGACCACGTCGCCGACCAGGCCGACGTCGGTCGGCTCGCCGTCCACCAGCACGTGCCGGCGGGCGGCCGTGAACAGGCCGGCGTCCTCGCCGGACATGCCGACGGCCAGCGGCCCGTGCGAGTTGATCAGCCCGACCAGTTCCCGGCCGACCTGGCCGACCAGCACCATCCGCACCACGTCCATGGTGTCCGGCGTGGTGACCCGGAACCCGCCCCGGAACTCGCCCTGCAGTCCGAGACGGGCGAGCATCGCGGTGATCTGGGGGCCGCCCCCGTGCACCACGACCGGCCGCACGCCGACCGTCCGCAGGAAGACCATGTCGGTGGCGAAGGCCGCCTTGAGCGCGTCGTCCGTCATCGCGTTGCCGCCGTACTTGACGACGACGATCGATCCGGCGAAGCGGCGCAGCCACGGCAGCGCGTCCGCGAGCACCGCCGCACGCTCCCGCGCGTGCGCCGCCCGGTCCGTGGTCTCCCGGCGGGCCTCCGGCGTGCCGATCGCCGGCGCGTCGGCGGGCTCGTCGACGGCGGGCCGGCTCACGTCGAGTACGCCGAGTTCTCGTGCACGTAGGCGTGCGAGAGGTCGTTCGTCAGGACGGTCGCGGTCTCGGCGCCGGCGTGCAGATCGATCTGCACGTGCACCGCGCGGCCGGACAGGTCGACGGCGGACCGGTCCTCGCCGGTGGCGCCGGCGCGGCAGATCCAGACCCCGTTGATGGCCACGTCCACCGCGTCGGCGTCGAAGGGCACCGCCGCGTCGACGGTGCCGACCGCGGCGAGAATCCGCCCCCAGTTGGGATCCTGGCCGAAGAACGCGGTCTTGACGAGGTTGTTCCTGGCCACGGCGCGGCCGACGGCCACGGCGTCGTCCTCGGTGGCGGCGTGCCGCACCTCGATGGCGATCTCCTTCGTCGCGCCCTCGGCGTCGGCCAGCAGCTGGCCGGCCAGGTCCGTGCACACGCGGGTGACGGCGAGCGTCAGCTCGCGTGCGCTGGGCACCACGCCGGACGCGCCGGAGGCGAGCAGCAGCACGGTGTCGTTGGTCGACATGGCACCGTCGGAGTCCAGCCGGTCGAACGACACCCGGGTGGCCGCGCGCAGGGCGTCGTCGAGCGCGGCGCTGTCCGCATCCGCGTCGGTGGTGAGGGTGACGAGCATCGTGGCCAGGCCGGGGGCCAGCATGCCGGCACCCTTCGCCATGCCGCCCACCGTGAACCCGTTCACGCTCACCTGCGCGGTCTTGCGCACGGTGTCGGTCGTCATGATCGCCGTGGCCGCGGCCGGGCCGCCCCCGGCGTCGAGCCCCGCCACCGCCGCGTCGACGCCGGCCAGCAGGGTGGGCATGGGAAGCCGAAGCCCGATCAGGCCGGTGCTGGCCACCGCGACCCGGTCGGCCCGAGCGTCCAGCAGCGCGGCGAGATGCTCGGCGGTGGCGACGGTGTCGGCGTACCCGGCCGGTCCGGTGCACGCGTTCGCGCCGCCGGAGTTGAGCACCACGGCCGTGAGCTCGGCGCCGGGCCGGTCGAGGATCCGGGCGCACCAGCGCACGGGCGCCGCCTTCACCCGGTTCGCGGTGAACACCCCGGCCGCCGCGAACCGCGGGCCGTCGTTGACCACCACCGCGACGTCCGGCCGGCCGGACTCCTTCAGCCCGGCGGTGACCCCGGCGGCCCGGAAGCCGGCGGCGGCCGTCACGCCTGCCCGCGCGGGACCGGGTGCGACGTCGTCGGGGCGGGGCCCGGCGGCGGCCGCGGTGGTCACGGTGCCACCCCGATCACCGGCAGGCCAGCGGTCTCGGGCAGTCCCAGCGCGAGGTTCATGCACTGCACCGCCGCGCCGGCGGTGCCCTTGGTCAGGTTGTCGATCGCGCCGACCACGACCACCCGGCCGGCGTCCTCGTCGACCGCCACCTGGAGCAGCACCGTGTTCGCGCCGAGCGTGGCCGCCGTGGTCGGCCAGGACCCGGCCGGCAGCAGGTGGACGAACGGCTCGTCGGCGTAGGCCTTCTCGAACACGGCCCGGACGTCGTCGACGCCCACGCCGGCGCGCACGGGGGCGCTCACCGTGGCGAGGATGCCGCGGGACATGGGGATCAGCACCGGTGTGAACGACACGGAGACCGGCGTGCCCGCGGCGGCCGACAGGTTCTGCACGATTTCCGGGGTGTGCCGGTGGACGCCGCCGACGCCGTACGCCGAGGCGGATCCCATCACCTCCGAGCCGAGCAGCGACACCTTCGGCGCCTTGCCGGCGCCGGAGGTGCCCGAGGCGGCCACCACGACGACGGCGGGGTCGACGAGGTCGGCCGCGAGCGCGGGCGCCATCGCCAGGGACGACACCGTCGGGTAGCACCCGGGCACCGCCACCCGCCTGGTCCCGCGCAGCGCGTCCCGCCCGCCCGGCAGCTCGGGCAGCCCGTACGGCCACGATCCGGGGTGGTCGCCGCCGTAGAACCGTTGCCAGGCAACGGGATCGAGCAGCCGGTGATCGGCGCCGCAGTCGACCACCAGCACGTCGGCGCCCAGCCCGGCGGCCAGCTCGTGGGACTGCCCGTGCGGCAGCGCGAGGAACACGACGTCGTGCCCGGCGAGCGCCTCACCGGTCGTCGGCTCGAGCACCCGCTCGGCGAGCGGGAGCAGGTGCGGCTGGTGGTCGCCGAGCCGGTCACCCGCGCTGCTGTGCGCGGTGACGGCCCCGACGGTGACGTCGGGATGCGCCAGCAGCAGGCGCAACAGCTCGCCGCCGGCGTACCCGCTCGCACCGGCGACCGCCGCGCGGATCGCGACCATGCCCGTTCACCTCCGAAGTCCGACGTGGTGACTATACAGGTCAATGCATGATCATCCGCTGGTGGTCTCCGCGCCGCGCGCCACGCGGCCCGTCACCGCCGGAGGAGCGCGTCGGCCAGCGCGCCGTCCAGCCACTCCCCGTACTCGGCGAGCGTCCATCCCCGATCGTCGAGCAGCAGCTGGGCGACCTCAGGCGACAGCAGCATCCACATCTGGTCGACCGCCCGCTCGACCGACAGTCCGGCGCGCAGCCCGTCCGCCGCCGCCAGGTTCGAGACCAGCCCGGCCACCCCGGCCAGCCGCTCCGCCTTGGACGTCTCCGCGAGCGCGACCAGGTCGGGATCGCCGGCCCTGGCGCCGGCGGCGATCATGCCGATCACCGGCCCCAGCCGTCCCATCAGGTCGGCGGAGGCGGTGGCCAGCAGGGCCAGCTTCCTTCGCGCCACGGGTTCGTCGAGAATGTCGCGGTAGAGCGGCCTCTCGGCGATCGACAGCGCCTCCTCGTCGCCCGCGAGCGCGACGTCGTAGACGTCCTTCAGCAGGGCCGGCTTGGAGCCGAACATCTTGTAGACCGTCTCCCGCGAGACGCCGGCCGATCGCGCCACGCCGGACATCGACGTCGCCGCGTAGCCGCGGCCGAGGAACTCCGCGCGCGCGGTCTCAAGGATCCGGTGCCGCGTCTCCGCCGCCTGCTGCGCGCGCAGCCGGTTGTCGTAATGCCTCTTGCCCTGCGCGTCGTTCATTTGATACACATTGTGTCAGTCCAATACACACACCGTCCAACGAAGTCGTGGGCCAGCCTGGCACATCCCCGCCGGCCACGCCCCAGGCACACCGGGGAGCACACCCATGAGCACCGAAACGAGCACCGAACGAGCACCGAAACAGCACCGACCTGACCCGCGGAACGGCCGTCGGCGCCGCCGGCGCGTCGCGGCACGGGCACCGGCACCGGCATCGACCCGCAGTGCCTCGTCCGTCCCGGCGCCCCGGGGTGGGACGAGGCCCGCAGGGCGTGGAACCTCGCGGTCGACCAGCGTCCGGCGGCCGTGGCGCGGCCGACCGGCGTGGCCGAGATCAGCGCCGTGCTCCGGTTCGCGGACCGCCGCGGCCTGCGGGTCGCGCCGCAGGGCACCGGGCACGCGGCCGCGGCGCTGGGCGACCTGGCCGGCGCGATCCTCCTGCGGACCTCTGCGCTGCGGGACGTGCGGGTCGACGCCGCGCGGCGGATCGCGCGGGTGCAGGCCGGCGCCGACTGGGCGACGGTGACGGAACGCGCTGCGGCGCAGGGGCTCTTCGGGCTGTACGGCACGGATGCGAGCGTCGGGGTGATCGGCTACACGCTCGGCGGCGGCGTCAGCTGGTACGCCCGGCAGCGGGGGCTCGCCTCCTCGAGCGTCAGCGGGGTCGAGCTGGTGACGGCCGACGGCGAGATCCGGCGGGCGGACGCCGAGCGCGAGCCGGACCTGTTCTGGGCGCTGCGCGGCGGCGGCGGCGGGTTCGGCGTGGTGACGGCGCTGGACGTCCGGGTGTTCCCGGTCGAGCGGGTCAGTGCCGGCGCCCTGTGGTTCCCCATCGCGCGGGCGGCCGAGCTGCTCGCCGCCTTCCACGAGTGGGCGACGGAGCTGGACGATCGGGTCACCGCGGCGATCCGGCTGATGCATGTGCCCGACCTGCCGAGCGCACCGGAGCCGTTGCGGGGCAAGGGCTTCGTGGTCATGCAGGGCACCCTGGCGATGCCGGACGACGAAGCGACGAGCGCGCTGGCGCCGCTGCGCGGTCTCGGCCCGGCGATGGACACCGTCGCCGGCACGACGTCGGATGCGGTCGCCGCCGTCCACCTCGCCCCGCCCGGCCCGGCGCCGGCCACCAACGACGGGATGATCCTGGACGACCTGCCGGCCGGCGCGATCGACGCCCTGCTCCGGCACATCGGCCCGGAGGCGCGGACCGCGGTCGCGATGATCGAACTGCGGGTCCTCGGCGGCGCGCTCGGCCGGCCCGATCCCCGCGGCGGGGCGTTGGACCGGCTGCCCGGCGCCTACCTCGCGATGGCGGGCAACGTCACCCCCGATGCGGCGTCGGTGCGGGACACGCGCCGCGACATCGCCGCGCTGCGACGCGACCTCGCCGCGTGGCTGAACCCGGTGGACTACTCGAACTTTCGCGAGGTGCCCGGCGCCGGCCTGTTCTTCGCCGACGACGTCCGGGACCGCCTGGCGCGGATCCGGCGCCGGGTGGATCCGCGGGGGGTCGTGCTGCCGATGCACGCGACCTGGACGGCCCCTGCGGGCGGGTAGCCGGTCAGCCGACCTGCACGAGCAGCGGCACCTCGAGTTCGGCCGCGGTGAGCGAGCCGTGCTGCCCGATCAGCCGGAGCAGATGCGGGCGGGCGGTGCGCGAATCCACCAGCGCGAACGATCCCCGGGCGGCGACGAGCACGTCCCCGATCCGCGGCAGCACCCGGTCCTCGACCAGCGGACCGAACCAGCCCTCGGCGACCGCGGCGTCGCGGGTGCGCACCCACGCCCGGTGACCGAGGGCGTCGGAGAACCGCGCGGCGACCGCCGCGGACGACCCGGGTGCGCAGTACAGCTGCGCGAGCCTCGGCTCCCCGCCGAGGATCTCGACGCCTGCGGCGAGGTCGTCACGGGTGCCGAGGTCCAGTCGATCCCCGTGCGGCACGTCGACCATCCCGTGGTCAGCGGTGATGACCAGCGCCGCCCCGGGCGGCAGCCGGCGCGCGAGCCGCGCCAGGGCGTGGTCCACCCGGCGGAGCTCGCGGAGCCACTCGTGCGACCGGATGCCGTACTGGTGACCGGCGCCGTCGAGGGCACCCCAGTACAGGTAGACCAACCCGCGTCCGGGCGCGGCGAGCCGGTCGAGGGCGAGGTCCACCCTGCGGTTCAGCCGCTTCAGCCCGATGAACTCGCCGCCGCGCAGGGCGGCCGTGCTCAGGCCGGATCCTGCGAATTCCGGATTGCCGGTCGTGGTTACCGAAACTCCCTGCCCTGCCAGCGTTTCCAGCACCGTGCGGTGTGGTTGCCAGTGCAACGGATCGACGGCTGGGTCCCAGGTCAGCTGGTTCAGCAGCACGCGCCGGTCGGGGTCGAGGACCTCGTAGCCGACCAGGCCGTGCCGGCCCGGTGGCAGACCGGTGCCGAGCGAGGCGAGCGAGGTGGCCGTCGTGCTGGGGCAGCCGGCGGTGAACGGGGCCGAACCGGCGATCAGCGAGTGCAGGAACGGCGCGGTCGCCGCGGCCTCGCGCAGCAGGCACAGCCCGAGCCCGTCGAGCACGACCACGCAGATCGACCGGGAGGCGGGGACGTCGGCGGCGGGCAGGCAGGTGTCGGCGCCGAGCGCCCTCGCGACACCGGGCAGCAACGCCGTCAGGGTGCTGGGGCCGTAGGCCGGGACGATCGGTGCGTCCGGCCAGGGCGTCACCGGCGGCTCGCGGCCGCCGCCGTCATCGAGGACAGGACCCGTGCGAACGCGACGGCGTCGGCGAGGGCGGTGTCGCCCTCCGCCTCGGCACTCACCCGCAGCGACAGGTCGTCGGCGGTGAGGCTGCCCGTCATCCCGTGGTCGGCCTCGCATTGCGGGTCGCCGCAGGTGGCCGGTTCGAGATCGACGCGGGAGACCGCCCCCCAGCCGATCGTCAGCGTGAGCTCGCGGCCGAGCGTTCCCGGCCGGTACTTCTCCGGCTGCGGCACCACATGCGTGACCATCACCGACCGGACGGCGGACAGTGGCACCGACTCGCTGCTGGCGATCCCGTGCGCCTCGTCCCCGTGCTCCTCGTCGCCGCCGTGGTCGTCGGCGTGCACGAAGACCAGCCGGCTGCCCGTCAGCACCACCACCGACAGGTGCCGGCGCACGGTGTCGACGTCGAAGGTGGTCTCGCTCTGCACCAGGTGGGCCACCACCGGCTCGTCGGCCAGGGCGATCCCGAGCACGTCGGAGACCAGCGCCGGGTAGTACCCGGAGTTCTCGATCTTCCGGACCAGCTCGCTCTGTTGTTGCAGGGGCATGGGGACCATCGTGACATCTTTCCCTGAGCGTGGGTGACCGGGCGCTCGCCCGGTGGGGACAACCAGCGTCATGCGCGCCGACCACGGCGGTCGACCACCGCTTCGCGCGCGTCAGCCGGTTGTCACCGGAGCGCGGCGCCGACACGCTGCGCGGCGGCGGCCAGGGCAGCGTCGCGCACCCCCGTGGCGTCCGCCGCCGTCAGCGTGCGATCCGGAGCGCGGACCACCATCGCAAAGGCCAGCGACTTTCGGTCCGCGTCGACCTGGTCGCCCGTGTAGACGTCGAACAGCCGCAGCGACTCCAGCAGTTCGCCGCCGCCGTCGCGCAGCGCGGTCAGCACGTCCGCGGCCGGGACGGCCCGGTCGACGACCACCGCCAGGTCCAGGTGCACGGGCGGGTACGGGGAGATCGTCGGGGCCACCGCCGGCTCGCGGGCGGGCATGCCGTCGAGGTCGAGCTCGAGCGCGGCGGTGCGCGGCGGCAGGCCCAGCCGCTCCACCACGGCGGGCGCCAACTCACCGGCGAAGCCCAGCGGCCAGTCGCCGACCCTGACGCTCGCGCACCGGCCCGGATGCCACGGCGCCGCCTGCCCGGCCACCACGCGCAGCTCCACACCGGCCGTGCGGCCGATCCGCCGGGCCAGCTCCACCGCGTCGGCCCACGACGCCGCGCGCCCGCCGCCCCACCAGCCGGGACGATCGAGCGTGCCGGCGAGCACCACCGCGCAGTGCCGGGGCTGGTTCGGCAGCGCCGCGTCCAGCACGGCGAGCTGCTGTTCGGTCGGCCTGCCGGCGACGCCGACCGACGGCACGGCCGGCGCGTTGCTGCGCGGCAGGAAGACGGGCCCCATCTCGAACACGGCGAGATCGCGGCTGCCCCGAGAGATGTTGCGGGTGACCGTGTCCAGCAGCCCGGGCAGCAGCGTGGTGCGCATCATCGGCCGCTCGGCGTCCAGCGGGTTGCGCAGCGCGACGCCGCGCCGCCGGACGTCGCCGTCGGGCAGACCCAGCGCGGCCAGGTCGGCGTCGCCGAGGAACGGGAACGACAGCACCTCGGTGAGGCCGGCCGACGCCAGGTCCGCCGCGATCGCCCGTTCCCGGCGCTGCCCGCCGGTCAGCCCGGTGCCGGAGGGCGCCAGCGGCAGCACAGCGTCCACGGTGTCGAAGCCCTCGAGCCGCGCGACCTCCTCCACCAGGTCGGCGGGGCGGGTCAGGTCCGGCCGCCACGACGGCGGCAGCACCGAGAGTGCCTGCGGCGATCCGGGTTCCGGCGCGACGGCGGCGGTCACCACGCAGCCGAGCTGCTCGAGTCGGCGGGTGATCACCCCCACCGTGTACGGGCGACCCATCAGCCGCTCCGGCTCGGTGACCGGCAGGTCGATCGGGACCGGGGCCGGCGGTCGACCGAGAACGTCGGAGCGGCCGACGATCTCGCCGCCACCGTAGGCAACCAGCAGCTCGGCGGCGAACTCGGCGGCGACGGCGGCGACCGCCGGGTCGACGGCACGCTCGAACCTCCGCGACGCCTCGCTCGGCAGCTTGTGCCGGCGGGTGGTGCGCGCGATCACGGGCGGATCCCAGTATGCCGCCTCGATGACGACATCGGTGGTGCCCGAGCTGATCTCGGTCGACTCACCGCCCATCACGCCGGCCAGCGAGATCGCGCCGGACTCGTCGGCGACCACCAGATCGTCCTCGGACAGGGCGCGCACCGCGCCGTCCAGGGTGGTCAGCCGCTCCCCCGGATGCGCCCGGCGCACCGTGATCGCGCCGGCGAGCCGGCCCGCGTCGAACGCGTGCAGCGGCTGGCCCAGATGCACCATCACGTAGTTGGTCACGTCAACCGCGAGCGAGATCGACCGGATGCCGGCCGCGGAGAGCCTGCGCCGCAACCAGAACGGCGACGGCGCCGACGGGTCGATGCCGACCACCCGCACCGTCACGAAACGCCCGCAGCCGACCGGGTCGTCGATCGTCACCGGCCAGCCGGCGTCGGGTCGCTCGGGTACGGCCCGCAGTCCTGGATCCGTCCACGGCAGGTCGAAGGCGGCGGCCAGCTCGCGGCCGAGGCCGCGCACCGACAGCGCGTAGCCGCGGTCCGGGGTGATCGCGAGCTCGATGACGGTGTCGTCGGCATTGATCACCGCTCGCGCATCGCTGCCGACGGGCGCATCGGGGCCGACCACGAGGATCCCGTCGTGATCCTGGCCCGTGCCGAGCTCGCGGTCGGAGCAGATCATCCCGTCGGAGATGCGCCCGTAGGTCGGCCGCGACGCGATCGCGAAGCCGCCCGGCAGGACCGCGCCGGGCAGGGCCACCACGACCCGATCCCCGACCGCGAAGTTCGTTGCCCCGCAGATGATGCCGCGCGGTGCGTCGCCGCCATCGGGTCCATGACCCGGTCCGACGTCGACGGTGCAGAAGCGGATCGGCTTGCGGTGCTCCGTCAGCTCCTCGATCGAGAGCACCTCCCCCACCACGAGATCGCCCGTGGTGAGAGGCACCGTGTGCACGTCCTCGACCTCGAAGCCGATGCGCAGCAACGCCTCCGCGATCTGGTTCGAGGCGGTGCCGGCGGGCAGGTCGAGCACCTCGCGCAGCCAGGCGACGGACAGGCGCACGGCTCAGACCTCCGATCCGAAGGCGGTGGTGAACCGCACGTCACCCTCGACGAGGTCGCGCATGTCGGGGATCTCGTTGCGGAACTGCAGGGTCCGCTCGATGCCCATGCCGAACGCGTACCCCGTCCACTCCCGCGGATCCAGCCCGCAGGCGGTCAGCACGTTGGGGTCGACCATTCCGCAGCCACCCCATTCCACCCAGCCGGCGCCGCCCTTCTTGCCGGGGAAGTAGACATCCATCTCGGCGCTGGGCTCGGTGAACGGGAAGTACGAGGGCCGCAGCCGGGTGCGGGATTCGGCGCCGAACATGGCCCGCGCGAAGGCGTCCAGGGTGCCCTTCAGGTGCGCCATGGTCAGGTGCCGGTCGATCGCCAGCCCCTCGACCTGGTGGAAGACGGGGGTGTGGGTCGCGTCGAGCTCGTCGCTTCGGTACACCCGCCCCGGGCAGACGACGTACAGCGGGGGCGTGCGGGTGAGCATCGAGCGGATCTGCACCGGGGACGTGTGCGTGCGCAGCACCAGCCCGGACGGCCGATCCGCGCCGCCGCCGCCATTGCCCAGACCACCGCCCCCGGCGCCGCCCGCCGGGCCGGCGACGTAGAACGAGTCCTGCATCTCCCGAGCCGGATGGTCCTGCGGGAAGTTCAGGGCGTCGAAGTTGAACCACTCGGTCTCCAGCTCGGGACCCTCGGCGACCTCCCAGCCCATCGCGACGAACGCGTCCTCGATGGTGGCCATGATCGTCGAGATCGGGTGCCGGGCGCCGGCGGGATGCCGGTCGTAGGGCAGCGTGACGTCGACGGTCTCCTCGATCAGGATCCGCGCGTCACGCTCCGCGACCAGTGCCGCCTCCCGCTCGGCGACGGCCGCGGCGATCGCGGCCTTGGCAGCGCCGAGCGCGCGGCCCGCGGCCGCTCGGTCGCCCTTGGGGATGTCGGCGATGGCCCGGTTGGCGAGCGCGATCGGGCTGCGGTCGCCGGCGTGCGCGAGGCGGGCCGCCTTGAGCTCATCCAGGTCGGCCGCGGCCGCGACGGCCTCCAGCGCCCGCGTCACCGCGTGCTCGACGGCGGGCAGATCGCTTGGATCGGGGTATGCGGGGGCGGCGCCGTCAGGCGTGCCCGCGGCGGTGCCCGGGGGGGACATGGGAGTGCTGGACATCGTCTGCTGCAGCCTTCCGGGGCCGGCCGGGCCTCGTCAGGAGCCGGCCGGGAAATGGGCGGTGCCGACCGGGTGCCCGGCCAGCTTGGCAGTCTAGGCGGCGGGCAGCGATGGCCCGGCCGCCGACGGAATCGGAGATCGCCCGGCCCGGGAGGCGCGCGACGGTCAGCGGCGCCCGGGCACGGGCCCGGGAAATCGGCGGCCCTCCGCCGGGCTGGTCGTCGTCATCCGGCCATGCTCCCACGGGCCGGCGGCGACGCGCCCGCCGTTTCCCGGTCACTCCGTCGGCCGGGGATGGGCCATCCGCTCGGGATGGCCGGAACTACAGTGCAGCCCATGTCGTTCCTCAGCACCCTGCGCGCGTCGGCCCGCACGCTCGTGCGATCCGTGCAGGGCGGTCGAGGCACCGCCCCGGCATCCCGCGCGCCGTCCCCCGCGGTGATCTACTCCGCCGGCCGGGAGGGTCCGTCGGCGACGATCGAGGTCGACCCGCGGCGCGTCGGACCCGTCCGGATGTCGTACAACCCGGTCACCGACGGCGACCCCGATCCGGGCGAGATCGTCTGGACCTGGGTGCCTTTCGAGGAGCACGACGGTCGGGGCAAGGACCGCCCCGTGCTGGTGGTGGCGGCCGAGCGCGGCGGCACCTGCCTCGCCGTGCAGCTGACCTCGAAGTCGCACGCGGGCGACGCCGAGTTCGTGCCGATCGGCTCGGGCCGCTGGGACTCCGCCGGCCGACCGTCCTGGGTGAACCTCGACCGGGTGTTCCGGGTGTTCGTGGACGGCATGCGCCGGGAGGCGTGCGCGCTGGACGAGAGCCCCTACCAGCGGGTCGAGGCCAGGCTCCGCGAGCGGTACGGCTGGGCCTGACCTGCGCCCCTCGCACGGGTGGCCGGCGCCGATCGCGCACGGGGCGCGGGAGTCAGTACATGGCCAGCGCCTCGGCGCAGAACGTTCCGTCTCCGCGATCGGTGATCATCCACACCCGGACGTCCTTGCCGTCCGGCCCGTCGTCCTTCTGATGGAAGCGCACGCCGTCGGCCTGCGGCGGGGCGCCGACCCCGACGATGCGGCACGACTCGGCGCCGCGGCGGACGAGCAGCCCGACGAACGGCGCCGAGAAGTCGTCCAGGGTTGTCGCTTTCCGGCCGTCCACCTCCGCGACGACATAGGTC
This sequence comes from uncultured Actinomycetota bacterium, assembly GCA_963829945.1. GTDB lineage: Bacteria > Actinomycetota > Actinomycetes > Mycobacteriales > Nakamurellaceae > Nakamurella. The sequence goes on along the minus strand of CAWHKH010000004.1, from coordinate 416,719 downwards.
TGGCCTGATCCGACCGCCCCGCGATCGCTGATGGTCACGTCACCTGCCTCCGTTCTCGGGTGCTGCGGCCTCTGGCTCGCGGCGCCCCGCGCCGCCAGAGCGTCGACGCGGGGCGCCATGCCGGTCGGGCCGCCCACCCTCTATGAGTGCCGGCGGCGAGATCCATGACGCGGCGACGCCGGCGGGTCGGCATCAGTCGTCGTCGAAGCGCTCGGCCACGAACCGGTTGCGCTGCTCACCGGTGATCCGCCACGTCGGCGCCTCGTCGTCCGCCGACGCGAACTCCTTCTCGCTGAACTCGACCGCGCGATCGTCCTCGATGCCCGCCCCGACCAGCGAGACCTCATGGTCGGCGGCGTGCAGGCTCACCGTCGTCGCGCCGACGAAGTCGTCCAGCCGCCGGGGTTGATGACCACCGACCAGGTTCACGGGGAACGCCTGCTCTGCAGCCGGATCCTCCGCCGATTCGGACATGTCCGTGCTCTCCTCTCCTCGGGTCCGGATGCGTCGCCGGTTCAGAACGCGGCCGCCGGCTCGGCGTAGAAGTTCCCGCCGCCGCCGTCGCTGATCAGCCAGACGGCGCGGGCACCGACGTCGGCGTGCTGCGCTGTCGGCGCCGTCGGCGCTGTCGGCGCTGTCGGCCGGAAGCGAACGTCACCCGTTGTGGTGACCGAGCCGATGCCGGTGAGCCGATACGTCAGCTCCTCCCTGGCCAGCGTGATCGTCGCCGGCTCGGTGAACTCGTCGAGCTGAACCGGACGGTGGCCGTTGATCAAGGCGACGACGAACAGTTCTCTCTCGATCGCCCGGTGTGCGGTCATGTCCACGACTCCTTCGCTGCACGCGGACGTGGCGAGGGCCGACGGACCCGGCATCACACCCGGATGGGGTGAGACCGCCCGCGCGTCGGGGGGACACGCGCGGGCGGCCTCTGCGGTGTATGAGTCGGCGCGCCGCCCACCATGACGCGAACCCCGCCGAGGCGGCGCACCGACCCGCCGTCGTCGCTGCGCACGCGGCGCGGTTGAGGCCGGAGCCGTCATGCCGGCCGTCCCGCGCGGTCATAGAGGTGAGAGCACGACATCGGCAGACCACGTCCGGGAGGCGCCACGCCTGTATCCGTCCGACCGACCGGCATCGCGGACATCTCCCTACCGATCGCCCCTTCTCGGGCCTCGGCGGGTCGCTGCCGCGTCACGGCGCGTCGCAGGCTGACGGCGCGTCGCACACTGACGCATCGCTCGCGCCCGCCGGCGCTGGTCGATGGCAGCCCCTCCGGCGGACATCCCGCTAGCATGCGGAGGACCTGTCAGCGGGTCGGCGGGGGCTCGCCGGGAGAGGTGGAGGTACGGGTCATCCCCGGTATCCCGATGCCCGATCCGGCCGCTCGCACAGACGACGGCCCGATCCTGGCCCTGATTCCGGTGATCCGCCGAGTGATCGCCGCGCGCGTTCCCGATCGATCGTCCGTCGACGACCTCGTGCAGGAGACCCTGGCCCGGGTGATGGCCGCGCAGGACCGTATCGAACGCGAGACCTTGGCCCCGTACGCGGTCGCGGTGGCGCGCAACCTGATCAGCGCGACGGACAGGGCGAGACGCGCGCCCGGCGCAACGCGCACCTGTTGGTCTCCGACACGTCGCCGCCCCACGCCGACGCCGAACTCCTGCACGACGAGCAGGCCACCATCGTCGAGGCCGCCCTGTCCCGGATCCCCCAGCCGGAGCGGGACGTCCTGCTGGCCCATGAGATCGAGCGCGTCGGCACCGCCGAACTGGCCGCGAATCACGGCTCCACGCCCGGCGCCATCGCGGCGCAACTGAATCGCACGCGCGCCAAGCTCCGGGTCGAGTATCTGCTGGTCGATCGCGGGGCGACCCTGCCCACCGACCGCTGCCGCCCGGTGCTGTTCGCGCTGTCCGCCGGCGATCGCCGTCGGCAGCGCGACCTGGACGCCGCCGGTCACCTGCTGGACTGCGACACCTGCCTGGCGTTGAGTACCGCGCTGTTCGAGCGGCGACCCCCGGCGACCAGCGACGACGAGGTGCGGGTGCGGATCGCGGCCGACGCCGACGTCGTCGCCGCCCGGCAGCAGGGACGCGAGGTCGCCGCCAGGGCCGGGTTCTCCTCCACCGAGCTCACCGTGATCGCCACCGCGGTCTCCGAGGTCGCCCGCAACATCGTGAAGTTCGCCCGCCGGGGCGAGATCACCGATCCGCATGGTCGATGACGACGGTCGCCGCGGCGTGACCGTCACGGCCAGGGATTCGGGGCCGGGCATCGAGAATGTCGCCGAGGCCATGCGCGACGGATACAGCACGTATCGGGGGCTCGGCTTCGGGCTCGCCGGGGCGCGCAGACTCATGGACGAGTTCGAGATCGCGTCCGAAGTCGGAAAGGGCACCACCGTGACCATGGCGAAATGGCTGTAATCCCGATGAGGAAAAGGACTTCAGTGGAGACGGACATCAAGAACGACTCGACCCCCGACGCCGACACGCTGCTCCCCGAGCTGGTCGCGCACCTGCGGGAGCACCGGACGAACCTGCGCGAGCAGTGGGCGAACCGGATCACCGAGGCCGCCCTGCTGGCCGCGATGACGCATCAGGAGATCTTCACCGAGGCCACCTCGGTCTACGACAACTACGTCGAGGTGCTCGAGACCGGAAGCGTCGAAGCCCTCCAGCACTACGCCCGCGACCTGTCCGAGCGGATCATCCCCCGAGGCGTGGAGACCGAGGAGGTGGTCGGCATCGTGCTGCTGCTGCGCGACGTGCTCGCACGTTCCCTGTTCGAGAAGTACCACCGCGACTTTCCTTTGCTCAATCGCATTCTCGACGCCTACGAGCCGGCTGCGAACCGCATCGCGAACACGGTCGCGGTGAGCTTCGTCGAAGAGCGGGAACGGGTGATCCGCCAGCAACAGGATGCCATCCGCGAGCTGTCGACACCGGTCCTGCAGGTCCGCGAGCGACTCCTGATCCTGCCGATCATCGGCATCCTGGACGCGAAGCGCGCCGGGCAACTCACCGAACAGCTGCTGCGCGGCATCCGCACCCACCGCGCGAAGGTCGTCGTCGTGGACATCACCGGCGTCCCCGACATCGACGAGGCGGTGGCCAACCACCTCGTCCAGACCGTGGACGCCTCCCGGTTGATGGGCGCCGGAGTCATCGTCACCGGGCTGTCCGCGGACATCGCCCAGACCCTCGTCACGATCGGAGTCGACCTCAGCAAGATCACCACGGTCGGCGACCTGCAGGGTGGTATCGAAGAAGCCGAGCGGTTTCTCGGCTTCAAGGTGACCCGGTCGGATGACACCGAGAGATAACCGGACCACCGGTCCCCCGCAGCCACCCCTGGTCTCGATCCTGCGCCAGGGTGGGTTCCTCATCGCGTCGATCCACACCGCGCTGGACGACAGTCAGCTGCGGCGGTTCCAACAGGACCTCATCGACCGCGTCGGACGAGATCGCGCCCGCGGCATCGTCATCGACGTCGCCGCGCTGGACGTGCTCGACTCCTTCGCCTCGCACACGCTCAGCACCATCGCCAAGACGGCCAGACTGCGCGGCGCGACCACCGTCATCGTCGGCATCAATCCCGACGTCGCCTACGCCATGGTGCGACTCGGCACCCGGCTGGACGGCGTGCTGACCGCCCTCGACCTCGACGAGGGCCTCGCCGCGCTCCACGAATCCATCATCAGGGCAGGCGCGGATCTCGGCGATCCGGCCGGCGGTCGGACCCCACGTCCATGACCGGCACCGCCGTCGACCGACTGTCGCTGGACTACCGCCCCGCCTTCCTGGCCTATCTCGCACACCCCGATGAGCACCACCTCTCCGCGGCCTACGACCTCGGCCGTCGGGCGCTGGCCGGCGACATCACGCTGCTCGACCTCGTCCGCATCCACCACACCGTGATCGGCGGCGTCCTGCACACCACCGAGCCCGGCGACATCCCTGCAGCCGTGAACGCGGCGGCCGCCTTCCTGGTCGAAGCCCTGGCCCCGTTCGAGATCGCCCGACGCGGCTTCCTCGAGGCAACCGGCACCCGGCCGGCGCCGCGCGCCAGGCACCGGCGCCGCGCCACCTGATGTGACGATCCGCCGCTCTCGCGCCGTCCGGGAGACCCCGTATGACCGTGGCACCTCTCGTATGGCGCTATTGCGTCATACGAGAGTGCCCACGGTCATACGAGTCGCAGCGGGCGGGACACATGGACACGGGCTTCGTGCGGGCGGCGCGTCCGGGCGGCGCGTCCAAGCGGGACGTCCGGAAGGCTCGTCCGGACGGCGCGTCCGGGGCGGGTCAGGAGCGCGGGTCGGAGGTGCCGCGGTGGGCGCGGGCGCTGGCGTAGAGCACGATCGCGGCGGCGGTGGCCAGGTTCAGGGACTCGGCGCGGCCGTAGATCGGCACGCGCACGGCGGCGTCGGCGCGCTCGATCAGCGCGTCGGGCAGGCCGTGTGCCTCGGAGCCGAACAACCAGGCGGTAGGCAGCTCGAGGATGCCGTCGGCGGCGGCGCGGTCGAGGTCGAGATCGGCGGAGCCCGATGTGGCCAGCACCGAGAGGCCGGCGTCGGCCAGCGCGCCGGGCAGCGTGTCGAGATCGGCGACGCGCGCGACCGGCAGGTGGAACAGGCTGCCCGCGGACGCCCGCACCGCCTTCGGGTTGAACGGGTCGACGCCGTCGCCGGCGATCAGCACGCCGTCCGCGCCGGCCGCGTCGGCGAGCCGGATCACGGTGCCGGCGTTGCCGGGGTCGCTGGTCGCGACCAGCACCACGACGAGCCTCGGTGACGCTGCGAGCAGGCCCGCCGGGTCGAGGTCGGGCAGCGCGCAGCGCGCGACGATGCCCTGCGGCGTCACCGTGTCCGACAGCGCCGCGGCCGCGCGGTCCGTCACCTGGGTGACCTCGACGCCGGCGGCGAACGCGGCTCGCACGAGCGTCGACGTGACGAGCCCCGGCCGTGGCGGTGACGTACAGCTCCAGCACCGCGCCGGGATTGTCCTTGGCGTAGCCGACCGCCTCGGTCACCGCCGGCGCGCCCTCGGCCAGGAACTCGCCCGCCTCGGTCCGCCGGGACCGGCGCAGCAGCCGGTGCGCCGCGGCGACCCGGCCGGACCGCTCGGTCAGCACGCCGTCAGCGGGGTCCGGCTCCGCCTCGCGGGTCGCGGGCGGCGCCGGACGGCGGACAGCCGAACGCCCGGCCGGTTCGTTCCCGACCGGGCGTTCGACGTGAGTGTCGGCTGCCGCCCCTGGTGGTCAGGCCGCGCTCGACTCGTCGTCGGCCGCGGTGTTCGCCCCAGAACCGGCGCCTGCGTCGGCGACGGACGGCACGGCCTCGCGCGCGATCACGACCAGCGCGGCGAACGCCGCCTCGTCGCGCACCGCCAGGTCGGCGAGCACCTTGCGGTCGACCTCGACGCCGGCGGCCTTGAGGCCCTGCACGAAGCGGTTGTAGGTCATGCCGTGGGCCCGGGCCGCCGCGTTGATGCGGGTGATCCAGAGCTGCCGGAAGTCGCCCTTGCGCTTGCGCCGGTCGTTGAAGGCGTAGTTCAGCGAGTGGAGCCTCTGCTCCTTCGCCTTGCGGTACAGCCGGGACCGCTGCCCGCGGTAGCCGCTGGCGTGCTCGAGAACGGTGCGGCGCTTCTTCTGGGCGTTGACGGCCCGCTTCACTCTGGCCACGGGAACACCTGGCTTTCTGTTCGGTCGCCGGGCGAGCCGGCGGAGACTTCGTTCGAGGCCGGCGGGGCCGGCGCTGGTCGGGGTGCGGCGCGGGACGCCTGGGTCCGCGCTGGTGCGGCGGACCGGGTGATCAGAGGCCGAGCAGCCGGCGCACGCGCGGCACGTCCACCGCGGCCACCGGGGCCGGGCCGTCCAGGCGCCGGGTGCGGCGGCTCGACTTGCTGCTCGAAGTTGTGCCGCTTGCCGCCCTGGGCGTGCAGCAGCTTGCCGGTGCCGGTCACCTTGACCCGCTTCTTCGATCCCCGAGTGCGTCTTGTTCTTCGGCATGGCTCGTCCTTCGCTCGCATGTCATCGGTGGTCAGTGCTGTCGGCCACCGATGGTCGCTGTGGTGCTGTTGTGATGCGGGGTGATGCCGGCGGCGCTGGGCGGTGCGGGCGCGTGTCGCGACCGGCAGCCGGCCCGCGCGAGCGCAGGCCGATGCGCGGCGCCCGGATCCGGGCGCCGGCAGTTCGGGCGTACGAGAGTTACGAAGCCGCGGCGGCGGGCGCTTGCCGGGTCTTCGCCTGCTTGTGCGGGGCCAGGACCATGATCATGTTCCGGCCGTCCTGCTTCGGCGCACTCTCCACGAACCCGAGCTCGGCGACGTCCGCCGACAACCGCTGCAACAGCCGGAAGCCGAGCTCGGGGCGGGACTGCTCCCGGCCGCGGAACATGATCGTCACCTTGACCTTGTCGCCCGCTTTGAGGAAGCGGACGACGTGGCCCTTCTTGGTCTCGTAGTCGTGGGCGTCGATCTTGGGCCGGAGCTTCATCTCCTTGATGACCGTCAGAACCTGGTTCCGACGGGCCTCTCTGGCCTTCTGCGCGCTCTCGTACTTGAACTTGCCGTAGTCCATCAACTTGCAGACCGGCGGTCGGGCATCGGGCGCGACCTCGACGAGGTCGAGATCTGCCTCCTGGGCCATCCGCAGGGCCTCGCCGACCGGCACGATGCCGATCTGCTCGCCCTCGGCGCCGACGAGTCGGACCTCCGGAACCCGGATCCGGTCGTTGATGCGTGGCTCGACGCTGATTGAGTCCTCCTGGAGTCGGGTGCTGTGGGGTACTGCCGCTGGTGCTCGTGGTGCGTGCAGCCGCGCCCCGCGCTCCTCCGGCCCGGACCCGGTCAGCCGGATCCGGACGCGTTCCGGGGCTGCCAGTGCTGGAAACGGGGCCCGCGGAGCGCGCACGCAGGGCCCACTGAACTCGGTCGCGCACCCGCCGAGCGGGTCGCGCATCATCGATGTCACCATCGACGGACCGGGTGACCCGGCCGCCTCGCGGCTGCTCGGGTGGGAGTCGGGCTCCGCTTGCTGCCCCGCGGACGCGGGGTTTGGTCGCACATGACAGCGTACACGGCCGTGACCAGCGATGAGTCCTCCTTCCGCGCGGCGGGCGCCGACGACCGCCCGCTCCGCCGACCCCGACGAGGACCGCGGCGGGGGGACCGGCGGGGGCCGCGACCTCGTGGACGTGCCCGCCGTCGAGGTGATCTCGCGCGCCGCGCTCATGCTGATGAGCGCCGCGGCGGAGCAGCTCGGCCTCGCCGCCGCGGACCCCGCCACGCCCGCGCACCGCGACCTGGATCAGGCGAGGACGCTGATCACCGCGCTCGCGGGCCTGGTGAACGCCGCCGCCCCCGACCTCGGGCCGCACGCCGCCGCCTTCCGCGACGGGCTGTCCGGCCTGCAGGGCGCGTTCCGGGAGTACTCCGTGTTCCCCGACCCGGCCGGCCACGGGCCCGGCGAGGGCCGCACCTGACGTCGGCCGACCGTCGCCGCGGGCGGCCGAGTGCCGCATCTGCCGCCGAATCGTGCCCCGACGGGGCGAACCACGCGGCATACCCCGCGGTCGACGTCGAGCTGTCCACAGCCGCGCCCGGCGCCTTGCCGTGCAGGGCGCCTCTCCGGTCGACTCGTCGTGTGACGCCCCTGCCCCCGACCCCGCGCATCGACCGACTCCTCGCGCGGCAGCACGGTCTCATCGCGCGCGACCAGGTGCTCGACGCCGGGCGAACCCGCAGATGGCTCGACAACGACAACCAGGTCCGTCGGGGGCGGTGGGTACGGGTTCTGCCGCGCGTCTACGCGGTGGGCGTGGATCCCCGGCACCCGGCGACGCGCGTGTTCGCGGCGTGGCTCTGGGCCGGCCGGGCGTCGGTGGTCTGCGGCCGGGCGGCCGCCTGGTGTCACGGCATCGATGCGTCGCCCCGGCCGAGGTCGATCTCAATCGCCTCGGGCGCTGGAGCCGCCGCCCTGGGTCCGCCTGCACCGCCGCGCGATCCCGCCCACGGACATCGCCGAACTGGACATCCTGCGCGTCACGACGGCCCCGCGGACCTGCCTCGACCTAGCCCACGCCGGGCGCACGGACGTCATTCCGATCGCCGTGCGCCTCGGGCTGGTGACGCCAGCGGAGCTGCGGTCGCAGCTCGACGCGGCGCCAGGCCGGCGGGGCCGGCGACGCGCCGCCCAGGCCGTGGCCGCCGCCGCCGACGCGCCGTGGTCGCCGGCCGAGCAGCTGGCGCACATGCGGTTTCGCGAGGCTGGCCTGTCCGGCTGGGTGGCGAACCCACGCGTCCGCACGGCGGTCGGTTCCTTCCGGCCGGACATCGCGTTCGAGGACGTAAGGCTCGCGATCGAGATCGACGGCCGCGCGTTCCACGGCGCCGACCGCTTCGAGGCCGACCGGCGGCGACACAACGCGCTGGTGGAGGCGGGCTGGACGGTCCTGCAGGTCACCTCGCGGCAGCTGGTCGACGAGCCGGAGCGGGTGGTCGCGCTGGTGCGCCGCACGCTGACCCGGCTGCGGGCGACCCGACGCTCGGCCTGAGCCCGTCGGGTGCGAGATGTGCCGCGGAATCCGGCTGGGAAGGCGTCGAACAGCGGCAGAACCCGCGCTCGAGCGGTGACGCCCTACGCGTCCTGGGAGAAGCGCTTCTGGGCCTTGCGGGCCGCTTTGCGGGCCTCGTCGCGGTCGCGTTCGGCGGCCTTCTCCAGGTCGATCATCTCGAGCCGGCCGAGGGGGCGGGGCGGGTCGGCGGTGAGCTCGGATCCCGGGGGCCGGACGGGCGGCGGCGGGCCGTATCGGCGCTGCAGCGCACGCACCTCCTCCAACGCCGCGACCGCCCGGCCCCTGTCCATGGCCTGGATCGCCATCAGCGGCTTGGACTCGTCGTCCGGCATGATCAGCTGCGCCCAGTTGGCGCCCTCCGGGAAGGCGATGCGCACCACCAGCTGCCACGGGATGAACGACTGGCCGACGACATTGCGGTTCCACAGCCCGTTCTCGTCAGCACGCAGGCGCGGGCGGGCGGCCGTCATGATCACCGCGGCGAGGATCAGGCCGACGCCGATGATGCCGATCTGGTCGGAGAGCCGGAACTGGACGCCCTCGTTCGTGCCGGCGAGCAGGATGCCGATGGTCACCGATGCGGCCACCACCAGGAACGCCGCGATCGACGCGTAGATGACGATCCGCCGCGGGCGGACCTGCAGCAGGATCGGGGCGGAGCGGTCGGCGCTCATCGGCCGAAGCCCATCCGCCCACCGGGCGCCCGGATGGTGCGCAGCACCAGTGCCGTGGTCAGCGCCGCGACCATCGCGTCGGCACCCTTGTCCTCCACCGCGTCCGGTCCGCCGGCCCTGTCGACCGCCTGGGCGTGCGTGTCACAGGTCAGCACGCCGTTCCCGACGGGCACCCCGGCGTCCAGCGCCACCCGCGTCAACCCGGTCGTCACGGAGTCGCAGACGTACTCGAAATGCGGTGTGCCGCCGCGGATCACCACGCCCAGCGCGACCACCGCGTCGTGCCCCTCGGCCAGCGCCTGCGCCGCGACAGGCAGCTCGATCGCGCCCGGCACCCGCACCACCGTCGGGTTCGCCACCCCGGCCCGGTCGGCCGTGCCGAGCGCCCGCTCGAGCAGGGTGTCGGTGATGTCGGCGTGCCAGGAGGTCGCCACGACGCCGACCCTGAGCTCGTGCGCGTCCGGCACGTCGAGCGCCGGCCGGCCCTCGCCGCTCATCGCGGGGCCCCGCTCGCCGCCGCCGTTCGCTCAGGCATGGCCGAGACCGTCCAGCTCGTGGCCCATCCGGTCGCGCTTCGTGGTCAGGTAGCGGAGGTTCTCCGGGTTCGCCGCCACCGGCAGCGCGACGCGTCCGACCACGGTGAGGCCGTAGCCCTCCATGCCGGCACGCTTCGCCGGGTTGTTCGTCAGCAGCCGCATCGAGGAGATGCCGAGGTCGGCGAGCACCTGCGCGCCCGTGCCGTACTCGCGGGCGTCGGCCGGCAGCCCGAGGGCGAGGTTGGCATCGACGGTGTCCGCGCCGCCGTCCTGCAGCTCGTACGCACGCAGCTTGTCGAGCAGCCCGATGCCGCGGCCCTCGTGCCCGCGGATGTAGAGCACGACGCCGCGACCCTCGGCCGCCACCGCCCGCAGCGCGGCGTGCAGTTGCGGGCCGCAGTCGCAGCGCAGCGAGCCGAGCACGTCGCCCGTCAGGCACTCGGAGTGCACGCGGACGAGCACGTCCCGTCCGTCGCCGATCTCGCCGCAGACGAGCGCGATCAGCTCCCGCCCGGTGACCGTGCTGAGGTAGCCGATCGCCGTGAACTCGCCCTGCGGCAGCGGCAGCCGCGCGGTGGCGACCCTGCGGATCTGCACCTCGCGCACGCGCCGGTAGGCGATCATGTCGGCGATCGAGATCAGCGCCAGATTGTGCCGACGCGCGAACCGGCGCAGCTGCGGCAGCCGCGCCATCGAGCCGTCGTCGTTGACGATCTCGCACAGCACGCCGGCGGGCCGCAGGCCCGCCATCCGGGTCAGGTCGACCGCGGCCTCCGTGTGTCCCGGCCGGACCAGCACCCCGCCCTCGCGCGCGCGCAGCGGGAACACGTGACCCGGCCGGGTGACGTCATCCACGGTGCTCGCCGGGTCGGCCAGCACGCGGATCGTGTGCGCCCGTTCGACCGCCGAGATACCCGTGGTGACACCGTCCTTCGCGTCGACGGAGACCGTGAACGCGGTGCCCTTGCGGTCCTGGTTGACCCGGAACATCGGCGGCAGGTCGAGCCGCTCGCAGTCCTCGCCGGTGAGCGGGACGCAGATCACGCCGGACGAGTAGCGGACCGTGAAGCCGACCAACTCGGGCGTGGCGAGCTCGGCGGCGAAGATCAGGTCGCCCTCGTTCTCCCGGTCCTCGTCGTCCACCACGACCACCGGCCGCCCCGCGGCGATCTCGGCGATGGCGAAATCGATGGTGTCGAAGCCGGCTGCGGTGCGCTCGCGCGTCACCCAGGCCTCGTCCTCGCCGTCGAGGGGAATGCCGGCCCGACCCAGATCCACGCTCATCCGTGCTCCCGTTCCCCGGCCACCGCGGGCCGCATCGTTGCGGCGGCCGGTCCGGACCTGCCCGCCCTGTCCGCCCAGGGACCGGTCAGCAACCGCTCGACGTACTTGGCGATCACGTCCACCTCGACGTTCACCCTGCCGCCCAGCGGCGTGGCGCCGATGGTGGTGGCCGAGCGGGTCTCCGGGATGATGCCGAGTCCGAACTCGGCTCCGTCCGCGGTGTCCACCACGTCGATGACCGTCAGCGAGATCCCGTCCAGCGCAACGGCTCCCTTGGGCGCGAGATAGGGCGCGAGGTCGGCGCCGACCGCCACCCGGATCTCGTCGTAGTGCTCGTGCGGGGCGCGGGCGGTCAGCACCCCGGTGCCGTCGATGTGGCCCTGCACGAGGTGACCGCCGAGCCGGGTCGCCGCGGTGACCGAGCGCTCCAGATTCACCGGGTCGCCGGCACGCAGGGCGCCGATCGTGGTGCGCCGCAGCGTCTCGGCCATCACGTCGACGGTGAAGGTGTCCGCCGACCTGTCGACGACGGTGAGGCACACGCCCGAGACCGCGATCGAGTCGCCGTGCCCGGCGTCGGCCGTCACCGTCGGGCCCCGCACGGTCAGGCGCGCCGCTCCGCCGCTCCCGCCTGGCTCGACCCCGGCGTCGACGGTGATGTCGACGACCACGCCGCGCTCCTCCACGATGCCGGTGAACATGCCAGCCCTTCCACCCGGGGCGGTCCCCTGACTGCCCGGCCGTTGCGGTCGTTTTCCCTCACCATCCTGCACCGTGCGCGGACCCGCCACGCCCGCGTACCCGGCGCGGGGCGCCGCCGCGGCCGACCAGGGTGATCTCCGTGGCTGGTGGCGCCTGCTCGCGCCGGCCCTCCGGCGGACCGGGCCGCGGATCATGTCCCGCTCCCTCGCCGCGTTCGCGGGGGGCTGGAGTCGGCGGACCCGGCCGGGCCCGCACCCCTTGCCGCCGCGCGGATCGGGCACTGATGCGCGACTGGGCCACGCCAGTGCCGCGGGGACGGCTCAGCGCTCGCGCGCGACGGCGGCCCGGCGCCGCAGGTCGTCGACGGCGGCGGCCGGGTCGTCCGTGCTGTACACCGCGGAACCGGCGACGAAGCAGTCAGCCCCGGCCTGCGCGGCCTGATCGATCGTCGACTCGGCGATGCCGCCGTCGACCTGGATGACGACGGTAGAGCTCGCCGCTGTCCACCAGGTGCCGGGCCCTGCGCACCTTGGCCATCATCTCCGGCATGAAGTCCTGGCCGCCGAAGCCGGGCTCGACCGTCATCACCAGCAGCGTGTCGTAGTGCCGCAGCGCATCGACCCAGGCGTCGAGGTCGGTGCCCGGCTTCACCGACAGCCCGGCCCTCGCGCCCGCCGCGCGGAGGGCCGCCGCCGTGCCGACGGCGTCGGCGACGGCCTCGGCGTGCACGGTGACGTTGTACGCGCCCGCCTGCGCGTACCCGATCGCCCAGCGGTCCGGGTCGGTGATCATCAGGTGGCAGTCCAGCGGGATCCGCGTCGCCGCCCGCAGGGCCTTCACCACCGGCAGGCCGATCGTCAGGTTCGGCACGAAGTGGTTGTCCATGACGTCGACGTGCAGCCAGTCCGCGCCCTCGACCGCCGCCGCCTCGTCGGCCAGGTGGGCGAAGTCGGCGGACAGGATGCTGGGCGCGATCAGCGGGGGCACCGGCAGAGCCTAACGACGGCAGCCGGCGCCGGGCCCGCGCGCGTCGATCCGGCTCAGGCGTCCACCCGTCGCATCAGCGCGAGGAACATCCCGTCGGTGCCCTGCCGGTGGGGCCAGAGCTGGACGGTGGGCCCCGGCCCCAGGTCGGGCATGCCTGGCGGCAGTGCCGCGCGCGCGTCCAGCAGCTGCAGGCCCCGCGGGCGGCCGCCCACGATCCGGGCGGTCTCGGCGAGGTGCGGGGAGCAGGTGACGTAGCCCAGAATGCCGCCGGGCCGGACGAGCCCGGCCGCCGCGCGCAGCAGCTCGCGCTGCAGCCGGGTCAGCGACTCCAGGTCGGACTCCTTCCGCCGCCAGCGCGCCTCGGGCCGGCGGCGGAGCGCGCCCAGCCCCGTGCACGGGGCGTCGAGCAGGACGCGATCGAACCCACCGGCCGGGAGGCCGGAGCGCCTGCCGTCGACGAGGTGCACCGTGACCGGCAGTCCCGCGGTCGTGCGCCGGACCAGCTCGGCGCGGTGCCGGGCCGGCTCGACCGCGTCGACGGCGGCGCCGCGCTGTGCGGCGAGCGCGCCGAGCAGGCCCGTCTTCCCGCCGGGTCCCGCGGCCAGGTCGAGCCACCGCGCGTCCGGCCCGTCGAGCGGCGCGTTCGCCACCGCGAGCGCGACCAGCTGGGAGCCCTCGTCCTGCACGGCCGCGCGCCCCGCCCCGACCGCGGCGATCCGGCCGGGGTCGCCGCCGGGCAGGTAGACGCCGAACGGCGAGAAGCGGGCCGGCGCGCCGCCGGTCTCGGCGACGAGCTCGTCGCGGTCGATCAGGCCCGGCCGGGCCACGAGGTGCACCGCCGCCGGGTGGTCGTCCGCGTCCAGCGCCGCGGCCAGCTCCGGATGCGGACGTCCCCCACCCAGCGCGTCGTCGAGCGCCGCCACGATCCACCGCGGGTGTGCGTACGCCATCGCCAGGTGCCCGAACGGATCGGCGCTCTCCGTCGGCGCCAGCCGCTCGATCCAGGTCGGCAGGTCCGCCTCGGAGACGCGCCGCAGCACGGCGTTCACGTACCCGGCCGCGCCGGGCCGCTCGCCCGCGCGCACGAGTTCGACGGTGGCCGACACCGCGGCGTGCGGCGGGATCCGGGTGTGCAGCAGCTGGTACGTGCCGAGGCGCAGCGCGTCCACCACCTCGCCGTCCAGCCGGGCGAGCTCGCGGTCGCCGCAGGAGCCGTGCACCGCGTCCAGCTGGCCCAGGGTGCGGCAGGTGCCGTAGGTCAGCTCCGTCGCGAGAGCCGCGTCGCGGCCGGTGATCCCGCGCTGGGTGAGCAGCCCGGGCAGCGTCAGGTTGGCGTACGCGCCGCGGGCGCGGACCGCCGCGAGCGCGTCCAGGGCGACCTGCCGGGCGGGGTCGACCGCTGGCGGCCGCCGGGTGGCGGGCCGGCGCGCCGGTCCTCGCCCGCCGCGGTCCCGGTCACGACCGCGGCCGCGGTCGGGCGGGGTTGCCCCGCGCGAGGCGTCGCGGTGCGCGACGTGGCGGCGAGCCGCGGCTCGGTCGGGCTCGGCTCGCGCGTCGCCGGTGTCGTGCTCGTCGCGCTCGCCCCGCTTGTCGGGTCCGTCTGGTCCGTCGCTCATCCGAGTGCGGCTCTCTCGGCGCCGAGCACGGTCCCCGGGCCGGGCCGGGCGCCGCGGACCCAGTCCAGCGCCGGCATGGCCCGGCGGCCCTGCGGAGTGACATCCCCCAGCGCGACCGGTCCGGTGCCCGTGCCGACCAGCACGCGCCGGCGCTCGGCGCGCAGCTCGCCGGGTGCGAGCGGCGGTGTGTCGTCGGCGGCGAGCGGCTCGACCGGCCCCACGCGCAGCCGCCCCGACGGCGATCCGGTCCACGCGCCGGGATCGGGCGTCATCGCCCGCACGTGCCGGTCGACGGCGGTCGCCGGCCGCGACCAGTCGACGCGCGCGTCCTCGACGGTGATCTTCGGCGCGTGGCTCACGCCGTCCGCGGGCTGCGGGCGGGCGGACAGCGAGCCGTCGTCGATGCCGTCGAGGGTGGCGACGAGCAGCGCCGCGCCGGCGGTCGCCAGCCGGTCGAGCAGCTCGCCGGCGGTGTCCCGCGGCCGGATCGCCTCGGTGATCACCCCGTACACGGGCCCGGTGTCCATGCCGGGGTCCAACCGGAACGTGCTGGCGCCGGTGATCTCGTCGCCGGCGCGGATCGCGGCCTGCACCGGCGCGGCGCCGCGCCACGCGGGCAGCAGGGAGAAGTGCAGGTTGACCCAGCCGTGCCGCGGGATCCCGAGGACGGCCGGCCGGACCAGCGCCCCGTAGGCGACGACGACGGCCGCGTCCGGGGACAGCCGGCGCAGCGCGTCGACGAACGCGGGGTCGGCCGCGGACGCCGGCTTGAGCACCTCGACACCCGCGGCGGCGGCGACGCCCGCGACGGGCGATGCGGTCAGCCCGCGGCCGCGGCCGCTGCGGGCGTCGGGACGGGTCACCGCCGCCACCACATCGTGGCGGGAGCCGAGCACCGCGGTGAGCGACGGCACGGCGGCCTCGGGGGTTCCGGCGAAGACGATGCGCAGGGTGCTGCCCTTCGGAGTTTTGGCGATTCGGGACGCGCGCGGGTCGAGCAGGTCGACGGGCCGGGCGGAGCAGGCGGCGCCGGACCGGCAGGCGGAAGTCTACGGAGCGGGCGGCGACCCGCCGGCCGGCGCCCGCCCGCGGACGTCCCGCTCCGAGAGCCGGTTCTGCCGCGTCGGAGTCGCTCTCATCAACGAATTCCGCGGCGGATCCCGCGCTCGCTGGCCCCGCGCGTCACGGCGGCGCGGCGATCCGGGCGTCGAGGCGGTCGCGGACGCCGGGCCACTCGGAGATCAGGATGGAGAACACCACGGTGTCCCGGAAGCTGCCGTCGGCCCGGCGGCGGTGCCGGCGCAGCACGCCCTCGCGGACGGCGCCGAGCTTGGCGATCGCGGCCTGAGAGCGCACGTTGAGCAGGTCGGTCTGGATCTTGACCCGGCCGAAGCCGCAGTCCTCGAAGGCGTGCGCGAGCAGCAGCCGCTTGCACTCCGGGTTGACGGCGGTGCCCCACACGTCGGGCGCGTAGGCGGTCCAGCCGAGGTGCACCCGCTCGTCGACCAGCACGGCGTCGTGCAGCGTCGTCGTGCCGACAATCCGGCCGGGCGCGTCGGTGCCGGAGCCCGGGAGCAGCCGCACGGTGTACATCGCCCGCTCGGCCTCGCCGATGTCCCCGGCCAACTGCGCGGCCATCGCCGCGGCGGTCGTCGGCCGCCCGGCGGGTCCGCCGCCGTAGCCGAACGCGTAGACGCGAGGATCGTCGAGCGCCGCGAACAGGCCGTCGACGTCCGCCGGGGTCGTCCGGTCGAGCCGGACGGCTCGCCCGACCAGCGGCCGGCCGTCCGGCGCGCGGGCGGTCACGGCCACCGCCCCGAAGCCAGGACCCGGCGCGCGCGCATCAGAACAGCTCAGTCGGGTCGACCCGGATCCGCAGCGACCCGGCGTCCTTGCGCGCGGACCGTGCGGCCGCCACGGCGTGCACGGCGGCGACCAGGGCGCGCCGCTCGGACAGCGGTCCCCTGACCAGCGCCCGGGCGGCCGGCTCCGCCTCCGGCGCCGACCGCGGGTCCTCGATCGGCACCGGCCCGAGCACCTCCACAGCCCCCGACGGCGGCGCGAACGCGGCGACGGCGGCGAGCACGGCGGCTTCGTCGCCCTCGAACGCGGCCATCGCGACGGCGGGCGGGAAGCCCAGCTCGCGGCGCGCGGCCAGCTCCGCGGCGGCGTGCCCGGCCGGGTCCCAGCGGATCAGCGCCTGGACGGCGGGGATGGCACCGTCCGCGCCCACCACCACGCGGCCGCCGGCCGAGGCGGGCCGGACCAGCGCCGCCGCCGCCATCCAGCGGCGCACGGCCTCCTCCGCCGCGCGCAGGTCGGGCCGGCCGAGCAGCATCGGCCCGTCGAGCAGCAGCGCAGCGCCGTATCCGCCGTCGACCAGCGGCTCCGCGCCCGGCGTCGCGACCACGACCGCGGGCCCGGCCGGCACGGTGGCCCGGACCGCCGCGCCGCTGGAGGTCAGCACCCGCGCGCCGGGGAACGCCCGGCCGATCTCCTCCGCCGTCCGCGTCGCGCCGACGGACAGCGCCCGGAAGCCCTCGGACCCGCACGCGACGCAGCGCACGTGGGCGTCGGGCGCGCCGCACCAGCGGCACGTCGGGACGGCCGCGCCGCCCGCCAGCGCCAGCGGACCGCGACATCGGCGGCACCGCGCGGCACGCCGGCACCGCACGCAGGCCAGCCCCGGCAGGTATCCCCGGAGCGGGACCTGGAGCAGCACGGGCGCGTCCGCGGCCAGCGCCGCGCGCGCCGCGGCGAACGCGGCCGGCGTCAGCCGGGCGTGATCGGCGGCGCCGCCGGCGCCCGGCGCGTGCTCGTCGCCCCCGGCCCGGACGAGGGGGGACCGCGCGCGGACCAGCGGCCGCGACGCGACGATCTCCTTGGCCCATCCGGTGTCCAGCAGCAGCTGGGCCTCGGCGGTGCGGGCGAAGCCGCCGATCAGCAGCGCGCACGGGAGGCCGGCGGATCGGAGCACCAGCACGTCCCTGGCGTGCGGATACGGCGCGCGCGGCTCGTCCAGCAGGTCGTCACCGTCGTCGAAGATCGCGACCAGGCCGAGCTCGGCCACCGGGGAGAACACCGCGCCGCGGGTGCCGGCGACGACCCGCACGTCGCCCCGCAGCGCGCTCAGGAATCGCCGGTACCGCTCGGCCGGGCCGAGCTCGGCGGACAGCGCGACGAAGCCGCCGCGTGGCGCCGCGGCGGCCAGCGCGTCCTCGAGCCGGTGCAGGTCGCGCGCGTCCGGCACGACGAGCAGCGCGCCCCGGCCCGCCCCCGCGGACGTGGCGGCGGCGGCGGCGAGCAGGGCGGGCCAGTCCTCGCCGGGCAGCGCCTGCCAGACCGCGCGCGCGGGCCGGCCGTCGGCGACGGCGCTCAGGAACGCCGGCCCCGCCGGGTAGTCGGCCCAGCCACCGCCGGGCGCGCCTGGTGGCCCGGCCGGCGCCTGGGTCGCCGCGGCGTCGGCGGCCCGCCCGGTCCGTGCGACAGGCGGGTCCCCGGTGGCCCGGTTCCGCGATCCCTCCGCCTCGACCCGCGCGTGCCGCGGTGGGATCGCGAGCCGCAGCACGTCGGCCATAGAGCCGGCGTACCGGTCGGCGACCGCCCGGGCGACGGCGGCGATCTCCGGCGTCAGCACCGGTTCCGGCGACACCACCCGCTCGACGAAGCCCAGCCGGCCGCCGTGGTCGGACGCGTCGATCCGATCGAGCACGTAGCCGCCGACGAGCCGGCCCGCGAAACGCACCCGGACGCGCACCCCGGGCCGGGCAGCGACGGAATCGGCCTCGTCGACCAGGTAGTCGAACGGCCGGTCGAGATGGGCCAGCGGCGTGTCCACCGCCACCCTGGCCACCGGCAGCTCCGCCGCCGCCGTCCGTGCGCCCGCGCGGCGCGGCGCCGCCCGCCGCCGCGCCGCGGGGCGGGACGCGGCCGGGGCCGGCAGGGTCGGGGAAGCCACACCGCCGTGAATACCAGACCGGCCCGTCAGCAGGACGGGTAGTCCACGTTGCACCGCCCGGCCACCTGTCTCGGGAACGCACCGGCCCCGGGCGGAACCGCACCGGCTTCGGGGTACTGCACGCGCCCCAGGAGCCGGTGCGGTCGCCCCGAATCGGTGCGGTCCACTCGAGGAGCGGGTCGCCGCGACGGCCGCGACGCGGGCGCGGGCGGCGACATACTGGCGCGATGAGCGAGCCTCCTCCGGCGACCGATGTGGACGCCGCCCTGCAGGCCGCGGGCTACGCGCGGATGCGCTGGAACTGCCCGCTCTCCCCCGACCACGCGGCCCTGCTGCTGGACGTGCTCGCGGTCCGCGACGGGCACACGGTGCTCGACCTGGGGTGCGGCTGGGGCGAGCTGTTGCTGCGAGCGGTCGAGTCGGGGTCCGGCCGGCCCCAGGACGAGTCCAGCTCATGGCCGGTCGCGGGCGTCACGGGCATCGGCGTGGACGTCGACGCCGACGCGATCGACCGGGCCCGCCGCCTGGCGGACGAGCGGATGGTCGCCGACCGGGTCACCTTCGTCACCGCGGCGGCGGCCGACTGGACGCAGCCCGCCGACCGCGCCATCTGCATCGGCGCCGCGCACGCGTACGGCGGCAGCGCGTCCGCACTCCACGCGCTGACGCACCTGGTCCCGCCGGGCGGGCGGCTGCTGTACGGCGACGCCTGCTGGCCGCAGCCGCCGTCGCCGGCGGCGCTGGACCTCTTCGGGGAGGACGACATCCGGACGCTCCCCGACCTCGCCGACGACGCGGCCGCCGCGGGCTGGCGGGTGCTGCACCTGAGCACCGCAGACCAGCGGGAGTGGGACGTCTTCGAGTCCACCTGGCGCGCCGGGCGGCAGGAGTGGCTGCTCGCCCACCCGGGCGCCGAGCAGGCCGCCGCGGTCCGGGATCGGCTCGACGACCAGCAGCGCACCTACCTGCGCGCGTACCGCGGCGTGCTCGGGTTCGCGTACCTCGTGCTGGCGCGCTGACCCGCCGCGGTCCCGCGGGCGCGAGCCAGGCCGGCTGGGGACGCAGCCGGCCGGATCAGATGCCGAGCAGCGACTTCAGGTCCGAGGCGCGGTCGGTGCTCTCCCACGGCAGGTCGACGTCGGTGCGGCCGAAGTGGCCGTACGCGGAGGTCTGCGCGTAGATCGGGCGCTTCAGGTCGAGGTCGCGGATGATCGCGGCCGGCCGCAGGTCGAAGACCTGGCGGATCGCGTCGGCGATCTTCGTCCGGGTCGACCTGCTCGGTGCCGAAGGTCTCGACGAACAGCCCCACCGGCGCCGCCTTGCCGATGGCGTAGGCGACCTGCACCTCGATCCGGTCGGCGAGCCCGGCGGCGACGGCGTTCTTGGCCACCCAGCGCATCGCGTACGCGGCGGACCGGTCGACCTTGGACGGGTCCTTGCCGGAGAACGCGCCGCCGCCGTGCCGGGCCATCCCGCCGTAGGTGTCGACGATGATCTTGCGGCCGGTCAGCCCGGCGTCGCCCATCGGACCGCCGATGACGAACCGGCCGGTCGGGTTGACCAGCAGCCGGTAGCCGCTGGTGTCGATGTCCAGCGACGCCGAGCTCGGGCTCGACGACCTGCTCGCGGACGTCGACGGCGAGCAGCTGCTCGAGGTCGATGTTCTCGGCGTGCTGGCTGGAGACCACCACGGTGTCCAGCCGGACGGCCGGTCGCCGACGTACTCGATCGTCACCTGGGTCTTGCCGTCGGGCCGCAGGTAGGGCACGGCGCCGGACTTGCGGACGCCGGCCAAGCCGCGGGACAGCCGGTGCGCCAGCGCGATCGGCAGCGGCATCAGCTCGGGGGTGTCGGTGCACGCGTAGCCGAACATCAGGCCCTGGTCGCCGGCGCCCTGCCGGTCCAGCATCTCGTCGCTCTCGGTGCGTCCGCCCGGCCTCGTACGCGTCGTCGACGCCCTGGGCGATGTCCGGCGACTGGGCGCCGATCGCCACGTTGACCCCGCAGGACGCGCCGTCGAAGCCCTTGGCCGACGAGTCGTAGCCGATGCCCAGCACGGTGTCCCGGACGATCGTCGGGATGTCGGCGTAGGCGCACGGTGGTCACCTCGCCGGCGACGTGCACCTGACCGGTGGTGACCATCGTCTCCACCGCGACCCGGCTGTTCGGGTCCTGGCGCAGCAGCTCGTCCAGGATCGCGTCGCTGATCGCGTCGCAGATCTTGTCCGGGTGGCCCTCGGTGACGGACTCGGAGGTGAACAGACGGGAGGTCACGGCTGGTGCTCCTCGGTGGCTGGGACGAACGATCTGGCGTTCGGGTACGGATGCGCGCGCTGCGGGTGGCGCGCGGGCTGGGTGCGACCGGCCGCGCCGGTGCGCCGAGACTAGCCGCTCAGGGCACGATCGTTCCGGGCGGTCGTCGCGGCCGGGCCGAGGCGGGCCGCGATGGCCGTCGCAGATCGCCGCCGCGAGCACGGTCTTCGGGCCGATCGGGATCTCGACGCGGGAGCCGGCCGGTCGCCGGCGGTCAGGATGACGCCGGCGTTGTCGTCCACCTCGAACGCCGCGGCCACCGTCGACCCGGTTGACCACCAGCAGGTCGCAGCCCTTGCGGGCGAGCTTGTGCCGGGCGTACTCCAGCGCGCCGGCCGTGCTCGTCGCCGGTCTCCGCGGCGAATCCGACGACGACCGCCGGCCGGCCGGGTCCGGCGGGCTCGCGAGACCGGCGCAGGATGTCCGGGTTCTTCACCAGCGTGCAGCGGCTCGGGCTCCCGCCCGGCCGCTTCTTGATCTTGGTCTGGACCGGCCGCCGCGGGCCGGAAGTCCGCCACCGCCGCCGCCATCACCACGGCGTCGGCGCCGTCGGCAGGCCTGCGGTCATCGCGGCGCTCCAGCTCGCGGGCGTCGCCGACCGGAACCACCTCGACGGCCGGCGGGTCGGCGCAGCGCGGCGTTCGCCGACGACCAGGGTGACCTGCGCCCCGCGGGCGGCGGCGACCAGGGCGAGCGCGTAGCCCTGCCGGCCGGAGGATCGGTTGCCGAGGAAGCGGACCGGGTCCAGCGGCTCGCGGGTGCCGCCGGCGGAGACCACGACGCCGCACGCCCGCCAGGTCGCGCGGGCAGCGCCGCCGGATCGGCGGAGCAGCAGGTCGGCCAGCGCCTCGATGTGTTCGGCGTCGGGCAGCCGGCCGGGCCCGCTGTCGGCGCCGGTGAGCCGGCCGACCGCGGGCTCCATCACCACGACGCCGCGCGAGCGCAGCGTCGCGACGTTGGCGACGGTGGCCGGGTGGCGTCCACATCTCCGTGTGCATGGCCGGCGCCATCAGCACCGGCGCGCGGGTGACCAGCAGCGTCGCGGTGAGCAGGTCGTCGGCGCGATGCCGCTGGCGGCCCTGGCCAGCAGGTCCGCCGTGGCGGGCGCGATCACCACCAGGTCGGCGTGCTGGCCGGTGGCGACGTGCGCGACGCGCGGGGATGTCGGTGAAGACGTCGGTGGAGACCGGGCGCCCGGACAGCGCCTCCCAGGTCGCGGCGCCGACGAAGCGCAGCGCGGACGCGGTGGGGACGACGGTGACGTCGCGCCCCGGCGCGCGGAGCCGGCGGACCAGCTCGCAGGCCTTGTAGGCGGCGATGCCGCCGCCGACGCCGAGCACGACCGCGCGGCTGCGGCGGTGGGGCGCCGGGTCGGTCACTCGCCTTCGGTGTGGTCGAGCAGGCCGGCGTTGATCTCGCGCAGGGCGATCGACAGCGGCTTCTCCTTGGGCAGCGGCTCGACCAGCGGGCCGACGTACTCCAGCAGGCCCTCGCCGAGCTGGGCGTAGTAGTCGTTGATCTGCCGGGCGCGCTTGGCGGCGTAGATCGACAGCCCGTACTTCGAGCTGGTCCTGGTGAGCAGCTCGTCGATCGGCGGGATAGGTGATGCCGGCGCGGCGATGGTGGCGGCGCTGGGCGCGCCGGTGTCGGCTGCGGTGCTCATGGAACAGTGGCTCCTGGTGGTGATCGGCGCTGGTGACAGCGGCATGTGTGGTAGAGGTCCCCGGGTGTGACGGTCGCGCCGACAGGTCCCGGACGAGGGATCCGGTGGTCGTCCCCGGTGTTTGCGCCGGTGGGGACTCAGCTCACCGGGGACCCTGGACGCGACTCAGCCATCAACTGTACCAAGCCGGCGACGGCGGTCCCGACGTCCGTGTTCACGACGCGTGTGGTCGAACTCGGGCTCGGCGGCCAGCTCGGCCCGCGCGGCGGCCAGCCGGGCGGCCCTGGTGCTGTCGTCCTCGGTGCCGCGGCCGACCAGCCGGCGGGCCAGTTCGTCGAACGACGGGCGGCGCGAGGAAGATCAACACCGCATCGGCGCCGAGCCCCGGCGCGCGCCGCACCTGGCGGGCGCCCTGCACCTCGATCTCCAGCAGCACGTCCTGCCCCGCGGCCAGCCGCGCCTCCACCGGGTCGCGCGGCGTGCCGTAGTGGTTGCCGGCGAACTCCGCCCACTCGAGCAGCCGGTCCCGGGCCACCAGGTCGGCGAACTCGGCCGCGGTGATGAAGTAGTAGTTCACGCCCGTCGACCTCGCCCGGCCGCTGCCGCCGGGTGGTCGCCGACACCGAGTACCACAGGTCGGGCAGCCGGGACCGGAGCTCGCGCAGCACCGTGCTCTTGCCGACCCCGGACGGGCCGGACAGCACGAACAGCCGGCCCCGCGGCGGCGGCGGGGCGGTGAGCGGCGCCGGCTCGGTCAGTAGCCGAACTCGGTCAGCAACGCCTGCCGCTGGCGCTCGCCCAGGCCGCGGATGCGGCGGCTGGGCGCGATCTCGAACTGCTCCATCAGCGCCGCGGCGCGCACCTTGCCCACGCCGGGCAGCGACTCCAGCAGCGCGGAGACCTTGAGCTTCGCCAGCGCCTCGTCGGTCTCGGCGTCGACCAGCACCTGCTTGAGGGTGGTGCCGCCGCGCTTCAGCCGCTCCTTGAGTTCCGCGCGGGCGCGACGGGCGGCGGCGGCCTTCTCCAGAGCCGCGGCGCGCTGCTCGTCGGTCAATTGGGGCAGAGCCACGTCGGCCTCACTTCGTTCCCGTGACTAGGCGGGCCCATCGGCCGGGCCTCCTAGAGGACTGTCGTTGTCGGCCGCCTTGGTGCCACCGGACAACGCTTGTCGGCCGCTCGCGCGGCCCGCATGCGAACCTACCCACGCGCAACCCGAGCGGCAAACACCGCCCCCGGCCGGTCGGCGGCGATGGCAAACCCGCCGGTCGGCACGGTTCAGGACGGTGGCTCGCCACCGCGCGCGCCGGGCGGCGACGGCGGTCCGCCGGCTGACCCGGAACCGCCCTTCCCCGCAGCGTCCGGAGGGTCGCTCACGGTGCCGTCCGGGGTGCCGTCCGGGGTGCCGTCCGGGGTGCCGTCCGGGTCGCCGTCGGGTGTGCCGTCGGGGCGTCGGTCCGGGTGCAGGCGCCCCGTGCGGAGGTGCTCGACCCAGCCGGAGTCCTCCTCGGCGCGCCAGGTCGCCGCGAGCTCCTCCCGGGCGAGGTCGACGCCGTCCCCGCCGCGCCGGCCGACCCTGGAGTGCCGGCGGCCGTAGGAGTAGTACACGACGACCCCGATCGCCATCCAGATCAGGAACCGGATCCAGGTGACCGCCGTCAGGTTGATCATCAGCCAGAGGCAGGCCAGCACCGACAGGATCGGCAGCACCGGCATGAACGGCACCTTGAACGAGCGCTCGAGGTCCGGCCGGGTGCGGCGCAGCACGATCACCCCGATGGAGACCAGGACGAACGCGAACAGCGTGCCGACGTTGACCATCTCCTCCAGCACGCTGATCTCGGAGAAGCCGGCGATGATCGCCACCGCCACGCCGACCCCGATGGTGATCCGGGCCGGCGTGCCGTGCTTGCTGCTGACCTGGGACATGCCGCGCGGCAGCAGGCCGTCGCGGCTCATCGCGAAGATGGTCCGGCTCTGCCCCAGCAGCAGCACCAGCACGACGGTCGTCAGGCCGGCCAGCGCGCCGATCGCGATCACCTGGGCCGCCCAGTCGACGCCGACCGTGCTGAAGGCGCTGGCCAGCGTGGCGGAGTCACCGTCGTGCGTGCCGTCCGGGTTCAGCGGGCCGAGCTGGTCGTACGGCACCATCGCGGTCAGCACGACGGTGACCAGCACGTACAGCACGGTGACGATCAGCAACGAGCCGAGGATGCCGCGGGGCAGGTCCCGCTTCGGATCCCTGGTCTCCTCGGCGGCGGTCGCCACCACGTCGAACCCGATGAACGCGAAGAACACCAGCGACGCCGCCGTGAGGACGCCGAACACCCCGAAGCTGGCCGGCGCGCTGCCCGTGATCAGTTGCAGCAGCGGCTGTTCCAGGCCGCCGCCGGTGCCCGGCTCGGCGGGCACGCTGGGCGGGATGAACGGCGAGAGGTTGGCCGCGTCGAAGTAGAAGAAGCCGACGACGATGACGAGCAGCACCACGGCCACCTTGATCGCGGTGATCACCGCGTTCGCCCTGGCGGACAGCTTGGTGCCGGCGACCAGCAACCAGGTGATGGCCAGCACGATCAGCGCCGCGCCCCAGTCGAAGGTGATCGCGCCGAGCTCCACCGATGGGGTCAGGCTGCCGCCGAACTGGTCGAACAGGTT
Source organism: uncultured Actinomycetota bacterium (assembly GCA_963829945.1). GTDB lineage: Bacteria > Actinomycetota > Actinomycetes > Mycobacteriales > Nakamurellaceae > Nakamurella. The sequence goes on along the minus strand of CAWHKH010000004.1, from coordinate 391,750 downwards.
GCCCAGGTAGAGCGACCAGCCCTTGGCGACGACGGAGGCGCCGAGCGCCAGCTCCAGCACGAGGTCCCAGCCGATGATCCAGGCGACGAACTCGCCGAGCGTGGCGTAGGAGAACGTGTAGGCGCTGCCGGCGACCGGCACCGTGGAGGCGAACTCCGCGTAGCAGACGGCGGCCAGGCCGCAGGCGATCGCCGCGATCACGAACGAGATCGACACCGCCGGGCCGGCCACCGTGGCGGCCACCCGCGCCGTGAGCGTGAAGATGCCGGCGCCGATCACCACGGCCACGCCGAAGACCGTCAGGTCCCAGGCCGACAGGGTCCGCTTGAGCTTGTGGCCCGGCTCGTCCGTGTCCCGGATCGACTGCTCGACCGACTTCGTCCGCCACCTGCCGCCCATCGCTGGTTCCCCTCGCGCCGCCATCCCGGATCCGTGACCTGCTGCCACATCGGTGGTCTCGGAAACGCTAGCGGTTCGCGCGGCCCGGCATGCGATCAACGATCACTGCGCGTGACCGGCGACCCGCTCCGGCGGCGCGGTCAGCGGCCGGTCGAGCCGAGCCCATCGGTGGCGCGAAACACCGTGCCGCTCCCGGAGACTCGCACCGCCCCGTCCTCGGCCGCGACCCACACCGAATGGCCCTGGGGCACGGCGAGCACGACGCCGGAGCGGTCCGCCACCTCGACGGCACCGGAGATGGTGAGCAGCACCTGCGGGCCGGCGTGCTCCAGTGCGACGGCATCGCCGCCGCCCGCGAGCACCAGCCGGGACAGCCGGAACTCGGTGGTCGGCGTCGGATAGACCCACTCCCCCGGCACGAGCTCGTCGCCGGTGAGCACCGGCACGTCGCCGGCCGAGAAGTCCAGCACGCGCATGAGTTCCGGCACGTCGACGTGCTTGGGCGTGAGGCCGCCGCGGAGCACGTTGTCCGAGTTCGCCATGATCTCCACGCCGACCCCCGCCAGGTAGGCGTGCAGGTTGCCGGCGGGCAGGTAGAGCGCCTCGCCCGGGGCGAGGGTGATCCGGTTCATCAGCAGCGACGCCAGCACTCCCGGGTCGCCCGGGTAGCGCTCGCCCAGCTCGAGCGCCGTGCGGTACTCGACCTGGTACGCGCCGCCCTCGCGCACGCGGGTCACGCACGCGGCCAGCACCGCCGCGAGCAGCGGGTCCAGCGTGTTCGGCGGGATGGTGATCACCGAGGAGAACAGCGCGCGCATGCCGTGCTCGTCCGGCTGGCCGGCGAGCAGGCCGAGATAGTGGTCCAGCGCGGGCACCTCGAGCTCCCCCAGCAGGCGCACGGTGGTCGTCGGATCGCGGAACCCGCAGAGCGCCTCGAACTGTGTGAGCGCGCAGATCAGCTCGGGCTTCGGCGACGAGTCGCGATAGTTGCGGTGCGGCGACGACCGCGGCAGCCCCGCCGCCTCCTCCTGGGCGAAGCCCCGGCTGGCCTGCTCCGGCGACGGATGCGCCTGCAGCGACAGGGGTTCCGCCGCGGCCAGCACCTTCAGCAGGAACGGCAGGCGCGGACCGAAGGCGTTGTACGTCTCGGTGCCCAGCATCGGGATCGGGTCCTGGGCGATGACGTCCGTCAGCGATCGCTCGCCCCTGGCGTCGATCAGCGTCGACGAGTCGGCCGGGTGCGCGCCGATCCACAGCTCCGCCTGGGGGTGCGGCGACGGGCTCGGCAGGCCGAGCAGCTCGGCGATCGCGGTCCGAGACCCCCACGCGTACGGCCGGATTCGGTTGTGCATCAGCTCCACGAGCTGGGATCCCCCTCGCTGCGCTCCATCTCGCCGGCCGGCCACGCCGGCTCGCTGCGCACCCCGACCGAGCGCAGGTGCGCCGTCACGCGGTCGGGCCGGCCCAGGCCGCTGGGCGCGTCGAGCGGCGCGCGGGCGCCGCCGAGCAGGCCGAGATACACCGAGGCGAAGTCGATCCGGGTCGCCTGGGCGAGCAGCGCGGTGAACTCGGCGGTGATCGGGGACACCGGGCCCGGCGGGCGCTCGTCGTCGTCGGCGTCGGGCCGCCCCCGGCGCGGGGCGGGCGCGTTCGGATCGGCCTCGACCACGGCCTCCTCGGCGCCCTCGTCCATCACGTGGAACGCGCGCGGCATCGTCGACCGGAGCGCGGCGGCGAGGGCGTGGCCCGCCCTGCCGGGCGTCGGGCCGGTCACGATCACCACGCGCATGCGCTGGTTCGTCTCCGGCTCGTCGTACGGGTCGTAGAACACGCCGGCCTCGGGCGCCCCTGCGACCTGCGCGAAGACGGACGGCGACACGGCCGCCTGGGCGGCGGTGAGCCAGCCGCCGGCGCGTCCGGCCAGCGTGGCCAGCGAGCGACAGGCGTGCGCGGACAGCGCCTCCCCGATCGGATCGGTGCCCACCAGCAGCGCGGTCCCGCCGCTGACGTGCTCGGCGAGGGTCAGGGCGGGGTTGACGAAGAAGTCGGACGAGGGATGGCAGGCGAGGGCCATCGCGTCGAGCAGCCGGGCGGTCGCTTCCGGGATCCGGCGCGGCGCACAGGCCGGCGCGAGCGGCGGCCAGCACCAGCAGCGTCAGCCGGGCCGGCAGCGCCAGCGCCTCGGGTACCGAGACGGCCGGATCGAGCAGCGCGCCGCCCGCGGCGGACGCGACCGGCCCGTCGGCGGCCCCGCGCACCAGCACGGTGGCGCCCCTGTGGTCGGCGGTCGCGGCTGCCTCCGCGGCCGCGGCGTCGTCGACGCCGGAGGCCAGGACGACGACCGTGTCCAGCGCCCCGACCCACCCCGGCAGCGTCGCGGAGGCCAGCACCGGCGCGGGCACCTGATCGCCGAGCAGGGCATTCAGCAGCAACACGTCGGTGACCGCTTCGCCGCCGACCACGACCATGGCCCGCGGCCGCCCGCCGGCCGACCCCGGAGGTGCGCTCGGCAAGCTGCTCCGCGACCGACCGCACCTGCGCGCCGGCCAGGGCCGCGGCGGGCAGCAGGCCGGCCGCGTCGGCCGCGGACAGCGTCTCCGGGTCGTGCAGGTCGACCGGCGCCCCGCCGGTCATGAGCCGACCGGCTCGCCCGCGGGGCCGCCGAGCGCGTCGTCGAGCAGCAGCACCGGGATGCCGTCGCGGATCGGGAACACCCGGCCGCACTCCGTGCAGGTCAGCGCCGCGGCGCCGGGGTCGTCCGGCGCGCCGGCACGCAGCGGCGCGTGGTGATCGGCCGGGCAGGCCAGCACGTCCAGCAGCACGGGGTCGAGACCGGCGGTGGCCACGGTGTTGTCGGGCCCGGTGGTGTCGGGCCCGGTGCTGTCGGGCCCGGTGCTGTCGGGCGCGGACGATCCGGCGGTCATGTCAGGCGGCCCTCCCGGGGTGGCGGCGATCGTTGCGCGATGGACGTTCTCGTGCCGCTGGCGGCGTCACGACCGGATCACGGACAGGATCTCGTCCCGGAGATCGGCCATGGACGAGGCGTCCGGACCCTCGACGTTCAGCCGCAGCAACGGCTCGGTGTTGGAGGCCCGGACGTTGAACCAGCGGCGCCCCGGCAGCGTGACGGTCAGCCCGTCCAGTTCGTCCACCGACGCGTCGTGATCGGCGGCCCACTGCCGGATCTCGGCGATGGTGCCGGGCACGTCGGGCACCTGGCTGTTGATCTCGCCCGATGCCGTGTACCGCTCGAATTCGGCGACGAGCTCGGACAGCGGGCGGTCCTGGCCGCCGAGCGCTGCCAGCACGTGCAGCGCGGCGAGCATCCCGGTGTCGGCCCGGAAGAAGTCCGCGAAGTAGTAGTGCGCGGAGTGCTCGCCGCCGAAAATCGCGCCGGTGTGAGCCATCTCGGCCTTGATGAAGGAGTGCCCCACCCGGGTGCGGACCGGCACGCCGCCCGCCTCGACGACGATCTCCGGCACCGCCGCCGAGGAGATCAGGTTGTACAGGATGGTCGCGCCGGGGTGCTTGGCCAGCTCGCGGGTCGCGACGAGCGCCGTGATCGCGCTGGGCGACACGGGTTCGCCGCGCTCGTCGACGACGAAGCAGCGGTCGGCGTCGCCGTCGAAGGCCAGCCCGATGTCGGCGCCGGTGCGTCGCACCTCGTCCTGCAGGTCGACGAGGTTGGCCGGGTCCAGCGGGTTGGCCTCGTGGTTCGGGAAGGTGCCGTCGAGCTCGAAGTACAGCTCCTCGGTCCGGATCGGCAGGCCCTCGAACACCGCCGGCACCGTGTAGCCGGCCATGCCGTTGCCGGCGTCGACGACCACGTGCAGCGGCCGGATCCCGGAAAGGTCGACCAGCTCGGTGAGGAAGGACGCGTACGCGCTGAGCAGGTCCTGCTCGCGGACCGTGCCCGGCACCTCGGCGATCCGGAACGGCCGGCCGTCGAGCAGTGCCTGGGCGTCGTCCCTGATCCGGGCGAGCCCGGTGTCGAGGCTGATCGGCACCGCGCCCGGCAGGCAGATCTTGATCCCGTTGTAGGTCGCCGGGTTGTGCGACGCGGTGAACATCGCGCCGGGCAGACCCAGGGAGCCGGAGGCGAAGTAGAGCAGGTCCGTGGACGCCAGGCCCGCCATGATCACGTCGACGCCGGCGGCCGTGACGCCCTCGGCGAACGCGCCCGCGAGCTCGGGCGACGACTCGCGCATGTCGTGGGCGACGACCACGGCATCGGCCGAGCCGCCCAGGAAGTGCGCGAACGCGTACCCGATCGCGCGGGTCACCTGCGAGGTCAGCTGCTCGCCGACCAGCCCGCGGATGTCGTACGCCTTGACGAAGTCGGCGAGCCGGACCGCGTTGCCGGTCGATCCCGGCCCCGCTCCGCGCGCGGTCGGTGCGGCGGCCGCGCCGGTGCGGGCGGTCAGTTCGGCCACCGTCCCACTCCCTTCCCTCTCCTCGGACTCGTGCTTTGGGAACCCTGCCTCAGACCCTGGCGCGGATGCATCACCCCGGACGCGGGACCGCCCGGCGGACGCGCGCATTCCGGCCACAGAGCTGAACCGAGCCGAGACTACCGGTGAGCACGCACGCCGTACGGCGCGCGGAGGGCTACTCGCTCGGGCTGCGTAGGACGCGCAGGTGGCCGCGGCGCCCCGACGTGCTCGGCACCGGGGGCTCCGCGCGCTCCACCCTGCCCGCCTCGCGCACGGCGTTCGCGAGCGCCTCGAGGTCATCGGCCCTGGCCTGGGCGTCCTCGGCCAGCTCGTCCTCCGGGCGGACGACCTCCCAGCCCTTCGGCGCGGTGAGCCGCACCGCATGGATCGCGCAGAGATCGTAGGAGTGCGGCTCGGCCGCGGTGGCCAACGGCCCGACCACGGCCGTGGAGTCCGCATAGGCGAAGGTCAGCGTCGCGACGGCGGGGTTCGTGCACCCGGTCCGCGAGCACCGACGCAGTCTGGCCACGGCGGCACGATAACGCGCGCCGGCGGACGCCACGGCGACGGCGCGCCGGGCACGCGGCCACCCGCCCCTCCGCCTTCGCGGGCGGCGCCGCACCCCATCCGATCGCGTGCGGAGCGGCCGCGTCGGTCCTCCTAGACTGGGCCGACCATGAGCGGGGACGACATCCATCACTCGCGCTCGGCGCGCCACACGGCGCCCGGCCGGTCGGCCCGGCCGGTGCGACCGTTCCTGGTCCGACGGCCCGCCCCCACGCCCTCATCGACGCCGGGCCGGATCCGCCGCGACCGCCGCGGCCGCGGGCTGCGCACGCCGTTGCTGCCGGTGACCGTGCCGGCCGCCCGGACCAGGGCGGAGCAGTTCGACCAGGCGGTGATCGAGGCCGTGGCCGAGCTCGAGGAGCGTTGGCCGGGCCGGCTCGACGCCATCGAATTCGCGGTCGACGAGGTGCCCGCCGTGCCCGCCGGTGGTCCGGTCGAGATGTCCGACGAGGTCGTGGTCGACGCGGGCGTGCCGCTCGCCCGGTTCGTGCCGGCCGGCATCGATGCCCGCGGCCGCCCGACGAAGGCCAGGATCGTGCTCTACCGCCGGCCGCTGGAGGTCCGCTCGACCGACGCCGTCGATCTCGGCGAGCTGGTCAGCGAGGTGCTGGCGGAGCAGGTGGGCGCGATCCTGGGCGAGGCCGGGCCGGACGGCGCGCCCTGACGGTGCCGGGCCGGACACCTGCCGCCCGATGGTCGCAACGTCCGCCGGCGTCAGCTGATCGGCCGGAAACCCTGCGGGTCGTCCAGCGGCACGATCTCCTTGCCCAGCGGCGCCAGCGAGATCGGGATGAGCTTGAAGTTGGCCAGCCCCAACGGGATTCCGATGATGGTGATCATCATCAGCACGCCGGTCACGAGGTGGCCGATGGCGAGCCAGAGTCCGGCGAACAGGAACCAGATGACGTTGCCGATGAAGGACGGCGCGCCCGCCGTCGGGCGGTTGACCACCGTGCGGCCGAAGGGCCAGAGCGCGAACACGGCGATCCGCCAGGACGCCAGCGAGAACGGGATCGTGATGATGAAGATGATGCAGATCAGGCCGGCGAGCAGGTAGGCCAGGAACATCCAGAAGCCGCAGAGCACCAGCCAGATGACGTTCAGCACGAGGCGCATGCGTCAGTCCTACTCGTCGCGGCTGTGCGGCGGCCGCGGCGACCCCGAACGCCGGCGCAGGGTCAGCCGGCGGCGCGCTTGAGGCGGCGGCGCTCCCGCTCGCTCAGCCCGCCCCAGATGCCGAACCGCTCGTCGTGCGCGAGCGCGTACGCCAGGCACTCGGCGCGCACCTCGCAGCCGGTGCAGATCTTCTTCGCCTCGCGGGTGGATCCGCCCTTCTCGGGGAAGAACGCCTCGGGGTCGGTCTGCGCGCACAGTGCGCGCTCGTGCCATTCGGGCTCGGCCGCGACCGGGACGACGGGCGTCATCGGGATCACGGGGGTCATCGGGATGGGCTGCATGCGGGGCTCCCCCAGGTTGATCACTCGCGCGATCCTTTCCGCCTGGCCGGCCCCGCAGACCGCGGGGGCGGCGGCCGCTTTCGTCGGCGCGGGATGCCCGCGGGATGTGCCGCGGGACATGCACCCCGGACGGGCACCGGGACATGAACCGCGCCACGAACCACGTCGGACGGATCACGCGCTGGCGAATGACACCGATGTGATTACACAGGTGTGTCCTACCTCTCGTCAAGCCCACAGAGGTGCTATGGCGAATTTTCCGCCATACGTCCCACCAGCGCGTTTGCCTGCGGACGGGCCGCGGAGGCGGCGGCCGAATCCGCGGATGGCGCGGCGGGAGCGGCCGCCCGGTCCCGTCACACTGGTGCGATGGCGAACCCCAGGGGCGGCGGCTGGATCTTCCCGGTCCTGCTCGCGTTGACCGCCGGCGCCGGGGTCGCAGCCCAGTCCGGGACGTCTCCCATCGGCGTCTGGGTGTTCCTGGTCGTGCTCGGCGGCTGGGTGGTCACGCTCTGCCTGCACGAGTTCGCGCACGCCGCGGTGGCTCTCGCCGGCGGCGACGTCTCCGTGCGCGCCCGCGGCTACCTGACACTCAATCCGCTGCGCTACACGGACGTCGCCTACAGCGTGGTCATCCCGCTGATCGTGCTGGCCATCGGCGGGATCCCGCTGCCCGGCGGCGCCGTGCTGGTCGAACCCGGTCGGCTGCGCCGACGCTGGTGGGCGAGCGTCGTGTCCGCGGCCGGGCCGGCCACCAACCTCGTCTGCGGCGTCGTGCTCTCGCTGGTGTCCGCGCAGCTGCAGACGCCGCTGGGTGCCGCGCTGTCCTACCTGGCGCTGCTGCAGTTCGTGGCCGGCATCCTGAACCTGTTGCCGATCCCCGGCTTCGACGGGTTCGGCATTCTCGAGCCGTACCTGTCGGCGCGGTTCCGGGAGCGCATCCGGCCGATCCGCCCGTGGCTGCCGCTGGCCGTGTTCGCGATCCTCTGGTCCTTCCCGGCGGGCACCCGGTGGCTCTTCGACGCCGGCTACCAGCTGCTCGACATCAGCGGCGGCAGCATCCCGCTGGCCGCCGTCGGCGCCGGACTGTTCCGGTTCTGGTCCTGACGGCCCGCGCGGCCCCCTGGGTCGCGGGCGGCGCCCGCCCCGCGCCCGCGGCCGTCTGGAAGGATCGGTCAGCGTGAAGGTCACGGTGCTGGTCGGTGGCGTCGGCGGCGCCAAATTCCTGCTGGGCGTCAAGCAATTCCTCGGGCTCGAGCCGTTCGGCGACGCCGGACCGGCGTCGGGCGCCGCCGGCGGCAGCGGCAGTGGCGGGCACGCGATCACCGCCATCGTCAACACCGCGGACGACATCCGCCTGCACAACCTGCAGATCTGTCCCGACCTCGACTCGTGCATGTACACCCTCGCCGGCGCCGCGGATCTCGCGCGCGGCTGGGGCCGCGAGGGCGAGACCTGGACCGCCGCGGCCGAACTCGCCGCCTACGGCGCCGAGGCGCCGTGGTTCTCGCTGGGCGACAAGGACATCGCGACCCACCTGGTGCGCACCCGGATGCTCGACGCCGGTTACCCGCTGTCCCAGGTGACCGACGCCCTGTGCGATCGCTGGCAGCCCGGCGTCACCCTGCTGCCGATGACCGACGATCGGGTCGAGACCCACGTGGTGGTGGTGGATCCCGAGCCGTCCGACGCGGCGAGCGCGGCGGCCGCCGAGGCCGGCACACCGTCGCTGGTGGCGCTGCACTTCCAGGAGTGGTGGATCCGCTACCGAGCCGGCCTGCCGGCCCTGTCGATCACGCCGATCGGCGCCCCGGACGCACGCCCGGCGCCGGGCGTGCTGGACGCGATCGCCGGGGCCGACCTGGTGCTGGTCGCGCCGTCGAACCCGGTCGTGTCGATCGGCACCATCCTGGCGGTGCCCGGCATCTCGGCCGCCCTCGCGTCGACATCCGCTCCGGTCGTGGGGGTCTCGCCGTTGATCGGCGGCGCGCCGGTGCGCGGGCACGCCGACGCCTGCCTCGCCGCGATCGGCGTGCCGAGCACCGCGGAGGCGGTCGGCCGGCACTACGGCGCCCGATCCGCCGGCGGCCTGCTCGACGCCTACCTGATCGCCGAGGGCGACGACGGCGACGTTCCCGGGGTCGCCGTGCGGCGGGCCCCGCTGTTGATGTCGGATCCGGCGGCGACCGCCCGGATGGTGCAGGCGTGCGCGGAGGTGGCCGGTGTCCGGGTCTGACGAGCCGATCGATGCGATCCGGGATGAGAGCGGGGTCGGTGGCGCCGAGATCCCCGCGGCGCCCGCGCCGCCGGGCTGCAGGTGCTGCCGGTGCCGGGCCTGCCGGAGTTCGCCGAGGGCGGTGATCTCGCCGCCGCGGTGCACGCGGCAGCGCCCTGGCTGCGCGACGGCGACGTGCTGCTGGTCACGTCGAAGGTGGTGTCCAAGGTGGAGGGCAGGCTGGTGCCGTCGCCCATCGACCCCGAGGAGCGGGACGCGTTGCGCCGCACCCTGATCGACGAGGAGTCCGTGCGGCTGGTCGCCCAGTCCGGCCGGACCAGGATCGTCGAGAACCGGCTGGGCATCGTCGCGGCCGCGGCGGGCGTGGACGCGTCGAACGTGCCGGCGGACAACATCGCGCTGCTGCCGGACGACCCGGACGCCTCCGCCGCCCGGCTCCGCGCCGGGTTCGCCGCGCGCGGCCTGGACGTCGGGGTGATGGTCACCGACACCCAGGGCCGGGCCTGGCGCAACGGCGTCACCGACGTCGCGATCGGCGCGGCCGGGGTGCGCGTGCTGGCCGACCTCCGCGGCGGCCGGACGCGCACGGCAACGAGCTCGTCGTCACCCAGGTCGCGGTCGGCGACGAGCTGGCGGCGGCCGGCGACCTGGTCAAGGGCAAGCTGGCCGGCGTGCCCGTCGCCGTCGCCCGCGGCCTCGCGCACGCGACGGCCGGCGGTCAGGGCAGCGGTCCGGGTGGCGAGCTGGATGGTGACGGAGGGCAGACCGCCAGGTCGCTGATCCGCCCCGGGACGAGGACCTGTTCCGGCTGGGCACCGACCTCGCGATCGAGCAGGGCCGGCGGGAGGCCGTGCTGCTCCGGCGCACCGTCCGCGACCTTCACCGGCGAACCCGTCGACCCGACCGTGCTGGCCCGCTGCGTCGACATCGCGCTCACCGCGCCGGCGCCCCACCACACCAAGCCGGTCCGGTTCGTCTGGGTGCGGGAGCACCGCGAGGCGCTGCTGGACGCGATGCAGGCGGCGTGGGAGGCCGACCTGGCCGACGACGGCTGGGCAGCGGACCGCATCGCCCGGCGGGTGGCGCGCGGCCAGGTGCTGCGCGACGCCACCGAGATCGTCATCCCGTTCATCACCGGCAACGGCCGGCACGACTACCCGGACGAGCGGCGGCGCGCCGCGGAACACACCATGTTCACCGTCGCCGGCGGGGCCGCGTGCAGGCGCTGCTGGTCGCGCTGGCCGCCGAGGGGCTGGGCTCGGCGTGGATCTCCTCCACGATCTTCTGCCCGACCGTCGTGCGCTCCGTGCTCGACCTGCCGGACGACTGGGAACCGTTGGGCGCCGTCGGGATCGGTCACCCGGTCGAGCCGCTGGCGCCGCGCCCGCCGGCCGCGGGCGGGCTGGTGATGCGGTGACGGCCGGCGTGATCGACCCGGCCGCGATCGACGCGCTGGTGGCCTCCCGGCACGCCCGGCTGCACGCCGACGCGGTCGCGCTGCTGGGCGCCTGGCACGCGCCCGACCACGGCCAGTCGGCGCTGCGCGAGGCGTTCCTCGGCTTGCTCGCCGCGCGGCCCGACGCCACGGCGCGCGCGTGCGTGCCCGGCCACATCACGGCCAGCTGCGTGGTGCTCTCGGCGGACCGGGCATCGGTGCTGCTGACGCTGCATCCCCGGCTCGGCCGGTGGGTGCAGCTGGGCGGCCACTGCGAGCCGGGCGACGCGTCCGTGCACGCGGCCGCGGCGCGCGAGGCGACCGAGGAGAGCGGCATCGCGCAGGTCGCCGTCGAGCCGTGGCCCGTGCACCTCGACGTGCACCCGCTGACCTGCTCCCTCGGCGTGCCGACCCGGCACTTCGACGTCCGCTTCCTCGGCATCGCGCCGGCCGGCGCCGTGCCGGCGATCTCGACGGAATCGGACGACCTGAGGTTCTTTCCGCTGGACCGCCTACCCGACGGCGTGGACGAGGAGCTGCGCGCCACCATCGACGCCGCCGTCCGCGCCGGCGCGACGCGCTGACAGCACCCGACGCGTGCGCCGGCTTGATAGCGTCTTCCAGTGAGAATCCGCTCTGCGGTCATGTCCGTCAGCGACCCGTGGACATGACCAGCATCTCGGTCGTCGGCTGCGGATACCTCGGGGCGGTTCACGCAGCCGGCATGGCGGAACTCGGGCACGACGTGATCGGTCTCGATGTCGACGAGCGGAAGGTCGAGGCGCTGTCCGCGGCATCACCTCCGTTTTTCGAACCCGGCCTGGCGGAGGCATTGGCTGCGGCCATGTCATCCGGCAAGCTCACGTTCACGAGCGATCCGGCCGACATCCGCGGCCGCGCCGTACACTTCGTCTGCGTGGGCACGCCGCAAAAGCGGAACGAGTACGCCGCCGACCTCAGTTATGTCGACAACGCCGTCGCGACCATCACCCCGATACTCAGCCGCGGCGACTTGATCGTGGGCAAGTCCACGGTTCCGGTGGGCACTGCCCGTCGCCTCGCCGACCGGGTTGCGGCCGACGTCCCCGGAGCTCTCCTGGCCTGGAATCCCGAATTCCTGCGGGAGGGTGTGGCCCTTGCCGACACGCTGCCACCCGGACAGGATCGTGTACGGCCTCCCGCCGGGCGACGATGGCGTCCGCGCCCAGGCGCTCCTGGACGAGGTGTATCGGGTCCCCATCCGAGCCGGGGTCCCGAAAGTCGTCACAGATTTCGCGACGGCGGAGTTGGTGAAGGCAGCGGCCAACTCGTTTCTGGCCACCAAGATCTCCTTCATCAACGCGATGGCCGAGGTCTGTGAGGCCAGCGGAGCCGATGTCGTGTTGCTGGCGGATGCCATCGGTCACGACCCCCGGATCGGCCGTCGGTTCTTGAACGCCGGCCTCGGCTTCGGTGGAGGCTGCCTGCCGAAGGACATCCGCGCGTTCATGGCGCGCGCGGGCGAACTCGGCGCCGATCAGGCGCTCACCTTCCTGAAGGAGATCGATTCCATCAACATGCGCCGACGGGTGCGGATGGTCGACCTCGCGCGTGAGGTTTGCGGAGGATCGATCGTCGGGCGCCGGATCGCGGTGTTAGGGCTTGCGTTCAAGCCGGACAGCGATGACATCCGCGATTCGCCGGCGCTCAACGTCGCAGCGCAGATGCGTTTACAGGGAGCGCATGTCGTGGTGACCGATCCACAAGCGCTCGATAGCGCCTCCCAGGCGTGGCCGGACCTGCTGACGGCGAAGACACCCGAGGAAGCCGTCGTCGACGCGGATCTGGTGATGCTGCTGACCGAGTGGGACCAGTATCGAACCCTCGAGCCGACAGTATTCGGGCAAACGATGGCGCATCGTCGCATTCTCGATGGCCGCAATGCCCTCGAGCCGGCTCGATGGCGTCAAGCTGGCTGGACGTATCGCGCCTTGGGAAGACCCTGATCGCTCCGGGCCGCCGGTCAACCGCCGGAGGAGCGCCGGATCCGGCTCCGTCAGTTCCCACCTTGAGCTAGGTCGGACAACGGTCGGTCCTACGATGTCGATCACAGGCAACTCGGTTGGGCAAGACCCTGGGCGTCGGGGTAACGGACGGGAGCACGGTGGGGTATTCGCTCGGTGTTGATGTCGGTACGACGTACACCGCGGTGGGGATCTCCCGGTCGGGTCGGGCGGAGATCGCCCCGTTGGGCGCCCGCGGCTGGAGCGTGCCGTCGGTGGTGTACCTGGGCGCGGACCAGACCGTGCTGGTCGGCGACCCCGCGGTCCGCCGCTCCCCCTCCGACCCGCTGCGCGTGGTCCGCGAGTTCAAACGCCGCATCGGCGACCCCGTCCCGCTGATGGTCGGCGGCGCCCCGGTCTCCGCCGACACGCTCACCGGCATGGTGCTGCGCGCCGTCGTGCAACAGGTCGTCGCGCTGGAAACCGGACCCCCCGACCACGCCGTTCTCACCCACCCCGCGAACTGGGGCCCCTACAAGATCGACTGCCTGTGGCAGGCCATCCGGATGGCCACCCTGGACCAACTCTGCCCCGTCTCGCTGATGAGCGAACCCGAGGCCGCCGCCGCCTACTACGCCTCCGCCGAACGCCTCACCCCCGGCGACATCATCGCCGTCTACGACCTGGGCGGCGGCACCTTCGACGCCGCCGTGCTCCGCCGCACCGACACCGGCTGGGAATTCCTCGCCCCCGCCGAAGGCATCGAACGCCTCGGCGGCATCGACTTCGACGAAGCCGTCCTCGCGCACGTCGACGCCGCCACCGACGGCCAGGTCCGCGCCCTGGACCCCACCGATACGGATGCGATGGCCGCGCTGCTGCAACTGCGCCGCGACTGCGTGGACGCCAAAGAAGCCCTCTCCAGCGACATCGACGCCACCATCCGCGTCGCCCTGCCCACCTACCACGCCGACGTCCGGCTCACCCGCGCCGAATTCGAAGCCATGGTCGAACCCTCCGTCCGGGTCTCCGTCGACGCCCTGAACCGCGTCCTGCGCTCCGCCGGCACCACCCCCCAACAACTGCACGCCGTCCTGCTCGTCGGCGGCTCCAGCCGCATCCCCCTGGTCAGCCAAATCGTCGGCCAAACCCTGCACGTCCCCGTCGCCGTCGACACCCACCCCAAACACTCCATCGCCCTCGGCGCCGCCCTCACCGCCGGCCAACGCGCCGCCGCCGGCCCGGGCGCTGGGGCGGCCGCCGCGGCCGGGGCCGGCGCGCTCGGTGCCGGGGTGGCGGGTCAGGGTGGCGGCCCCGGCGGCACCGCCCCGATGGCCGCCGCGCCGCCGCCCGGCGACGGCAGCGGGGTCACCGAGAAGCTGACCGCCGCCGGCGGCGTGTCCCGCCGGACCTGGGCCATCGTCGCGGCCGTGGTGGCGGTGCTGGTGATCGCGGCCGGCACGGTGTACGCGCTCACCCGCAACGGCGCCGACCCGACGGGCGGCGGCACCACCACATCGACGGCGTCGACCACGTCCGCCGCCTCGACGTCGGCCCCGCCGTCGACCAGCTCGAGCCCGCGCACGACCGCCTCGTCCAGTACGAGCTCTAACCAGCTCGAGCCCGACACCGACCACCAGCAGCGCGTCGATCACCCCGGGAGTCCCCGTCCCGGTGCAGGTCTCGTCGACCGTGCCGTGGACCGCGACCGGCGTGGAATGCGCGCCCGGCGAGGTGCTGGACATCGCGGTGACCGGCACGATCCTGCACAACAAGGACGACCCCGCGAGCGCGACCGGGCCCGACGGGCTCACCGAACCGTTCTTCCGCCAGTTCAACGTGCCCGGCCTGCCGCCCGACGCGAACAGCGTCGCGGTGATCGGCAGCCTCGACGAGGCGCAGCCGTTCTTCGTCGTCGGCAGCTCCCTGGCGTTCACCTGCCCCGCCGCCGGCGAGCTCTACCTCGGCGTCAACGACTCCGGCCTGCAGAACAACAGCGGCGACTTCAGCGCGACCGTCACCCCCCGCGCTGACCCCTCCCACGGATCTCCGGATTCCGTTCGCCTGAATTCGATGGGGCGCACGTTGCTTCGCCGAAGCTCGAGAACACGGGTTCGAATGGGTGATCAGAACCCCATAACCGGATGCGCGCACGCCGACCCGGCCTACGCTGAGCCCCGTCCGCCGGCCGCGCCGACGCTCACCACACGGGAGGACCCATGCGACGGTCGATCAGGCGTGAACGCTGGATTAGCGCCGCTGTTGTCGGAAGTGTGCTCAGCGCCCTGATCGTCCTTCCTCAGCAACGCGCCGCTGCGGCCGATGTCGGGATGACGGTGACTCCGCTGGTCAATGGGCTGAACTACCCCTGGGACCTGACCTTCGCCCCGGACGGCACGATGATCTACACCCAGCGCGGAGGGGCGCTGTCCGTGCGACTGGCCGACGGACGACCGCGCCCTGACGGCGGACCTCGGCGACCTCCTGGTGCTCGGTCAGACCGGCCTGATGGGTGTCGTTGCCGATCCGGACTTCTCGAGCAACCGCCAGATCTACACCTGCCAGGGCTACCAGAGCGGCGCGACCCTGGACGTCCGCGTCATCAAATGCGGATCGACGCCGACTTCAGGGCGGCTACTCGGGTGGGTGGGCCTGTGGTCAGCGGCATGCGCGTCAGCGACAACGGCTGGCATTCCGGCTGTCGCCTCCGATTCGACAATTCGAAGAACCTCTATGTGGCCACCGGCGACGCCACGATCGGTACCGCTCCCCAGGATGTGACGTCACTCAACCGGAAAGTCTTGCGCGTCACCACGTCCGGAGCTCCTGCCCCTGGAAATCCCTTCATCTCCTCCACAAACGCGAACACCCGATTGATATTCACGTACGGTCATCGCAACGTCCAGGGTCTTTCCCTCCGGCCCGGAACCCACGAGATGTGGTCGGTCGAACAGGCACCGGCCGCGACGATGAAGTCAACCGGCTCGTAGCGGGCCGAACTACGGATACAATCCCGTCCCCGGGTACAACGAGTCCGTGCCCATGACGGACCCGTCCCTTCCGAACGCCATGTCCGCGGTATTCACCACAGGATTTCCCACACTGGCCCTTTCCGGCGGCGCTTGGCTCTCCCGCGCGCCTGGGGTCGCTGGAACGGGACGTTCATGGCCGCCGCTCTCAAGGCCCAGACTGTTCGCGTTCTCACCATCACCGGTGGTCGACCGTCGGGTCCGTCGAATCGGTGGCGGAACTCAACGGCACCTACGGTCGGCTGCGCAGCCCGCAGATGGGCCCGCGGCTCTCTACCTCACGACGTCGAACGGCGGCGGCGCCGATCGGATCCTGAGGATCACCCCTCGGGCGATCCCGGGCGACTCCCGGTGCCAGGGGAACTCCGCGGACGTCGCGAGTCCCATCGCGGCCGTCACCGCGAACGGCACCACCACCGCATTCGTCATCGGGACGAACCGGGCCGTCTATTACCGCCGGGCGGACCCGGGCCAGAGCTATGGGTTCATCCCCGGCATCGTCGACTACGGACCGGCGGCCATCAGCCGCGACGGGCGGCGCATCGACCTCTTCGTGGTGGGTTTCGACGGGAGCCTGAACTACCGGTCGGGCGTCGGCACCGATTGGCCGGGCGGCTGGACGAATCTCGGCGGCATCCTGACGAGCTCGCCGGCCGCGGTCTCGTTCAGCCCGGGAACGATGGACGTCTTCGGCCGCGGACTCGACAAGGCGCTGTGGACCATCCGTTGGGATGGTTCGACCTGGTCGGGCTGGACGCGTGTCGGCGGCGCGCTGACCAGCGCGCCCGGAGCGGCGATCGACCCGGACACCGGCCGCGCCGTTGTCGGGGTCCGTGGAACCGACGGGCGACTCTGGCAGGCAGCGGGAACAGGACCCGGCGCATTCGGGGGATTCGTCGGACCCGGGATCGGCTTGTGTTCCGCGCCCACCTACGTCACCCGTGCCGGTGACGGCGACAAGGCCACGGTGGTGATGGTGACGGCCGACCATTCCGGCGAGGTCGTCGCCGATGGCTCCGTGCTGGCAGTCGGCGGGTACGTGCAGGGCTCGATCGCCGCCGTTGCTGCCGGCAGCGGGTATCTCCTGTTCGGCCGTGGTCAGAACAACGAGTTGTGGGCCATCGACACCCGCGGGGTCGCGGGCTCCTGGCGCAGCCTCGGTGGTCAGCTCATCTAGTCGGGGGTCAGACGTCGGCGGAGAAGCGGACGCCGCCGTCGGGGAGCGTCACGCCGGGCCACACCCGGACACCCGAGAGCAGCTCGCAGCCGGCACCGACGAAGGCACCGTCGCCGATCACCGCGTCCGAGATCACCGTGCCGGCACCGACTGTCGCGCCCGCACCGATGACGGAGCGGGAGATCCGGGCACCGGCCCCGATCTTCGCGCCGTCGAAGAGCACGGATGCCTCGACGGTCGCGCCGTCCTCCACCGCGGCGTCCCGGCCGACGGTGCTGCCACCGGTGATCGCCGCGCCGGCCGCGACCGCGGCGCCGGGGAGCAGGAGCGCGGGGCCTGTCGGCCCCGGCAGCGCGTCGGTGGGCGCGACGCCGGTCACCAGGTCGGCGGAGCCCCTCACGAACGCCGCGGGGGTCCCCAGGTCGAGCCAGTACGTGGTGTCGACATGCCCGACCATGACGGCGTTGTCGGCCAGCAGGCCGGGAAAGGTCTCCCGCTCCACCGACACGACCCGGCCGGCCGGAATGGCCTCGACCACCTCGCGGCGGAAGACGTAGCAGCCGGCGTTGATCTGGTCCGTCGGCGGGTTCTCGGTCTTCTCCAGGAAGGCCTGCACCCGGCCGCTCTCGTCCGTGGGCACGCAGCCGAACGCCCGGGGGTCCGCGACGCGTACCAGGTGCAGCGTGGCGTCGGCGCGCTGCTCCGCGTGCGTGGCCAGCAGCGCGGAAAGGTCGACGCCCGAGAGGATGTCGCCGTTGAACACCATCACCGTCGTGCCGCGCAGGCGGTCCGCCACGTTCCGGATGCCGCCGCCGGTGCCGAGCGGCACGTCCTCCGTGACGTACTCGACATCCAGGCCGAAGGCCGACCCGTCGCCGAAGTAGTCGCTGAACGTCTGCGCCTTGTAGCTGCGTGCCCAGCACCACGTGTCGGATGCCGATCGCGCGGATCCGGGACAGCAGGTGTTCGAGGAACGGCACCCCGGCGGTCGGCAGCATCGGCTTCGGCGCCGACAGCGTGAGCGGCCGCAGCCGGGTGCCCTGCCCGCCGACCAGCACGACGGCGTCCACGTCGGACCGGTCCGGCACGCCGCCCGGGCCGGCGACCGCAGCCGAGACCACCCCACCGACCGCGGGCGATCCCGGCGACGGCGCGCCCGGCGTCGCGGTCACGCGGCTCAGCCGATCGCGCCGGCGGATCGGGCGACCGCCATCACGTACTCGCCGTACGGCGACTTGGCCAGCGCCTTGCCGAGGACGAAGCACTGGTCGGCGTCGATGAACCCGGACACCAGCGCGATCTCCTCCAGGCACGAGATCCGCACGCCCTGGCGGTGTTCCAGCACCTGGACGAACTCGCCGGCCTCCAGCAGGGAGTCGTGGGTGCCGGTGTCCAGCCAGGCGAATCCGCGGCCGAGGTCGATCAGCGAGGCCCTGCCCTCGCGCAGGAAGATGTTGTTGAGATCGGTGATCTCGAGCTCGCCGCGGGCGCTCGGCTTCAGCGTCGCCGCGTGCCCGATGACGGCGTTGTCGTAGAGGTACAGCCCGGTGATCGCCAGGTTCGACTTCGGTGCCGCGGGCTTCTCCTCGATGGAGATCAGCTTGCCCGCGGCGTCCTTCTCGCCGACGCCGTACCGCTCGGGGTCGCGCACGGGGTAGCCGAAGAGAACGCAGCCCTCGATGCCGTCGGCCGCCGACCGCAGCGTCCTCGAGAAGCCCTGCCCGTAGAAGATGTTGTCGCCCAGCACGAGGGCCACCGAGTCGTTGCCGACGTGGTCGGCACCGATGATGAACGCCTCGGCCAGCCCGTTCGGAGCGGCCTGCTCGGCGTAGGAGATCTGCAGGCCCCACTCGGATCCGTCGCCCAGCAGCCGGCGGAAGCCGGCGTTGTCCTCGGGCGTGGTGATCACCAGGATGTCCCGGATGCCGGCCAGCATCAGCACCGAGAGCGGGTAGTAGATCATCGGCTTGTCGAACACCGGCAACAGCTGCTTGGAGACGGCTCGGGTGATCGGATGCAGCCGGGTGCCGGCGCCGCCCGCCAGGATGATGCCCTTCATTCGGCTCCTCGGCCTGATCTGGAAAACCGCCCCGGAGCGTCACCGACGGTGACGCACGTGACCCCGGACCCTATCCGACCGCCGAGTGCGCGCATGCCGGCGCAGGGGCCGGGAGAATGGGCGGCACGCCGGGAACCCCGAGGAGGACGAGAGCGTGGCCAAGCCCAGGGTGACGATCGCCGAGGACCTCGTGCTGATGCTGCTGGACCCGGCCAACGGCCGCCCGGTGGTCACGGGCACGGCACTGGAGCGGGCGATCGGCGGAGCCCTGCTGCTGGACCTGTCCGTCGCCGGGCGGATCACCGCCGACGGCGACGACACCAAGGCGCTGCTCGTGCTGCAGGACCCGACGCCGATCGGCGACCCGATCCTGGACGACGCGATGGAGCGGCTCGCCGGACCCTCGCTGCGCGCCAAGCACGCGGTCGAACGGCTGGCCCGCCGGACGAGGGATCCGGTGCTGGACCGGCTCGTCCAGCGCGGCGCCGTTGTCCGGTCCCGGCTGCGGCTGCTCAAGCTCGTCCCGGTCACGGTGTGGCAGCCGGTGCCGGACGGCCCCGGCCCGCGGCTGCGCGGCCGGCTGACCGCGGTGCTGGTGAACGGCCAGAACCCCGACCAGCACCTGGCTGCGGTGATCGCGCTGCTGCACGCCCTCAAGGCGGAGAACCGGGTGGTGGTCGGCCAGCGCAAGCAGCTCAGGGCGCGGGCCGCGGAAATCTCCGACGGCAGCTGGGCCGGTCGGTCGCTGAGCCGGTCGGTGCGGGACGTGCAGGCGAGCGTGGCGGCCGCGGTGGCCGTCGCGGCCGCCGTCGGCTCGAGCGGCGCCTCCTGACGGTCCGCTGGCGTCTCGGCCGCGCAACGGATCAGCGCCGCCGGCCGGAGCCGGCGCGCGCGAACCCACGCGGCAACGCCGCGGCGAGGGCGTCGCCGAGCTCCCGGCGCGACGCGATGCCTAGCTTGCGGTAGGCGGTCGCCAGGTGGCTCTCGACGGTGCGCACGGAGAGCACCAGCTCGTCGGCGATGTCCTTGTCCCGCAACCCCTGCGCGGCCAGGGTGGCGATCTCCGCCTCGCGCCGGGTGAGCTGCTCGGGCAGCGGTGCCGCGGCGGGCGGCGGTTCGTCGGGCGCCGCGCCGACGGATCGGCGGGCGAGCGCGGCGATCGACTCCGCGCGCGCTGAGATGGGTGCGTCGGACGCGCGGGAGGCCCGATCGACGGCCAGATCGGCGAGCTCGGCGGCGTGCCCGAACACGCCCACCGCGAGGTGCGCCTCCGCCGCCTCCAGCAGTGCCCCGGCGTCGCCGTGCGCCCGCGCGCGGATGCCCAGCAGCCGGGCCAGGGTGAGGTCCGACCGCACCCGGTCGGCGAGCTCCTCCGCCGCCCGCGCCGCGAGCTCGGTCGCCCCGAACCGGGCGGCGTCGGCCAGGTGCCAGAAGGCGGTGGACAGCGCCCCCACGGCGGCAGTCGCGCGCGCGGTCTGCACGGCCACCTCGCCGGCGGTCTGCCGCTGTCCACGGGCCGCGAGCACCCATGCCTGCGCCCAGCCGCGCATGCCGGGGATGAGCGCGACGTCGTCGGGCCCGTCCTCGTTCAGCACCCGCTCCGCCTCGTCGACGCGGCCGAGCTCGGCCAGCACGACGGCCAGCCCGCCCGTCGCCTCGGACCGGAACAGCCCCTCCCCGGAGTGCTGCTGCACGGTGGCCTCGCGCAGCGCGACGGCCGCGGCCGCGCAGTTCCCGGCCAGGTGATGGCGGACGCCGTCCAGCAGCGGCCAGGCGGGCCCGGCCACCGGCGCGCCCGCGGCGTCGCCCGATCCGAACGTCGAGGGGCGGGCCGCGCCGAAAGGCGCCGCCTGCACCGGGAACCCGGCCGGCGTCCCGGGGACCGACTGCAGCAGCGGCTCGGCGCTGGGCCAGCGCCCCGACGCGCCGAGACCGCTCGGCAGGTCTCCGGTGCGATCGCCGAACAGGGCGGACGTCGCCGCGATCGCGGCGGCCAGGCTGCGGGCGGGCGCGGGTACCTGCGGTGACGCCAGCACGACGGCGAGGTCGGCGGACGTCCGGCGCGCCTCCGCGACCTGGTCGGCGACCATCAGCGCGCCGAGCCGGACGACGAGCGACCGGCGCCGGGCGGCCGTACCGGGAGCGCCGGCCAGGACGGCGTCCGCGAGCTCGCTGGCCTCGGCCGGCCGTCCGGAGAACAGCGTGATCAGCGCCTCGGCGGACCGCGGCTCGTCCCTCATCCCCTCGGGTAGGCGGGTTGCCAGCTCCCGCAGCACCTCGCGCGCGTCGGCCGGCCGGCGCAGCGACCAGAGCAGCAGGGACGCCTCGCTCACCCCGACGAGGAAGTCGTCCTCCGGGTCGCGCACCTTGGTGGCGGCGTGCGCCAGCGCGGCGTGCGCGTCCGCCGGCCGGCCCAGCTCGGCGCACGCATCGGCGACGGCGACGGCGGCTGCCGGCCCGGGATCGTGGTCGAGCGCCCGCTGTGCGTAGCGAAGCCCCGTGGCCGGGTCGATCACGATCAGCGATCGGGACGCGTCGACGAGCAGCTCGACGTCCGGCTCGCCGCCCGCGGCGTCCTGCCAGGCGGCGCGCCGCAGCACGTCCACCCCCTCCGCCGGCGCGCCGAGCAGCCGGCCGGCCAGCACGCGGCGGCGCGTCGCGCTCAGTCGGCGCGAGGCCACGGCGAACAGCAGCGGATGCGCGAACCGCAGCCGCACCGTGCCGGGTCCGGAATCGCCCGTGACGATGCCGCGCTCGTCGAGCTCGAGGATCGCCTCCGCGGACGACACCGCCGCCAAGGTCTCGTACGGCAGCGGCTCGCCGAGAGCGAGGACGTCCCTGGCGTCCGCCGCGGCGGTGCTCAGGTCGTCGAGCCGGCGCTGCAGCAGCTCGCCCAGCCGGGGCGGCACGTCGGAGCCACTCGCCGACCACCACCACACACCCGGCGCCTGGTAGAGGTGCCCCGTCTCCACGCCGAACCGGGCCAACTCGGTGAGGTACAACGGGTTTCCCTGGCTGCGCTGCCAGAGCAGCTGGGCGGTCGTGCTCGCCACCTCGCCGTCGAGCCTGGCGCGCAACAGGTCCCGCGTGCCCTGCAGGTCGAGCGGGTGCAGGTCGATCCGCTCGAGCAGGCCCTCCTTCCACAGCGCGGTGACGGCGTCGGCGGGCCGGCCGCCGGTGCGCACGGTGACCAGCGCCCTGGCGCCGCCCTGCTGCAGCACGATCAGCAGCGCCGCGGCGGAGTGGTCGTCGAGCAGCTGCGCGTCGTCGACCAGCAGCACGGGGCGACCGCGGCCCGACATCCCGGACAGCGAGCGGAGCACCATGCTGGGCATCAGGGCGGGATGGAACCCGGGGGTGTCCGCGGGCAGCAGCGGACCCAGGGCGGCGAACGGGATGGACCGGCCGGC
Source organism: uncultured Actinomycetota bacterium (assembly GCA_963829945.1). Classification (GTDB taxonomy): domain Bacteria; phylum Actinomycetota; class Actinomycetes; order Mycobacteriales; family Nakamurellaceae; genus Nakamurella. The sequence continues at coordinate 369,566 of CAWHKH010000004.1, read as the reverse complement.
CGCGGTCGCCTGGACCCGCACCACCGCCGCGCCGCGCTCGGCGAGACCGTCGGCCACCGCCCCGGCCAGCGCGGTCTTGCCGACCCCGGCGTCGCCGGAGATCACCGCGCCCGCACCGAATTCCACCGCGCGCGTCACCGCCTCGACCTCGGCGGAGCGGGCCACCAGGTCGACCCGACGGTTGTCCTGCACGGCCGATCGGCCCCCCGGGGCGAGACGACGAGAACCCCGCGGGCGACGCCGTCGAGCAACAAGCCGAGAACGCAGCCGGCGCGGGGCGCGGGCCGCGTCCGGCCCGCCACCGTCGCGACGCTACTCCGGGTCATTTCCGCTGGACAGCGGGTATCGAGGTGGCCCGCATCGGCGACCGACCGCACGCGGTCCGGCGCCGGTGGTCGTCGGAAGAGGTCAGTCGGTGACCCGCCGGTTCGGCAGGGCGGCGCCGCCGGCCACGCGGGCGGACCGCCGGGACAGGAAGGCTCGGGCGGCGAGGCCGGCGCGCAGCGCCCAGCGCAGCGGCGCCTGCCACCAGGCGTCGTAGCGGCGGGCGAGGTAGGTGTAGGCGCTGCGGTGGTGCGCACTGGCCATCTGCTCCGGCGCCCGCTCGGTCGCGTGCCCGCCGGTGTGCACGACCCGCGCGCCCGGGCAGTACACGTTGGTCCAGCCGGCGCCGGCCAGCCGCTCGCCGAGATCCACGTCCTCGAAGTACATGAAGTACGACGGGTCGAAGCCGCGCACCTCGTCGAACGCGGACCGCCGCAGCAGCAGGCAGGAGCCGGAGAGCCAGCCGGCCTCGCGTTCCGTCGGGGGCGCGGCGTCCTGCCGATACACCCGGGTCCACGGGTTCGACGGCCACCACCAGCCGAACAGGGCGTGCCCGATGCCCCTGCCGATGGACGGCAACTGACGCGCGGACGGGTACACGACGCCGTCCGGCGTGGTGATCAGGGGGCCGACCGCGCCGGCCCGCGGGTGGCGCCGGCCCGCGCCGACCATCGCGTCGACCGAGCCCGGCCCGAGCACCACGTCCGGGTTCACCACCAGCACCCAGGGAATCGACGGGTCGAGCGCGGCGACGCCCGCGTTCGCCGCGCCGCCGTAGCCCAGGTTGCCGCCGGTCCGCACCACCCGCAGCCCGGGCCAGCGCGTGGCGGCATCCTCGACACTGCCGTCGGTGGAACCGTTGTCGGCCAACACCACGGACACCGGCCGGGTCGTCGCGGCGGGCACCGAGGACAGCAGCGCGGCCAGCGCCTCGCCGGGCGAGAACGTCACGGCGACCAGGCCGATCGGACCGGCGTCGGCGGGATCGACCGCCCGCGCGGCGCTCTCGGCCGGCGCGGCGGGAACGGGCGCGGCGACGGCGGGAGCTGCCCGCTCGGGGGTCGTCACTCGCCCGCCGCTCGTACGTACGCCTGGTGGTGTGCGGCGGCGCTCGCCGCCCACGTGAACGTGCTGGCGCGCCGGACGGCGGCAGCGGACAGCTCGGCGCGGCGTTCGTCGTCGGCGAGCAGGTCGGCCAGCGCGGCGGCGATGTCGCCGGCCCCGGTGCCTGTGTACGCGACCGCGTCCCCGCCGACCTCCGGCAGCGCGAGCTTGCGGGTGGTGAGCACGGCGGCGCCGCAGGCCATCGCCTCGAGCACCGGCAGGCCGAAGCCCTCGCCAAGGCTGGGGTACGCCACCACCAGCGCCCCGCCGAGCAGGCCGGGCAGCACCTCCACCGGGACGTGCCCCGGGCGCAGCACCGTCAGCCCGTCCGGCACCGCCGCGACCGCGGGGTCCACGCCCTCGTCCCAGCCGAGCCCGCCGGCCAGGACCAGCGCGGGGCTGTCCGGGCCGGGCGGCACTGCCCGGATGTACGCGCGCACCAGGGCGGGGACGTTCTTCCGCGGCTCCAGCGTGCCGAGGAACGCGATCCACGGGCGGTCGGCCAGGCCCAGCTCGGCGCGGGCACGATCCACCTGCGCACGGTCCGGCACCCTGAAGAGTTCCGAGTCCACCCCGTGGTAGGCGACGACCAGCATCTCCCGCCGGGCGTGTGCGTGCCGGACCAGTTCGTCCGCGGTCGCCTGGCTGGGCACGACGCAGACCGCGGCGCGGCGCAGCGAGGTGCGGGTCCAGGCGCGGAAGAAGCGGCCCTTGACGCCCAGGTGCACGCCCCGGTCGGAGAAGAACGTGGCGTCGTGCAGGGTGACGACGACGGGCACGGGCGAGGCCAGCGGCAGCGTGTAGTGCGGCGAGTGCAGCACGTCGATGCCGAGCCGCCGCACCATCCGCGGCAGCGTGGTCTGCTCCCAGGCCAGCCGGGCCGGCCGGTTCCCCAGCTCCTCGGCCGTCGGGATGATCCGCGTGGACGGCGCCAGCCGCGCGAAGACGTCCGCGTCGCGGCCCTGGCAGACCACCGTCAGCGCGGCGCCCGCCTCGTCGAGCGCGTGCACGAGGTGGTCGACGTAGCGGCCGACGCCGCCGCGCTCGGCCGGGATCGCGGTGGCGTCCAGCAGCACCCGCGGTTCGGTCCGCACCACCACGCCAGCCCGACCTCCGTCTCCGCTCGTCCCGCCTGGCCTACCGATACCACGCCGCGCTGGCCCGGGAACCCGTCGGTGGGTGTCAGCCTGCACCCCGGGCACCACGCGGGCGCGCGTTGCGCCCGGTGCGTCTCCATCCATTCGGGGCCCGGCGTCGTTACCATCCGTTTACTTCCCCCGGGGAGTGGCTGTCACCGACGACGGCACAGCCGAACGACCGGACGCACGCCAGCGGTCGGGAGCCGACGAACGGGGACGGGATGAGCGCCACCCTCGACGTGACGGTCCCGGCGCAGGCCGGTCCGCCGACCACCCCCGCGCGGCGACTCGTCGAGGAGCGGCGGGCCGAAGGCCGGGACGCACCGGCATCCGACCCGCGCGTGGCGACGCTGTCCGTGACCGACCACCGGCCCGATCCGGACGCGACTGCCGTCCTGCAGATCCTGCGGGAGGCCGTCGACCTCGGCTCGCTGTCGGACGAGCCGCTCCGCCGGGCGCGGGGCCGGGCGCAGCGCCACCACCTCAGCCCGGACCGGGCGAACGTGCTCCGCGCGCTGGACCTGCCGGCGCACGCGGTGGTCCTCGAGATCGGCGCCGGCTGCGGCGCTCTCACCCGATACCTGGCCGAGAGCTGCGCCGCCGTCGATGCGCTGGAGACGTCCGCCACCCGCGCGGCGTGCGTCGCCGAGCGCACCCGGGACCAGCACGGGGTGCGGGTCTTCGTCGGCGAGCTGGGGGACATCCCCGCGGTGGCCGCGTACGACGTGGTGGTGCTGGTGTCGGCTCCGGCGGCCGTGCCCGGCGGCGCGATCGCACCGACCCCGGCGGTCCTGGCGGACGTCGCGGCGCGATTGCGGCCCGGCGGCGCATTCGTGCTCGCGGTCGAGAACAAGCTCGGCGTCAAGTATCTGGTGGGCGCGCCGGACGACAACACGGGGCGGGTCTTCGATTCCGTCGAGGGGTACCCGCACGGCAGGCCGGCGGCGCGGGGGCTGGACCGCCGGGAGCTGACGGCGGCGATCCGCGGGGCGGGGCTGTCCGCCGACGTCGCGGTGGCGTTCCCGGACCACGTCACGAGCCGGGCCGTGCTCCGGCCGGAGCTGTTCGGCGAGAAGCTCGCGTCGCTGCTGCACCGGGTTCCGCACTTCCCGAGCCCCGATCGCGTCGGCGCGCGCGCCCCGCTCGGCGACGAGCACCTCACCTGGCGGTCCCTGGTCACGGCCGGGCTGGCCGGCGAGACCGGCAACTCCTTCGTGGTGGTCGCCGGCAAGACCGCGTCCGGCGGCCGCGCCCCCGTCTCGCTGTGGCCGGCCGGCGTCGCCGGCGCCTTCTACTCCGTGGGGCGGCGCGGGCCGTTCCTGGTGGAGTCCCGGATCGACGTGGCAGAACCGGAGGGCCTGATCCGCCGGCGCCGGCTCGCCGGCCCGACTCCGGCCGGCCCGACTCCAGCCGGCGCGGCGCAGGATGTGATCGCTGGCGGCGCCGCTCGGCCGGATGGGCAGCGGGTCGGCGACACCGTCACGCTGACCGTGCGGGACAGCCCGTTCGTGCCCAGCCGGGACCTTCTCGACCTGCTCGTCGACACCGACGACCCCGCCACCGCCGGCTATCTCACGCGGTGGTCCGAGCTGGTCCGGGCGGCGGGCGCCGCCCGGCAGCCGGCGGGCATGCCGATCGACCTCGTGCCGCACAACCTGGTGGTCGACACCGCGGGCGCCGTCGTGGTGATCGACGACGAATGGCGGTCCCCGGCGGCCGGCCCCGAGCTGGTGCTCGGCCGCGGCGCGCTCTACGTCGGGATCCACCTCGCCCACGGGCATCGCCCGATCGGCCCGTGGGCAGGCTGCGACACCGTGCGCGACGCGGTCATCGCCGTCGGCCGGGTGGTCGGGCTCGCGGCGGACGGTTCGTGGATCTCCGAGGTGGTGGAGCAGGAGGCCTGGCTGCACACCTGCGTGCTCGCCCGGGACGGCGACATCACCGACGACGAGCGGCATCGGCAGCTCGTGAACTACCTGCAGGCGGTGCTGGCCGGCCGGCTGCACGCGCGGGACGACGCCCTGCAGCGGCTGCGCCGGCTGCGGGTCGAGCGGGACAGGGCCGCCGCCGAGCTCGGGGAGCACCGGGTGGAGCTGGACCGGATCCGGGCCGAGCTCGCGGGCTGCCGCGACGACCTGGCCCGCACCACCGCGGATCTCGCGCGCGAGCGCACGCTGCGCGACGAGGCGCTCGTGGAGAACGACCTGCTGCGCGCGACCCTGTCCTGGCGGGTGACGGAGCCCCTGCGCGGGGTGAAGCGGGCCGCGGCCGGCCTGACCCGCTCGGCGCGTGGCGCGCGACCCGCGCGATCCGGTCCCGGCGGACCGCGCGTGAGCGACACGGGGACACGACACCGAGGCCGACCCGGGGGCCGCGACCGGCACCGACGGCGCCGCCGTCAGCGCGTTTCCGGCGCGACCGGCTCGGGGGCCGTCCGCAGGTGCAGGGCCCACAACGCCCGGGCCGCGCCCGACCAGCTGAACTCGGCCGCCCGCGCCCGGCCCCTGGACACCAGGTCGGCGGCGAGCGCCGGATCGCCGGCCACGGCCGCGAGCGCCTCACCCAGCGCGTCGGGGTCGTCCCGGCGCACCACGACGGCGGCGGTCCGGTCGACGAGCTCGACCAGCGCGGGCGCATCCGAGGTGACCACGGGCACGCCGGCGGCCATCGCCTCCAGCACGGGCAGGCCGAACCCCTCGGCGCGGGACGGCGCCGCGAACACCGTGGCGCCCGCGAGCACGGCGGCGAGGTCGGCGTCGTCGACGGAGCCGAGCGCGTGCAGCCGGGCCGGCGGCAGGCCGGCGGCGGCCGCCAACCCGGCCAGGTCCACGTCGCCCCACCCGCGCGGCCCGATCACGGCGAGCGGCAGGTCGCCGAGGGCGCCCGCGGTCATCGCACGGACCAGCACGTCGAGACCCTTGCGCGGCTCGAGCGTGGCGATCGCGAGCACGTACCGCTCGGCGAGGCCGAGCCGGCGGCGGCGCGCGGCGGCGTCGGCGGGCACCGGGAGCTCCGTGACGCCGTGCCCGATGACGTGCACCCGATCGGCCGCCGCCGGGAACAGCCCGGCGAGGTCGTCGGCCACCGCGAGCGAGGGGACGGCGATGGCGTCGGCGCGCGCCATGGAGCGGGTGATGATCGCCCGGTGCCAGCGGACCCCGCGCGGCGTCAGCGTTTCCGGGTGCGTCCACGGCACGGCGTCGTGGACGGTCACCACCTGCGGCTGCCGTCGGCGCGGCGCCAGCGGCGTGGTGGCGTGCAGCCGGTCGCCCGCCACCGTCGGCGGCCAGCCCCGCTCCCACAGCGCGTTGAGCGCGCGATGCCCCGCCGGCAGCCGGTCGGGGCCGTCCGCGCCGGGGATGATGGCGGGTCGCACGTCGCGGTGCCATGCGGTGACGGTGCGCACCGTCCAGCCGGGCGGCGGGGCGGCCGCGAGCGCGGTGGTGATCTCCCGCGCGTAGCGTCCCGTGCCGCCGGGAACCGGCGCCACGCACTGCTCGACGACCACGGTCAACTGCGGCACCGGCACAGTGCACCACGTGCGGCCGAGCTGCGTCACCCCGTCCGGCCGCCCTGGCATGCTGATTCGCACGAACCGGGCACGCAGAGGGAACACCGGCGATCCACCGACGGGCCGCGCCGCCGCCCCGGCCCCGATCAGGACTGGAGGCGCGGGTGACGGGCGTGTCCGCTGCTCGAGGGCTGGTTGCCCGTCGCCGTGCTGCTGCGTGGTGCCCTGGATGGCGCAACAGATGAACCCGACCGGCTGACGGGCGGATGAGCGTCGTTTCCGGCGAGCGCCGGGCCCGGGCGATCGGGGTGCGCTGGGCGGTCGGCTGCGCGCTGGTCGCGTTGGCGGCGAGCGTCGGCAGCGTGCTGCTGCGGGCGCGGGTGCCGGTGCCGATCGGCATCTCGTACTACGACGACATCCTGTTCGTGCGCCTGGCGACCGCGCTCCGCGACGGCGAGTGGCTCGGCGGGTTCGACGCGCTGACGCTGTCGAAGGGACCCGCGTACCCGGCGTTCATGGCCGCCATGGACCTGCTCGGCATCCCGCTCAAGGTCGGCGAGCAGCTGACCTACCTGGTGGCGATCGCCGCGCTCGCGGCCTGCGTCTGGGTGGTGTGCCGCCGGCCGGTGGTGACCACCGCGGTGTACGTCGTGCTCGCGTTCGATCCGATCCAGTTGAACTCGCAGAGCGCCGAGCTGATCAGGGACAGCTGGCACGCGTCGCTCGGCCTGCTGGTGCCGGCGGCCGTCTTCCTCGCGTGCTGGATGGCGCTCGCCCGGGTGCGACTGGTGTGGGTGGTCCTCGTCGCCGCGGCGGCCGGGCTGGTGCTCGCCGTGTACTGGCTGTGCCGCGAGGAGGGGGTGGCGATCCTGCCCACCCTGCTGGTGATCGCGGCGGGACTCCCCGCGCTGCGGTTGCTCGAGCGGGGGCGGGCGCGGCGACGGCCCGCGGCGGAACCGGCGCCGGTGGCCGAGCCAGGGCCGGCGGCCGGACCGCTGCCCTCGGTGGCACCTGCGAGCGCGGTCGAGCCGGGACCGTCCGTGGCGCCCGCGGCGGAGCCCGCGCACCCCCCGCGGCCCCGGACCGTGCTGCTGCGCTGGGGGATCACGCTGCTCGCGATCGGGGTCTGCGCGGTCGCGCCGGTCTGGGCCGTGCAGGCGGTCAACGACGACCGTTACGGCGCGGCCCTGAGCAACGACCTGAGCGCCGGGACGTTCGCGCGCGCCTACGCCGACTGGACGCGGGTGGCCGGCGGGTCGGACGTGCCGCTCGTGCCCATCACCGCCGACCAGCTGGCCGCGGTCTACGCGGTGAGCCCGGCCGCGCGAGAGCTCGAGCCGTACCTCGCCCCGGCCGCCAATCCGTGGCTCCAGCTCGCCTGTGGCGGGGCGCCCGGCTGCGAGCTGCCGGGGGCGTTCACCGCGTGGGCGCTCCGCGATGCGGCGGCCGCCGCCGGGCACTTCTCCTCCGCGGCCGCCGCACAGGACTTCTTCGGCCGGCTGGACGCGGAGATCGTCTCCGGGTGCGACAGCGGGGAGCTCGCGTGCGGCACCGCGCTGCCCGCCGCGCTGCAGCCGCTGACCCGCGCGTCCTTCGGCGGCCTGGCGAGCAGCATGCTCGCGATCGTCGGCGAGGTCGTGATCTCGGAGGGCCTGTTCGACGAGCCCGCGCAGTTCTGGCCGGACCCGCTCGGCTTCCGGCCCACCGCGCTCGCGGTCGTCACGGGGCTGCCGGCCGACAACGCGCAGGCGCAGCAACAGATGGCGGCGTTCGACGGCACCCGCTGGTTGTACGACGCGCTCAGCGGGCTGTACCGGGTGCTGCTGCTCGCCGGCACGGCGGTCGCGTCGGTCGCGATCACCGCCGGGTGGTGGTGGGTCCGCAGATCCCGGGCGCTGCTGGTGCTCGCGATCGCCCTGCTGGTCGGCTTCCTGGTGCGATCCGCGCTGCTCGCGCTCGTCGATTCGGTCGACTTCGACGCCACCATCGCGCGCTACCAGCTGGCCAGCCACGTGCTGCTGGCGGGGTTCGCGGCGGTGGGCGCGGCCGCCGTGGCCGATGGACTTCTGGAACGCCGGAATCGCGCCCGACCGACGCCGATGCCGAGCCCACCCGCCGACGAGGACGTGCCCCTCGAGAACGGCTAGCGTTGTCCGAGTCGTCGGCGATTCTCGCGGGGGTCCGGCGTGGTGCTCTCCGGCTCGGGTGTCGGGCAGACGAAGCTGGACGGCATGATGGCGGTGAACGCCGGGGCCGCGGGCGGGCGGGCGAGATTCCGTGTCCCGACCGGCCAGAGGCCGGATTCACGCGACCCGGAGGGCGGATGACACACGCGCACGAGCGGACGTCCGGGGTGACACCGACCCCGCGGCAGGCGCCCGCGATGGCCGCGAGCTACCGGGCGACACCCTCGAGGCCGCGCGGGGCGAGCGGCTCTGCGAGCTGAGCATCGTGCTGCCCTGCCTGGACGAGGCCGAGACGCTGGCGATCTGCATCCGCCGGGCGCGCGCGTCGCTGGATCAGATGGGCGTGGACGGCGAGGTGATCGTCGCCGACAACGGCTCCACGGACGGCTCCAGGGAGATCGCGATCGCCGAGGGCGCGCGGCTGGTCCCGGTCGCCCGCCGGGGCTACGGCGCCGCACTGCGCGGGGGGATCGAAGCCGCCCGCGGCCGGTACGTGCTCATGGCCGACGCGGACGACAGCTACGCGCTGGAGGACATTGCGGCGTTCGTCGATCGGCTGCGGGCCGGCGCGGACCTGGTGATGGGCAACCGGTTCATCGGCGGGATCGACCCCGGCGCCATGCCACCGCTGCACCGATATTTGGGCAACCCGCTGCTCAGCCGCCTCGGCCGGCTGCTCTTCAAGGTTCCGATCGGCGACTTCCATTGCGGCATCAGGGCCTTCCGCCGCGACCGCATCCTCTCGCTCGGCATGCTCACCGACGGCATGGAGTTCGCGTCGGAGATGGTGGTCAGGGCATCCCTTGCGCACCTGCGGATCGAAGAGGTGCCGACCCGGCTGCGGCCCGACGGCCGATCCCGCCCACCGCACCTGCGCACCTGGCGCGACGGCTGGCGGCACCTCCGCTTCCTGCTCGCGCTCAGCCCCCGATGGCTGATGCTCTATCCGGGCCTGATCATGGCCGGCCTCGGCGCGATCGGGCTCGTCTGGCTGTCGTTCGGCACGCTGACCATCGGCGACGTCTCGTTCAGTGTGCAGACGATGCTGGCCTGCGCGACGGTGCTCGTCGCGGGCCTGCAGACGGTCGGGCTGGCCGTCGTGACGCGCTCGTACGCCTGGGCGCTGAACCTGCTGCCGCGGCATGACGGGCTGGAGCGCTGGCTCGGTCGCGTGACGATCGGCTGGGGCGTCGCGGCGGGGGTCATCGCGTCGGTGCTGGGCGTCGGGGCGTTCCTCGTGGCACTGATCCATTGGGGCTCGGGCGGCTTCGGCAGCCTCGATCCGGCGTCGTCCATGCGGCTGCCGATCTGGGGCATGGTGCTGATCGTGGGCGGCCTGCAGGCGATCTTCGTCAGCTTCACCGTCAACCTCGCAGGACTCGGCGGGCGGGGTCGCGCACCCAGCGCCTGATCGGGCCAGTGAGCGAGGCAGAAGCCGCAGCGCACGACGCCACACGTGCGGCGTCGATACCGGTGCACCGCACCGCATCGACACCGGTGCGTCGCGCTTGTCGACCGGCAGCGTCGGATGGGGCGGACAAAACTGGCATGCTGATCATCTCGGCGATCGTGGAGGGAGTTCGGTGGGCATTTCCCTGATCTCGGGCTGGCTGCCCACGGTGCTGCTGATCCTCGGGCTCGTGTCCGCGCTGTACCTGTTCATCCGCCCGCTGCGGTGGTGGTGGGTGTGGGTCGTGCCCATCGTGCTGGTGGTCTCGGCGATCGCCGCCTGGGTGCTCGGCGCCTTGGTCGCCCCCCAGATGTTCGCCGACTCCCTGCCGCTCTCGGTCAGCCTGTGGATCGGCCTCGCGGTCGCGGCGATCGGCCTGGCGATCGGGCACATGTTCGCCAGCACGTGGTGGGACAAGGTGCTGTCGGTGGTCGCGGCGATCCTGGTGATCGCCACGGCCGGCAACCAGGTCAACCAGCACTTCCAGCAGTACCCCACGGTGGGCGACCTGCTGGGCGCGTCGACGTCGGACGAGATCGCCGGCCCACCGCCGGTCGACCCCTCCTCGGAGACGCTGCCGCCCGGCCCGCTCACCCAGACCTGGAAGCCCACCGGCCCCGACATCCCCGCCGACGGCATGGGCAAGGTCAGCGACATCACCATCCCGGGCACGGTGTCCGGGTTCGAGGCCAGGCCGGGCAAGGTGTACTACCCGCCCGCATACTTCGCCGAGAACCCTCAGCCACTGCCCGTTCTCGTGCTCAGCTCGGGCCAGCCGGGCGAGCCCGGCGAGTGGTTCCTGACGGACCGGGTGCCGACGATCATGGACGCCTTCGCCGCCGCCAACAACGGCATCGCACCGATCGTGGTGGTGCCCGACACGCTCGGCTCGCAATTGGCGAACCCGTTGTGCGCCAACACCGATCGCGGCAACGTGGACACCTATCTGGCCACCGATGTGCCGGCCGAGATCAAGAAGCAGCTGCGGGTGGATCCGGACACGTCGCACTGGGTGTTCGGTGGTTTCTCCTACGGCGGCACCTGCGCGATCCAGCTGGCGACGAACCACCCCGACGTCTACCCCCACTTCGTGGACATCTCCGGGCAGCTGGAGCCGACCTTCGGCACCCGCCAGCAGACCGTCGACGCCGCGTTCAACGGCAACAACGCGGCCTTCGTCGCCGTCAACCCGATGGACCTGATGGCGAAGAACAAGTACCCGGCGTCGTCGGGCTGGTTCGTCGTGGGCAGCGACGACGCCGAGCAGAAGCCGGAGCAGCAGCAGCTCTACCAGGCGGCGCAGCAGGCGGGAATGGACGTGCAGTACTGGGAGAGCCCGGGCACGGGGCACGACTGGAACACGGCGGTGGCCGGCCTGCAGCACACGCTCCCGTGGATCGCTCAGAAGGGCAATCTCACGCCGTGAGCACGCCGGCGCGCGGCGATCACCCGGCGCCGGGAACGACCGGGCCGCCGCGCCGCGCCGCCTCAGACGTCACGGTCGTCGTCGTCACCCACCGCGGGCGCGACCTGCTCCCCGGCTGCCTTGCCGGGCTCCGCGCCCAGACCGCGCCGCACCGGCTCCTCGTCATCGACAACGCGTCGACCGACGGGTCCGCCGGGGTGCTCGCCGAGCTGGCGTCGGGCCGCGACGACAGGGTGGTGCGGCTACCGGTGAACGCCGGCTTCGCGGGCGGCGTCGCGGCCGCCCTGCCGCTGGTCGGCACGCGGTTCTGCGCGCTGCTGAACGACGACGCGGTGCCCGACCCCGACTGGCTGGCGTCGTTGCTGGGCGCGGCGGACGGCGACGACGAGGCGGCGGCGTGGACCTCGCTGATGGTCTTGGCCGATGACCCGCAGGTGGTCAACAACCTCGGCGCAGGGCTCGACAGGCACTGGTACGGCATCGATCTCGATGCCGGCGCCGCGGTCGCCGACATCCTGGCCGGCGACGGGGCCGACGGTGGCGCCGGCGGCGCTGCTGCCGGCGGTCCGGAAACGCTCGACGTGTTCGGCTTCTCGGGAGGCGCCGCGCTGCTGCGGATGGGCGCGCTGCGCGCGGTGGGCGGCTTTCCGGCCGAGTTCTTCCTGTACTACGAGGATCTCGACACGTCGTGGCGGCTGCGGCTCGCCGGCTGGCGGGTGCGCGCGGTGCCGTCCGCGCGCGTCGTCCACCGGCACGCGGCGACCAGCGACCGCCGCTCGGACCTCTTCCACTTCCACAACGAGCGCAACCGCCTGCTCACCCTGATCCGCTGTGCGCCGCTCCCGGTGGCGCCGCTGCAGTTCGGCCGCTTCCTGCTGACCACCGCGTCGCTGGCGGCCACCAGGACGATGCGGCCTGCGTCGCGTCCTCGACGCCCCCAACTTCCGGCTCGGCCTGCGCCTGCGGGTCGCCGGCGCGGTGCTCGCGGCGGCCCCCGGCCAGTACGCGCGCCGGCCGCGCCGGCGGCTGCGGGGACGGTCCGGACCCGTCCGCGTCGACGGGCTGCCAGTAGCCTGACGCTCGCGTCCGCGGGGGTGGCCGACCATCCCGGGGGCGGCGGGCCGGCCGATGCGCGGACGCGCGAGTGGGGAGGGAGGGACGCGGGTGGACACGGACCTGCTCGTCGTGGGTTCCGGGTTCTTCGGGCTCACCGTCGCCCAGCGCTGTGCCGCCGACCTCGGCCTGCGGGTGACGGTGATCGACCGGCGCAGCCACATCGGCGGCAACGCCTACAGCGAGCGCGAACCGCAGACCGGCATCGAGGTGCACACCTACGGCGCGCACCTCTTCCACACCTCGAACGAGCGGGTGTGGGACTACGTCAACCGGTTCACCTCCTTCACCGGCTACCAGCACCGCGTCTACACCACGCACCACGGCGAGGTGTTCCCGCTGCCGATCAACCTCGGCACCGTGAACCAGTTCTTCCGCTCCGCCCGCTCCCCCGACGAGGCCAGGGCGCTGATCGCCGAGCAGGCCGCCGAGCTCGCCGCGGGCGAGGCGACGAACCTGGAGGAGAAGGCGATCTCGTTGATCGGCCGGCCGCTGTACGAGGCGTTCGTCCGGGACTACACGGCCAAGCAGTGGCAGACCGATCCCCGGGAGCTGCCGCCGGGGACCATCGCCCGGCTGCCGGTCCGCTACAACTACGACAACCGATACTTCAGCGACACCTACGAGGGCCTGCCGCTCGACGGCTACACCGCCTGGCTGTGCCGGATGGCCGACGATCCGCGGATCGACGTGCACCTGCGCACCGACTTCTTCGAGCCCGGCCCGTACTCCCGGGATGCGGCGCTCGGCCGGGTGCCGATCGTCTACACCGGGCCGATCGACCGCTACTTCGACTTCGCGGAGGGCGACCTGAGCTGGCGCACGCTCGACTTCGAGCAGGAGGTGCTGCCGGTCGAGGACCACCAGGGCTGCCCGGTGATGAACTACGCCGACGCCGACGTGCCCTTCACCCGCGTGCACGAGTTCCGGCACTTCCATCCCGAGCGCGGTTACACCCGCGACGCGACGGTGATCATGCGCGAGTTCAGCCGGTTCGCCGGCCGCGACGACGAGCCGTTCTACCCCGTCAACACCCCCGAGGACCGCGCCCGGCTGCTGCGTTACCGGGACCTCGCGGCCGCCGAGCCCGGCGTGCTGTTCGGCGGCCGGCTCGGCACGTACCAGTACCTGGACATGCACATGGCGATCGCCGCCGCGCTGACCATGGTGGACACGACCCTGGTTCCGCACTTCAGGTCCGGCGCTGCGCTGGTCAGCGGCGGCATCGACGCCTGACGGCCACGGGTCCGCCGCCTGGTACGGTCGCAGGCCGGACCGAAGCGCAACACGAAGGGGCGATCGAGTCGTGTCGATCGATGTGGCGCTGCCGTACTACGGCGACGTCGACCTGATGAAGCAGTCCGTGCGGAGCGTGCTCGGCCAGCAGTACGGGGACTGGCGGCTGCTGGTGGTCGACGACGGGTACCCCGACGCCGAACCGAGCCGGTGGTTCGCCGGCATCGACGACCCGCGAGTGAGCTACCGGCGCAACGAGCAGAACCTCGGGGCCAACCGCAACTATCGCCTGTGCCTGGACCTGGTCACCGCACCGCACGTGGTCGTGATGGGCGCGGACGACATCATGCTGCCGAACTTCCTGCAGACCGTCGCTGACGCCTTCTCCGAGTTCCCGGACGCCTCGATCGTGCAGGTCGGCGTCGAGGTGATCGACGCGCGGGGCCGCGCGGTCCGGCCGTTGGGCGACCGCGTCAAGTCGTACTACCGGCCGGACGTCGACGAGCGGACGCCGCTGGCCGGCGAGCAGCTGGCGGTCAGCCTGCTCCGCGGCTGCTGGACCTACTTCCCATCGCTGGCCTGGCGCACCGAGACCATCCGCCGGATCGGCTTCCGCGAGGGCCTGCACGTGACGCAGGACCTGGCGCTGCAGCTCGACGTCGCGCGGGAGGGCGGCTCGCTGGTCCTGGACCCGACGCTGGCGTTCCTCTACCGCCGGCACTCCGGACAGGACTCGTCGATCAAGGCGCTCGACGGCCGGCGGTTCGAGGAGGAACACGCGCTGTTCGAGCGGGAGGCCGAGCAGTTCAGCCTGCAGGGGTGGACGAAGGCCGCGCGCACGGCGCGCTGGCACCTGTCGTCCCGGCTGAACGCGCTGTCGCTGATCCCAACCGCGGTCCGGGCCCGCTCGGAGGGCGCCAACCCGCCGAAGCTCGCCCGGCACATCGTGGCCTGACCGCGCCGCCACACGCCGACACTCGAAACCAGTGCGGTCCGCGACATCGGTGCCGCCTCCGGCCGCAGCCAGACCCCGGTCAGCGGGGGTTGGCCGCCAGGGCCTGCTCGATGACGGCGATGTTCGCCGGGTCCTGGAAGCTCGACTGGCCGCTCACCGCGGCCCGCTCCACGACCTCGTAGACGACGACGTCGGCGTCGACGATGCCCGACGCGACGCCCGGCGCCCCGTCCGGCGCGTCACCGGTCATGTTGTGGATGTAGGACATCGACGAGAAGAACGGCGCGGTGGCGTTCAGCGAGGCCGCGAGGAACGAGTCGCCGATGATCAGCGTGCGCTGCGGGACGAGCGGCGCGCCGTCGGTGGTGCCGTCGATCGTCTGCACGGAGTAGCCGAGGTCGGGAACGACGCCGTTCGTGAGCGGTTCGCCGTTGAAGGTCAGCGTCACGCCCGGCCGGTTGAAGTCGACGCCCTTCACGGTGTCGTCCGACGGCGAGCCGAGCATGGCGGACAGGTCGCCGGGCAGCGCGACCGGTCCGGGCGACACGACCTCGGCGTCGGGCGAGATCGCCGGGTCGATCGCATCGGCGATGGCGTCGGCGAAGGTCAGCGCGCCGCGCGGGCCCCAGTGGGTGTCGGAGGGTCGCCAGATGGTCTCGCCCCAGGTCTGCTCGGCGGCGGTCAGGTCGCCCTGGATGTCGACCAGGTTCATCCCCTGCTGGCCCAGTAGCGCCCAGAACTCCTGCCTCGCCGCGGTCATGCAGTTCTTGCCGGCGAACGTGTCGGGCAGGAACTGCGGCACGGCAGCGGACTTGTCCGGCGGGATCGCCAGGACGAAGGTGCGGCCGGACGCGGTGACCGCGTCGCTCAGCCGCTTCAGTCCCGCGACGGCGTCCGGCACCGGCATGTCGGGCTGGCAGGGCGCGGAGGCGTCGGAGCCGAGGTAGAGCCAGCCGTCCTTGCCGGCGATCACCTGCGGGTAGTTGACCGCGGCGTTCGCACCGTCCCCGCCGCTGTCCGTCGCGCCCGCGTCCGGCGCCGGCACCCCGGGCACGCCGGGCGCGCCGGCCGTCGCCGACTTGTTGCCGTACGCCGGCGGCTCGCGGAACACCAGCTCGGAGATCTCCGTGCCCAGCTTCACCGCCTGCGCGCGGAGCGGCAGGTAGTCGTTCGCCCACGCCTGGAAGTCCGGGATGAAGTCCCAGCCCTCGGTGATCGACGGCATCTCGACCAGCGGTCGGTTGTCGATGGGTTCGGCGCGGTCGCCGAGCACGAAGCCCAGGGCCGGGCCGAAGAAGAACACCAGGCCGCCCACCAGGGAGAGCACGATGACCTTGCGGTTGTGCGCCGAGACGATGCCGGCGCGGCGCGCGCCGGAGGGCGCCGGGCCCAGCTTCTCCGCGTCCTCGCCGACCGTGTCGGCGACGGTCTCCTCGTCGCCGCCGTGCAGCAGCCGCTCCTCGGCCTCCGGATCCTCGGGACCGGAATCGGTCGCGCTGCCGGCCGCCGCGGTCCCGTCCAACGCGGCGACGCTGGACGATCCGTACCGGCGCCCCCCCGGCGGGTGGGATGTGCGGGTCGCCGTCCGCGACGAGCGCCGGGATCCGGCAGCCGTCAGACCGGTCCCCGGCGCCGCGGCGGCGTCGGGCTGCGGCCCGTCGCGCTGCGCGTCGTCCTGCGGTGTCATCTCGTCCCTTCGGCCGCCCCCGCGGGCGGCCGGTCGTCGTGTGCCGATGTGTATGTCGGTGTCGCTGCTGCCGGTGCTGCTGTCGGTCGGTGCCAGTGTCGCAGTGCTTCGTGTGTACCCGAGTCCGGGCGGTCCTCCCGGGAGGAGCTGGGTCTGCATCCGGCCGGAGCTGGATGGCGTCAGAACTGGAAGTAGAGGAACGGGCTGAAGGTGCCGGCAGCGACGGCGATCGCCGCGTACGGCGCGAGCACGCAGATCACGACCACCCGGAACACGGACGCCGGGCGGTAGTTGAAACGCTCGATCAGGCGGCCCATCACCAGCGTCGACGGCATGAAGACGACCAGGGACCCGAAGATGAGCATGAGCACGGCCTGGTTCGTGGTCGCCGCCAGCAGCGCGTCGGGCACCGGCCCGGTGGTCGGCCAGAACATCGCCCGCAGGAACTCCCAGGCCTGGCCGATGTCGTGCGCGCGGAAGAAGACCCAGCCGACGATGACCAGCAGCATGGTCACCACGCGGCGGCCGATGCCCTCGAGGACGCTCTTCGGGGCGCGGGTGCCGAGCCCGGTCAGCCGCTCGATGATCATCAGCACGCCGTGGTACATGCCCCAGACCAGGAACGTCCAGCTGGCGCCGTGCCAGAACCCCGTCAGGAAGAAGATGATCAGCAGGTTGCGGTACGTCATCGCCGCACCGTGCCGGTTGCCGCCCAGGGGGATGTACACGTAGTCGCGGAACCAGCGCGACAGCGACATGTGCCAGCGCCGCCAGAAGTCGGTGATGCTGTGCGCCGAGTACGGCCGGTCGAAGTTCTCCGGCAGCCGGAACCCGAACATCTGGCCGAGGCCGATGGCCATGTCCGTGTAGGCCGAGAAGTCGAAGTAGATCTGCACGGTGTAGGCGATCGCCCCGACCCAGGCGGCCTGCGTGGTGAGCTGGCCGCCGCCCACGGAGAAGGCGGCGTCCGCGATGGGCGCCACCGTGTCGGCGATGATCACCTTCTTGCTGAGCCCGAGGGCAAACCGCGGAAAGCCGCGGGAGAAATCAGCGAAACGATCGCGATCGGTGTCCGACAGCTGCTCGGAGATTTCGTGGTATCGAACGATCGGGCCCGCCACCAATTGCGGGAACATTCCGATGTAGGTGACGAATTGCACCGGGCTCTTCTGCGCCGGCCGGGAGTGGCGATAGACGTCGACCACGTAGGACATGTGGTGGAACGTGAAGAAGGAGATGCCGATCGGCAGGGCGATCGCCAGGATCGTCGTGTCGCCCAGCCCGAGCGACGTCGACAGGGTGTTGACCTGCTCGGACAGGAAGCCGGCGTACTTCCAGATGCCCAGGATGAGCAGGTCGAACGAGACCGTCGCGATCAGCAGCCAGCGCCGCGCCTTGGCGTTGTCGGCGAGGCGCGCCGAGTCGATGCCGATGCCGGCAGCGAAATTGACCGCCATGCACAGCAGGAGCAGCAGCACGAACTGGCCGGCGCCCCAGGCGTAGAAGAGCAGCGAGGCGACGGCGATGAGGCCGTTGCGCCAGTGCCGGGGAAAGATCCAGTACAGCACGAGGACCAGCGGCATGAAATACCAAAGGAAAATGGGCGCGACGAAGGACATGTGTCTTTACCGGTGAATTCTTCCCGGTCCGCGGCCCATTTCCACGAGCGCCGATGGTAGATGCGGTGGGCACCGCTGGTCCAATCGCGGCGCCCGCGCGCGGCGGACCGGGCCCGACGGGCACACCCGGTAACGTGCTGGGCGCACGCCGCTTGGGGATCACCAGTCGCCGTCGAGGGGGATCTGTCGTGCCCGATCAGTCCGTGCCGGCCGAGCGCGATCGGGGGGCGGACGAGCCCTCGGAGCCCGTGCAGCCGGCCGCGGCACCCACGCCGCCCCCGCCCGCCGGAGTCGAGCCGGCCCCGGAATCCGCGCCGCCGGCCGAGCCCGCTGACGCGCGACCGCCCGAGGTGTCGCCGTCCGCGGCCGACCGACCCGAGCAGGGCGCCGACCTCGACACCGCACGCCCGCCGATCGAGACGGGCCCACCGTCCGAGACGGGCCCACCGTCCGAGACACGCCCGCCCGCCGGGACACCCGCACCGAGCGGGGCGCCGCCGACGGCCGAGACGTCGCCGGCGGGCGAGCCCGCGGCCCCGCGGCCGACCGCAGCCGCGGCGCCTGCCGTCGTCCCGCCCGCGGCGTATGCCGGCGAGCGGCCGGCGGCGGACCCGGCCCAGTTGGCCGCGCCGCAGTACTTTCCCGGCCAGGCCGCCGCCGGGCCGGTCGCCGTCGAGGCGCCCCCCGCTCCCCCGCCGGACCCGCTGTGCCGGCCGTGGAGCTGGGTCCGCTTCGTCGCGGTCGCCGCGCTGCTGGTCGTCATCGGCGGCGCGTGGACGTTCGTGATGCCGCCGGGCTCGCAGCCGGACGAGTCCGAGCACGCCGTCCGGGCGTGGGCCGTCTGGGACGGTCAGATCGTCGGCGAGCAGCTGCCCGACGGCACCAGCCTGCAGATCGTGCCCGCTGGCGTCGCGGCGACCGGCGAGGTCGGCTGCTACGCGTTCCGGCCCGACGTCGATGCCTCCTGCGCCTACCCGCTGCCGGAGGACCAACGGCTGATCGACGTGCACGCGAAGGCGGCCCGGTACAACCCCGTCTTCTACGTCGTCGTCGGTTCGCCGTTCCACGTCTTCGACGATCCGACGAACGCGCTGTACGCCGCCCGGGCGATCACCGGCTTCGTCGCGTCGCTGCTCGCCGCGCTCGGCATCTGCGCGGCGCTGATGTACCGGTCGGCGGTGGTCACCGCGGCGGCGACGGTCGTCGCGCTGACGCCGACCGTGCTGTCGCTGTTCGGCGCCCTCAACCCGAGCGCGTGGGAGATCTCCGGCACCATCGCGGGAGTCACCGGCCTGTTCCTGCTGATGCTCAGACCGCAGGCGGCGGCCGCGCGCAGCTGGGCGATCATCGCCGGCATCGGGCTGTCCGTCATGGTGATCACCAGGGCCGCCTCGTACCTTTGGCTCGCCGTGTTCGTGGCCTTCGCCCTGCTCGCCGGGATCGGCAGCCTCCGGCAGGTCGCCGCGGTGAGGGCCGTCCGGTGGTCCGTCCTCGCGATCGTGCTGGCCACCGGCTGGGCCGTGATCTGGCAGCGGATCGCGGGCACCGGCGCCTTCGCGCTCGACACGGAGGGGCGGGGCTACCGCGAGGGCGCCAGGGTGGTGTTCAAGGAGTCCGGTAACTGGTGGGACCGGATGATCGGCTGGCTCGGTTGGGCGGACGTCGCGCCGACGACGCTCACACTCTGGGTGATGCTGATGTGCTTCGGCGTCGTGCTGCTCGGCGGACTCGCCGCCGGCCGGGGCTGGCACGCGACCCTGCTGGTGCTGATGGTCGCGGCCGCCGTCGTCGTGCCGCTGGCCGGTGCCGTGTACCTGTACCCGATGCTCGGCAACGTCTGGCAGGGCAGGTACAACATCCCGATCTGCCTGCTGCCGCTCCTGTTCGCGGCGATGCTGTGGGACCTGGAGGGCGGCACGCCGCTGCGGCTCCGCCAGCGCCTGCAGGCGTTCCTGGTCGTCGCGTGGGCGGTCGCCAGCATCGCGATGGTGTTCAACACGCTGCAGCGGTACGCGGCCGGCGTGCCGACCGAGCTGACGCAGACCGAGTACGGGTTCTTCCTGCGGCAGAACCCGTGGGAGCCGCCGGGCGGCGTGCTGACCTGGCTCGTGGTCGGATCGCTCGGGTACCTGGCGCTGGGCC
Source organism: uncultured Actinomycetota bacterium (assembly GCA_963829945.1). Classification (GTDB taxonomy): domain Bacteria; phylum Actinomycetota; class Actinomycetes; order Mycobacteriales; family Nakamurellaceae; genus Nakamurella. The sequence continues at coordinate 349,674 of CAWHKH010000004.1, read as the reverse complement.
TCGTGCTCGTGCTGTTGAGCCGGTCCGGGGTGCGCGGCCTGCCCGCCGACGTCGCGCCCGACGGGACGCTGCCGACGTCGGACGGCGGCGCGGCCGCACCGGACCTCCCGCCCGGGACACGGCCGGAAACCCGGGTCGCGGATCCGGCGTGGTCGCCGGCCGGAACGACGGGCGTCGGCGCCGCCCCCGCCGGCCGAACCCTGATCGACCAACCACCGTGATCCTGCGCAGCGGGCGACCATGACCGCGTCCGTTGCTGGCCGGGGCCGGCTGGCCGTGACCCTGGACGGCACCCCGCTGCTCGGCCGGCGCACCGGCATCGGCCGGTACACAGAACACCTGCTCACGGCCCTGGCCGGCCGACCCGACCTGGAGGTCGCCGCGACCGCGTTCACCCTCCGCGGCTGGCGCGGGCTCGCCGGCGCGGTGCCCCCCGGGGTCGCGGCGCGCGCCCGGCCGGCGCCGGCGCGCGCGCTGCGCGCCGCCTGGACGCACGGCGAGTGGCCGCCCGTGTCGCTGCTGGCGGGCCGGTCCGACGTCTTCCACGGCACGAACTTCGTGCTGCCCCCGACCGGCCGCGCGGGCGGCGTGGTGACCGTGCACGACCTGACGTTCCTGACCATGCCGGACACCGTCGACGCGACAAGCCTGGCCCTGCGCGACCTCGTGCCGCGAAGCCTGCGCCGCGCCGCCGCGGTGTGCACCCCCACCGAGACCGTCGCCGGCCAGCTGGCGGACGCGTACGGGCCGATCCTGCCCGACGTGGTCGTCACCCCCCTCGGGGTCGACGAGCGCTGGTTCGCGGCCGGGCCCGCCGCCGGCGACGGGTCGGGGCCCGACGCGTCGGGCATGGCGGACGACCGGAACGCGGGCCACGCCAGGGTCCGCGACCGGTTGCGGCTCCCGGAGCGTTACCTGCTGTTCGTGGGCACCCGCGAGCCGCGCAAGGACCTCCGCACGCTGCTCGCCGCGTACCGCAGCCTCAAGGCGGAGTCACCGGGCGCGCCGGAGCTGATGCTGATCGGGCCGGACGGCTGGGGCGAGGCGGAGACGCCGCCGCCCGGCGCGCGCGTCCTGGGCTACCTGGACCAGCAGGACCTGCCCGCGGTCGTCGGCGGCGCGCTCGCGCTCGTGATGCCCTCGCGGGACGAGGGCTTCGGCCTGCCCGTGCTGGAGGCGCTGGCCACCGGCACCGAGGTGGTGATCAGCGACATTCCCGTGCTGCGGGAGGTCGCGGGCGGGTTCGGCCGGCCGTTCCCGGTCGGCGACGCCGACGCGCTGGCCGCGGTACTGGCGTCCGTCGTCGAGCACGGGCCGGGCACGCCGACGGAGCGCGCCGCCCGTCGCGCGGCCGCTGCCCGCCGGACGTGGGCGGCCTGCGCCGAGCGCACCGTCGACGCCTACCGAGCGGCGGCCGGCTGATCCGACGCCGCGGGCCGGCGGACCCCCGGCGAGGCGTCACGACGCGCGACGACGCACGTCGGTTCGCGCCGACCGGGCTGCGCGGCCCCCTCGACTACCCTGCGGGACGTGGCTCGGTCCGGGATGTCCGGCGCCCGCGATCCGATCTGGATGGCGATCGGCACGCTGGTCATGGGCCTGTCCGGCTACGGCTACCTCTCGCTGATCGGCCACGACCGGTTCGACAGCGCGACTCTGGCGGCGCTGTCCGCGACCTACCTGCTGTTGAACATCCTCGGCCCCGGCGTGTTCGTCGCGTCCGAGCAGGAGACGTCGCGCCGGGTGAGCGCCGCCCTGTCGCGCAACGCGCGGGCGCATCCGCTGGTGTGGCGGCTGGCCGGCGTCACGGCGGCGCTGACCGGCCTCACCGTCGCCGCGCTGACCGCGCTCGCCCCCCTGCTGCTCGACCGCGTGCTGGACGATCAGGTCGCGCTGGTGGCCGCGCTCGTGCTGGGCGTGATCGGCTCCGCCCTCGTCTACGGCGCCCGCGGGCTCGCCGGCGGGCAGCGCCGCTTCCGGGTGTACGCGACCTCGCTGATCGTCGACGGCGGCGTCCGGCTGCTCGGCTGCCTGGGGCTCGTCGCCGCGGGCAGCACCGATCCGGCCGCGTTCGCGATGGCGCTGTGCGCCGGGCCGCTCGTCGCCGCGCTGGCCAGCCTGCGGCCGTCGCGGGTGACCGGCGACGCCGCCCGCATCCCCGTCGACCCGCCGTCGTGGACGTCGACCGCCGCGGGCGTCGCGTGGCTGCTCGGCGCGTCCGGTCTGACCATGTGCCTGGCCAACCTGGCGCCGGTGATCGTCACCGCGACGCTCACGGATGACCCGCGCACGGCCGCCGGCTTCACCACCGCGCTGGTGCTCACCCGCATCCCGTTGCTGCTGATGAGCCCCGTGCAGGCGCTCGTGCTGCCCGGGCTGTCCGCCGCGGCGGCGGATGGTCGGGTCGCGGGCTTCCGCCGCCAGTTCGCCCGCGGGCTCACGGTGGTCGCCGTGCTCGGGGTGCTGGGCGTGGCCGTCGTCGGCCTCGCCGGGCCGTGGATCCTCGACCTGCTCTTCGGCGTGCCGCAGGGCGACTTCGGCACCTGGGAGCTGGAGGTGCTGACCGGCTCCGCGATCCTGTTCATGATCATCCAGCTGTGCCAGCCCGCCCTCATCGCGCTGCACCGGCACGCGGGGCTGCTCGCCGGCTGGGTCGCCGGCGCCGCGGTGTTCGTGGCGTGCTTCCTGCTGCCGCTCGATCCGGTCGCGCGTGCCCTGCTCGCCCAGGTGCTCGCGCCGGGCACGGTGCTCGCCATCCACGGCGTGCTGATCCGCGGGGGGCTCCGCCGGGTCGACGCCGAGGCGCCCGTCGCGGGGCCGCCGGCCGGTGGGGTCGAGGTCGCGGACCCGGGCCGGTGAGCTGGGCCGATGACCAGGGCTAGGACCGGGACCTGGCCCGCAGCGACCGGGCGGCCCGGCCCGCCGACCGGGCGCCACGCCGCACGACGTCGGCCGTCACCCTGGCCGCCGCGTCGGACCGGCTCTCCGGCCGGCGCACCAGGAACACCAGCGCCTGCGGGAAGAGCTCACCGGACGGCACCCACTCGACGACGGCGAAACCGGCCTCACCCCAGACCTTCTCGACGTACGGCCGGGGCGCCACCGCCCAGCCGTAGAAGTCGCCGGAGCGCACGCCGTCCGAGGTCGGCGCGTAGACGAACCGCCCCTCGGCCAGCTCCCGGCGGGCGGAGTCCACCTCGATCGCGAGGTCGGCCATGCTCCTGCCGAAGGCGTCAGCGGTGCCCGCCGCCAGCGCGCGCTGCGCGGCCTCCACCCCGTCGATGAAGCCCTGCTCGAGCACGGTGATGGCGACGGTCCCGCCGGGCCGGGTGAGCCGGCCGAACTCGGCCGCCCACGCCTCGTGCGCGGCCGGGGCCAGGTGGGAGAAGACGCTGAAGGCCACGGTCAGGTCGATCGCGGCGTCCGCCAGCACGCTGGGCGGCAGCGGCGTCGTGGTGATGGCGTTGACGCCCGGCAGCGTCGAGTTCACCAGCGCCGTCATCTCGGGGTCGACGTCCATCGCGAAGATCGCGGTCGGCGACACCCGGTCGAGCAGGAACCGGCTGATCCGGCCCCACCCCGAGCCGAAGTCCAGCACCCGGGCGGGCACCCGCGAGGCCGCGGAGGCGTGCGCCCCGTGCAGCTCGAAGGCCTTGCCGACGAAGGTCTCCGCCTCGGCGTACGCCGACTCGTAGGACGCCCCGACGAACTTCTGCTGGATGAACTCGGGCGGGTTCGGCGGCACGTCGCCGGACACGCTGGTGAGCACGGGCATCGACTTCAGCGTCGGGGCATCCGAGTACCGCCGTACCAGGCCGTTCGCCACGATCATCGCCTCGCCCCGTTCGATCACGAAAACTCGTACCGCCGGTCCGCGCGACCGGCGGCGCGGCGCGCACGCGCACCACCGCCGGCCACCGAGCGCGGCCACAGACTAGCCGGGACCCTTCGTCGACCCGGGTCGACGCGCCACCGGACGCGCTCCCCGGCAAACCGCTCATCGGCCGCCCGATGTGGCATCTTTCTTGCCAACCAGCGCAACCCGAGGAGTTCGATGTTCAGTGCTGACACGCTGGGAGCGCTGCTGCACTCCCTGGCCACCGGCAACCCGGGCCGGGTCGAGAACCTGATCCTCACCAGCGAGGAGCTGACGGAGGACGAGCGCCGGCTGCTGTGGGACCGGTGGGACACGAGCGCCACCCCCGCCGCGCAGGCCCGCTCGCTCGGCGACGCCATCCGCAGCGGCGGCCACTGGGACTTCCTGGCCAACGAGTGCTACCGCGCCGCCTTCTACCTCGGCGACGGCCTGGCCGACCTGCGGGAGGACCCGCTGTTCGGCTACTTCAGCAGCAAGCGCTCCGGCCGCGTGCTGGACAAGTGGATCCACTACCTGCCGATTTACTCGCGGCACTTCGCGCCCTTCCGCGGCCGGCCGCTGCGCATGCTGGAGATCGGCGTGTACCGCGGCGGCTCGCTGGACATGTGGAACTGGTATTTCGGCCGGGACGCGGTGATCGTCGGGGTGGACATCGACGAGGGCGCGCGCACGGCCAGCGACCCGCGCAACCCGATCGAGATCGGCGACCAGAGCGACCCTGAGTTCCTGGCCGCGGTGGAGCGCAAGCACGGCCCGTTCGACATCGTGCTGGACGACGGCGGGCACGAGATGCGCCAGCAGATCGTCACCATCGAGACGCTCTTCCCCAAGCTGGTTGACGGCGGCGTGTTCCTGGTCGAGGACACCCACACCTCCTACTGGGACCGCTGGGGCGGCGGCCGCGGGCGCGACGGGACCTTCGTCGAGTGGTCGAAGAACCGCATCGACGACGTCAACGGCTACCACCAGCCGGGCGCGGTCGACCGGCTCTGGACCGACCACGTGGACGGCGTGCACTTCTACGACTCTGTCGTGGTGATCGACAAGAAGGCCCGGTTCGCGCCGTTCGCGGAGCAGGTCGGGCACTCCGAGTTCCTCAACTACCCGCGCTCGTCGGCGCAGTTCGTCACCGAGATGCTGGCCACCAGGGACGCGGCGCTCGCGGACCGGGATCGGTTGCTGGCGCAGCAGTCCCGCGTCGACGCGGAGGCGATGGAGGAGGAAATCCGCCGGCTGCGCGGGGAGATCAAGAGCCTGCGCCCGCAGGCCGCCGCGATGGGCGACCGGCTGCGCAAGGTGCGGATCGAGCTGGACGAGGCCAGGGCGGCGGTGCGCGGGTTCCGGCAGAAGGCCGACGGGCGCCCGTCGAGCGGCGCCTAGTGGGCGACGGCATCGAGCAGCTGCTCGCGCAGCATCCGCCGGCGCTCTCTGTCGGCGGCGACCGGGTGGAGCGCACCGACCCGGCGCTGCTCGCCGGTGACGTCGACCGCGTCGCGCTGGTCGCGTCGTGGGCGGCCGCGGCCCGGATGTCCCGATCGCTGGCCCAGCTGATCGGCGGCCTGCAGGACGCCGGGTACCGGGTCGTGGTGTGCTCGACGTCCGACGACCCCGCTCCGCTGTCGGCCGCGGACGACGCGCCCGTGCGGATGAGCGAACTCACCGTGCTGCGCCGGCCCAACGTCGGCTACGACTTCGGCACCTGGTCGGTCCTGATGTCCCGCTACGCGCCCCTGCTGCGGGCGGACAAGGTGCTCGTGGTCAACGACAGCCTGATCGGGCCGTTCGCCCCGCTCGGACGGGCGATCGCCGACTTCGAGTCCACCTCGGCCGACGTCTGGGGGCTGGTCGAGTCGGGCCAGGTGATCGACCACCTGCAGTCGTTCTTCCGCGGGTTCCGCTACGGCTGCCTGGCAGAGCCGACCATGCGCGACTACTGGGACGACATCAGGGTGATCCCTGACAAGGGCCAGCTGATCCGCGCCTACGAGTACGGCTTCACCCCGTTCCTGCGGGAGCACCACTACTCCAGCGATTACTTCGTCGACTTCCGGGGCATCGTGACCCGGCACCACAACCCGACGATCGGCGGCTGGCGGGCGCTGCTGGACGCCGGCGTGCCGTTCGTCAAGCGCGAGCTGGTCCGCCGGCCCGAGCTGGTGCCGGACGGCGGCCAGATCGAGGACGTGGTGCGGGCGAAGTACGGCGTCGAGCTGCGGGACTGGATCTGAGGTCCCGCGGGACCGGGGCGGTCGCCGGCGCTGCCGCCGGTGGGCCCCGACGCTGCCGGCGGTGCCGAACCCGGAGAGGATGATCCCCGTGCCGACGCCGAAATCCCGCGAGATGCGCGAGCAGCTGAGCCGGATCCGCGCGCGCGTCGCGCCCCGCCGGCGGCTGTACCAGCTGATCGGCAAGGAGCTGCCGGAGGATTACGGGGTCGCCCCCGAGCCGGAGCCGGTCGCCGAGACGGACGCGCCGCCGCCCGAGCCGTTCTACGAGCCGGCGTCCTTCGACGCCTGGGTGATGCGCTCGGCGTGGGGCAAGGTCGCCGGCTATCCGGACGTCTGGCGGTCCGACCCCGGTCTGCGGCTCGCCGAGCCGGCCGCGGTCGGCGTCCTGATGCACGTCCACTTCGTCGACCTGCTGCCCGGCCTGATCGACGCGCTGCGCGCCATCCCTGTGCCCTACGACCTGATCGTCACCAACTCGTCGGGCGAGAAACTCGCGCTGGACGGCGATCTCGGCATGATGCGGGCGCACCGCATCCTGGATCTGGACAACCACGGGCGGGACATCTGGCCGACGGTGGCCGCCGCGAACAGCGGCATCCTCGATCCGTACCTGCTGATCCTGAAGGTGCACACCAAGAAGAGCGAGTGGCGCGGAGCGCACGGCGAGCTGTCCGGCGACGGCGAGCGGTGGCGCCAGGAGCTGACCGGCCAGCTGCTCGGCGATGCCGGCAACGTCGCCGGCATCCTGAGCGCGTTCCGCGAGGATCCGAGCCTCGGCGTGGTGACCGCGGCGGGCAGCGTGCTGGGGCCGGAGTTCTGGGGCGACAACCAGCGCAACACGCGCGAGCTGGCCCGGCGCCTCGAGATGTCGATCGTCGAGGACGACCTGCAGTTCCCGGCGGGCTCCATGTACTGGTGCCGCGGCATCGTGCTGCAGGGGCTGCGCTCGCTCGGGCTCACCGAGCGGGACTTCGAACCCGAGGCGGGCCAGGTCAACGCGACCACCGCGCACGCGGTGGAGCGGCTCATCGGCATCGTCACGCGCGAGGCGGGGCTGCGGATCGCGGAGCGCCCGGCGGTGGACGCGGCCGAGGGCTCCCAGGCCTGGCACGGCCTCGACGGGCGGGGACTCACCCCGAAGGCCCGGTTCGTGCCCGTTCTACCTCCCGCAGTTCCACCCGTTCCCCGAGAACGACGCGTGGTGGGGAACGGGCTTCACCGAGTGGACGAACGTGGTGGCCGCCCGCCCCGTGTACCACGGCCACTACCAGCCGCGGCTGCCCACCGACCTCGGGTTCTACGACCTGCGGCTGGACGAGGCCAGGGCGGCGCAGGCCGATCTCGCCGCCTTCGCCGGCGTCGAGGGCTTCATGTACTACTACTACTGGTTCGCCGGCCGCCGGCTGATGTCCGCGCCCATCGAGTCGCTGCTGCGCGGCGAGCTGGACTTCCCCTTCTGCATCATGTGGGCAAACGAGAACTGGACCCGCCGCTGGGACGGCGCGTCCTCCGACGTGCTGATCGGCCAGGACTACGACAGGGTCGATCCCGCGCAGTTCCTCGACGACGTCGCCGAGTTCCTCGCCGACCCCCGGTACCTGCGGATCGACGGCCGCCCGGTGCTGTCCGTGTACCGGCCCAACCAGCTGCCCGACTTCCCCGCCGCCGCCCGAGCCTGGCGGGAGCGCGCCCGGCGCTTCGGCATCGGCGAGATCTACCTGCTGCACGTCGACGTGGGCGCCGACATGGAGGGCGCGGAGGGCACGGAGACCGTCGAGGCGTTCGACGGGTCGATGGCGTTCCCGCCGCACAACCACCTGTGGTCGTGGGTGGACGGGCAGTCGATCGGCGTCCGGCCGGGCTTCGCCGGCAACGGGCTGAGCTACCCCGACATGATCGAGGACGCCGTGCTGAAGGCCTGGAGCGAGCTCGACCCGAACCACTACCCGGGCGCGATGGTCGCGTTCGACAACACCGCGCGGCGGCAGAACGCGAGCGACTTCTGGTACGGCTCGAACCCGTACCGGTTCCGCCGCTGGCTGGCCGCGCTGCTCACCGCGGTCAGCGACCGGGAGCGCGACCACCGGGTGATCTTCGTCAACGCCTGGAACGAGTGGGCCGAGGCGGCCGTCCTCGAACCGACGGACCGGCACGGCCGCGGCTACCTGCTCGCGCTCCGGGACGTCGCCGTGGGCTGAGCGGCCCGCCCCGTCGGTACGCTGATGCGGCCGATTGCAGCAACACATCCGCACGGCGTGTCGACCGCGGTCGCGCCAGGGACGAAAGGTGCACGATCGCCCTATGCCGGGTCAGGTACGACAACAACACCAGGGCTACCAGAACCTCGTCCGGAACTTCGCCTCCCGCGAGCTCAAGGGCCGGTTCAAGGGCAGCGTGCTGGGCTGGGGCTGGTCCCTGCTGAACCCGCTGTCGTCGCTCGCGGTCTACGCGCTGGTCTTCGGGTTCTTCCTGAAGTTCCCCGCCCCGCTGGCCGGCAACGGCACCCTGCAGATCTTCGCGATCTACCTGTTCACCGGCCTGGTGGTGTGGAACCTGTTCTTCGGCGTCGTCACGGGCAGCATGGCCGCGCTGGTCGGCGCGGGGCCGCTGCTGAAGAAGATCTACTTCCCGCCGTGGACACCCATCGCCGGCAACGCGCTGGCGGCGCTCGCCCAGGCCGGCATCGAGATCGGCCTGCTCACCGTCGTCTACGTGCTGTTCTGGAACGTCTCCTGGACCACGCTGCTGGTGCCGTTCCTGGTGGTGCTGCTCACCCTGTTCGCGCTGGGCATCGGCCTGGTCTGCAGCCTGTGGAACGCCAAGCTGCGGGACGTGAACTACCTGGTGTCGGTCGGGCTGAACCTGGCGTTCTACTCGTGCCCGATCATCTACCCGATCTCGCTGGTGCAGGACAACTACGCGGCGCACCCCTGGCTGCAGATCTACGAGTGGAACCCGCTCGTGCAGTTCGTGCAGGCGATGAAGGACCTGATGTGGACGCTCACCCTGCCGAGCCTGAACAGCATCCTGTACCTGGTCGTGGTGAGCGTCGGCACCTTCGCGATCGGCATGTGGATCTTCGACCGCGGCGCGCGCGACGTGAGTGACGAGCTGTGATGCCCTTCGCCGCGAAGGCGGAGTCCAAGGTGGCCGAGCCGGCGATCGTCATCGACGACGTGGCCAAGCGGTTCAAGCTCTTCTCCGACCGCCGGACGAACCTGAAGGAAGCGGTCACCCAGCGCCGCCGCCGCACCCGGTACGAGGAGTTCTGGGCGGTGGACGGGGTGAGCCTGTCCATTCCGACGGGCTCGACCTTCGGCCTCGTCGGCCACAACGGCTCGGGGAAGTCGACGCTCCTCAAGCTGATCGCGGGCATCCACCGGCCCACCCGCGGCACGGTTCTGTCGACCGGCCGGATCTCGGCGCTGCTGGAGCTCGGCGCGGGCTTCCACCCCGAGCTGTCGGGCCGGGACAACATCTACCTCAACGGCGCCATCCTCGGCATGTCCCGCAAGCGGATCGAAGCCGCGATGGACGAGATCATCAACTTCTCGGGCCTCGAGCAGTTCATCGACGTGCCGGTGAAGGTCTACTCGAGCGGCATGTACGTGCGGCTCGGGTTCGCCATCGCCGTCACGCTCGACCCGGAGATCCTGGTCATCGACGAGATCATCGCGGTGGGCGACGAGGAGTTCCAGCGCCGCTGCTTCGACCACCTGCACCGGCTGCGCCGGCGCGGCGTGACCATCGTCTTCGTCACGCACTCGATGAGCCTGGTGCAGCAGTTGTGCGACGGCGCGGCGTGGCTGGAACACGGCAAGCTGAAGCTCGTCGGCACCGCGTCGGACGTGGTGGACGCGTACATGGCCGAGGTGAACGCCGCCGAGATGGACCGGCTCCGCTCGGAGCAGGGCGAGAGCGGTGAGACGGTCGGCGCGCACGAGCGCGGCAGCGGCGAGGTCACCATCGACCGGGTCGAGTTCCTGGACCCGTGGGGCCAGGTCCGGCAGACGGCGCAGACCGGCAGCGCGCTCACCGTGCGGCTGCGCTACTCCTGCGCGCAGCCGCTCGAGGACGTGGTGTTCGGCCTGGCGTTCATCCACGAGAGCGGCGTGGAGATCGCGGGTCCGAACACCAAAACCTCCGGCGTCCCGCCGATGTCCATCTCCGGAAAGGGGTACGTGGACTACGTGCTCGATCCCCTGCCGCTGTCCGCCGGCCGGTACTACATGCATGTCGCGGCCGTCGACAAGACGCTGCTGCACGCCTACGACTTCTGGAACCGCGCCGTCGACCTGACGGTGCAGCCGGGGCCGGGACCGGCGCAGAACGGCATGGTGGTGCTCGACGGTCACTGGAGTCAGGGCACCGAGTAGCCGCCGGCGCGCCGTCACCGCACGCGTCCCGAATCAGCACGGATCAACCGGCACGGAATAAGGGGTCAGACACCTTGAAGGTCAATCTCGGCAGCGGCCAGGCATACCTGCCGGGCTGGGTGAACGTGGACGCCAGTCCCGACGTGCAGGCCGACATTCACCTGGATGCGCACGAGTACGTCCGGCAGTACGGGGCGCAGATCGACGAGGTGTACCTGGGTCATGTGCTCGAGCACCTGATGCCCGGCGACGCGCTGACGCTGCTGCAGCTGCTGAACGAACGGCTGCCCGCGGGCGCCGTGGTCAGCGCGGTGACGCCCGACCTCGCCGCGATCTGGGAGGCGTACCGGGCCGGCGAGATCGACAGCTACCGGCTCAACGCCTCGTTCCTCTACTCCTACGAGCAGCCGTCCCACCACCTCTGGTCCTACGACCGGTCTTCGCTGCTCGACCTGTTCGCGCAGGCCGGGTTCGCCGACGCCGCGGAGCTCGACATCAGCACCTGGGAGCCGGTGGCGCACAAGGAGGGCGACGAGGCCCGCTGGCAGATCGGGGTGCGCGCCACCGCATCGGGGGCGCCGTCGGCCGCGCAGGGCGTGGCGCCCGACATCGCCTCCCTCACCTGGCAGCAGGTGCAGGAGGAGGCGGCCCGGCAGGAGTCCGGCCGCACGGCCCCGGTCACGGCCGACGAGCTGCTGGTGCGCCGGATCGAGCTGCTGCGGACCGCCCTGACCGCCGAGCACGCGCGCCGGGTCGAGGCGGACGCGGTCCGCGCGAGCGCGGTCGACCAGTTGGACGACGCACGCGCGGACCTGGCCCGCCTCGAGCGGCGGGCGAAGGCGCTCGCCGCCGCCCTGCCGGCGGATCAGGTCGCGTCGCTCGACGTCGACCTGGAGGCCGGCGAGCTCGACGCGGAGGGCGTGCCCTACGGCACCGGCCCGAAGCAGCTGCCGGCCAACTCGCCCGTGGTCCCCCCGCCACCGACGGCGCGCCGGCCCGCCGCGGGCGGCGACGGGGCGGACGGCCAGCCGGCCGGCGGGTGGAAGTCCCGGGTCCGGCGCCTCGCCTCGGCGAAGCTTCCGGAGGGCAGCACCAGCCGGGAGATCGCCAAGGCCGGCCTGGACACCTACCGGGAGAGCGTCGAGTACGCGCGCCGGGTGAAGCGGGCGTGGCGCGGGCGGGCGATCGCGGCGGGCAAGCTGAAGCCGCGGCCGATCACCTATGACGCCTGGCTCGCCGGGCACGTGATCGAGCCGGAGAACCTCAGGGCGCAGTCCGAATGGGCCAGGCACACCACCGACCGGCTGGAGATCCAGGTCCTGGTGCTGCCGGGGCCGGGCGACCTGGCCGCCACGCTGGCCAGCCTGCAGCGGCAGAGCTGGCCCTATTGGCGGGTCGCGGTCTGTGGTTCGGCCGGGCACGACGGTGGCTACTCCGACGAGCGGATCGGGCACGCGGCAGTGGCGTCCGGCTCGGTGTACGACGCGGCCAACGCGACGGTGCAAGCGAGCGCGGCCGAGTTCGTGGTGACGCTGCGCGCAGGCGACCTGCTCCAGCCCGACTGCCTGTTCACGGTCGCGTCCGCCGTGCACCAGGACCCGCTGCTCGAGCTGGTGGTGTGGGACGACGACGTTGTCGCGCGCGACGGCGGCAGGTCGAACCCGCACTTCCGGCCGTCGTGGTCGCCCGAGATGCTGCTCGGCGCCGACTACATCGGCGGCGCCTGCGCGGTCCGGCGCAGCGCGTTCCTCGCCGCCGGCGGCCTGCTGGACGAGTTCGGCCGGCACTCCGGCTGGCACCTGCTGCTCGCCCTCGACCTCGCCGGCGAGCGGGTGTCCCGGGTGTCGCGGGTGCTGTCCTCCACCACCGACCGACCGGCGCCGGACCCCGCCGTCGCCGCGGCGGTGGTGCAGAGCCGACTGAATCGGCGCGGCCTGCTGGCCACGGCCGAGCTGGTCGGCGAGGTGGTCCGGGTGCGCTGGACCGACGACGGCCCGCCGCACGTCACCGTGGTGATCCCCACCCGGCACAACCGGACGATGCTGTCCACTTGCCTGCCGTCGCTGGCGCGCACCGACTACCCGTCGTTCGATCTGGTCATCGTGGACAACGGCGGCTATTCGGCGGACAACGACGCCTGGTACGACGGCTTTCGCGAGCAGCTGGACATGAAGGTCATCTGGTGGACCGAGACGCCGTTCAACTACTCGGCGGTGAACAACGCCGGCGCGAAGGACGCCAAGGGCGAGGTGCTGGTCTTCCTCAACGACGACACCGAGCTGCTCGATCCCAGCTGGATGAAGGAGCTGGTGGGCTGGGCCCGCCGGCCCGAGATCGGCGTGGCGGGCCTGCAGCTCATCGGGCCGGACGACGAGATCCAGCACACCGGCGTCGTTCTCGGTCTCGGCGGCTTCGCAGACCACATCTTCGAGGGCACCCGGCCGCACGAGGACTCGATCTTCGGGCGCAACGACTGGTACCGCAACTGCCTGGCGGTGACCGGCGCGTGCCTGGCCATCAGGCGCGAGGTGTACGACGAGATCGGCGGCCTGGACGAGCGTTTCATCCTGTGCGGCAGCGACGTGGCACTGGGCCTGGACACGGTGCTGCGCGGCTACCGCAACGTCTGCTCGCCGTTCGGCACCGTGCGGCACCTGGAGTCCGCCACCCGCGGCTCCGACGTGCCGCGCTGGGACTTCTTCATGAGCTATTGGCGGTACAACTCCTGGCTGTTCGGCGGCGACCCGTACTTCTCGCCGAACATCTCGCTGTCCAGCCGCGTGCCGCAGCTCCGCACCGCAGAGGAACCCACGCCGCAGCAACGGGTCTCGATCCCCCTGGGGCGGACCTTCACGACCTTCCGGCAGTCCACCACGGACGAGGAATCCCGGATGCTGGCCGACCTGTGCCGGGCGCTGCCGATCGACGTGGCGGCCGTCGACGCCACGCACGAGCAGAACGCCGAGCCGTTCGAGATCCGCACCATCAACTGGTTCATCCCCGACATCGACAGCCCGTTCTACGGCGGCATCAACACCGCGTTCCGGATCGCGGACGAGCTCGCCAGGGTGCACGACGTGCAGAACCGGTTCATCGTGTGGGGGCAGCCCAACGAGTTCTTCGTCCGGTCCGCGCTGGCCGCCGCCTTTCCCGCACTGCGGGAGAGCGAGATCCATTTCTACACCGAGCCGAGTCCGTCGGTGCTGCAGGAGCTCCCGGAGGCGGACGCGGCGATCGCGACCCTCTGGGTGACGGCGTTCGCGGTGGCGCACGCCACGAACGTGAAGCGGAAGTTCTACCTCATCCAGGACTTCGAGCCCATGTTCTATCCCGCGAGCACGCTGTACGCGCTGGCCGAGGAGACCTACCGGCTCGGCCTGTACGGCATCTGCAACACCGAGAATCTGCGCCGCATCTACGCCGACGACTACCACGGCAAGGGCATGTCGTTCACCCCGGCGGTGGACCCGTCGGTGTTCCACGCGAACGACCGGCCGTACCGGTCGCCCGACGCGCCGGTCACGGTGTTCGTCTACGGCCGGCCGGGGCACTGGCGCAACTGCTGGGAGATGACGTCGCTCGCGCTGGAGGAGCTCAAGCGCCGGCTGGGCGACAAGGTGCGGATCGTGACGGCGGGCGCATGGGCGACCGGCGGGGGCGCGGAGATGGACGTGAAGCGGCTGGGGCTGCTCGACTATCGCGCCACGGGCGAGCTGTACCGGCACTGCGACGTGGGCCTCGCGCTCACGGTGTCCAAGCATCCGTCCTACCTGCCGCTCGAGCTGATGGCCTGCGGCGTACCCGTGGTTGCCTTCGACAATCCTTGGGGATACTGGATTCTCGACGACGGCGAGAACTCCCTGCTGGCGAAGCGCACGGTGGACAGCCTGGTCGACCGGCTGGAGGCGCTGTGCGTGAACGCCGCCGAGCGGCAGCGGATGTCGGAGCGCGCGCTCGGCAGCATCGCCGCCCGGCACAGCGACTGGGAGGCGGCGCTCGCGCCGATCTACCCGTACCTGTGTGACCCCGAGGGCCGGTCGCGCTCGACCGAGCAGTGAGCGGCCTGCTCGCGGTCTCCGGCGAGCCGCTCCGGGACCGGATGGCCGGGCCAGCGATCCGCATGCTGGAGCTGAGCCGGGCGGTCGCCAGGGCCGGCCTGCCGGCCACCCTGCTCAGCCTCACCGCCTGCGAGATCTCCGACCCGGCGGTCGATCTCGCCGCCGTCGACCGTGCTGGGCTGCGGGACCGGGTGCGCACGGCGCGGGAGTTGGGCTGCGCGGTGCTGATCCAGGGCGACGTGCTGAACCTGCACCCGTGGCTGGCCGACGTGGACGTGCCGATCGTGGTGGATGCCTACGACCCGTTCCACCTGGAGCAGCTGGAGCAGGCGCGCCCGCTCGGCGAGACGCGGCGGCGGATCGTCGTCCGGGACTGCGTGGCCGCGCTCAACCGGCAGCTCTCCCGCGCGGACCTCGTGCTGGCCGGGTCCGACCGGCAGCGCGACCTGTGGCTCGGTCACCTGGCCGCGCTCGGCCGGGTGAACCCCGTCACCTACGACGACGACCACCACCTGGCCGGGCTGCTGCGGATCGTGCCGTTCGGGGTGCCCGACGGGGTCGCGGAGCCGGCCGCGGGCGCGGTGATGCGCGGCGTGCTGCCCGGCGTCGACGCCGGCTCGGTGATCGCGCTCTGGACCGGCGGGCTGTACGAGTGGTTCGACCCGATGCTGGTGCTGGAGGCCGTCGCCGCGGCGGCGGCCGACGGCGCGGCGGCGGCGGACCGGCTGCGGCTCGTGTTCCTGGGCACCTCGCACCCGGTGCTGGGCGAGCCGACGCCGACCGAGCTGGCCGTGCGGGAGCGCGCCGCCGAGCTCGGCCTGATCGGGTCCGTCGTGCACCTGGTGGACCGCTGGGTGCCATACGACGAGCGGGCAGGGTGGCTCGCCGAGGCGGACATCGCGGTGCTCGCCCACCGCCCGGGGCTGGAGACCGAGTTCGCCTTCCGCACCAGGGTTCTCGACCACCTGTGGGCCGGCCTGCCGACCGTCGGCACGGCCGGCGACGTGCTGGTCGACCGCGTCGCCGCGACCGGTGCCGGGGTGGCCGTGCCGCCCGGCGACACCGCCGGGTTCGCGGCCGCGCTGGCCGCGCTGGCGGGCTCGCCCACCGCCCGCGCGGAGGCCGCGACGCTGGCGCGTGAGCTCGCCGACGAGTACCGCTGGGACCGGGTCGCGGAGCCGCTCGTGGAATTCTGCCGGGCGCCGCGCCGGGCCCCGGACCTGACGCTGCCGGCCGCGGCCAGGGCCGTGCTCGGCCTCCCCCGGCATCCCGCGCGCCGGGACGTCGTGGAGCGGGTGCAGGGCGCGATCGGCGAGGGCGGCGCCGGTGAGCTGCTGCGCCGGGCGACGCGGCGGGTGACACCCGGCAGCTGACCCGCCCGACTGCACCGCCACCGGTCAGATCCGGGGCAGATCAGGCCTGCGCGACAGGTGGCGGTGCACTCGGCGGGGCCTCCCGGACCGGCAGCGGCGGCGCCGCGGGCGGGCGCCCACCCGTCAGCCCGGCAGCGCCGCGCGGAAGTCGCCGAGCGGGAGCGCCCACAGCTCGGTGCCGGTCGGGTGCAGACCCGCGTCGTCGAAGACCTGCGCGCCGCCGTCGAACGGGCGGACGGTCACGCCCTGCGTGGTCCAGCAGCCGACATAGCTGAGGATGACGTCGTCGCCGACCACCGGCGCCACGCGGATCGCCGGCCCGGGCAGGTCGGCGAACTCGGTCGCGGCGTCCACGATCGCGATCATCCGGCCGCCGGCCGCCCACAGGGACTGGCCCTCCGGCGTGACGGCGGAGGCCCCCGCGGCGCCGAGGTCGCCGAACACCCAGGCGGACAGCGACTCGGGCAGCGCCGGGCCGGCGAGCTGCTCGTCCACCCGCAGCGCGACCTCGCTGTACGGCACGCCGATCTCGCCGTCCGCGGTGGTCGTCATGCCGGTGAATCCGCCGGTGGCCAGCACGACCGACTGGCCGGCGTCCACCGCCCGCGCCATCGACTCGGCCAACGTCTCGTTGGCGCACATCGCCATGGCACCGCCGCCCGCCGCGCCGTTCGGCCCACCGACCGCAGGCGCGCCGGTCGCGGAGGCGGGAGCCCTGGTCTGCGCGGCGACGTCCCGACCGGCCGCATTCGGGTCGGCCGGGGACGACTGCCCCGGACGGCTGACCCGCCGGTTCCGAGGGGACCGCGGTGGCGCCGGCCGCCGCGCTGCTGGTGGGCGCACCGTCGCCGGACCCGGGCCCGGCCGCGCCGGAGGCGCACCCCGCGAGCGCCGCCGGCCCGGCCAGCAGCACGGCCGCGAGCCCGATCGCCCTGAGCCGGTCGCCCATCCGAGAACTCCGCACCGCATCCTCCGTTTCGCCAAGGCGCGTTCACGACTGTGCATTCCCGACTGCGCCGACATGTCGCCGAGCACCGTCGGACACGATCGGACACCGTCGGCGCGCCTGCCGACTGGACGGACGGCGGCGGCGCATCGGTTGCACGGGTCGCCAGGATCGGCGCGCCCCGGTGGGGTGGTCCCCCGCGTGGACGGCGGGCGGCAGGCGCCCCCGGTGTTAGCCTCGGCGGGACCCCGAAACCCGCCTCGCCGCCGAGAAAACGCCGTGCCGTCGCGGCATCGACGAGAGAGGGAGCCGCATGGATCGCGACCTGACGATCGCCGCCATCGTGCCCTGCCACGACGAGGCGCTGGCCGTCGCCACCGTCGTCGCCGACCTCAGGGCCGCCGTGCCCGGTATGGCGATCTACGTCTACGACAACCGCAGCACGGACGGCACGGCCGACATCGCGAGGGCGGCGGGCGCGATCGTGCGGCACGAGAACATCAAGGGCAAGGGCAACGTCGTGCGCCGCGCGTTCGCCGACATCGAGGCGGACGTGTACCTGCTCATCGACGGCGACGACACCTACGACGCCGCCGCCGCGCCCGAGATGATCCGGACCCTGTTGAGCGGCCCGTACGACCACGTGCTGGGGGTCCGCCGGCAGACCACCGACTCCGCCTATCGGCCCGGCCACTCCACCGGCAACAAGCTGTTCAACAAGCTGGTGTCCGGGGTGTTCGGCTCCCCCGTGCAGGACATGCTGAGCGGCTACCGGGTTTTCAGCCGCCGATTCGTCAAGTCGTTCCCCGCGGTGTCGCGTGAGTTCGAGATCGAGACCGAGCTGACGGTGCACTCGATGAGCCTGCGCGTGCCGCAGACCGAGGTCGATGTCAACTTCAAGGACCGCCCCGAGGGCAGCGAGAGCAAGCTCAGCACCTACCGCGACGGGTTCAAGATCCTCTCGCTGATCTTCCAGCTGATGCGGCACGAGCGGCCGCTGCTGTTCCACGGGCTGCTGTCGGCGCTCATCCTCGTCATCGCGCTGATCCTGGGCATCCCGCTGATCGCGGAGTTCGCGCAGACCGGTCTCGTCCCGCGCTTCCCGACGGCGTTCCTCGCGTCGTCGCTGGTGCTGCTGGCCGCCCTGGCGCTGCTCGTCGGGCTGATCCTGGACGGCATCACCCGCTCCCGACGCGAGTCAGCCCGGCTGGTGTACCTGGAACTGACGGCGCCGCCCGTGCTGTTCGGGCCGGACGCCGTGCCCACCACCGTGCCCACCACCGCGCCCGCCACGGGGCCCACCACCGGCCACGCCGCCGGGCTGTTCAGCGGATCGACCGCCGAGCCCACGACGGAACCGCTCCCGTCAGTACAGCCGCTTGACCAGGGTGAGGATCGCGCCGATCAGCACCACGACGATGCCGACGACGATGAGCAGCTGCATCGGACGCTGGCGTGACAGCACGTTCCCGCTGACCGCAGCCATCGCCGGCGGCAGCAACGGCAGCAGGTACCGCGTCTGGAAACCCTCGACCGTGCTCGCGAACACCGAGCTGAACGTGACGTAGATGCCGGTGGCGATGGCCAGCGCGGTGAGCAGCCCGATGGCGATCGTCCCGTAGCGCCACAGCCGCAGCCGGCCGACGCTGGCGAGCTCGAACGACTCGCGGTCATCGCGGACGAGGACGGCGCCGAGCAGCAGCATGGCGGCCAGCAGGATGTAGAGCGCCGGCAGCGGCGCGGTCAGCCAGACGAAGTTGCCGAACATCGACGTGTACTGCCCCGGCACGGCGTCCGTGAGGAACGACGAGTACAGCACCCGCAGGTAGGTCAGCGGGTGCGACAGCACGTGCGGCAGTTGCTGCGACAGGTCGCCCGCGGGGTTCAGGCTGACGTTGGCGTAGCCCGTCGCGCGCGTCCAGAGCAGCGCCGGAATGAGGGCGACGACGATCACGCCGATCGCGAGCAGGGCCGCGCGCCAGGTCCGGCGGGCCGGCCCGCAGAGCGGGATGAGCAGGATCATCGCGAGCAGCGGCGCGTAGGCCACCTTGGTGAGCGGCACGAGCGCCGCCAGCACCCCGAGCAGGATCCACTGTCGCACCGTCGGGGGCGCGGGCGCGGCGATGAACCGCAGCACCACCGCCGCGAAGAGCACGCAGGTCGCGAGCACCATCGGATCAGCGCTGAACGTCACGGCCTGACCGACGTACGCCGGCAACAGCCCGACGACGAAGAACGCCCACTTGCCGATCGGGGTGATCCTGATGGCGAAGAACGTCGCCGCCGCCACCACCAGCAATGCGAACACCCGGCCGAGGATCAGGATCGCCGAGTACGAGAGCGAGAACGCGTTGCCGATCCAGAACGCGACCAGCCCCGGCGCGTAGGCGACCGGCGAGTAGACCGCGGTGTTGCGGAAGTCGAGCAGGATCTCCGGGTCTGCGCCGGCGCCCGCGGCGATCGCCGCGCTGTCCGCGTACAGGTCGGTGACCTTCGCGTTGGCGTCGAACACCCGCGCTTCGCTGATCACGTGGTTCTGCCGGAGCATGACGTACACGCCCATCGGCACGTCGCCGCCGACGACGACCTGGCCGTTGGGGTCGGTGGTCCGGTCCGGGAGCAGCTGCCCGCCCGCCAGCTGCGCGCCGCGCAGGAAGTGCTGCGGCTCGTCGCTGTTCCAGCCGGGCGGGACGAGCGCGATGAACACGGCGCCCACGATGAGGAACAGCGGGAGGAACAGGATCTCGGGCCGGATCCGCAGGCCGGTGACCCGCCGGGCCGCGCGGGCCTCGGCGTCTTTGTCGACCCCGGAATCGGGCGGTTCGATCGCGGGTTCCGTCGCGGGCTGGGTGGCCGTGGCGGTCGCGGGCCGGCCCGACGCTCCCGCGTGGTCATCCGCGGCGGGGGCCGCGGCCACCGGCTCGACGGATGACGCCGCGGGGCCGACGGCGGGGGCGGGCGGTCCGGCAGGGTGCTCGAGCGGCGCCGGGTCCCCGGTTTCGCGCTGCGGCGCGTCGCCCGGGGCGCCCGCCGGCGCGGCATCGCGCGGATCGTCCGGCGGCGGGCCGTCGGCCGGGGCGTCGGGGAGCCCGTCGTGGTGGTCTGCGGCGCCGGGGCGTCGATCCACTGACCCTCGATCCATGCGGGCTGGGCGCCGGTGGTCAGCGGCTGTTGATCATGGCGATATGCACGCTCCGCGCCACCTGGTGCCGGCGTGTCGCGTGCATATCGCCATGATCAACTTCGGACTTCCGGCGAACGGTCAGGACGCGGCGAGCGTACCCGAGCGGCATCGCCTCTCCGGTGTCACACGCGGCTCCGTCCCGCGTCGCACGGCGCCCGCCACGGCGCGCGGTGACGGCATCACCGGCGCCCGCGCCGCCGGAACAGGAAGGCCGACGCGGTCACCGCGGCCACCAGGATGCCCACGCACCAGGCGATGGCGAGCCACGCCGACGAGCCGATCGGCGTGCCCATCAGCAGGCCGCGCAGCGTCTCGATCACCGGGGTCACGGGCTGGTGCTCGGCGAAGCCCTGCAGGAACGTCGGCATCGTGTCGGTGGGCACGAAGGCGCTGCTGACGTACGGCAGGAACAGGATCGCGAAGCCGAAGCCGTCGGCGGCCTCGGGGCTGGGCGCGACCAGCCCGATCATCGCGGCGAGCGCCGAGATCGCCAGCACGAACAGGGCGATCAGGCCGATCGCGGCGAGCCAGTCGAGCGCACCGCCGGTCGGCCGGAAGCCGATCGCCACGGCGATGCCGATGACGATCGCGGTCGACACCAGATTGCGCGCGAGGGAGGCGACCACGTGCCCGACGACCACGGCGCCGCTCGCGATCGGCATGGTGCGCAGCCGGTCGACCATGCCGCCGGTCATGTCCGCGTTGACCGTGGTCGCCGTCATCGCGGAGCCGAAACCCGCGCACAGCAGGATGATCCCGGGGATCACGTAGTTGATGTATTCGCCGCCGGTGTCGATCGCGCCGCCGAAGACGAACACGAACATCAGCAGGATCACCACCGGCAGGATGATCGACGTCAGCAGCGCGTCGACCTTCCGCGAGAGTTGCCGAAGGCTGCGCCCGGAGAGCGTCAGCGAATTCGCGACTGCGGCGCGCAGCGGCCCGCGCACCACGATCGGCGGGACGTCGATGCGAGCGGACGCGCGCTCGCCGGGTCCGGTCGGCTCGATCACCAGGGTGCTCATCAGGCCACCTCCTGCCGGGCTTCGGTGCGGGACGGGGTTGCGGAGTCCGGCGCGGTGGGGGCCGCGGCGTCCGGCGGGCCGCCGCCGGCCCGGGCGCGGCCGGGCAGGTCGGTCAGCGCGAGGAACGCGTCGTCCAACGACGGCGAGCTGAGGGAGAGCCGCGCCAGCCCGGCGACATCGCCGAGATGATCGAGCAGGTCACGGACCTCGGCCGCATCGCCGGCGGTGCGCACCGTCAGGGTGCGGGTCGACGCGCTCCCGGTGACGTCGTCGCCGCGATCGGCCCCGACCGCGCGCCCACCGTCGCCCTCGGCGCCCGTGCTGCCCTCGGCGCCCGTGCTCCCCTCGGCGCCCGTGCTCCCCTCGGCGCCACCGGCCTCGGCGCCGCTCACCACCTCGACGGCGACGCCGCGCTCGGCGAGCCGGCGCCGGGCCAGCGCCGCGGCGGCATCGTCGGGGAACGTCAGGTGCACGAGATCGGTGCCCACGCGCCGCTTCAGCTCCTCCGCCGAGCCCTCGGCGATCAGCCGGCCGCCGTCCAGGATGGCGATCCGGTCGGCGAGCTGATCCGCCTCCTCCAGGTACTGCGTGGTGAGGAAGATCGTGGTGCCGGACGCGGCGAGATCCCGGATCGAGGCCCAGACCCGGCGCCGGCTCACCGGGTCCAGCCCGGTCGTCGGCTCGTCGAGGAAGATCACCGCGGGCCGCGGGATCACGCTGATCGCCAGGTCGAGCCGGCGGCGCATGCCGCCCGAGTAGGTGCGGACCGTGCGGTCGGCATGCTCGGTGAGCTGGACGTCCGCGAGCAGCTGACCGGCGCGCGCCCGCGCATCCCGCCGGCTCAGGCCGAACAGCCGCGCCATCACCATCAGGTTCTCCCGCGCGGTGAGCAGCTCGTCGACGGCGGCGTCCTGGCCCGTGAGCGTGATGTTCCTGCGCACCTGGCCGCCCTGACGCACGACGTCGTACCCGGCGACCGCGGCACGCCCGCTGTCCGGGCTGGTCAGCGTGGTGAGGATGGTGATGAGGGTGGTCTTGCCGGCGCCGTTCGGGCCGAGCAGGGAGAAGATCGACCCCTGCCGGACCGCGAGATCGATGCCGTCCAGCACGACGTGATCGCCGTAGGACTTCCGCACCGCCTCGATTTCGATGATGTCCATGAGCGCTCGTCCTGTCCTGGGTCGCCCCTCGTCCGGAGTGAACTGCTTAGACCATACACGCCAGGTATGCGATGTAAACAGTTTAGTCTGTACGCGTGACCGAGCCGTCCGCCGAGATCGCCGACGACCCCGAGCTCCCGCCCCTCAGCGGGGCGATGGGACTGCTCTGGGCACCCCCCGACCGCGGCCGCCGCGGGCCGAAGCCCGGCCTGAGCCTGGAGCGGATCGTCCGGACCGCCGTGGAGATCGCGGATCGCGACGGGCTCGCCGCCGTCTCGATGGCGAGACTGGCGAGCGAGCTGGGGTTCACCACGATGTCGCTGTACCGGTACGTCCCGAGCAAGGACGACCTGGTGCTGCTGATGATCAACGAGGCCGCCGGCCGGCCCCCGGAACACCCGGAGGCCCGCACCTGGCGCGAGCGGTTGGAGGCCTGGAACGCCGACCAGATCGACGTGCTCATGCGTCACCAGTGGCGGTCGCTGGTGCCGATCAGCGGGCCGCCGATGACGCCGAACGAGCTTGCCTGGCTCGACGCGGCACTCGGCGCGCTGCAGGAGACGCCGCTGACCGAGCCCGAGAAGTTCGCGGCGGTCCAGGCGCTCGCGACGATCAGCCTCGGCCAGGTCCGGCTGGTCATCGAGATCCGATCAGCCGCGACCCGAGGCCAGAGCGACCCGGCGCCGTTCGAGGCACGGCTCGCGCAGCTGATCACCCCCGAGGCGTACCCGGCGATCCACCGCTCCGTGATGTCCGGCGACCTCAGCCAGGAGACCGGGCCGCCCGACCCGATGGACGATCCGGACTTCCAGTTCGCCGTGCGCCGGCTGCTGGACGGCATCGAGGCCTACGTGGCGGCCCGGTCGGGCGCCTGATCTTTCCGGACGGCTTCGTCCCGACCCCGGTGATCGAGCAGCCAGTCCATCGCGACGGGGCACGCCCGGAGCACCGCGACGTGGCCGTCCCGCGGCCGCAGCCACAGCTCTGGGTCGGCGGCGCTGCTGAGCGCGAGCAGCCGGTCGGCGTGCGCGGGCGGCACCACCCGGTCGTCACCGCCCTGCGCGACGAGCAGCGGTGCGGTCACCGCGTCCAGGCCGAATCCCCATGGCCGGGTGAATGCGAGATCGTCGTCCACCAGGCCGACGGTCCCCTCGGCTCCGGCCCGGTCCGCGTCCTCACCCAGCGGGGCCCACTCCGCGGCCAGGGCCGCCCAGTCCCGGTCGTTGAAGCTCTCCGGGTCGAATTCCTCGGCGGCGGCGAATCTCTCGCGCGCCTCCGGGCCCGTCGAGCGCCGACCGCAACCCGCCCGGCGCGACCATGCCGGCGAACCAGTCGAACTCGTCCGTGAACGGGGCGATGCTCGCGAGGCACGCCACCCCCGTGACGCGATCCGGGAGCAGGGCGGCACAGGCCAGGGCGTGCGGGCCCCCGCCGGACGCGCCCATCACCGCGAACCGCCCGACCCCGAACGCGTCCGCGACGGCGGCGACGTCGGCGGCCGCAGAGGCCACATCCCGCCCGCGCAGCGGGGTCGATCCGCCATAGCCCGGCCGCGCGTAGGACAGCATCCGGATCCCGCGCCGGCCCGCCGCCGCCAGCAGCGGCTCGAGCAGCGCGCCGGTCTGCGGCGACCCGTGGTGCCAGAGCAGCGCGAGTTCGTCGCCGGCACCGCTGTCGTACGCCCGCAGCGTGCGGCCGTCGGGCAGTGACACGTCCCGCCGGATCACCATGCGTGCCAACCTAGATCGGGTCCGCCGCCCGAGCGGCGGGTCGGGCGGGCGTCCACCGCCCGGATGTAGCCGCCGACGTGGGGCCGGCGGCGCCGAGGGTCGCCGGGTCAGGCCGGCCGGAACGCCTCCGGCGATTGCGCGAACGCCGCCGTCAGCGCCGCGCGCCAGTCCCGCAGCGGGGTCAGCCCCGCCGCCTGCCACGCCGCGTTCGACAGCACGGAGTACGCCGGGCGCGGCGCGGGCCGGGGAAACTGGTCGGTCGTCGTCGGCTGCACCCGCTCGGGATCGGCGCCGAGCTCGCCGAAGATCGCGCGGGCGAACTCGAACCAGGTCGTCTCGCCCGCATTGGTCAGGTGCAGCACGCCGCCCGGCACCGGGCCGTCCGGATGCGACGGCACCGCGCGCGGCCAGCTCGACCAGCCCGCCGGCCAGGTCGGCGGCGAAGCTGGGCGTCCCGCGCTGGTCGTCGACGACGCTGATGCCGGGCTTGCTCGCCTCCAGCGCGGCCATCGTCTTGACGAAGTTGCCGCCCGTCGTGCCCCACACCCACGCCGTGCGGACGACGTGCGCGGCCGGGTGCACCTCCAGCACCGCGCGCTCGCCGGCCAGCTTGGACGCCCCGTACACGCTCGTCGGACCGGTCTCGTCGGACGGTTCGTACGGGCGGGTGCCGTTCCCGGGGAAGACGTAGTCCGTGGAGACGTGGATCAGCCCGACGCCGTGCCGGGCGCACGCGGTGGCCAGGTTCCGCGCGCCCGTCTCGTTGACCAGGTACGCCCGCTCGGAGTCCGATTCCGCGGCGTCCACCGCCGTGTAGGCCGCGGCGTTCACCACCGTGCTCAGGGGGTGCAGCTCGGCGAACGCCAGCACGGCCGCGTCGACCGCCGCCTCGTCGGTGATGTCGAGCTCGCGCGAGCCGAAGCCCTGCGTGGTGAGGCCGGCCGCCGCAGCGGCGGCCATCAGCTCGGTGCCCAGCTGGCCGCGGGCGCCGGTCACCACGACTCCGGGATACGCCGTCATCGTTCGAATCCCCGTCCTGTGCAGCGTCGTCGCGGGCGAGCCCGCCGGCCCGTGCGGGATCAGCGGTCGATCGCCGACCGGGCCTTCAGCGGCTCCCACCAGTCGCGGTTGTCCCGGTACCAGGCGACGGTGGCGGCCAGACCCTCGTCGAACGGCACCTGCGGCGCGTAGCCGAGTTCGGAGTTGATCTTGCTGATGTTCACCGAGTAGCGCTGGTCGTGCCCACCGCCGCGGGGGTCGACGATCCGCTCGATGTAGGAGTCGTCCCGCCCGGTCGCCTCGATCAGCTTGCCCGTCAGCTCGGCGTTGGTGAGCTCGGTGCCGCCGCCGATGTTGTAGACCTCGCCCGGCCGGCCGCCGGCCAGCACCAGCGCGATGCCCCGGCAGTGGTCGTCGACGTGCAGCCAGTCGCGGACCTGCCCGCCCTCGCCGTACAGCGGCACGGTGGCGCCGTCCATCAGGTTCGTGACGAACAGCGGGATGACCTTCTCCGGGAACTGGTAGGGCCCGTAGTTGTTCGAGCAGCGGGTGATCGCGACCGGCAGCCCGTGGGTCTTCGCGTAGGCGCGGGCGATCAGGTCGGACGACGCCTTGGATGCCGAATAGGGCGAATTGGGCTGCAGCGGCTCGTTCTCGTCCCAGGACCCGGTGTCGATCGAGCCGTACACCTCGTCGGTCGACACGTGCACGAACTTCAGCAGTTTGGTGTCCAGCGCCGCCTGCAGCAGGGTCTGCGTGCCGAGCACGTTGGTGAGCACGAAGTCGGCGCCGCCCAGGATCGACCGGTCGACGTGCGACTCGGCGGCGAAGTGCACCACCGCGTCCGACCGACCGACCAGCTTGGCGGCCAGCTCCGGGTCGCAGATGTCGCCCTGAACGAATTCGTAGCGGTCCGAATCCTCGACCGATGCCAGGTTGGCGAGGTTGCCCGCGTAGGTGAGCTTGTCGAGCACCGTGACCTCGGCACCCTCCAGGCCCGGGTAGTCGTCGGCCAGGAGATGCCGGGTGAATGCCGAGCCGATGAACCCGGCACCGCCGGTCACGAGAATGCGCATGGTGCGCCATTGTGCCGTACCGCAGGGGGCGCTCCGGCATCGACGCGTCCCGCCCCGGCCGACCCGCGCCGATCCGGGTTCACCGGAAACCGCCTGTGCCGCGGCTACCCTGGCGGGACGCTCACCTGGTCGCACATCGTCCGCCTGCGCAACCCGATGACGAGTGGCGGCGTCCTTCACCCGGTGACGTGCCACGCACCCTGGCCGTGCGTCGCGCGCCCGAGCGAGGAAACAGTGAGGAAGGCAGTCCGATGACGGACTCGGGATATCCGGATCCCCCGCGGGGACCTCGGCGTTACGGGCCGACGTCCGCGGGTCCGTCGCAGGGCGGCGGCCCGATCCCGGGCAGCGGTCGCCCGGGACAGCCCGGCACTCCGCCGTACCAGTCCCCGTCGCAGGCGCCTTACCCCGGCCCGCCCGCATACCAGCGTCCCTCGCCGCCGCCGGGGCCGAGCCGTTCCGGTCAGGGGTCCGCAGCGCCAGACCGGGTTCCGGGGCGCGCTGCTCCCCCGCCCACCGTCGCCTTCCCGGCTGCGCCCTCCGCGCCCCCTCCCGCGCCCTACCGACCGACTCCGCCGCCGTCCTCCCCGCCGGGCGTGCCGGCCGGTCCCCCCGGGGGCGGCGGTGGGCGCCGGCGCACCCCGGGATGGCTGCTCGCCGGCCGGATCGTCGCGCTCGTCGCCGCGGTCGCCGTGCTGGTCGGCGTCGGCATCGGCTGGATGGTGACCGGGACGCTGCAGGCCAACAGCGGCACGTCGGACGCCACCTCGAACGCCGGCAGCGGCGGCGTCACGTTCGCGGGCGGCATGACGATCCTGCTCGTCGGGTCGGACGCTCGCACCGACGCGGACGGCAACCCGCTCAGCGCCGAGGAGCTCAAGCAGGTCGCCACCGAGGACGACGGCGGCGGGATCAACACCGACACGATCATGCTGGTGCACATCCCCGAGGGCGGCGGCAAGGCGACCGCGGTGTCGCTGCCCCGCGACACCTGGATCGGCCCGCGGGTGACCAAGGAGATCACCGGCCCGTACCCGGACGGCAGCCAGGGCGAGTACAACTCCAACAAGATCAACTCGTTCTACTCGACGGCCAAGGCGTACACCGAGGAGGCGCTGGTCGACCAGGGCGTCACCGACCCGGCCGAGCGCGAGCGCATCTCGAACGAGGCCGGCCGCACCATGCTGGTGCGGGTGGTGCAGGCGTTCACGGGCATGAAGATCGACCACTACGCCGAGGTCAACCTGCTCGGCTTCTACCTGCTCTCCAACGCCATCGGCGGCATCCCGGTGTGCCTGAACGCGCCGGTGAACGACCCCTGGTCGGGCGCCGTCTTCGCGGCCGGCCCGCAGGACGTGCAGGGCACCGCCGCGCTGTCGTTCGTCCGGCAGCGGCACGGCCTGCCCAACGGCGACCTCGACCGGGTGAAGCGGCAGCAGGCGTTCCTGTCCGGAGCGGTCGACCGGATCCTCTCGGTCGGCACGCTGACCAACCCCGGCCGGCTGTCGGAGCTCATCACCGCCGTCGACCGGTCCATCGTGTTCGACAAGGACTTCTCCGTGCTCAGCTTCGCGGAGCAGATGGCGAACCTGTCCTCCGGGAACATCAACTTCGAGACGCTGCCGACGACGGGCCGCGAGCCGTCCACCGACAAGGATGCGCTCGCCACCGACCCCGCTCAGGTCAAGGCGTTCTTCCAGGCGATCGCCGACGGTTCGGCCGGTTCCGACGGCGGCGCCACGGCCGATGCGGCGCCGCCCGCCGAGGTCGACCCGGCAGCCGTCACGGTCGACGTGCAGGACGGCACGGTGGCCGACGGCGTCACCGCCTTCGCCGCGCAGACCGTCACCGACGGCGGCTTCACCCTCGGTTCGCTCGGCGTCGTACCGGGCACCGACAGCGGCTCGGAGACCGCCACGACCGAGATCCACTACGGCCCGGACGGTGCGGCCGCGGCGGACCTGGTCCGCGAGGCGTTCGGCGCCGGCGAACTGGTGCCCGACGGCTCGGTCGCCGCCGGCCACGTGCTGGTCATCGTCGGCACCGACCTCGAGGTGCCGAACGGCCTGCGGTCCGCCGGCTCCGCCCTCCAGGCCCCGGCTCCCGCCGCGGCCGCTCCCGCCCCGCAGGCCGCCGCGTTCGCCGCCTCGGTCCCCTGCGTCAACTGACCCGCCCCCCGCGCACCCGCCCCCCTCCCCCCCGCGCCCCCCTCCTTCGGAGTTGATCATGGCAATCTTCACGCTGGGCCCCTCGTCTGGTCGGCGGATCCGGTGAATATCGCCATGATCATTTGCGGGGGAGGCCGCCGCCGCGGTGCGGGGAGCGGGACGTGAAGCAGGCCGGACCCGGCGGCGTGACGGCCGCAGTGCTCGGGCCGCTGCTCGCCGCCGACCCGCACCGGCCGCGGCTCACGTGGTACGGCATGGGGCGCACGGAGCTGTCCACGGCGTCGCTGGCGAACTGGTCCGCCAAGGTCGCCGGGCTGCTCGACGCGGAGCTCGGCGCCGCCCCGGGTGAGGACGTCGGCATCGCCGCGCGGCCGTCCTGGCAGCTCATGCCGATCATGCTCGGCGCGTGGTGGGCGGGCCTGAGCGTGGTCGAGGGCGGGGTCGGCGGCATCTCCGCCGCGACGTTCGCCGACGCGGGCCAGGAGCTGGCCGACGACGCCGACGCCGAGGTCTTCGTGGTCTCCCCGCACCCGTTCGGCGCGCCCGTCGGCGACATCGCCGATCACCAGCGGCATTTCACCGAGGCCGTGCTGCAACAGGCCGACCGTTACACGCCGCGGTCCGCGGGCGCGAGCGGTCCGGACACCGCCGAGGCCGCGACGCCCTGGCACGGTGAGACGACACTGACCGTCACCGACCTGCTGACCCTCACCCGCGCGGGTGCCGACCTGCTCGGCCCCGGATCTCGTCTGCTCGTCCCCGTCGGGGGTTCCGGCCTGGACCTCGCGGTCGCGCTGCTCGCGGTCCTGGCCGCCGACGGCTCGCTCGTCGTGGTGGACCAGGACGCGCCGGACGCCCCACCGAACGACCCGGCCGCGATCGCCGCCGACGAGCGAGCGTCGGTCACGGCCTGGGTCGACGTTCCCGGAGTGCCCCGCAACGCGGCATGGGAGGACCTCGCCGGGCGGGCGCTGGATCGGCCGGCCGCGCGGTAGGTCGCCGCGCCGCGCGACGATCCCGCTGGGTAGCGTCCCGACGGTGCACACCTTCATCCTCTGGTGCGGCTTCTTCGGCGCGTGGCTCCTGGTGGCCGGCCCGCTCTACCAGGCCGCGCTCGAACTGGACGAGCAGGAGATCCGGCGCGAGGATCTCGAGTCGGTGGCGTCGAAGGTGCCTCCGCCGGAACGAGTCTCGGCGTGGCGGTGGCTGCTCCCGCCGGTCGGTTACATCCTCAACCACCGGCGCTCCAACGCGCACAAGCAGGCGGTCTTCGCGAGCATGACGGCCGAGCAGCGAAAGGGCTTCGCGCGGCTCGTGAACAAGGCCACCGGCTGGCTCTTCGTGTCGGGCGGCGCACTGCTCATCGCCACCAAGGAGACGTGGGAGCTGGCCGAGCACAACGAGTGGCCGGACGCCGTGTTCTGGATCCTGATCCTCGCCATGGCGCTGCTGGCCGCATTCAACACGGCGTTCCGGATGCGCCGGACCGAGGACATGCAGCGCGCCGCCTGACGTCTCTCCGGCGCCGAGGCCGCGCACAGCTCGCGCTCAGCTCAATCTGGGCCGGCACCCTGGCGCGGACCGAAGGCTGCGATCATGATCGCGCTCCTGCAGCCGCCCGCGCTGTCGTCCGCGGGCGCAGGTCGCTCTGCGATCCCGGGCCAGCTGCTGCGTTTCGGCGCGGTCGGGGGCGCGGCGAGCCTGGTCCAGCTGGCGCTGTTCGGCTGTCTTGCCTCCGACGTGGGATCGCAGCTGGCGAACCTGATCTCGTGGCTGGTCGCGACCATCCTGGCCACCGAGGGGCACCGCCGGTACTCCTTCGGCGGGCCGCGGTCGCACGCGGAGGCCGACCACGCCCTCGGCCTCGGCACGTCGCTGGTCGCGCTGGTGCTGACCTCACTCGCGCTCGCGCTGCTCGACAATCCGGTCGGGGCAACCGGAGTCGCCGCCGTCGTCGCGGTGAACGGCGCGGTCGGGCTCGGCCGATTCGTCGCGCTTCGGTGGTGGATGGTCGGCCGCGCCGCCGATCCCACGCCGAACCCGCACACCTCGTCCTTTGCGGCGTCGCCAAGGAGCTGAACCCGCGGGTTCGACGAAGAGGACCCAGAAGGCAGCCCTACTTCAACAGCGCCCGCGCCATGACGAGCCGCTGCACCTGGTTGGTGCCCTCGTAGATCTGGGTGATCTTGGCGTCGCGCATCATCCGCTCGACGGGGAAGTCGCGGGTGTAGCCGGCACCGCCGAGCAGCTGCACCGCGTCCACGGTCACCTTCATCGCCACGTCCGAGGCCAGGCACTTCGCCGCCGCGGACAGGAAAGTCCTGTTGGCGTCGCCCCTCTCGGCCGCCGCGGCGGCCTGGTAGACGAGCGTCCGGGCGGCCTCGATCTCCATCGCCGCGTCCGCGATCATGAACCGCAGCGCCTGGAACTCGGCGATCGCCTTGCCGAACTGCTTGCGCTCCTTGACGTATCCGATCGCCACGTCGAGTGCGCCCTGCGCGATACCGACCGCCTGCGCGCCGATCGTCGGCCGGGTGTGGTCGAGCGTGGCGAGCGCCGTCTTGAATCCGGTGCCGGCCTCGCCGATCATCCGGACGGCGGGGACACGGCAGTCGGTGAAATAGATCTCACGGGTCGGCGAGCCCTTGATGCCGAGCTTGCGCTCCTTGGGCCCGACCTCGAAGCCGGGGTCGTCCTGGTGCACGACGAAAGCAGAAATTCCCTGTGCTGCCGGCCTTTTCTCCGGGTCCGTCACCGCCATCACCGTGTACCAGCTGGACGCGCCGGCGTTGGTGATCCAGCACTTCGTCCCGTTCAGTACCCAGTCGTCGCCGTCCCGGACCGCACGGGTGCGCATGGCCGCGGCGTCGGAGCCCGCCTCCCGCTCGGACAGCGCGTACGAGATCATCGCCTCGCCGGACGCGATCGACGGCAGCACCAGGCGCTTGAGCTCCTCGGACCCGGACAGCAGGATCGGCATCGAGCCCAGCTTGTTCACGGCGGGGATCAGCGAGGACGACGCGCACGCCCTGGCCACTTCCTCGATCACGATGACCGTGGCCACCGCGTCGGCGCCCGCGCCGTCGTACTCCTCGGGGATGTGCACCGCCTGGAACCCGGCAGCGGTGAGCGCCTTCTGCGCCTCCATCGGGTAGCGCTCGCGCTCGTCGACGTCGGCCGCGTGCGGCGCGATCTCGTTCTCGGCGATCTCCCGGATCGCCTGCCGGATCGCCTGGTGATCGTCGGTGAGGCTGAACAGGTCTGTACCCACTGCGCGCCCTTCGGCTTGGTTACCGGTCAGTAACTTCCGATGGTAGACCCGCGAACGCGGGCGGACGACCGCCGGGCGGGCGGCCGAAGAGCCCGATGCCCCGATCAGCCGGCGTGCTCGGCCCTGGCCGTCGCGTCCGCGATGGCGGAGTTGGAGATCCGCCGCCAAGCCCACGCCAGCAGCGCGAAATGCAGGGCGGCGGAAACGACGAACGGCAGCCGGAGCGCCCACTCCCGGCCCACCGCGGGCTCGAGCAGGGCCACCAGCAGCCCGCCGAGGAGGGTGCCGATCGCGATCGTCCCCCAGCCGAAGAACCGGTACACGGAGTTCACCCGGCCGAGCAGCCGGTCCGGGATGAGGGACTGGCGCAGCGACACCGTGATGACGTTCCAGGTGACGATGAATATCCCCGTCAGGCCCATGGCGATCCACAGCGGCCAGAACGACGTGAACAGGGCGAGCACACCCTCGCCGACGCCGATGCCGACGATGCTGACGACCAGGGCAGTGCCGGGCCGCAGCCGCCGGCTGAGCCAGGGCCCGACGAAGGAGCCGAGCACGGCGCCGGCGGCGGCCGACGTCATCAACAGCCCGAACGCGGAGGCGTCGAGTCCAGCGACCTCCTGCGTGAACAGCACGAACACGGCGGTGGCGATCGCACTCGCGCCGTTCAGCACGCCCAGCGAGATCGCCAGGGACCGCAGCAACCGGTGCCGCCACAGCCAGCGGAAACCCTCGGCGATCTCGGAGCGCAGGCCGGGTCTCGGCCCAACGCCGACCGGCGCCCGGAAGCTGCCCGCGATCGTGAAGACGATGGCCGCCGCGACCGCGAAGAACCCACCGCCGACGAAGAACGGCAGCGCGATGCCGATGCCGATGAGCAGCCCGGCCAGGGGCGGGCCGACGAACTGGTTGGTCACCATCTCGGCCGCCCACAGCCGCCCGTTCGCCGTCTCCAGTCGCTCGCGCGGCACGATCGACGGCAGCAGCGTCTGCGAGCTGTTGTCGTTGATCACCTCCGCGAAGCCGACCAGCAGGGCGAGCACGTACAGCGCGCCGAGCAGCAGTCCGGCGTTGCCGGGGAGGGGCGCGGAGCCCGCGTCGTCGACCGACCCGGACAGGGCCGTGCCGTTCAGCACGAGCACGACCCCGAACGCGAGCAGCAGCACGGTGCGTGCGGTGTCGGCCCACGCGACCAGCAGGCGCCGATCGAAGCGGTCGGTGATCGCGCCCGCGGGCAGCGAGAAGAGCAGCCACGGGATCCGGGTGGCGGCGGTGACGAGCGCGATCTGCACGGGGTCCCGGGTGAGCGCGGAGGCCAGCCATGGCACCGCGACCACCTGAAGCCCGTCGGCCAGGTTCGCCGACGCGGTCGCGGCGAGCACCCGCCAGTAGGCGCTGCTTCCCGTCGTGCGGTTGCTGGCCAGGACGTCGCCGGCAGCCGGGTCGGGCGTCGTCTCCGGCCCCGGGCGTGGCGGTGGGTCCGGCTCCGGGGTCCCGGCCGCGCCGATCTCCGGGACGGTCATGCGTCCGCCGCCGGATCAGCGGTGGTCGGGATGCCGTCGGCGGCGAGCCGGGGACGGTCCGATGGGTACACGGCGACGACCAGGCCGAACGTCTGCTCCCCCACCCGCGGTTCGCGGACGAACTCGTCGAGCAGCCGCACGACGCGCCAGGACCACTCCTCGGCCCGATCGGCGCTGATCCGGGCGTACCGGACGCCGCCGTTCATCGGCAACGAGGTGGGCTCGCGCACCGCCGAGGCCTCGTCGGCCGCCTGCTGGAGCTGCCGGGGCACCATGCCGATCGCCCCCCCGACCGACTCGACGAGGAACACCCGCGCCGTGCGGCCGTAGTACTTGGCCTCGAGCGCACGCACCCGCTCGGTCCGCACGACCCGGACGAGGCCGGCCGCCTCCAGCGCCTTGAGGTGGTGACCGATGGTCCCTTTGGGCTTCCCGATCAGCTCGGCGAGCTCGGACGTGGTCGCGGCGCGGTCCAGCAGCAGGCTGACGATCTGCTGCCGCGTCGGCTCGAACAGCGCCCGGTACTGACCCGGTCTGTCGAGGTTCAGCGAGTCGGCGAGCTCGTAGCCCGGCGCGGAATGGTCGGCCATTCTCGTATGGTCGGCTTTTCCCGACCATGAGTCAAGACCTCGCTCGGTTCCTCGTCCCGGGCGCGAGCGCGTCCGTGTGCGGCTGCCGAGGCGGCTGGTCGCCGCGTCCTGGCGACGTCGCCGGTCGGCGGGTTCAGTGGCCGGTGCGCTCGCGGAGGGCGGAGTCCTTCTCCAGCACCATCTTTTCCAGGCCGTCGGCGTGCTCGCGCAGTTCGTCGGTGAGGCGCCGGCCGATGTCGTCGCCGGCGCTGGCCAGCACGCGGACCGCGAGCAGCCCCGCGTTGCGCGCGCCGCCGATCGAGACGGTCGCCACCGGGATGCCCGCGGGCATCTGCACGATCGAGAGCAGCGAGTCCAGCCCGTCGAGGGTGGCGAGCGGCACCGGGACCCCGATCACCGGGAGCGTCGTCGCGGAGGCGACCATCCCCGGCAGGTGGGCGGCCCCCCCGGCCCCGGCGATGATCACCCGGATCCCGCGACCCGCGGCCCCGGTGGCGTAGTCGAGCATCCGCTGCGGGGTGCGGTGAGCGGAGACGACCCCGACCTCGAAGTCGACCGCGAACTCCTCGAGAACCCCGGCGGCGCCGGACATCACGGACCAGTCGGAGTCGCTGCCCATGATCAGCCCGACCAGCGGCGACTTCTCGGCCATCAGGCGACCTCCGCCGGTGTGGCCGCGCCCCTGTGCACGTCGTACCCGTCCGGCCAGCTGCCGTCGCCCAGGAACCCGGCGGCGAGCCGGGCCCTGCGCCGCAACTCGCCGAGGTCGGCGCCGATGACGGTGACGTGCCCCAGCTTGCGACCGGGCCGAAAGGCCTTGCCGTACAGGTGCACCTTGACGTCCGGGAACCGCGCGGCCAGGTGGTGCACGCGCTCGTCCATGCCGATGCCCGGGCCGTCGGCCGACGCCTGGCCGCCCAGCACGTTGCCCATCACCGCGAACGGCGCGACCGGGTCGGTGCGGCCGAGCGGATAGTCCAGCACCGCGCGCAGGTGCTGCTCGAACTGGCTCGTCACGGAGCCGTCGATGGTCCAGTGGCCCGAGTTGTGCGGCCGCATTGCGAGTTCGTTGACGACGATGCCGTCGGGCGCCTCCGGGCTGGGATCCACGTTGAACAGCTCGACGGCCAGCACGCCGACCACGTCCAGCTCGGCCGCGATGCGCAGCGCGAGACGGCTGGCGGCGGCGGCGGTCTCGTCGTCCAGCCCGGGCGCGGGCGCAATGACCTCGACGCAGATGCCGTCCTGCTGCACCGTCTCCACCACCGGCCAGGCCGCCGCCTGCCCGAACGGCGACCGGGCGACGAGTGCCGCGAGCTCCCGCCGCATCGGCACGAAGGCCTCGACGACGAGGGTCCCTGCGGTCGCCAGCTCGGTCGCGAGTTCCGTTGTCTCTTGGGCACTTCGCACCGTCCAGACGCCGCGACCGTCGTACCCGCCGCGGGCCGTCTTGACGACGACCGGAAAGCCGGCGCTCGCCGCGAGCTCGTCGACCGTGCGACCCAGAGTCGGCCGCGTCCGTGGTTCTGAACTCCGGAACCGGCACACCCGCCTCGGCCAGCCGGATCCGCATGTCGGCCTTGTCCTGGGCGAACCGGAGGGCGTCGGCGGAGGGATAGACCGCGGTGCCCTGCGCGGCCAGCGCGCGGATGAACTCCTCTGGGACGTGCTCGTGATCGAAGGTGACGACGTCGCAGCCGGCGGCGAACGCCTCCAGCGCGGCCAGGTCGGCGTGGTGGCCGATCATCACGTCGGGCGTGACGAGGGCGGCGCTGTCGTCCGGCGAGGCGGCGAGCACGCGGAGGGTCTGACCCAGCGGGATCGCCGCCTGGTGCGTCATCCGGGCGAGCTGACCCCCGCCGACCATGCCGACCCGGGGCATGCCGGTGCGCGCGTCCACGATCGCGAAGCCTAACGGTCGGCCTTGTCGGGCCTCCCCGTGGCGTGCTCGCCGGGGCCGGCCGAGGGCCCGCCCCTTCCGGGACGCCGGAAGCTTCCGTCGGTTCTGCCGGTAGGAAGCTCCACTGTCGAGGCCCGCCGGCGCCCGGATCTACTCGGCGGTCTTCTCCGACGGCTCGGCGCCGTCGCCGGCCTTCCGGTCGTCCTCGTCCGGCTCGGCCACCCAGGCCTTCGCGGCTTCGAGCTCCGCCAGCCTGAACGTCTTGAACGTGCCGGGCATCATCCAGCGGACCGCATTGGCCGTGTGCCGCAGCATGGAATGATCAGTGACCAGCGCGACGCGCTGCCAGTGGACGGGCTCGAGGAACCCGACCTTGGCGTCCTCCCACATGGCGGCGGGCGAGTAGTGCTCGAACCGGTCCCCCATCACATACAGGACCCGGGCCCGCCCCTTGGCCTCTGCGACGGCGAGGAGCCAGGGCTCCAACACCTTCTTGTAGTCGTCCCTGGTCACCTGGCCGACGGCCTCGAATCCGAGCGTTCCCTCGGGCATGTCCTGAATCGTCTCGAGCATGGGCACAGCGTTCCGCATGACGGCGCGGCGGTGCGCCAGTCGGGTTCAGCGGTCGTCCCTGGCGGGCGCCGCGACCTCTGTGACGCCGGGCGCGTCCGGCTCGTCCGGCCGGATCACCCGGTCCCGAGCGCCACCGCCACCACCGCCGGACCGCCGGGTGAGCCCGAC
Organism: uncultured Actinomycetota bacterium; assembly: GCA_963829945.1. Classification (GTDB taxonomy): domain Bacteria; phylum Actinomycetota; class Actinomycetes; order Mycobacteriales; family Nakamurellaceae; genus Nakamurella. The sequence continues at coordinate 313,446 of CAWHKH010000004.1, read as the reverse complement.
GCCGAGCAGGCAGACCAGCCCGCCGGCGATCGCGAGCACCGGCGGCCACTCCCGCAGGATCAGCGCCGACAGCACGATCGTGATCGGTGGGACCAGGTAGGTCGTCACGCTCAGCCGGCCCGCGCTCATCCGGGCGAGTGCGTAGCCCCAGGTGAGGAAAGCGAGCGCGAGCGGCACGACGCCGAGGTAGACCAGACCGGCGACGGCCGCGGAACCGGCCACCGGGAGTTCCGACCACAGCGAACCGATGAACGGCAGGCAGAGCGCGGCGCCGATGGCACACGTCAGGAAGGTGATCTGCAGCGCGGGAATCCGCCGGAGGACGGGCTTCTGCGCGAGCACGCCGATCGCGTACGTGACCGCGGCGACCAGGGCGAGCAGGACGCCGGCGACGTCGATCGCGCCACCCGACCGGGTCGACCAGCCGACCAGCACCGCGCCGAGGAACGCGACGCCCGCGCCGATCAGCAGCCAGCGCGGAAACCCCTCGCCGAGCAGCGACACCGGCGAGCAGCGCGATGAGGATCGGCCCGACTCCGACCAGCATCGCCGTGGTCCCGGCGTCGATCCGCTGCTCCGCGGCGTTCAGCGCGACGTTGTAGACGGCGAACCACATCAGCCCGCACAGGCCGATGAGCAGCCACTCGCGCCGGTTCGGTGCCACCCACCGCCGCCGCACCAGCATGATCACGCCGAGCACGACGGCGCCGATCGCCAGCCGCCCGAGCGCCAGCGCGCCCGGCGAGAAGTCCTGCCCCGCCGCCCGGATGGCCACGAACGCCGACGCCCAGGCGACCACCGTGAACGCGACCGCGGCGGTGGCCCGCGACCTCGAGGCCCGACTCGGGCCCGCCGATTCGTCGACCAGCCCTACGGCTCGGGCATCGGTGCGGAATGCTGGTCCACCGTGACGACAGGGACCGGCGGCGGCGAACGGCTGTTCGTCAACGGGAAGGTCTTCACCGGACGCGGCGAGGACGACTTCGCCTCGGCGTTCCGGATCACCGACGGTCTCTTCTCCTGGATCGGCGATGCGGCCGAGGTTGCGGGCCGGCCGGCGATCGACCTCGGCGGGCGGACCGTGCTCCCCGGCCTGCTGGACGTGCACACCCACCCGGCGATGATGGCCGGGCTGGTCGACGCGGTGCTCTGTCTGCCGCCGGAGGTCACCTCCCTCGCCGGTCTGCTCGAGAAGCTCCGTGGCCACCCGAGTCTCGGCGCCGGCGACGATGCCTGGATCGAGGGCTTCGGCTACGACGACTCGATCTACCCCGAGGGCCGCGGCCCGACCGCGGACGACCTGGATCGGGTGAGCGCGCGGCAGCCGGTGTTCGTCCGGCGCTGCGACGGCCACTCCGCGGTCGCCAACCACCGCGCGCTGGAGCTCGCCGGGATCACCGCCGACAGCCCCGACCCCGCCGGCGGCCGGTTCGGCCGCGACCCCGGCGGAGCGCTCACCGGCGAGCTGGTCGAGATGACGGCGACCGAGCGGGTCGCCGCCGCCATGCCGAAGCGCGGCGCCGAGCAGTGGGCCCGCAACCTCGCCAGGCTCGACGAGCACTTCGCCGAGCGGGGCATCGTGGCCGTCGCCGACCTGCTGGCGACCGAGCTGCCCGATCCGCTCGGCACGTTTCGCGCGGCGGAGGCGCTGGGGCTGCGGACCCAGTGCGCGCTGTACCTTGCCTGGTCTGCGGTGGCCGGCGGCGGCGCGCGCGACCTGACCGATGACGACCGCACGGGTCGCGTCCGCATCGCCGGCGTGAAGGTCTTCCTGGATGGCGCGTACTCCAACCGGACCGCGTGGACCGAGGACCCGTATCCCGGCTCACGCGACCACGGGATGCGCACGGCGACCGACGGTGAGCTCCGGGATGCCGTCGCGTGGGCGCGCCGCAACCGTGTGCAGGTGGCCGTCCATGCGATGGGCGATCGGGCGCTGAATCACGCGCTCGACCTGTTCGCGGACGACGAGCCGTGGATGGGCGATCTGCCATCGATCCGCTTGGAGCACGCGACGCTGTTCTCGGCCGCGATGATCGACCGGCTCACCCGAGCCCGGATGTCGTTCGGCGTCGTCAGCCACACCATCTTCCTGTTCGCCGAGCACGACAGCTACGCCCGCAACCTGTCCGCGCAGCAGGTCGAGATCGCCTATCCGATCCGATCTTTCTACGAAGGGGTGCCGCACGCGGCGCTGTCCTCCGACAGCCCCACCACCGCGTGGGCCGACGCCGACAACGTCTTCACATCGATCCAGGCGGCCGTCACCCGTCGCGCCCACAACGGCGCGGACATCGGCCAGGCGGAGGCCGTCACCGTCGCCCAGGCCCTCCTGCTCTACACCGGTCGGGCGCGGACGCTCGCGCCCTTCGATCGGGTCGGCCTCATCGCGCCGGGATACGAAGGCAGCTTCGTCGTGCTGGATCGGGACGTGTTCGCCGTCGATCCGGCGGACATCGGCGACACCCGCGTCGACGAGACCTGGATCGGCGGGCAACGCGTGACGATCAGGCGGTGAAGGCGAACGTCCCGGGCGCCGTGCCGGCCGAGACCTGCGCCGGGTCGGCGAAGGTCAGCGTGTAGGCGCCTGTGCCGGGCGAGTCGACGAGGAACGTCAGGGTGTTGTGCTCGTCGTCGGAGATGGTGTCCGGGTAGATCGCGTCGCAGCAGTACCAGCTGCGGTCGTCGGGGGTGGCGGAGGTGCCGTCGGGCGCGGTGAGCGAGAACTGGCTGCGGTCAACGTTGTAGCCGTACGGTGAGCACCCCGGTGCGCAGCTGACCTTGATCCGCAGGGTGAGCAGCGACGTGCCCTTCTCCCCCGATTCGTAGCTCGGCGCGAGCGATCCGGCGACCACGTCGACGACGATCTCGCCCTGGCCGAGCGTCCCCGCCACGGCCAGGTCTGTCGGCTCGCTGCTGTCGACATCCGACCCGGCGGCCAGCGGGATCAGGGTCTGGTTGTCGGCCGCGTCGCCGAACACGAGCGTCACCGCGTCGATCGCGCCGTCCGGCCCGGCAGCCGCGTCGTCGCCCGCCGGCACGGCCACGCCGAGCGTCGCCTCCGTGCGCCCGCCGCCGGGCACCTCCGGTGTGTTGTCCAGGAAGCTCTCCACCACGGACCCGTCGATCTCGACCGTGGGCACGGGCGCGTAGACCGGCTCGGTGCCGAGATTCTCATAGGTGATGGCGATCTCCACGTCGGTCGCGTCGCCGAAGCCCGGTGCGGCGGTGACCTCGCCCACGGTGACGGCGAACCCGCCCCACCAGCCGGTCTTGTCGACGGACCGGGTGACCGGCTCCGCCTCGGCGACGGATCGCCGCGCCGCGGTGCCCGCGCTAGCGGACGACTCGACCGGCTGTGCAGACACCTCCGCCGGCTCCGTCGGCATCGCCTCCGCCGAGTTCACCGCGGCCTCGATGCTGCCGGCGAGCGCCTGCGCTGAGCCCTGCACGCCGCTGCTGCAGCCGGCCAGCAACCCGACCAACGCTGCCGCTGCGGCGACCGCACCCACGATCCGACGGTTCGACATGCGAGATCCCTTCTGCCGATGAACGAGAGGAAAGAGTCGCGAAGGATCGCCGGTGATGCGCCGGCCGGGCGTCGGAGTATCAGCGCGAAGCGGAGTGCTCTCCCGACCCGTGGGGCTCGTGCACCGTCGCGCGGGTCCGACATCCGACACTCGGAGGCGCACATGGCGATCCACTGGCTCGACGAACCGAGGCTGGAGCTGCGACAGTCCAGCACCCGCGGAGACCTGCCGGTGCGCATCTACGACTCGCGGCAGTCCGACCCGCTCAACGTCACGGGACCGATCTCCGGCGGCGAGACACGCAACATCTTCGTCGACATCTGGCCGCCGCACACCCGGGTCGGCGTCGCCGCCGCGCTGACGATCACGGTCGCGAACACGGTGGGCTTCGGCTATCTCACGGTGTATCCCGCGGACCTGAACACGGTCCCCGGCGTCTCGACCATCAACTGGTCGTCCGGAAACCTCATGCTGGCCAACAGTCTCGTCACCCGCCTCGGCGCCGAGCCGAGCGAGGTGGAGCCGGCCTGGGAGAGCCGGATCGCGGTCGCCTGCGTGGGCGGGTCGACCCACTTCGCCATCGACCTCACCGCGTTCTGGCATCTGTCGACGGTCTGATCGACGCGCGGTCGCAGAAACCCCGACAAGAACGGGGGTTTCCACCGATGCCACGGCGCCCCGCGCGGTCCTAGCGTCGGAAGCGGACGCCGCCGACCGAGCTGCGTCGGCGAGGAGCGTGACGTCATGCGCGGTGTCGTCTGGACGAGGTACGGGGCACCGGACGTGCTCGAGGTCAGGGACCTTCCGAGGCCCGTCCCCACCGACGACGAGGTGCTGATTCGCGTGGTCGCGACGACGGTCACGTCGGCCGAGTCCGGCATGCGCCAGGGGCAACCACGGTGGGGCAGGGTCATTCTCGGCTTGACCCGGCCGCGGAAGCGCATGCGGGTGATGGGTCTCGAACTCGCCGGCGTCGTCGAGGCGGTGGGCGCGGAGGTCCGACGCTTCCGGGTCGGGGACGAGGTGTTCGGGTTCACCGGGTTCCGGCTCGGCGCCGACGCCGAGTACGCGGTGATGCCCGACAAGGGATCGCTGGCGCTGAAGCCGGTCGACGCGACGTTCGAGGAGTCGGCGGCGGCGGTCGACGGGGCGTCGACCGCCCTGTACTTCCTCCGGGACAAGGCACGGGTCCGGACCGGACAGAAGGTGCTCGTCCTGGGCGCCGCCGGCAGCATCGGCACCTACGCCGTGCAGCTGGCGAATCACCTCGGCGCGGAGGTGACCGGGGTATGCGGGCCGGGAAACGTCGACCTGGTCCGCTCGCTCGGCGCGCACCACGTCATCGACTACACGGTCGAGGATTTCACCGCGAACGGCGAGAAGTACGACGTGATCTTCGATTCCGTCACGAAGAGCTCCTTCTCCGCCTGCCGGGATTCCCTCACGGCGACGGGCTGCTACCTCCCGACGACGGGCCTGCGGAACAGCGCGCTCGCGCTCTGGACCGCGGTCCGGCCGGGACAGCGTGTCCGCACCGGCATGTCGGTCGAGAAGAAGGCCGCGCTGGTGTCCATCAAGGACATGATCGAGGCGGGCGAGCTGACGGTCGTCATCGACCGGGTCTTCCCGCTCGAGGACATCGCTGAGGCGCATCGCTATGTGGACGCGGGCCACAAGCGGGGCAACGTCGTGATCAGCGTGGCCCCGGTGCCCCAGGAACTCGACCGCTAGAGCCCGTAGACGCGCTCGGCGTTCCGCGCGCCGATCATGCCGACCACCCGGACAGCGTCGCGCAGCGACCAGTCCCCCTCCCGCACCCAGCGCGCCAGCACCCGCGCCATGCCGCGCCGCCACAACACCGCGCCGAGCAGGTGCAGCTCCGGCGGCCCGTAGGCGTCCGACGAGTACAGCTGCCGGGCGAACGGCGCCAGCTCCAGCGACTCCGCCAGCAGCTCGACGGACCGCGCGCCGACGTGGTTGACCGCGAGCCCGACGTCGATGTGCACATTGCCGAAAGCCAAGGACAGGTAGCCGGCCTGGCGCTGGAAGGGGTAGCAGTGCAACAGGAGCACCGGCACGCGGGCGATGGCGGCCTGCCGGAGCAGCGGCAGCAGGAGGAGCGGGTCGGCCCGGTGCAGGTCGAGGTCGCTGTCGCCGAGGCCGACGTGCACCTGGATCGGGAGGCCGGCGTCGGCGGCGGCGTGCACGCCGAACGCGGCGAGCACGGGCGAGATCAGCCGCGGCGCGGCGGCTCCCGTGCGCTCGGACCACGATGCGACCTCCGCGGCGACGGCGGGGTCGGCGGGCCGGGACCAGTCGATGTCGAACCCGCACCGGTAGGCGGCGATCGTCTTCGCGGCGACGACGCGCGGCCCCCGATCCGCCAGCCGCGAGCGGAACTCCTCCGCGTATCGATGCGGGGCCACTCCCTCGCCGACGAGCGACTCGGCGACCGTCTCCAATCGGAGCACCTCGACCGCCGCGCCACCGGACCACGTCGCGAGCTCGTCCGGCGAACACAGCCGGTCCGCCCCGAATCCGGTGTCCACCACCCACCGCGCCACCCCGGCCGCGGGCAACAGCGCTCGCGCGGCGCCCGCCGACCCGAGATCCGCGCGGCGGCGCCAGTACTCGTCCGCGTCGGCGTGTCGGTCCAGCCCGAGCGGCGGCGCGCACCAGCGGCGGATGGCGAACCCGACCTGGCTGTCGAACTGGGTCTGTGACTCCGGAATCGGCTCCGTCGACGCCTCGTTGATCGACTCCTCGAACGCGCGTCGGTCGAGCGGGATCGTGAAACAGCCGTGGACGTGGTGGTCGACGAGCGGCAGGCTGACCGCCTCGGCGAGCTCGTCCGGGATGCCACGCAGGCCCGCGATGACGTCGAGGCGCGGTTCGCTCATCCGCTGAACGCCAGCCGGAAGGCCGACGCCACCTCGGCCGGGTCGGACGTGCCGTACGTGCGCTGCTCGTATCGCCGGACCGCGAGCGTGCCGTCCACGATGACGTCGCCGAGGACGGCGCGCGCGAGCCCGGAGGCGTCGAGGGCATCCAGCGCCGCCGCCTGGTCGGGGGCGAGCGCCAGTCCGGCGCGCTGGTCGTCCGGCAGTGACGCCGGGTCGACGGGCGTCTCCGGCGGCAGCGGCAGGCCGCGTTCGATGCCGTCCAGCGCGACTCCGAGGAAGGCCGCCGCCGCGAGGTAGGGATTCGCGCTGCCGTCGATCGCCTTCAGCTCGATCGACGCGCCGTGCGGCGTGCCGGGAGTGTCGGCCACGAGGCGCACGGCCGCTTCCCGGTTCTCGAGTCCCCAGCACGCGAAGGCGCCGGCCCAGTTCCCGGGCCTGAGCCGCAGTGACGACAGCGCGGATCCGGCGAGGACCCCCTGCACACCGGGCAGCCCGGCGACGACCCCGGCGATCGCCGACCCGCCGCGGGGCGTCAGTCCGTGCGGTCCGTCGCCGGCGGAGAGCAGCGGGCGATCGCCCGCCGCGAGCGAGAGGTGCAGGTGCGCACCGGTGCCCGCGCCGCCGGCGAACGGGACCGGCGAGAAGGAGACGCCGAGGCCGTGCCGCGCGGCGGCCCGACCGATGAGAATGCGGCCGAGGACAGTCCGATCCGCGGTCGTCACGGGATCGGCCGGCGGCAGGGAGATCTCGAACTGGTCGGCGCCGTACTCGGCGTGCACCTGCTCGAGCGGGATGCCGGCGCCGCCGAAGCTCTCCGTGAGATCGGTCAGCAGCGGGGCGATGTCGAGCACGGAACGCGCGCCGTAGCCCTGCCACGCTGGCCCGCCCCTGGGCGTGCCGTCCGGCGCGGTGAGCACGAACTCCAGTTCAGCACCGGTGCGGGCGGTGATGCCCGCCTGCGCGAGTCGCTCGACGACGATCCGGAGGCGGTGCCGAGGGCAGCCGGGAAACGGGGTGCCGTCCTGCTCGACGAACTCCGCGGGCGCCCACGCCACCCCTCGCTCGAGGATGGTCGTCATCGCCGGATCGATGCGCAGCCGGAGGTCGCCGATCACGCCGAACAGCGGCGTGAACGCGACGCCGAAGTCGACACAGAACACGAGCCACGACGGGGATGCGCCCATCCCGCGCTCGACGAACACCGGGAGTCGCGCGGCCGGAACGGCTTTCGCCCGGATCACGCCCGAGTAGTCCACCGCGGTGCCGAGCAGGATGCGGACGTCGTCGTCGGCGAGGCGGGCGGCGGTGCGCGGCAGCGGGCCACCGACGAAGCGCGTACTGGGATCGATCATCGTCGCTCCTGGGCTCAGCGACGACGGTATCTGGTTTGGGCGGCTCAGCAATCGGCCGGGCCCGCGCCGGGTGGAGACCGCTGCCCCACCGGAAGAGGTGACGATCTGGATCGGTACTGGTGGCCGCCATCCGCGGTGATCGTCCCGTTCCCCCGGACTCGAGGTCGGGACGATCACCGCGGCGGCCTCAGGCGTCCATCCCCGACGCCTGATCACCCACCCCGGGGGCTTGATGCCGCGGTCGGCCGACCCGGAGCCGGCCGACTGCAGCGCGAAGAAGTCTGAAGATCATCGGCCGAGCTCGCCGACGAGGTCGCAGGCCGCGTGGTGCGCGTGCGGCAGTTGCTCGATCCACACCCGCGGCGGGGGGGTCGGCGCAACCGAGCGCGTGTCGCGGATGAGTCGCTCGGCCAGCAGGCCGGTCAGCAGCTGCACCCGGCGCGGCAGCAAGGGCTCGCGGCGGGTGAGGGCGACGGCCGCCAGGTGGGAGAGGCGCGCGAGGGTCTGCTCGCCGTCGAACACGGTGCGCAGCGCGTCGCCGGCCAGGATCATCGGGGTCACGCGGTCCCAGCCGACCCGTCCGGTCAGGTCGAGCCGCACCATCACAAGCGCGTACGAGTCGGACACACAGCGGCCGTCGACGTCGGCCGCCCGGTACAGCTCCCCCATCCGCACCCGCAGGTAGTCGACGGAGACGAGTCCGGTCAGCGGATCCAGCACGTCCGCGGCCGGGGCGCCGGAGTGGTCCGCCCAGCCCAGGGACACCGCGCGGTACAGCAGTTCCGTCGGCAGGTCGGGCAGCACGGCGGTCAGTCCGTCGACGTCGGCGAGGGTCTCGCCGAGCGAGGCGCCGGCCGAGGCGCGCGCGGCTCCCAGCCGCTCGGCGGCGTGCCAGATGTTCTCGCCGCGAAGACAGGCCTCGCAGACCGCGTCGATCGCCGGGTGATGCCAGTCGGTCGAGAAGAGCCATCCGGCACCGGTCGACTGCTCGAACCACTGCGCGCGGAGCTCGGCGATGGTGAGCGAAGGCCGGGTCTCCACGGCGGAGACGGCGACGGGTGGCACGGTTCGCACTCGGACGACCTCCTCGGAACCCGGCGGCGGGCTCGCCACGCCGGCGATCGGCCTGGCTGGCCGGGCACACAGCGGTCGCGGGCAGACCCGTGACAGGGATGAGACGGGCATGCCGCGGCGCCATCACGCGGGTTCGGCAGGAAATCTCGGAAAATCTTCGATTGGCCCAATCGGTGCCCGATTCATCACGTTGCGCGTCGGGATCCGAGCGTGATCGAGCCGGGAGAGTGATGACCACCCCGGTCGGAGTGGGTCACAATGTCCTGGCATTCGGAACAGGCCCCAGCCACCAGGAACGCCGGGCGGACGTGAGGCAGGGGAGGAGGACGGGTGCCGGACGATGTCGTCGACGGGCACGTCCTGAGTGACCCCGAGCTGATCACGAAGGTACGGGCGGGCGACCGCCAGGCCTTCGGCGAGCTGTACCGCCGGCACGCGGGGCCGGCGACGACCCTCGCCCGCCAGTTCGCCCGCTCGGCGCCCGAGGCCGACGACCTGGTGTCGGAGTCGTTCGCCCGGGTGCTGGACAACCTCCTCGACGGCAAGGGGCCGGACACCGCGTTCCGGGCCTATCTGTTCACCTCGATCCGCAACACGGCGTACGACCGCACCCGCAAGGACAAGCGGCTGCAGTTCACCGAGGACATGACGGTGCACGACGCCGCCGTGCCCGGCGTCGACCCGGTGCTCGCGAAGGTGGAGACCGGGCTCATCGCGACGGCGTTCGCCCAGCTGCCCGAGCGCTGGCAGGCCGTGCTCTGGCACACCCAGGTCGAGGGCGAGTCGCCGGCGCAGGTCGGGGCGCTGCTCGGGATGGCGCCGGGCGCCGTCTCCTCCCTTGCCTTCCGCGCGCGCGAGGGCCTCCGCGAGGCCTACCTGCAGGCGCATCTCGCGGACACCGCCGCGCAGGAGTGCCGGGTCACCGTCGAGCGGCTCGGCGCCTACACCCGGGGCGGGCTGTCCAAGCGGGAGACCGCGCAGGTCGACGCGCACCTGCGGACGTGCGACCGGTGCCGTGCCCTGGCCGCCGAGCTCGGCGAGGTCAACAGCAACCTGCGCGGCCTGCTCGCCCCCCTGGTGCTGGGCACCGCCGCGGCGGGATACCTGGCCACCCTGGGACCCGTGGCGCCGCTCACCGCCGCCGGTGCGGCCGGCGCTGCGGCGGCGGGTGGCTCGACGGGCGCCGGGTCCTCCGGTGGCACGGCGGGTGGGGCAGCCGGTGGCGCCGCGGGCGGCGGCACCACCGCGGGCGCGGCGGCCGGGGCGGCGGTCGTCGGCGCGGGAGCCGTCGGTGCGGCCGCCGTGGCGGCCAGCGCCGCGTCGGTGTCGAGCGCAGGCAGCTCGGCCGGCGGTGCGGGAGCCGCGGGCGCCGCAGGCGCGGCCGGCGCCACAGGGGGTGCCGCGGCCGGCGGCGGCACGGGCATCGCGGCGTTCTTCGGCAGCCTCGGCGTCGGCGCGTGGGTCGCCGCGGGCGTGGTCGCGCTGGCCGCGATCGCCGCGGCGGTTGTCGTGACCGTGAACAGCGGATCGTCCGACACCCCGACCGAGGCGGCGGGCCAGGAGTCGATCGTCACGGCGCAGAGCGAGAATCCGGGCGGCACCGGCTCGGAGTCCGGCGCGGGCGTCACCGGATCCGGCGACGCGCAGACCGGCAACGCGAGCGAGGGCCAGCAGTCCACGGCCGGCGACGCCGGCACGGCAACCGGCAGCACCACCGGCCCGACCTCCACAGACATCTTCGCCGACCCGGACGCCGACTTCTTCGACAACACCGGCGACACCCAGGGTGACGGCACCGCTGACGGCACCGGCGACGATGCGCAGCCGAACGCGCCGCCCGTCATACCGCCCGCCGTCCTGCCCACGACGTCGGCGCAGCCGACCGCGCCGGTCGGACCGACCACCGCCCCGCCCGGACCGGGCGGCTCCACCCAGTCCAGCCAGACCGCAGTGCCGACCCAAACCTCCGAAACCACCGTCCCGCCGACGTTCAGCGCGTCCGGGCTGGCGTCGGTGGGCCCGCTCGTTCCCGGCCAGAGCGGCACGATCACCGTCGCCGTGGCCAACACCGGCGGCGCGGCGGGTGCACCCCCGGATCCGCTCCAGGTCACCACGCCGCCCGGCATCACGGTCAGCGGCGCCGACGTCGGCGCGCCGGCCCCCGCGCTCCGCTCCCGCTCCCGCCCTCGCCCTCGCGGCGGAGCCGGCGACCTGCACGCCCACCCCGACCGGCTGCTCCATCGCGATCGGGGAGATCCCCCCGGCGAGCCAGGTCTCGGTCACGATCACGGTCGCGGTCGCGAAGACGGGATCCGTCGGGCCCTACTTCGAGGTCGCCATCGCCGGGCAGACCCTGCAGATCCCGATCGAGATCGCCGCGCTACCGGCCGACCTGGTGCTGTCCGGCATCGCACCGGTCGAGCCGCCGACGGCGGGCGGGTCGGGCCGCTACCGCCTGACGGTGACCAACGACGGCGGCGAGCCGTCCGAGCCCGCCGAGGTCGACGCCTTCATCTCGAACGAGGAAGCGTTCGTTCGGTCGATCTCCATCGACGGCCGGCCCTGCGGCGAGGGTTGCCAGGTGCCCGCCCTCGATCCGGGCGCGGACCCCGTCACGGTCGACGTGGTCGTCGGCGTCCCGCCCGGCGGCGCCGACAGCGAGCTCACGGTCACCGTGGGCGCCGCGAGCGCGACCACCGCGATCGATGTCCCCGGCATCCCAGCCGACGTGGTCCTCGGCGACATCGACGAGGTGACGTCGCCGGTCGCCGGCGGCGCGGCGGGCGCGTACCGGGTGACCGCGACCAACACCGGCGGCGGCGTCTCCGCCGCGCTCCCCCTCGACGTCGCCGTTCCGAGCGGCGTGACGGTGCTGTCGCGATCGATCAACGGCGAGCCCTGCGAGTCGGAGTCGCCCTGCGACGTGCCGGCGCTCGGCCCCGGGGGCACCGCGGTGATCGACGTGACGATCGACGTCCCGCTCGCGGGCGCCGCCGGCGAGCTCACCATCTCTGCGGGCGAGGCCGCCACCTCGTCGTACCCCCTGAACGTCCGGGCGGCCCCGGCCGACTTGGAGATCACCATCGAGCCGGTGGGCGAGCCGCAGGCGGGGACCGTCGCGACCTACCGCGTGTCCATCGAGAACGTCGGCGGCACCGCGTCCGGCCTGCTGCCGGTCCTCCTGTTCTTCCCGGAGGGCGTGACCAGCTTCGGGCTGTTCGTCGACGGCGACCAGTGCGAGGGCCCCGCGGGATGCCGGACGTCCGTCGACCCCGGCGCCACCGCTTCCTACGACTGGATCGTCCAGTTCGATCCGACGGGCGCGACCGGCGAGCTCCAGGTCCGCGTCGGCGAGGCGCTCGGCAGCCTGCCGATCGACATCGCGCCGCTGCCAGCCGCGCTGACCGCCACCGAGTTCAGGGCCCTCGACGCGCCGACGGCCGGCGGCGACGGCCAGCTCCTGCTCACCCTGCGCAACGACGGCGGCACCGATTCCCTCCAGCAACCGCTCGCGGTCGGCCTCCCCGCCGGCGCGACCGTGACCGGCTACGTGATCGACGACAGAACGTGCGTGCCCGGCGAGGTGGCATGTGCGGTGCCGCCGATCGGGCCGGGCGAGTCGATCGACGTCCTGATCGACATCGCCGTCGACATCACGGGCGCGCGCGGCTCCGTCGACGTGCTCAGCCCGGCGGTCGCCAACGGCTCGCTGCCGATCAACGTGCCCGGCGCGCCCGCCGAACTGAACGTGTCCGGGATATCCCTGGTCGACCCGCCCACCCCCGGCGGATCCGGCACCTACCAACTCACCGTGGCCAACGTCGGCGGCGTCGTGAGCCCCGCGGTGGAGGTCACGGCCGACCCGCCGCCGGGTGCCACCGTCACCTCGATCGTGATCGACGGCGAGTCCTGCTCACCGGCGCAGCAGAACTGCACCCTCGGCCCCCTCGACCCGAAGTCGGACCCCGTGCCGATCCAGGTCATCCTGTCGATCGCGACCACCGGCGTGCCCCGCGACACCCTGACGATCACGGTCGGCGCGCAGGACCGCGCGGTCTTCGTGTTCGTCGGCGGGACCGACGCCGACCTGACCTTCGACCCGATCGTGGTGACCGATCCGCCCGAGGCCGGCGGCACCGGCGGTTTCGCGGTCACCGTCACCAACACCGGCGGCTCGCCGTCGCAGCCGCAGAACGTGACCGCATCGGCTCCGCCGAACGCGACCGTCGTCGCGCTGACCATCGACGGACGTCCCTGCGGTCCGATCTGCACGCTGCCCGCACTCCCGCCCGACGCCGACGCGACCATCGGCGTGACCATCTCCGTCCCGATCACCGGCGCGACCGGCGACGTCAAGATCACGGTCGGCACCGTGACGGTCAGCACCGCCATCGACGTGAACGGCACCGAGCCGAACGTCGTGCTGTCCGGGCTGACCGAGCTCGGCGCCCCGATCGCGGGCGGCACGGGCGAGTGGCGCGTGACGGCGACGAATCTCGGCGGCGAGATCTCCTCACCGGTCGACATCACGGTCACCAGGCCGACACTCGTGCCGCTGCGATCGATCACCGTGAACGGGGTGGGGTGCCCGGCAGCGGGACCCTGCGTCCTACCCGCGCTCGCCAGCGGCGCGACGGCCGAGATCCAGGTCCTGGTGGGCATTCCGATCACCGGCGCGGCCGGGCGGCTGGACATCGCCGCCGGCGGCGCACCCGCGGTCGTCGTGCTCGACGTCGACGCCGCGCCGGCCGCGCTGGATGTCGATCCACTCACGGTCGTCCGCCAGCCGACCCTGGAAACGACCGGCCTGTACGAGCTCTCGGTCAGCAACGTCGGCGGCCTGACCGCGCTGGGGCTGCCGGTCACCGCGAGGGTCCCGGACGGCGCCGAGATCGCCGCGCTGTCCGTCGGCGGTCGATCGTGCGGCGAGGCGTGCGTCCTCCCGGAGCTCGCCCCGAGCGCGCACGTCCAGGTGACGCTCGAGGTCTCCGTCACGCAGATCGGGGCGAGGGGCGATGTCGAGGTGCTCGTCGGCGACACCTCCCGTCCGGCGTCCATCGCCGTCCAGGGCGCCCCCGCCGAGCTCGAGATGCCGCTCGAGCTGACCGTTCTCGACGAGCCGGTCGCGGGTGGCCAGGGCAGGTTCGCGGTGGGCGTGACGAACGCGGGCGGCCGACCGTCGGATCGCGAACCGATCTCGATCGTCGTGCCGGGCGGCGTCACGGTGACCGCGGTGACCGCGGGCGGCGAGCGGTGCGTGCCCGGCGAGCAGGCGTGCACCCTGCCGGAGGTGGAGCCGTTCGCCACCGCGGACGTGGTCGTCGACGTCGACGTGCTGCCGACCGGCGCCGCGGGCGAGGTCCTCGTCGGCATCGCGGGCAGGACGGCCGCGACCACGATCGCCGTCGAGCCGACACCCGCCGACCTGGTCGTGTCCGACCTGGCCGTCACCCAGTCCCCGACCGCCGGCGGGACGGCGCAGTTCCAGCTGACCGTGACGAATGTGGGCGGCGCGGTGTCCGAGCGGCAGCGGGTCTCCGTCGACGCGCTGCCGAAGGGCACCACGCTCGTCGGGCTCCAGGTCGGCGACACCGCCTGCCCCGTCGACGGCGGCGAGTGCCTCCTGCCCGCCCTGCCCGGGCGGTCCGACCCGAACCAGCCGCTGCTGGTGCCCGTCACGGTCACCCTCGCCGTCGACCCGGGTGGCGCCGCCGGCGCACTCACCGTCGGCGTCGGCAGGACGCCGAGGACCCTCGCGGTCACCGTCGACGCCGCGGAGGCCACGCTGTTCGCGACCGGCAAGGAGCCGTTGCGGGCCGGATCGACCAGCAGTTGGGCCCTGCGAGCGAGCGTCGGCGACCCGTGGCCGATCACCCTGCCGATCGACGCCGACGGCATCGCGATCAGCGCCTACCCGGACACCTGCGGGCCCGTGGAGGCCCAGGTGCCGTCGATCGCGTGCAAGGGCCCGACGATCGACCCGCTCACGCTGACCGTGAGCCCGACCCGTCCCGCCGGGCCCGCGCAGCTCGCCGGCACCGCGAACGACGGACGGATCGTCGAGATCGTCGGTCAGGACGGCGCGCCGCTCCCCGTCGCCGGGTCGCCCGCCGGCGCTCCCGTCGAGTTCACCGGCCGGTACGGCGGCACCATCGTCGGCGCCGAGACGATGCGGTGCCGGGCCGAGTTCTTCGTGCGCTGGTTGTGCGGGGGGACGCTCGGCCGCGGCATGGCCGACGTGGACGCCGGCCCCCAGTCGATCGCCCGGCCGGAGGGCAGCACCCTCGTGTACGCGGAACTCACCTGGGCGGCGACGGCTCCGTCGTCCCCGGGCAGCCTCGACACCATCGCCACCTCACTGAGCCAGCAGCCGATCGCCGGCGCCGCGCCGGCCGGCGCCCCGGACACGCCGGGTCAGTTGGTCCGCACGGCCGACGTCACGAAGCTGATCGGCGACGCCCGGACGATCCAGGTCAAGCCGCTCGCCGCGAGCACCACGGTTGTCGGCGGCGGCGCCGACGTGAACACCGCCCCGATGGCCGCCTGGACGCTGACCGTCGTCTGGACGGACCCGAAGGCGCCGACGGCGACGGTGACCGCCCGCACGGGCGGTCAGCCGAGCACGTCGGGGACCACCGTCGACGTGGACACCGCGACCGGTTCGGGCGCCCCCGTCTCGGTGGACGCGGCGTTCTTCGCCACCGACCCGTGGGGGCTGAAGACCCTGTCGACGTCCCGCGGCAGCGTGCTGTCGCGGTCGCTCTGGGGCGCTCCCGGCAACGTCACGACCGGCTTCGACCTGGTCTCCGTCGACGCGACCGACGGTCCGCTCGGCGCGCCGGGCGACGCCATCCTCCTCACCAATCAGCCGGGCTCGCTGATCCTCGGCTTCCAGGTGCCGGTCCTGCTGCCCGGCGACTCCATCTGGGTCGGACCGTCGCTCGTCACCCGGATCGAACTGGCCCCGCCGGCCTGACGTCCCGCGGGTTGCGCGGCCGTGAGTTTTGCCATTCCGCAACCGTGGCACGCCCGGGACCGTCGGCGGCCCGCCATAAACTCG
Source organism: uncultured Actinomycetota bacterium (assembly GCA_963829945.1). Classification (GTDB taxonomy): domain Bacteria; phylum Actinomycetota; class Actinomycetes; order Mycobacteriales; family Nakamurellaceae; genus Nakamurella. The sequence continues at coordinate 297,527 of CAWHKH010000004.1, read as the reverse complement.
ACCGGTGAGCCTGATCGACACCGTGCGCCGGCATCTCCCGCAGAAATACCGGGAGCTGGCGAAGTTCCTCGTCGTCGGCGGCAGCGCCTACGTCGTCGATGTCGGACTGTTCACCCTGCTCTCGCACACCGTGCTGGCGAACAAGGTGATCACGGCCAAGGCGATCTCGATCCTGATCGCGACGATCTTCAGCTACGTGCTGAACCGCGAGTGGTCGTTCAACAAGCGCGGCGGCCGCGAGACGCACCACGAGGCGATGCTCTTCTTCGTGGTGAACGGGCTCGCGCTGGCGCTGAACCTGGTGCCCCTGGCGATCTCGCAGTACGTCCTCGGCATCAACACGTCGAACTACTCCAGCCTCACGGTATCCATCGCGAACTTCATCGCGGCGAACGTCGTCGGCACGATCGTCGGCATGGCCTTCCGGTTCTGGGCCTACCGCCGGTGGGTGTTCCCCGAGGAACTCGAGCCGCACAAGGACGATTCGCTGGCCGAGCAGGTGCTGGCGGAGGCAGAGATCATCGCCGGCGAGCCGGACGTCGCTGCGGCCCAGCACGGACGGCACGAGGCGGCCGACCATCCCGGCCGGCACGAGGTTCCGGGATCCGGCAACGGGTCGGGCCCGACGCCGCCGGGCGGGCGGAACGGGTCCGGGACGCCGAGGTCGAACGGTTCCGCTGGCCCGTCGCACCCGCCCGCTGTGGTTGTGGGCGACGGACCCAAGACGCGGACGGGGTTCGATGCACCGCTCGATGGCCGGCTCGATGCGCCGCTCGGTTCGTCGGTGGCCGACGATCCCGACAGTCAGGCCCAGCTACCCGCCCGCTGACGCGGGGCTCTGCACGCCGCCGCGGCCCGGGGTTCCACCGGCCGCGGGTCCGCCACCGTTGTCCCGGACCTCCCCGGTCGCGTCGGCCACGGCGTCCGGCGGTGACGGCGCCGACGGTTCTGCCGCCCCACCTGGCTGCTCGCCCTCCCGATCGACCGCGAGGAACACCGCGAACACCGGCGGCGACGCGCGGCGCAGCTCCAGCCGCCCACCATCGGCCTCCACGAACGCGCGCGCCAGCCCCAGCCCGATGCCGGTCGACGACGCCGTCGACACCCCCCGGTCGAAGATGTGCGGAACCAGCGCGTCGGGGATGCCGGGGCCCTCGTCGCTGACCTCGACGACCGCCATCGAACCGCCGCCCGACCGCGTGGTCCGGACGCCGATGCGCACTGATCCGGCGCCGTGGGTGAGCGCGTTCTCGACCAGCACGCCGATCGCCTCGCGCAGCCGGCCGGCGGTCGCGTGCACCGTCAGGTCCCGGGGGCACCGCACCGTGATGTGCCGGTCCGCCGCCGCGAACTGCTGCTGCCACTCGGCCTGGATCTCCACCAGCTCGTCGGACAGCGTCACCTCGCCGGCGCCGGCCGCCCGCTCGGAGCGCGCCGCGGCGAGCAGGTCGTCGACCACGGTGACCAGCCGGTCGGTCTGCTCCAGGGCCTCCCGGATCTCCGCGGCGACGTGCGGATCGGGGTGGTCGGCCAGCTCCTCCAGCCGCAGCCGCAGGCCGGTGAGCCGGGTCCGGAGCTGGTGCGAGATGTCGCTGGCCAGGTCGCGCTCGCGGCCGATCAGGGCCGAGATGTCCTCTGCGGAGGAGTCCAGCACCTCGGCGACGCGGTCCAGTTCCGGAACGCCGTAGCGGCGGCGGAAGGTGCGGAAGTCGCCGGAGCCGAGCCGGGCGGCCCGGCGCGCCACGTCGGTCAGGGGCGTGACCAGCCGGCCCGCGGTCAGCAGCGCGACGCCGGTGCCGACCACCACCGAGAGCAGCACGGCGGCGGCGACGAGCGCGAGGGCGGTGACCTGCTGGCCGCGCAGGTACCCGGTGGGCACGGCGAGCCTCAGCGACCCGCCGCCGGCCATCGCCAGCTGCACGGTCACCACGTCCTCGTCGCCGAGCGGGGACCCGATCGCCTGATCGATCCGCCCGGCCATTCGGATGTCGAGCCGGCCGCCCTGCGGCACGCTGGCCTCGATCTGCCCGAGGTCGATGTCCGACGACGCGGACTGGTTGGTGATCGAGACGGCCACGGAGTCCAGTCGGTTGGCGAGGTCGCGCCGCACCAGATCGTCGACGACCCGCCACGAGACGATCGACAGGGGCACGCCCAGCGTCAGCACGGTGGCGCCGATCACCAGCAGGATCGACAGCAGCACCCGCCGGCGCATGGTGGGTCAGCCCGTCTCGAAGCGGAAGCCGACGCCGCGCACGGTGGAGATGCGGTGCTCGCCAGGACTGCCGCCGGAGCCGTCCGTCGCGCCGGGGCCGGCGAGCTTCCGGCGCAGCCAGGACATGTGCATGTCCAGCGTCTTGGACGACTTCATGCTCGGGTCGTTCCACACCTCGGCGAGGATCTCCTCGCGGGTGACGACCTGACCCGCGCGGCTCATCATCACCCGGAGCAGCTCGAATTCCTTGTTGGCCAGCGAGATCTCGACCCCATCGACCTCCACCCGGCGGGCGCCCGCGTCGACCCGCACGCCGGCGACGTCCATCAGCGCCGGCATCCGGCGACGCAGCAGTGCGCGCACCCGGGCGAGCAGCTCGGCCATCCGGAAGGGCTTGGCGACGTAGTCGTCCGCGCCGGCGTCCAGCCCGACCACGAAGTCGGCCTCGTCCGTGCGCGCCGTGAGCATCAGCACGGGGAGATCCCGCCCCGCGGTGCGGATCCGGCGACAGACCTCCAGGCCGTCGAGGTCGGGCAGGCCGAGATCGAGGATGGCCAGGGCAATGTCCGCCCCGTGCTCGCTCAGCACGTCCAGCGCCGCGCCGCCGGTGCCGACCGCGCGAACGGCATAGCCCTCGCGATGCAGGGCTCGCGCCAGCGGATGCGCGATCGCCTGATCGTCCTCGACCACCAGCACCGTCGTCACGCCGACAACCATACGGCGGCCGTCGTGAACCCGGACCTCGCGTGATCACGCTCGACGGCTTGATTCCGGCCTCTGTAAGCAGTAACTTACCGTTCGTGGTTACTTACGGAGGCGCGGTCCTCGAGCCGCTCGCCGACCGGACGCGCCGGTCGATCTTCGAGTTGCTGGCGGACGGCCCGCGCTCCGTGATCGACATCTCCGGCGACGTGCCCATCAGCCGGCCCGCCGTGTCCCAGCACCTCAAGGTGCTCAAGGACGCGGGGCTCGTCTCCGTCCGGGCCGCCGGCACCCGGCGCATCTACGCCGTTGACCCGGCCGGACTGCGCGCCGCGCGCAATTACTTCGAGCAGTTCTGGACGTCCGCTCTCTCGGCCTACGCCGAGTTCGTCAACCAGGAGGAGCCGTGACCGCACAGCTCAACGAGAACGACATCGTGCGCTGCAGCGTCGATGTCCAGGTGCCGCCGAACCGCGCGTTCGAGGCCTTCACCGCGCGGATCGACTCCTGGTGGAAGCGCGAGTACCACCTCCAGCCCGGCGAGCTCAAGGCGGTCGGCATCGAGCCGCACGTCGGCGGCCGGCTGTGGGAGGAGGTCACGTCGGGCGATGTCTGCACCTTCGGCCGGGTGACGGTGTGGGATCCGCCGAGCACCTTCGGCTTCGCCTGGCTGATCCCGCCCGACTGGAGTGTGCCCACCGACGACGGGCCGGCGAGCCGCGTCACCGTCACGTTCACCGCCACCGACTCCGGCACGCGCGTCGAGGTCGTGCACGACCAGTTCGACGCGCACGGCCCGGGCTGGGAGAGCCTGCGCGACAGCGTCTCCGGCGACGGCGGCTGGGCCGGTCTGCTCGAGCGGATGGCCGAGGTCGCATAGCGCTTCGGCGGCGGGGCGGATGGCCCAGGGCCGAGTCGCGCTCGACCGGATCCGGCCCCTCACGTCGCGCGCTGCGACTCGAGCAGCGCTCGAGCAGGCCCGACCGCCGGTGTGCTTTGGCCCGTCGAGTGAACCGCTGCCTGGCAGAACGGGCGTTCGGCGCGGTCAACTGCACGGTGGCGGTGCACTCGACGGGCGGTCCATCCGCCACGCGCCAGACGCTGAAGCACATCCCCGACCGCAGACCCGACTTCATCCCACCCAGCTGGATCGACCCCCGACAACAACCCCGCCGCAACCACACCCACCGGCCGCTGCGGGCGTGAGGCCGGGCGACGATGTCAGGCGCTGATGATCTCCGAGATCCGCGACGCCTCGCTGTCGATGGTCTCGGCGGGGACGAGGTCGCTGGCCTGCGCCTTGAGCACGGCGGTCCAGGCGTCGAGGATCTGCTGGGCGGTGCCGCTGGTGTACAGCTCCGCCTTGAGGTCGGTCTTCGCCTGCTCGACCATGGCGGCGAAGTCGGCGTTCGCCAGGAACTTCGCGGAGAGCACGTTGCCGGCGCTCGGCCCCGCGCCGCCGCCGCCCGGTCCCTGCAGCACGTTCGGGCCGGAGTCCGTCGTGCCGCCGTCGGCGTCCTGTCGCTGCATCCGGGGCGGTCGCTCGCCGGCGCCTGGCGGGGCCGCGCCGTCGGTCGGAGCCGCACCATCTGTCGGCGCCGCGCCATCGGTGGGAACCGCGCCACCCGTCGGGGCCGCGCCATCGGACGGCGGCGTGGCGCCGTCGGGCGCGACGAAGGTCATCTCGCCGGGGCCACCGCGCATCCCGCCGCCGCCGAGGCCGCCGAACGAGAGGTTCTGGTCCCACGAGATGATCGTGAACAGGCCGGTCGACTCGTCGTAGCTCAGGTAGGAGTTGTTCCCGGGGCCGTCGATGTCGTCGAAGTTCTGCACGAGGTCCTGGACCGCCAGATAGTCGGCGAAGGACTGGATGTCGACGTGCTGGGCGAGCTCCGCGGCGAAGGTGGCGTCGTCGGACTCGTTGAGCCACTTCAGGAACGCGATCAGCGGCGCGTACTCATCGGTCGAATCGGTGGTGTTCGCCTCGACGTCGAAGGCGTCTTCGTAGGCTGCCGGGTCGTCGCCGCGGTAGGAGTAGTCGCCGCCGGCCTCGGCCTTGTAGAGGATGCCGGTCACCCCCACGTTCTCGGCATACCAGTCGTCGCCGGGATTCTCGACCACGAGGCGGAGCTGCTCCGAGCTGCCGTTCACGCTGAACCGGATCGACGACGCCTCCTCGGTCGGCATGCCGGCCGCACCGATGACCTCGAGCGCGACCGCCTCGTTCAGGCTCGTCTCGGAGTTGTTGCCACGCACGACGATGTCGGTCTCGCCCTGGTAGTTCTGGCCCTCGACGAACTTGTCCAGCTTGATCCGCCAGGGCAGGCCCTCGGGTTCGTCGGCGGACACGCCGCCACCGCCGGCGCCGTTCATCACCCGTCCGTCCGGCGCCTGTGCCTCGGACGGCTGCTCGGCCGACGTCGAGTCGGGCGACTCCGTCGCGGTGTCCGGAGCTTCCGTGCTCGTCTCGGGCGCGGCTCCCGTGGAGTCCGCCGACGAGTCCGTGTTCGCGTCGACGCGCGGCCCGGCCGGCCCGCCGGCTCCACCCAGGCCACCGAGGGAGGAGTTTCCCTTCAGCTTGATGCCGACGTTCTCGAACACGGTGCCGTCGATGGTGACCGTCGCCGAGATCCACTCCTTCTCGCCGGTGCTCTGGTACGTCGCGATCATCGCGTCGTAGGCGGCCTGGTCGAAGGTCACCGAGATCGAGTGCACGGACGAGCTGTCGAACAGCGTGCCGGACGCTGCCGACGGCGACGTACTGCCCGTCGAGCCCGACGAGGAGCTCGGCGAGGTGGTGGTCCCGGCGATGGTGGCCGTGCCCGCGGTGGTCCCGCAGGCTGCGACGGAGGTGACGGCGACGACGCCGGCGATCATGGCGGCGAGCATGCGGCGATTCATACCGACGACGACACCATCGCCGGCTCGGGATCAGCCGTGCCGGACCTGTGCGAACACCCAGCGGCCGGGCCCCGTGCACCGGTGCACCCGGCGCCTCCGCGTCGCTGAGCCGACGAATACCCGGCGCTCAGCATCCGCTCAGGTTCGCTGGATAGACCTACGTCTCGATCCGGCCGTTGCCGGCGACTGGCACACCGAACCCGCCGGCCCCAAGGAGAATCATGCTCGACCCATTGATGATCGCGATCGACGTCGCCGCCATCGCCATCCTCGTGCTCGCCGTCTACTACCCGCGACACCGCCGACGCGACATGGTGATCGCCTACATCGGGCTGAACATCGGCGTGCTCGCGGTTGCCAGCGTGCTGGTCGGCGTCTCCGTCGGCGTCGGCGTGGGGCTCGGCCTGTTCGGCGTGCTGTCGATCGTCCGGCTGCGTTCGGCGGAGATCTCCCAGGAGGAGGTCGCGTACTACTTCGCGAGCCTCGCCATCGGCCTGATCTGCGGGCTGCACCCGTCGCCGTCGTGGATGGCCGCCGCCCTGTCCGGCCTGATCGTCGTGGCGTTCCTCATCGTCGGCATGCGGCCGTTCCACGCCGACTACCGCCAGCAGATCATCACGGTCGACCAGGCGTGCTTCGACGAGGCCGTGCTGGCGGCCCGGCTCGAGCAGATGCTCGGCGCGACCGTGGGCCGGATCGTGATCCAGGAAACGGATCTCGTCCGCGACCAGACCGTCGTCGACGTCCGCTACCGGCTGCGCCCCGCGGCGCCGGCCGACGCCCGGCGGGCGATGAACCGCGAGGCGCTGCCCGCTCCGATCCGCACCGGCCATGGCGCCTGACGCCGACGGCGCGCGGCCGACGCCCGCCCGGCCGGCGCAAACGCGGACGACATCGCCGGTGTGCTGGGCGCGCTCAGCTCCATCGATCTGCCCACCCTGCTGGCCGCGGCCGCGCTGCAGACCAGGACCGATCGCAAGTACCTGATCCCGCGCACCGCGATCGCCGACATGGTGCACGCGCTCGAGCCGCACCTCGTCGCGCTCGAGATCGACGGCCGGCGGCAGAGCCGGTACGAGTCGATGTACTTCGACACCCCCGGCCTCGACTGCTATCTCGCCGCGGCGCACAACCGTCGGCGCCGGATGAAGGTCCGCACCAGGACGTACCTGGAGTCGGGCGCGTGCCTGCTGGAGATCAAGCGGGTGTCGGCGCGCGGCCAGACGATCAAGGAGCGGCTCGACCACCCGGTCGGCGCGCGGCACGCGATCGGGCCGACGGGCAGGGCCTTCCTGCTGGAGCGGGGCGTCACCGCGCCGATGGTCGACGACCTGCGCGTCCGGCTGGTCACCGACTACCGGCGCGCGACGCTGCTCGACTCGGCGGGCGCGCGGATCACCCTGGACACCGGCCTGCGGTGCACGGCGCCCGACGGAACACGCTGCGGCCTGGATGATCTCGTCGTCGTCGAGACCAAGTCGCCGGGCCCGCCCACCGGGTTCGACCGCGCACTCTGGGCCCGCGGCATCCGGCCGGTACCGATCAGCAAGTACGGCACCGGGCTCGCCGCGCTGGAGCCGTCGATCCCGGCCAACAAGTGGAACCGCACCCTCCGGCGGCACTTCGGCTGGCTGCCCGCGCGGCGATGGGACGCGGCCGCCTGACCCGGGGCGGACCGGCCGGCGAGCCCGCGCCGTCCGGGACGCGCCTCAGACGGGCGGCACGCCGTGCCGGCGCCGCGCGAACGACCGGTCCTTCCGGCGCGCGGCGGCGATCCGGGCGATCAGCTCGGCGCGCAGGTTCTCCGGCTCGACGATGGCGTCGACGACGAGCTCCGAGGCCAGGTGCAGGATGTCGATGTCCTGCTCGTACTCCGCGCGCAGCCCGTCGACGTAGGCGGCGCGCTCGGCGGGATCGTCGATGGCCGCGATCTTGTTGGCGTACACGGCGTTCACCGCCGCCTCCGCGCCCATCACGGCGATCTTCGCCGTCGGCAGGGCCAACGTGGCGTCCGGCTCGAACGCCGGGCCGGCCATGGCGTACAGCCCGGCACCGTAGGCCTTGCGCACCACCACGCAGACCTTGGGCACCGTGGCCTCGGACACTGCGGTGATCATCTTCGCGCCGTGCCGGATGATGCCCTGGCGCTCGACGGCGGCGCCCACCATGAACCCGGGCACGTCGGACAGGAAGATCAGCGGGATGTTGAAGGCGTCGCACAGGTTGATGAAATGCGTTGACTTGTCCGCGGAGTCGACGAACAGCACGCCGCCGCGGAACAGCGAGTTGTTGCCGACGACCCCGACCACCTCGCCGTCCAGCCGGGCCAGCGCGACCATCACCTCCCGCGCCCAGCCGGGGTGGATCTCGTACACCGAGCCGTCGTCGACGAGAGCCCTGACGTAGCGGCGCATGTCGAAAGCCTGCCGCTCGGACTCCGGAATGAGCGCACGAAGATCGCCGCGGCCGGGCGGTCCCGGCGGGCCGGCCGGCGGCGGGTCCGTCCAATTGGCCGGCAGATAGGACAGGTAGCGCCGGACCTGGCCGAGCGCCTCGTCCTCGGTGCCGACCAGCTGGTGCCCGACGCCGGACACCGTGGTGTGCATCCGCGCGCCGCCCATCTCCTCCAGCGTGGTCTTCTCACCGGTGACCATCTCGACCATGCGGTCGCTGCCGAGGTACATCGACGCGTTGCCGTCCACCATGATCACGATGTCGCAGAACGCCGGGATGTACGCGCCGCCGGCCGCGGACGGCCCGAACAACGCGCAGACCTGCGGGATCGAGCCGGACGCGCGCACCTGGGTGTGGAAGATCCGGCCGGCGCCGCGACGGCCGGGGAAGAGCTGCACCTGGTCGGTGATCCGCGCCCCGGCCGAGTCGACGAGGTAGATCATCGGAACGCCGGTGGCGTACGCGCGCTCGATGATCCGGATGATCTTCTCGACCGTCCGCGCTCCCCACGAGCCGGCCTTGACCGTCGAGTCGTTGGCCATCAGGCACACCGGTCGCCCGTCGATCGCGGCCGCGCCCGTGATCACCCCGTCGGCGGGCAGGCCGTCCGCGAGGGCGTTCGCGTACAGGCCGTCCTCGACGAACGAACCGTCGTCCACGAGGCGGGCGATGCGCTCGCGGGCGAACAGCTTTCCCTTCGCGGCGTTCGCCGTGTGATACCGCGCCGCACCGCCGGCGAGCGCGCGTGCCCGGACGGCACCGGGCTCGGCGCCCGTGATCTGGTCCGTCACGGGCGGTCAGGACCGGGCCGGCGGGCGGTCCTCATCGGCCGCGGGCGGCACAGACGGCACAGACGGCGCGCCCGGTGCAGGCGGCGCAGCGGGTGCCGCCGTTGTGGGTTGCGTGCTGCTGGGCGGCGGGGCGTACTGCGGCTGGTAGTTCTGGTACGTCGGCTGCTGCGGCTGATACCCGGGCTGCTGGTACTGCTGCGGGTAGCCCTGCGGGGGATAGTGCTGGGTCGGCTGCTGGTAGCCCTGCTGCGGGTGCTGCTGGTAGCCCTGGTCCGGGTACTGCTGCTGCGGGTGGCTCTGGGGCGGGTACTGCTGCGTCGGGTACGGCGCCGGCTCCGCGAACTGCTGCGCGGCGGGCGGCTGGTCCGCCGGCGCGGCTGACGTCGTCCTGCGGTTGCCGGAGGCGCCGACGTCGTACTCGACGTCCTCGGCACTCTTGCTGTGCGGGTCGCGCTCGTCCCTGATGAGCTGGTTCAGCGTCGCCTGCACCTTGCCGATCGACGCGACGTTGGTGAACTTGAGCGGCTGGTCCGCGGAGGATTCGACGATGAGCGAGCCGTAGCCCATCAGCCGGCCCCAGAACGAGACCTCGGTTTCGATGTTGGCGATCTGGCTGAGCGGGATCTGATGCTCCCGCCGGGCGAACAGTCCCGTGCGGAAGAAGACGTGGTGATTCGTCATCACGAAGTGCTCGACGCGCCAGCGCACGAACGGCGCCACCACGAGCATCATCAGCGCGATCACCCCGATGACAGCGATCACCCAGTTCGCGGTGCTCGAGTACTCCCAGTTTCGCAGCGCCGCGGCCAGCGCGAACCCGCCGCCGATGATCAGCACGAAGAAGACCGCGGGAAGGATCAGCACCTTCCAGTGCGGACGCTTGTTCATGATGATGCGCTCGCCGCGCACCAGCAGGTTGTCGGGATAGGGCATGACGCCCCCTCTTCTCGGTCGGGTACGGCCTGAGCGCCCGCAACGCGGTGTCGTGCGTGATCACGGTACCTGCGCGCGCGCGAACTGGGCAGACCGGACGCCCCGGACGTGTTCATCGTGGTCTGCGACGGCCTGAGGTGCCGGACGGTGCCGATGGGGTGTTGTCCCCTGGCTCACCGGACCATCATCATCATCGACGCGTCCAGCGCCGCCGACGCCGGCCCGGCGTTCCATTCGATGAAGGAGAGATCGGCCCATGGCAACGACGCCAACGACCCTCACCCGCAACAGCTCGATCGGAACCTGGCTGGCGCATCCCGAGGGTGGCGCGCTCATTCGAGAGCTCTTGACGCAGGGCGGATTCGACGAGTCGACGCTGAATCCCGTGCGGGACCTGCCGCTTCAGCAACTGGTCGCGCTCAGTCAGGGCAAGCTGCCGCAATCGGTCGTCGACGACCTGGTGCTGCGGGTGAACAAGGGCGTGGCACCGACCGAGGACCAGGACACCGGCGCATGGGCGGAGCGGATCACCCCGGACCGGTTCGCCGGGCGCACGGTGATCGTGACCGGCGCCGGGTCCGGGATCGGCCGGGCGACCGCCTCCCGGATCGCCCGGGAGGGTGGCCGGGTGATCGCGGTGGACATCTCTGCCGACCGGCTCGCCGACCTGGCATCGTCCTTGCCGGGGACCGCGGTGCCGGTCGTGCCCGGTGACATCACCCGCGCCGAAACCATCGAGTCCATCGCCGCCGCCGCCGGCGACCGCATCGACGGCCTGGCCAACGTTGCCGGCGTCAACGATGATTTCTCGCCCGCCCACGAGACGCCCGACGACGTCTGGGATCGGGTCCTGGCGATCAACCTCACCGCATCCTTCAAGCTCATGCGGACCGTCCTGCCCGCGATGCTCGCCGCGGGCGGCGGGTCGATCGTGAATGTCGCCTCGGAGGCCGGGTTGCGCGGGAACGCGTCGGGCAACGCCTACACCGTGTCCAAGCACGGGGTCGTGGGGCTGACCCGCAGCGCCGCGTTCATGTACGGCACGCAGGGCATCCGCGTCAACGCCGTCGCGCCGGGCGGGGTCGCGACCGGGATCCCGATGCCCGCTGCCCCGTCCGAGTACGGAATGGGCCGCATCGGGCCGTTTCTCAACCTGATGCCGCCGGTGGCCCTGGCCGAGCACCTGGCGGCGTCGATCACCTTCCTGCTCAGCGACGACGCTGTGAACATCAATGGCGTCGTGCTGGCCTCGGACGGCGGCTGGTCGGTCCAGTAGCTGACCCATGCCCGGCGAGCGTTCTCGGCCGGCCCGGCCCCGTGGTCTGCCCGTCGGGCGCGTCCCGCCCGTCGGGCGCGCGCGGCGGGTCAGTGCGCGGGACGAGCGCCGAAGACGGCGGACCCGATCCGCACCATCGTGGCGCCCTCCGCGATCGCGTCCGCGAAGTCGCCGCTCATCCCCATGGACAGCTCCGTCGCGGTCTCGCCGCCCGGAACGCCGCCCGCCAGCGCGCGGTCCCGGATGCCGGCGAGCGCCCGGTAGCCCGCCCGGACGGCGTCCCGGTCGGGCGAGTTCAGCCCGATCGTCATGAAGCCGCGCACGGTCAGCCGCTCCATCGGCGCCACCTCGGCCAGCAGCGCGAGCGCCGACTCCGGCGGCACGCCGGACTTGCTCGGCTCCCCCGAGACGTTCACCTGCAGCAGCACGTCCAGCACGAGATCGCGCGCGGCCAGCCGGGTGTCGAGGCGGCGGGCGAGCTCGACGGAGTCCACCGACTGGACGCAGCCGACCAGCCCCAGCAGCTGGTTGATCTTGTTGGCCTGCAGGTGCCCGATGAAATGGGTGACGTGCGCGGCGATCTGGAGCGCCTCGGCCTTCTCCACGACCTCCTGCACGCGGTTCTCGCCGATCAGCGGGCAGCCCGCGTCGATCGCCTCGAGGATCGCCGGCGGCGGCTGGGTCTTGGTGGCCAGCAGGATCTCGACGTCCTCCGGTGCGCGGCCCGCGGCGCGGGCGGCGGCCGCGACCTCGGCGCGGACGGCGGCGACGCGCGCGGCGATCGACGGCCCGGACCCGCCCGGCGACGCCGCCGTCTCCCGCCCGATGCCCGCCGTCACGACCCGCACTCTACGAGCAGCGCCGTCCGCGCGGACCTCCCGATCAGCCCGGGCGGACGTGCACCACGTCGCCGACGCTGTACGCACGGGCGACGCCGGAGCCGTCCCGCACCACCAGCGCACCGGACGGGTCGACCGCGATGGCCCGGCCGGTCACCGCGGCGCCGCCGGGCAGCTCGATGCGCACGACCGCGCCCACCGTGCCGCAGCAGGCCGTGTACTCGGCGCGCAGCCCGGAGGCGTCCGCGTCGCCCGCCGCTGCCGTCCAGCGGTCGAGGAGACCGCCGAACCGGTCGAGGATCGCGGCGAGCAGGACCGCGCGGTCGAGGGTGCGCGCGCCGGACAGCGCGAGCGAGGTCGCGTCGGGGCGCGGCAGTTCGGCCGCGCCCACGGTGACGTTGATGCCGCACCCGACGATCAGCGCGTCGCCGGCGACCTCGCCGAGAATGCCCGCGCACTTGGCGGTCCCGATGAGCACGTCGTTGGGCCACTTGAGCCCGGCGGTGTCGAGCCCGGCGCGCTCGCGCAGCGCTCCGACCACCGCGACGCCCAGGGCGGCGCCGAGCCAGCCGCGGCGATCCGGACGCACCTCCGGCGCGCGCAGCAGGACCGAGAACATCAACCCGGCGCCCGCCGGGCACGACCAGCCCCGACCGGCGCGACCGCGGCCGGCCACCTGCTCCTCCGTGACCAGCACGGCGCCGGACGGCAGGTCCGCCGACCCGGCCGCGAGATCGGCGTTCGTGGAGCCCGTCACCGGCACATGGCTGATCCGCCAGCGGTCCGGCTGGACCAGCGCCCGCACCACGTCGGCGGGTCGCATCGCCTCCCGATCCGCCGCCGCGTCGCCGCTCGTCGCGTCGCTCCTGCTCAACCGGTCGCGTTCCGCCGCCGGTACGCGGACCCGATGAGCGCGAGCGCCCCGGCGATGATCAACCCGATCCCCCACCCGAGCGTACTGGCCGACCGCGAACCCGGTGTCGGGCAGCGGCGGATCCGCGGATACGGCGGATGCGGCGGGATCGGCGGCGACGCGCCCGCACAGACGGCGGTGTTCGTCACGACGACCGCGATCGATGCCGTGCCGAGGGCCACCGGGCCGCCGCTCGGCGCCGAGGTGCAGTCGGTCGGGATCACGGCGGCCTCGCCGGCCTTGACCGTCGTCAGCCTCGCCTTCGGCGTGTAGGTGTTGGCATCCGTGCAGGTGACGCCGGGTTGTGCGACGTTCAGGTGCGGCCGCATGTTCGCCAGCACCACCACCTGTCGCGAATGGACGGGTCTCGCGCGACGCTCCCGACGCATGCCGTTCTCCCACATCCGGGCCGGCCAGCTCCGTGACGCAGCCGTGGCCCCCGACACCGAAATGCATGGAGCGTGACCGGCACAGGCCGCTCACGGTCGTCGGAGTCTAGGACACGCGGGGCGATTCGGGTGACCGGGGCCTCACCCTCCGTCGCGCCTGGGCCGATCTCCCGCGTTGCGACGCCCGCACCCGGGCAGGACGCGCCGGATGGTTCGCCGGACGGGTGACGCCTCGCGATGGCGGCCCTCCGCGCGCTCGGTACATTCGGCGGGTGACCCCTTCCAGTGCCGCGAGCCCGGAGCCCGCCGCCGCGGCGGCGCGCGCCGCACACCACGGCCGGGCGGATCGCGGAGCTGGCGCGGCGGATGGACGAGCACGTGCACGCGGGCTCGTCCGCGGCGGTGGAGCGGCAGCACGCGCGGGGCAAGGGGACCGCGCGGGAGCGGATCGAGATGCTGCTGGACCCGGGGTCGTTCACGGAGTTCGATGCGTTCGCCCGGCATCGCACGACGGCGTTCGGGTTGGCCGAGAATCGGCCGTACGGCGACGGTGTGGTGACCGGGTACGGCACGGTGGACGGCCGCGAGGTGTGCGTGTTCTCGCAGGACGTGACCGTGTTCGGGGGTTCGCTGGGCGAGGTGTACGGCGAGAAGATCGTCAAGGTGCTGGATTTCGCGTTGACCACGGGCCGGCCGGTGATCGGCATCAACGAGGGCGGCGGCGCGCGGATCCAGGAGGGCGTGGTCTCGCTGGGCCTGTACGCGGAGATCTTCAAGCGCAATGTGCACCTGTCCGGGGTGATCCCGCAGATCTCGCTGATCATGGGCGCCAACGCCGGCGGCCACGTGTACTCCCCCGCGCTCACCGACTTCGTGGTGATGGTCGACGGCACCTCGCAGATGTTCATCACCGGGCCCGATGTCGTCCGCTCGGTCACCGGCGAGCAGGTCACGCTGGAAGAACTCGGCGGCGCCCGCACGCACAACACCCGATCCGGCAACGCGCACTACCTGGGCCGCGACGAGCAGGACGCCATCGATTACGTGAAGGACCTGCTGTCCTACCTGCCCTCGAACAACCTGTCGCTGCCCCCGGTGCAGCCGTGGGACGGCGACGCCGGCACCGGGCTCACCGACACCGACCGGTCGCTGGACACCCTGATCCCGGACGAGGCCAGCCAGCCCTACGACATGGCCGACGTGGTGCACGCGGTGCTGGACGACGGCGTGTTCCTGCCGGTGCACGAGCTGTACGCGCCGAACGTGATCACCGGGTTCGGCCGGGTCACCGGCCGCCCGGTCGGCGTGGTCGCCAACCAGCCGCGGCACCTCGCCGGCACCCTGGACATCAACGCCGCCGAGAAGGCCGCCCGGTTCGTCCGCACCTGCGACGCGTTCAACATCCCGGTGCTCACCTTCGTCGACGTCCCGGGCTTCCTGCCCGGCACGGACCAGGAATGGAACGGCATCATCCGGCGCGGCGCCAAACTGATCTACGCCTACGCCGAGGCCACCGTCCCGCTGATCACCGTGATCACCCGCAAGGCCTACGGCGGCGCCTACGACGTGATGGGCTCCAAACACCTCGGCGCCGACATCAACCTGGCCTGGCCCACCGCGCAGATCGCCGTGATGGGCGCGTCCGGCGCCGTCAACGTCCTCTACCGCAGGGATCTCGCGGCCGCCGCCGAGCGGTACGGCGCCGACGCGCCGGAGGTCGCCGAGCTGCGACTGCGGCTGCAGACCGACTACGAGGACGCCCTGGCCAACCCCTACATCGCCGCCGAACGCGGCTACGTCGACCAGGTCATCGCCCCGTCCGCCACCCGCGGCGCCATCGCCGACGCGCTGCGCATGCTCGCCGACAAACGACAGACCCTGCCACCACGCAAGCACGGGAACATCCCGCTGTGAGCACGAACGGACCGGCCGCCGGGCCTGCGGACGCCGTCGGGCGGGCGGCGGCGCGGCGCGACGAGGAGGACGCGGCCGCCGTGCTGGCCGTGCTCGCCGCCCTCCGACCGACCGGTCCGCCGGCCTCGCCGGCGGCTCCACCCGCGGAGTGGGGCCGACCCACCGCCCGCCGGATCGGCCCGCCGGGTCCCGGCGCCTGGTGGGCGTCCGGGCTGCCGCGATGACCGACAGTTCCACCCCGGACAACGATCTCGCCCGGCGATCGACGAGAGTCATACTGGCGTCGGCGTCCCCGGCGCGACTCGCGGTGCTGCGCGCGGCGGGCATCGATCCGCAGGTGCTGGTCTCCGGCATCGACGAGGATCGCGTGCTGGCGGCGCACGTCGGGATCGGGCCCGCACCGGGCGGTGTCGGCCCTGGCCGAGGCGAAGGCGGACGCGGTCCTGCCGATGCTGCCGACCGGGGCGGCGGCGGACGGCGTCGTCATCGGCTGCGACTCCATGCTGCTGATCGACGAGAAGCTCCAGGGCAAGCCGGCCGACGCGGCGGAGGCCCGGCTGCGGTGGGCAGCCATGGCGGGCCGGACGGCGGACCTGCTCACGGGGCACGCCGTCATCCGGCTCATCGACGGCACCGCGCTGGACCGGGCGGTGACCACCGCCGTCACCCACGTGCACATGGGATCGCCGTCACCGGAGGAGCTCTCGGCCTATCTCGAGACCGGAGAGCCGCTCGCCGTGGCCGGCGCCCTGACCATCGACGGCTACGGCGGCTGGTTCGTCGACGGCGTGACGGGCGACCCGTCGAACGTGATCGGGTTGTCGCTGCCGACCACCCGGCGGCTGCTCGCGCGGCTCGGGGTGCGCGTCACGGACCTCTGGCGCGCCGGATGACCGCGGGCTCACCGGATGCCGATGCGTCGGTCGAACTCCTGCAGAAACCTCGGCCGGCGGGCGTTCCGCTCGCGAATCTCCCGCGCGTAGTGCAGGAAGAGGTCGTCCCGGCCCAGCTCGCGGTAGATCGCACGCAGGCTCCGGAGGTGGTCGACGGCCTCGCGGTAGTTCCCGGCGTCGGCGGTCTCGAGCAGCTCGTCGACGGCGGTCTGGTAGAGCTCCGCCGCGACGCCGGGTCGCGCGGTTCGGCACGCGATCGCGAGCCGTTGCCATGCGCGACCCGCACCGAACCGCTCGAACGCCGCCGCGGCCGCATCGAGATCATTGTCCGCCAGGGCGATCTCGATCAGCTCGGCGCCGTCTCCGGACCGGCTCGCGGCGCGCTCGGTCGCCCAGCCGATCGCCCATTCCCGCTCCGACTGCACCGCCCCGAGCGGCGCGGCGGCATCGAGCAGCGCTCGCAGCGTGCCGGGCGCCGGCCACTCCTGGAAGCCGCGCCGCCAGACCTCGACCCCGTCACCGTGTCGGCCGGCGGCGGCGTACAACTCGGCGGCGGTACGGAACGACAGGTGCACCTCGTCGTCCCGGTGCCACACCCGACCGTCGCGCATCGCCCGATCCAGCCACGCCAGCGATTCCGCGTCCCGGCCGGCGCCGCGCAGCCGATCGATGATCGCCCCGTAGCGCGGCAACCCGGCGGAACCGGCCAGCAACGCGACCGCGCCGTCCACGTCGCCGTCGTGGTCGAGCAGCTCGAGCCGCATGGAACTCACCTCCCCGGCCTCCGCGCCGCGTCGACCGTCGTCCCGATCGTTCCGGGCTCGCCGCCGCGGCGACGCCCTGCCGGTACACCCGCCACGCACGCTCGTCGAACGCCGGGGCGAAGTCGGCCAGCGGGGTCGCCGGCCAGCCCGGCGACGAGAGGCGGAACTTCAGCAGCCACCGCGCCACCCGTGCGGGATCGGGGCTGCCCGCGCGACAGGAGAGGGCGAACAGCCGCGCGGCGCGCTGGCACGCGTCGCCGATCTCGCCCTCGGAATCATCGGCGCGCCCGCCGACGGTCCGCAGGCGGGTGACCGCCCGCTCCAGCGCCGGGCGGACGGCATCGGCGGCGCCGGCAGCGAGCGCGGCCTCGATCTCGTCCAGCACCCCGTGTGCCGACCGGCCGTACTCGATGGCGCGCCGGTAGTCGAGAACCGTGCCGCCGCGCAACGCATCCCGGACGCGGTCGAGCCAGACGGCCGGATCGCTCTCGACGTCGGTCGTCACCGCCCTCGCCGGCACCGGCTCGCCACTGGCGGGGTGCGACGGCGGGTCCGGCTCGCGCACCAGCGACAGGCCCAGTGCCACCTGGTGTTTGCAGAACGCCCCGCCCGCCGCGGCTGGACACGTGCAGCGGCCGCGGAGCACGCCCGCCCCCCAGCTGAGATCGACCAGGTACGGGACGGTGCCGCTCACGGTGGCGTGCGCGGCCGCGCCGCCGACCGTTCGCCCGGAGACGTGTCGCACGTAGTCCTCGGCCCGCTCGAACGCGCCCCAGCCCGCCAGCCGCAGCAACGCGCCCTCGTCGAACCCCACGCCCTGCATGCTCAGAGGATTCCCGATCCCGCCCGGAGGCGATCGTCGTGCACACCGTTCTGATCGCGAACCGCGGCGAGATCGCGGTCCGGGTGGTCCGCGCCTGCCGGGACGCTGGCCTGCGTTCGGTGGCGGTGTACGCCGATCAGGATCGGGATGCGCCGCACGCGGCGATGGCGGACGAGGCGTATGCGTTGGACGGGTCGACGTCCGCGGCGACGTATCTGGATGGCGGCAAGCTGTTGGCGGTGGCCGCGCGGGCGGGCGCGGACGCGGTGCATCCGGGGTACGGGTTCCTGTCGGAGAACGCGGACTTCGCGCAGGCTGTGCTGGACGCGGGGCTGACCTGGATCGGTCCGCCGCCGCAGGCGATCCGCGACCTGGGGGACAAGGTGACCGCGCGGCACCTGGCGATGCGCGTGGGGGCGCCGCTGGTGCCGGGCACCCAGGACCCGGTGTCCGGGCCGGACGAGGTGGTCGCGTTCGCGGCCGAGCACGGCCTGCCGGTGGCGATCAAGGCCGCGTTCGGCGGCGGCGGCCGCGGGTTGAAGGTGGCCCGCACGATGCAGGAGATCCCGCACCTGTACGAGTCCGCGGTGCGTGAGGCGGTCGCCGCGTTCGGCCGCGGGGAATGCTTCGTGGAGCGGTACGTGGACCGGCCGCGGCACGTGGAGGCGCAGGTGCTGGCCGACCAGCACGGCACGGTGATCGTGGTCGGCACCCGCGACTGCTCCCTGCAGCGGCGCTACCAGAAGCTGGTGGAGGAGGCGCCGGCGCCGTTCCTCACCGACGCCCAACGCGCCCGGATCCACCGGGCCGCCAGGGACATCTGCGCCGCCGCGGGCTACGTCGGCGCCGGCACCGTCGAATTCCTGGTCGGCGCCGACGGCGCCGTCTCGTTCCTGGAGGTGAACACCCGGCTGCAGGTCGAACACCCGGTCACCGAGGAGACCAGCGGCATCGACCTGGTCCGCGAACAGTTCCGCATCGCCGACGGCCACCCCCTGCCCTGGACGGCGGATCCGCCCGCCCGCGGGCACAGCATCGAATTCCGGCTCAACGCCGAGGACCCCGGCCGCGGCTTCCTGCCCGCACCCGGCACCCTCACCGCGTTCATCCCACCCACCGGGCCCGGCGTCCGCACCGACGCCGGAGTCAGCGCCGGGTCGCAGATCTCCGGCGCGTTCGACTCCATGCTGGGCAAACTGATCGTCACCGGCGCCGACCGCACCCAGGCCCTGGAACGATCCCGCCGCGCACTGGACGAGATCATCCTGGACGGCGTCCCGACCGTGCTGCCCTTCGACCGGGCCGTCGTCCGCGACCCCGCCTTCACCGCCGCCGACGGCGACTTCACCGTGCACACCCGATGGATCGAAACCGAGTTCGACAACCAGATCGAACCGTTCACCGCCACCGCCACTCCCTCTCCCGAGCCGGCCCAGCGGCGGCACGTCACCGCCGAGGTCAACGGCCGCCGCATCACCGTCACCCTGCCCGCCGACCTCCTCGCCGCCCCGCCCACCGGCGCGACGGCACCCCGCACCCGCCGCCCGGCCACCGGCCACACCGCCCCGACCCCCACCGGCGGCGCCGTCACCGCGCCCATGCAGGGCACCGTCGTCAAGGTCGCCGTCGCCCCCGGCGACCCCGTGACCACCGGCGACGTCGTCATCGTCGTCGAAGCCATGAAAATGGAGAACCCCATCACCGCCCCCGCCGACGGCACCATCACCACCATCGGCGTCGACGTCGGCGACCCCGTCACCGTCGGCGCCATCGTCGCCACCATCGAACCTGCCGCCCCCGACACCTGATCGGGGCGCCGCCACGAATGGTTCTCGGACGAGGACCGAAACCCGTGCCACATAAGGGATCTCGTCCCACCCGGCGCGATCCGGCCGATGCGCTCAGCCGGCCGCGGGTGCGCCGATCGAGCCGGTCAGGTAGCGCTGAAGGGTAGGGGCGACGGCCGCCACGACGGCCTCCGGATCGGCGGACGCGAGCGGTTCGACGCGGACGATGTACCGCGCCACCACGAGCCCGACCATCTGGCTGCCGATGAGGCTGGCGCGCAGCTCGCGGTCGGGTGCATCGACGGCCGCGGCCAGCCGGCCCGAGCACCTGACTGCTGATGAATTCCCGCAGCATCCGGGTGGATTCCTCGTGGGTCATCGCGGAGCGCACGAGGATGATCATCGGGCTGTGCTGGCCGGCGCGGTCCCACTCCCGCAGGAACAGCCGGAGCAACCGCTCACCCAGCCCGTCCGGGCCCGGCGCGATCACGGGCGCGAGCAGCTCCGACGGGTCGATCGGCACCCCCATCGCGGCGCGGAAGAGCCCCGCCTTGTCCGTGAAGTAGTGCCGCACCGTCCCAGCGTCGACGCCGGCCTCGCCGCCGATCTGCCGGAGAGTGGCTGCGTCGTAACCCTTCTCGGTGAACACCCGGCGCGCCGCGGCGAGCACCAGCCCGCGGGTGTTGCGATCCCCGGCGGGGCGGCCGGGGCGCCGGGCGGCGGTCGCGCTCACCGCGGGGCGGTCGCCCCGCCGGCCGGCTCCGCGGCACCGGCCGACGCGGCGGACGGCAGCGTCACCACGCCGCCGGCGCCGTCCACGGTCAGCACGTCGCCGGTCTCGATCCGCTCCGTCGCCCGCGGCACACCGACCACGGCGGGGATGCCGTACTCCCGCGCGACCACCGCCCCGTGGCTGTTCGCGCCGCCCATCTCCATCACCAGGCCGCCGGCGGTCAGGAACAGCGGCGTCCAGCCGGGGTCGGTGGAGGGCGCGACGAGGATTTCGCCCGGCTGCAGGCGAGCCGTCGCGGGATCCAGCACCACGCGCGCGATCCCGGTGACGGTCCCGGCCGACGCGGGCGTGCCGACCAGCGTGCCCTCCGCCGCCACCGAACCGCCCGCTGGGTCACCGACCGCCTCGGGCTCGGTGCCGTCCGACAGCAGCACCCGCGGCACGTGCCGGCGGCGCAGTTCCTCGTCGTAGCGTCGCCGGCGCTCGGCGATCCGGGGGCGCACGTCGTCGCCCCGGGCGGCCCGCTTGACCTCGTCGAAGTCCAGGAAGAACACGTCCTCCGCGGCGCCGAGCCGCCCGGAATCGGCCAGCTCGGCGCCGATCTCGAGCATCGCGGCGTGCGCGCGACCGAACGCGGTGATCATCAGGAACTTCGGCGTCTCGCGCATACCGACGAGTGATCGCGCGCGGCGCAGGCAGAACCGGACCGCGACCCCGCGGAGCCGTCCGATCCGGCGGGCGCGGCGCACCAGGGTGAGCACCATGCTCGTCGCGTCGCGCGCGCCCGCCGCGAAGTGTTGCTCGGGTGTCACCGCATCGGCGTCGAGCCGCAGGTACCCGGACAGCACACCGAACAGGTGCGACGGATCCTGCGTCCAGCGCGGCATGCCGAGATCGATCTCGGCGACCGCCCGGTTGCCGTACATGGCGAGGAACTCCGCCATGCCGCGCTGCAGCACGGCGGGCAGGGCGCTCACGCGATAGTGCGCCGCCAGCTCGTCGGCGGTCTCGGTGCGCAGGGCGGCAGCGGACGGGGCGTCCGCCCTCGCCCGCACGGCGAGTCGCCAGAGCCGCAGGTCCATCTCGGTGGTGACGTTGTCCGGCGCGCTGCGGAGCACGGCCTGCAGGTCGCCGGGTTCGACGGAACCGCGCAGCAGCCGCCCGGCGAGCCCGAGTGCCGCGAACCCGACAGCAGCGCCGGGCAGGCTCCGCGGGGCCAGCGGCATCGCGCCGAAGAGCAGCTCGACGACACCGTCGACGCGCCGCGGGATGTCGGTCCCGGGCGGCGCGACCGGCCGCGACCGGACGTCGCGGGCGAGCCGGCGCACGCGACGCTGCGCCGCCGCGGGGCTGATCAGCGCCTGCGCGGCGACCAGGGGCGCCCGCGTGTGGCGGGCCAGGGTCAGCACTGGGCCGATCACCCGGCGTCGGGACCGCGGCTGCACCGACAGGCGGGGGTCGGCAAACAGCCGGCGCAGCACGACCGCGGAGCGCGCCTCCATCACGTCGAGCGCGCGCGGCATGATCTCCCGCCCCACGGACGATCGCACGGCCGGCGTCGCGTCCACGAAGATCCGGTCGGCGGCCACGGCGAAACCCCCCGGACCGTCCACGATTCGGGGCGGGCGGCGGCCGATCAGATCGAGGAATCCGGATCCGATCACGCGGAAGGTCGCGATGCCCATCGGCGTGATGGGCCGGTGCAGGCCCTGCGCCAGGCTGACGCAGAAGAACACCCGCAGGTCCCCGGGCGGCGCCGGTCGCGCGCGCTCGGGCACCGGGAACAGGGTGGTGATCGGCCGGGACTGCGTCAGCCACGGATGTCCCGCCGCGTCGAACGCCCACTCGATGTCCTGCGGGGAGCCGAACGAGCTCTCCACCCGATCACCCAGCCCGGCAAGCGTTCTCGCCTGTTCGTCGGACAGGCAGGCGTCCGGGAAGCCGCCGGGGCGCCGCTCGAGGAGGCGACCGGTCGCGGTGTCCAGGACGACGTGCTCCGGATCCACGGAGCCCGAGACGACCGCCTCGCCGAGTCCCGGTGCGGCGTCCAGCACGGCCTGCCGCCGGCGGCCGGTGACCGGGTCCGCGGTGAACAGCACGCCGGCCGTGACGGCGTCGACCATCCGTTGCACCACGACGGCGAGCGCGACCCCGGCGCCGTCGATGCCCTGCGCCGCCCGATAGGCCACCGCGCGATCGGTCCACAGCGACGCCCAGCAGCGCTGCACCGCAACGAGCACGTCGTCGATGCCGGCGACGTTCAGAAAGGTGTCCTGCTGTCCCGCGAAGCTCGCGCCCGGCAGGTCCTCGGCGGTCGCCGACGAGCGCACCGCGACACGGATGTCGCCCGCGGATTCCAGGCCGGACGCCCTGTCCGATGCCAGGCGCCCGTAGGCGTCGCGGATCGCCGCGGCGACGCGTCCCGGGAATTCGGCGGCCAGCACCGCCCGACGCGCGGCGGCAGCGTCGGTCGCCGAGCCGTCCGCCGCCGCGGTGCCGGCCGTCGCGGTGCGAAACGCGGCCGTGGTCACCACGAATCCCGGCGGCACGTCGAAGCCCGCGCGGATCAGCTCTCCGAGGTTGGCCGCCTTGCCGCCGACCTCGGGCAGCCGCGCGCCCGTGAGCCCGGCCAGGTCGAGTACCAGCGGCGCGCCCGGATCCGCCGCGCGGGGTGGCGCCGGCGGTGGCACCGACGTTCCCGGCCTGTTCATCGGGGACCTCCTCGAAAACTAATTCCACAGTTGTGGAGTTAGTGCCCGAGACTGGCACCGCGACCGCCGCGGGGCAAGCGGATTCGCCCGGCCGGGTCAACCGGGCGGGTCGACGGACCGAAGCACGGGCTCGCCGCGACTCGCGCCGGGACGTGGGTCAGCCGCCCCCGGGTGTGCGCAGATGCTCGGCCAGGGCGCTCATGTCGCGGCCCCCGTAGCCCCGCTCGATCGCGGCGCCGACGCTGCGTCGACCGGTCTGCGCCTGCTGCATCGTGGCGCCGACCCGCCCGGCGAGCTCCAGGATCAGGTCGTAGTCCTTGGCGACGAGATCCAGGCTGAAGGCCACCGCGGCGTCCTCCGGGTGCTCGAACGCGCCGCGCTTGTACGCCACGAACGGCGAGGCGATCGCGCTGGAGGCGAGGACCTCGTATGCCGTCTCGCGGTCCACCCCGGCCGCCTCCGCCAGCACCAGCGCCTCGGAGATGGCCTGGTTGGTCGCGTGCACGACGCCGTTGACGGCGAGCTTCATCGTGGCGCCCGCGCCGAGCGGACCGACGTGCAGCACCCGCTTCGCGATCCCCTCCAGCGCCGGCCGCGCCGCGGCCACGTCGGCCGCCGCACCGCCGACGATGGCGGTCAGCTCGCCGCGCAGCACCAGCGCGACGCTGCCGGAGACCGGCGCGTCGACCAGGGCGGCGCCGGCCGCCTCGACGCGGCCCGCGAGTTCGAGCGCCGTGCGCGGGTCGATGGTGCTCGTCTCGGCCACGACCGTGCCGGCGGCAAGGCCCTCGACGAGCCCGCCGGGCCCGGTGTAGGCGTCCCGGCACGCCGCGTCGTCGGCCAGCGAGACCAGCACGACCCCGGCGCCGGACGCGGCCTCGGCCGCGGTCGGCGCGACGCGGGCGCCGCTGCGGCCCGCGAGATCGGCGGCCCGCGCGGCGGTCCGGTTGAAGATCACCACGTCGGTACCCAGCGACCGGAGGCGCTCGACCATCGCCCCGCCCATCCGGCCCAGCCCGATCACGGCGACCGGACGGCCGCCGGCCGGCGCCGGCGCGCTCACTTCAGCAGCCATCCGCCGTCGACGGCCAGGTTCTGCCCGTTGACTGCCGGGTTGGCCAGCAGGAACTCGACGGCGTGCGCGATGTCGGCCATGGTGGCGAGCCGGCCGCCCGGGGTGCGCGCCACCACGTGCTCCAACGGCTTGCCCGCCCAGTACGGGCTGTCCCCGACGATCCCGGGGTGGACCGCGTTGATCCGCACCGGGGCCAGCTCGGTGGCGAGGGAGTGCACCAGACCGACGACGCCGCCGTTGACCGTGGAGACCGTCGTGGACCCCGGGTAGGGCCGCTCCTTCGCCTGGCCGCCGAACACCACGATCGCGCCGTCGTCCGGCATCCGCGGCCGCAGCTGGTGGATCGTCTCCGTGTACCCGACGAGCTTCATCGTGACCAGGTCGAGCGCGGCCTTGTAGTCGTACGCGGCCGCCGTGTTCTGGTCCCGCGCGATGCCGGCGATCACCAGGTGGTCGACCCGATCGATGCCCTCGAGCCGCGCCGCCAACCCGCCCGGATCGGCGAGATCGACGCCGATACCGCTGGTCGCGCCGCCGATCTCGGCGGCGACGGCCTGCGCGTGCGCCGTGTCGCGCCCGGACAGCACCACCCGTTCACCCCGATCGGCCGCCCGCCGGGCCACCTCTCGACCCAGCCCGGCCGTGCCGCCGATGACCACCAGTGTGGTGTCAGGCATCTCGCTCCTTCTGCAGGTAGTCCCAGTCCCGGGTGAACCGGTAGGCGTGGCGGGAGGGCGGCTGCGGCGACTGGGTCTCCAGCCAGCGCAGCGGGCCGCCGCCGAGGTTGCGGAAGCTGTGCACGCACCCGACGCCGGCCCAGGCGATGTCCCCCGGCCCGAGTTCGTAGACCCTGCCGTCGAAGTTCGCCTCGGCCCTGCCCTCGAGGAAGTAGTACGTCTCCTCGAACGGATGGTCGTGCCGGCCCGCGACGCCGTCGGGGTCGTAGTGGACCATGAACATGGTGGTCAGCTGGGCATCGAGATCGCTGTCCACCATCATCTTCACGGTGATCCCGCTGTAGACCAGCAGGGCGGTCCGCATGCTCGCGGAGACCTCCAGGAGGGTCTGGCTCTGCCCGCCGACCTCCATGTGCGCCGGCGAGATCGACCCGAAGCGCCGGTTGCCCGGGTCGCGCACGTCGATCGGCCGCGGCTCGCCGGCCACGACGGACGCCGGAACAGTGTCGTCGTCGAGGTCCGGACGGGGCGCCGGTCCCTGCATCTCTGCCCAGCGCACCGGGGTGTCCCCGAGGTTGCGCCAGCCGTGCGGCACCCCGACGGGCAGCAGCCCGTAGTCGCCGGGTACCACCCGGAACGACCCCTCGGGTGTGTCCAGCACGCCGACACCCTCGGTGACGTAGAAGGTCTCCTCGAACGAGTGCCGGTGCCCGGCCACCGACCCGCCCGGCTCGAGGATGCCGACCCCGAACCCGGTGTGCACCGCACCGACCGGCCGGCCGATCGCGTTCCACCGGCGGAACCCGGCGGAACCCGCCGCCCAGGCCGGCGTCTCCCACGTCGCCGCGGTCGCCGGGACGACGGCGTGGATCACGACGACGCGCGCCGCTCGACCTCGCCGACCAGGTAGTCGCGGGAGTTCTCCACCAGCTGGCGGGACCGCGTCACGTCGGCGAGCATCTTTCCGCCGCGCTTGCGCACGGTGCCGCCGATGATCACGGTGTCCACGTTCGACACGTCGGCGCACAGCGTGACCGCGGCGACCGGGTCGAACACCGGGACGATGTTCGGCTGCCGCGCGTCGATCAGCACGACGTCCGCCTGCTTGCCGGGGGTCAGCGAGCCGGTCACCGCCTCCACCCCCGCCGTGTAGGCGCCGTCGACCGTGGACATCTGCAGCAGGTCCCGCGCCGTCAGCATGCCCTCAGCGGGCACGTCCTTCTCCCAGAACTCGGCGTTCATCCGCGCGCGCTCGCCGGCGAAGGCGGCGCGCATGTTGGTGAACAGGTCGCCGGGCGCGGTGGTCACCACGTCGATGGACAGGCTCGGGCGCAGGCCGTGCTGCCTGGCCTTCATCACCGGCGGCCAGCCGTGGCCCATCTGCATCTCGATCTGGGCCGCGATGGAGATGGTGCCGCCGCTCTGCTCCACCAGGTCCCACTCCTCCTCGCTGAAATAGCAGCAGTGGATGTAGGTGGTGTCCGAGCCGAGCCCGGGGCCGATCAACCCGAGATTGCTGAGCTGCTTGATCATCCCGAAGCGCCCGGCCAGCCGACCCATCGCCACGTGGACCGTGATCGGGATGCCCAGCTCGCGCGCCAGCCCCCATTCGGACCGGACGACGTCGTCCTGGCAGAACCCCGGACCGCGGGTGGCCAGCGCCAGGGTCAGCAGCCCCCCGTCCGACGTGCCGCCGGCGAAGTACGTCTCCTTGATGCGCTTCACGTCGTCGTCCGGGATGGCGATGGTGCTGCCGTTCCAGTAGTCGTTCAGCGAGAGGTTCGCGCTGCCGTATGCGTACTGGGCGCGTATGCCCGCCTCCTGCAGACCCTTGATGCCGGCATCCGGATGCTCGGGCGTGTTGTTGATGTGCGACCAGTCGACCAGGGTGGTGATGCCGGCGTTGATGCATTCCAGTGCGCCTGCGTAGTTCGATGCATAGACATCGTCCGGCCGATAGACGGGCGCGAAGGTGTCGAGCACCTCGACGAAGTAGTCGTCCAGCGTCGCGTTCGGCGCGCACCCCCGGATCGCCGCCTCCCAGGTGTGGCGATGGGTGTCGATCAGCCCCGGGATGACGATGAAGCCTGACGCGTCGACGATCTCGGCGTCGACCTCACCGAGATCGGGTGCCACGGCGGCGATCGTGTCGCCGTCGATCAGCACGTCGCCGACCGGCAGGTCGCCGACCGCGTCGTCCATGCTGAGGACGGTTCCACCGCGCAGAAGTGTCTTGGTACCCATGAGGCCGCAGCTCCTTTGCCAGGCTCGAACGGGCCGCCCGGTCGGACGGCCAGGGGGAGACGGATCTCGCGCGCCGCGCGGGCGGGCAGTGGCACGGTGCTGGGTTCTCGCACGACGCTGTTCAATGGAACTTATCACCGGGATCTGCCACCTGCCAGGGCTCACGATCCGGGCGAACGCCGGTCGGTCGACGACGCGCCGGGAGCCGGGTCGTGCCGCGATCACGCCCGCCGTTCGCGACGCCGGCCGGGTGCGACGGGCCGACCGCCGGCGCGCCCGGGGTCGGTGCGGACAGACGGATCGTGCGACGCCGGAGCGCGACGCCGCGGATCGGTCGGTTCCTGCGCCGCGGCGGATCCGTCGAGCGCGGCCGCCGCGCGCCCAGGCCAGCGCGGTCGCGGCGCGCGGCGGGCGATCGCGTCCCGCGTCCCCCGCTCGACCCTCGGGATCACCTGACAAGGATCGGATCCGGCCCCGGTTCCGCGCACCGGACTGATGATGCGTGATCATCGATCTCGGCCGGGACGGCGTCGCAGACCCGTGGGGACCGCCCCACACGCGCACCGCAGGTCCTCGGCGGCACCGGCAGCAGGGCTCGGCCCGCGGCGGTCCGCGCGCGGTGCGCCGCCCAGCGAGGGCGCCCGCCGGCGGTCCGCGCCGCCCGCCTCGTCGACCCGCGCGCGAGCGGCGGCTCGATCCGCCGCGGTCGGGGTCGCGCGTCGCGGCATTGCCCGGCCGGGGCACGCGTTGACGGCAGGGCCGGGGCACCGAATGTTCACTCTGACTTCACGTCGATCCGGCTTCGGCGCCCACCGGACGAGGCGCGCGTGCGCGCCTCCCGTTTTGCCCGAACGGGCACTCTTCCGCTGCCTTACGGGAGCAGCCGATGCGCTTCGCGGACGAGAGAGGCGCCGACCTCTCGGGCGCGACGCTGATCGGCGTGGGGCTCGATCACGCCTGCCTGGCCGGCGCGGTGCTCACGGGCGCGCGTTTCGTCTCCGTGGACGCTTCCCGGGCCGACCTGTCCGGCGCCGTGCTGAACGAGACCTATTGGAACGTCTGCGATCTGTCCAACGCGGATCTGCACGGCGCCGACCTGTCCGACGCCTTCGTCCGCTCCTGCTCGCTGCGCGACGCCCGGTTCGACCGGGCCGATCTGAGCTCGGCTCGGCTCGTCGCCAGCCACGCCTTCGACGCGTCGTTCCGCGACGCGCGGCTCGTCCGTACCGCCACGTCCGGCTCGAAGTTCACGCGGGCGGACTTCGGCGGCGGCATCGGTTTCGCCCGCAGCCGCGAGATCGTGGCCGAGGTGCTGCGCCAGGGCATCGACGGCGACGCCGAACTCGCGTCGCTGGTCGGCGCGGTGCTGCTGACCGCCGAGTGCTACCCCGACTGGCGTGCCCGGCTGGCGCGGCATCCCGAGCGGCTGGCCACCGCGCTGGCGATCTTCGACCGGTACCCGCGGTCCGGCTGCCGGGAGGCACTGGTCGGCGACGATCCCGACATCGGCTGACCCGGCGGTGGCCGACAGCAGGCCCGCCGCGCAGGGGCCGGACTGGGAGCGGCTGGCCCCGGTCTGGGAGCACCTCGACGGCGGCGGCCTGAACGACGCGTTGCTGGCCACCGTGGCGCCCGACCTGCGGCCGCCGGTGCTGTGCGTGGGCGGCGGGATCGGGACCGTGCCCGCCCTGCTCCGCGATCGGATCGGCCCGGGCGGCGTCGTGGCCCTGGACCGGTCGGCGGCGATGTGCCGCCGCGCCCGGCGCGAGCGGAACCTCCCGTGCGTGCGGGCCGACGTGACGGCGATCCCGCTGCGCGCGGCGAGCTGCGGTTCGGTGCTCTGCGCCACCGGCGTGTTCGAGTGGCTGCCGGGCGCGTCCCGGGTCGCGGCGCTCCGCGAGATGGTGCGGGTGTGCGGCGACGCGGGATCCGTCGTCGTCGTGGTGGCGGACGGCGACGGCGACGTCGCCTGGGGCGGCGACCAGCACGCACTCGTGAACGCCTGGGCGACGGGCCGGCTGCCCGACGAGTCGCCCGCAGCGCGTGCGTTCGGCGCCGTCGCGGCGGCCGTCGGCGGCACCGAGGCGGCGCGGCAGCTGCTCGTGACGGCGCTGCCCCGCCGCGGCCGGTCGGTCACCGCCGGCGAGCTGCTCGCCGCGGCGCAGGCGGCGGAGCTGCCGGAGCCGCGCCGCCTCGCGACCGCGGACGGTACGGCCGCGTGGTGCTTCCGGAGCTGATCGGCACCGGATCGATCGCGACCGGAGTCTCCGAGCTGCCGCCGGCACGAGCTCCCGGCCTAGAGTCGAGGCGTGAGCACTCCCTCGGGCCCGGCGCCCCAGCCGGACCCATCGCGACTGCGGATCGGCGACGCCGAGCGCACGTCGGCCCTCGACGCGCTCGGGGAGCACCTGTCGTCGGGCCGGCTGTCGCTCGACGAGTACGGCGATCGCAGCGCGCAGGTCACCCAGGCGCGAACCGTGGCCGAGCTGCGCATTCTGTTCGACGACCTGCCCCCGCCGCATCCGGCGCTCCCCGACGCGGCGCCGGCGATCCCGCCACCGTCCGATGTTCGGCGGGCTTCGCGCTCGGCGCCCGCCACCCAGGACCCGCGCCCGCCCGCGCAGCGCGCCGCCGGCGCCATCCTCGCGATCTCCGGCATCCTCAGTGTGCTGCTGTTCTTCTGGCTGAAGACCTGGGTGGTGTTCCTGCTGCCGGCGGTGATCGCGGTGATCTCGGGCGCCGTCTGGGGCGGCCAGGGGGGCCGGGACAACGGTCGCTGACGGGCTCCGCCGCCGATCCGGCGCCGGGCCGGGCGGGGCTGAGGCGATTCTTCCTGCGCCACCCGGCACGGCCCTGACTCGGTCGGGTTCGGGCATCGGTGTCGCGGCCGATCAGCTGGATTTCGCGCCGCGGCCGGCCTCCGGCCCGTCGCCCGGATCGCCGTTCGGCGCGGCGACGGGATGCGCTCCCGCCAGCCGTTCGCCGCGAGCCGCCCGCCGGCGCCGGAGGCGACTCGCCGCGCTGAGGCCCGCCGACCACCCGGCGCCCACGACGATCGCCGCGACCGCGAAGGCCGCCACCGTCGAGCGGGTTCCGCCACCGGCCTCCGCCCCGGCCAGGCCGGCGACGATCGACACCATCGCCCACCCGATCGTCACCCCGAGCGCGCCGCGCCCGAACCGGACCGCATCCGGCGAGCCGAGAAGGGCCGCCCGGGCGGCGCTCTCGTTCCACCGCAGCCACGGCCGCTGCACGACCAGCATGCTGACCGCCGCCGCAACCGCGAACCCGGCGAACGCGGCCGGGACGGTCGGCAGCAGCCGTACCACGCCGGTCGTCGCGGCGAGCGTCGTCCCCACGGTCAGCAGCCACAGCGGCCGGCGCAGCGCGACCCGCTCCCGGCGCGCGGTCGCAGCGGGCCCGGCGACGCTCGGGGGTCGGCGATCGTCGAGCAGGTCGAACAGGGTGGCATTCACCTCCTCGTGGTTCCCGGCGTAGGCGCTGTGATCGTGCAGATAGGAGCCCAGGTTGTGCACCTCGACGCTCACCGGATTGGCCCGCCAGTCGGCCGAGGCGCCGGGCAGCGGGCCCGCCGGCACCGGGTCGTATCGGGTGTACAGGTCGACCCAACGCGGGCGCGAGGTCGCCGCGGCCGACGCCACCCGATCCGCGACGCCGCGCCGGACCCGCCGCACCTGGACCAGCGGCGCGTAGAGCAGCACCAGCGCGACCACCACCGCCAGGCCGGCGGGATCGGACGCCTGCGCCTCGCCCGTGGCGGGATTCACCACCTGCTCCCAACCGGGGACGGTCGCGGCGATCGCGGCCACTGCGATCAGCCGGACGGCCGCCCACGCGACCAGCGACCGGGTACCGACCCGGTTCAGCTCCGCCAGCTTCTGCAGGCCGGAGCCCAGCGAGAGCCACGTCGACACCCGCTCGCCCAGCGCGACGCCCGTCAGCGCCCGGTGCATGACCGCGGTGCCCTGCGAGTGGGTGACGACGACGAGTCGATCCGCCCGGCTCGCGCCCTCCGCGACGGCGCGGATCAGGCGATCCTCGATCCGCGACCAGGCCCGATCGTCGTGCACGAACACGAAGCTGTCACCGACGGTCCTGGTCAGCGCCCGCTGCACCGTCCGGACGGCCGGACGCAGCACGGGGAGCAGCCCGAGCAGCCCGATGACGGTCAGCAGGATCTGCGCGACCAGTCCCAGCGCCAGCAGGCTCACGCTCCTGACCACGGCCCAGAGCAGGCGGTAGACATCGAACGCCCACCACCGGATCGTGATGCGCCACAGCCGCTTCGCCGCGCTCGGCGGTGGTCGCGCGGGCCGCCGGCTCGACCAGGACAGCGCGTCGCTGTGCAAGATCCACGGCGCGGCCAGCAGCAGCCACGCGAGCAGCCGGGAGTACGGCGCGGGCGGCACCAGGTCCGCCCAGCGCAGCTCGATCAGCAGCCAGCGACGGACCCGCGCGCCGTCGTCGAGCGTGAGCCGCCAGCCATCGGCAACCGGCTCCAGCAGGGTTCTCGGGCCGGCCGCCCGGGCCGCGGCGTACTCGGCGAACGGCAGCCCGAACCGCTGGACCGTCGCGCCGGCGGCCGGTTGCCCGATGCCGTGGACGAAGAGCACCGCCCGGTCGTACCGACCGGCCCCCTCGGATCCCGATGGGTCCGCCATAGCCTCGGACCGCCGCGCCCGCAGCGGGTCGGCGGGCGCCGATCGCCGCGGGCGGGTGGCTCAGGCCACCGGCGAGACGATGAGGTCGCGGATCTCGGGCGCCTCCAGCCGGGCCCGTTCCGCGCTCTCGTCGTCGCCCTCGGTCTGCGACAGCCGCTCCGCGGCGACGCGGGCGTCGTACGCGGCGATCTCGCGCTCGGCCTCGTCGGCGGACCAACCGAGCACGGGCGCCATGATCTCGGCCACCCGGCGCATCGTTTCCGTACCGCGGTGCGCGTACTCGATGGAGATCCGGGTGCGCCGGGCGAGCACGTCCTCCAGGTGCAGGGCGCCCTCGTGCGTCGTCGCGTACAGCGCCTCGACCTGGAGGTAGTCGTCCGCGCCGGGCAGCGGCTGGAGCAGTTCCGGATCGTTGGCGGCGAGCGCGAGCAGCTCGTGGATCTCCGAGCCGTAGCGGTCGAGCAGGTGCCGGATGCGGTACGGATGCACGCCGTGCAGCGCGGCGAGCCGGTCCGCCTGATTGACCAGCGCCTGGTAGCCCAGCGCGCCGAGCAGCGGCACCTCGTCCGTGCACGACGGGTTGATCCGCCCCGGCAGGTCCTCGGCCGCCGCCTCCACGGCATCCGCGGCCATCACCCGATAGGTCGTGTACTTGCCGCCGGCGATCGCGACGAGGCCCGGCGCCACGCGCGCCACGGCGTGCTCGCGGGACAGCTTCGAGGACTGGTCGCTCTCCCCGGCCAGCAGCGGCCGCAGGCCCGCGTACACGCCCTCGATGTCGTCGTGGGTCAGCGGCACCGCGAGCACGGCGTTCACGTGCTCCAGGATGTAGTCGATGTCCGCCTTGGTCGCCGCGGGGTGCGCCAGGTCGAGATTCCAGTCGGTGTCGGTGGTCCCGATGATCCAGTGGGACTTCCACGGGATGACGAACAGCACCGACTTCTCGGTCTTCAGGATGATCCCGCTCTCCGAGGTGATGCGATCCCGCGGCACCACCAGGTGCACACCCTTGGACGCCCGCACCCGGAACCGGCCGCGGCCGCCGGACAGGCGCTGCAGCTCGTCGGTCCACACCCCGGTCGAGTTGATCACCACCCGGGCGCGCACGTCGGTGGTCGCGCCCGTCTCCACGTCCCGCACCCGCACGCCCGCGACCCGGTCCGACTCCTTGAGAAATCCGACCACCTGCGTCGAGGTGCGGATCACCGCGCCGTACGCCGCCGCGGTGCGGGCGATGGTCATGGTGTGCCGGGCGTCGTCCACCTGGCCGTCGTAGTAGCGGATCCCGCCGACCAGCGCGTCCCGGCGCAGGGCCGGCACCAGCCGGAGCGCGCCGGCCCGGGTGAGATGCTTGTGGCCGGGCACCGACCGGGCACCGCCCATCGTGTCGTACAGCACGAGACCGCTTGCCACATAAGGACGCTCGATCACCGGCTTGGACAACGGGTACAGGAACGACACCGGCTTCGCCAGGTGCGGGCAGAGCGTCGTGAGCATCAACTCCCGCTCCCGCAACGCCTCCCGGACCAGGCCGAACTCGAACATCTCCAGGTACCGCAGCCCGCCGTGGAACAGCTTCGACGACCGGGACGACGTGCCGGACGCGAGGTCTCGGGCCTCGACCAGGGCCACGGACAACCCTCGGGTGACCGCGTCCAGCGCCGCGCCGGAACCCACCACGCCGCCGCCGATGACCACCACATCGAAGGTCTCTCGACCCAGCCGGTCGAACGATGCGGCCCGCTCCGCGGGACCCAGCCGCGCCGACGTCATGACTCCGTCACCCGTCATCCGCACCGACCTCCAGTCGCCACCGTGATCTCACGCTACCTGCGCCGCACGTTGCCGCAACCTGCCCGCCGCCGACCCAGGGGCGGGCCGGGTCACACGTGGTGGCCGGCGAGGTGCATGAGCTGCCGCCCGACCTCGGTGATCGAGCCGGACAGGGACGGGTAGACGGAGAACGTGTAGGCGAGATCCTTTGCGGTCAGTTGATTCTGCACCGCGACGGCGATCGGCAGGATCAGCTCGGAGGCCTCCGGCGCGACCACCACCCCGCCGATCACGATGCCGGTGAGCGGCCGGACGAGCAGCTTCACGAAGCCCTCGCGGAGGTTCAGCATCTTGGCGCGGGCGTTGCCGGCCAGCGGCAGCACCATCACCTGCGCGCCGACCTCGCCGGTCTCGATCTCGGCCTGGGAGTAGCCGACGGTGGCGATCTCGGGATGGGTGAAGACGTTGGAGGCCACCGTCTTCAGCCGCAGGGGCGGCACGCCCTCGCCGAGCGCATGCCACATCGCGATCCTGCCCTGCATCGCCGCGACGGAGGCGAGCATCAGCACGCCGGTGCAATCGCCTGCGGCATAGATCCCGGCCACCGACGTCCGGGACACCTTGTCCACCACGACGAACCCGCCCCGGTCGGTCTCCACGCCGACCGCGTCCAGCCCGATGCCGGCCGTGTTGGGCACGGCGCCCACCGTCATCAGCGCGTGGCTGCCCCGCACCTCCCGGCCGTCCTCCAGCGCGACGAGCACGCCGTCGCCGTCGCGGGTCACCGACTTCGCCCGCGCGCGCCGGACCAGCACGCTGCCCCTGGAGGAGAACACGTCCTCGATCACGGCGGCGGCGTCGGCGTCCTCGGTCGGCAACACACGGTCGCGGCTGGACACCAGGGTGACCGGCACACCCATCTCGGTGTAGGCGCTCGCGAACTCCGCGCCGGTCACGCCGGACCCGACGACGACGAGATGGGTCGGCAGCTCATCGAGGTCGTACACCTGCCGCCAGGTCAGGATCCGCTCGCCGTCGGGCACCGCGTCCGGCAGGATCCGCGGGTTGGCACCCGTGGCCAGCAGCACGAAGTCCGCCGCGTGTTCGGTGACCGACCCGTCGGCCGCGGTCACCGCCACGGTGTGCCGGGCCATCCCGGGCATCCGATCGGCCAGCTCGGCCGAGCCCTGGATGATCTGGACGCCCTCCTTCTCGAGGTGCAGGCGGATGTCGGTGGACTGCGCGAGCGCGAGGCCGGTCACCCGGCCGTTGACGACGGACACGTCGACGTCGACGCGGCCGGGATCGACCATCACCCCGAGGCTGCTCGCGCCGAGCACCGCGGTCCGGCCACCCGCCGAGGCGATGAACGTCTTGGACGGCACGCAGTCCGAGAGCACGCAGGCGCCGCCGACGCCGTCCCGCTCGATCAGGGTGACGTCCGCTCCGTACTGCACGGCGACCAGCGCCGCCTCGTAGCCGGCCGGCCCGCCGCCCATGATCACGATCCGCGTCATCCGCGTCCTCACTCGTCGCTCGTGGTGGCTCGCAACCCCGAGATGGCGCCCGGCGCGGAGGTTCCGCCGGCCAGGACACGGTAGCCGCCGGCCGGGTCGTCGATCGAGGTCGGCGCCGACCTGCCAGCAGGTCCTCCCGGCACACGGGTCGGACCCTGCCAGCAGGTCCTCCCGGCACACGGGTCGGACCCTGCCAGCAGGTCCTCCCGGCACACAGGTCGGACCCCGCCAGCAGGTCCTCCCGGCACACGGGTCGGACCCTGCCAGCAGGTCCTCCCACTACGCTCTGCACCCATGGCGTTGTACGCGGCCTACGGGTCCAACATGGACCCGAGCTCGATGATGCAACGCGCGCCGTCCTCCCCCATCGCCGGCACCGGCTGGCTTCCCGGCTGGCGCCTCACCTTCGGCGGAGAGGACCTCGGCTGGGAGGGAGCGCTGGCCACCGTCGTCGAGGATCCCGGGTCGTCGGTCTTCGTCGTCCTCTACGACATGTCCGACACCGACGAGCGCGCGCTGGACTCGTGGGAGGGCGCCGACATCGGCCTGTACACGAAGATCCGGCTCCGGGTGCACACCCTGGAGGGCGAGCGGCTCGCGTGGCTGTACGCGCTGCAGGCCTTCGAGGGCGGGCTGCCGTCCGCCCGCTACCTGGGCGTGATCGCGGACGCGGCCGAGGCCGCCGATGCTCCCGGGGAGTACGTCGCCGAACTCCGCGGCAGGCCCTGTCAGCAACCACCCGCCTGATCGGACCGTGACGGAAGGGACACTCGTGGCAGCGCAGAACAAAGCGCAGAACAAGACGACCGCGGGCGACGGCGACGTCGGCGCATTCGTGGATTCGATCGAGGACCCGGTCCGACAGGCCGAGGCCCGCACGCTGACCTCCGTGATGTCGGAGGTCACCGGTCAGCGCCCCGTGATGTGGGGAACGGCCATCGTCGGATTCGGCCAGCGGCACTACAGGTACGAGTCCGGGCGGGAGGGCGACTCCTTCCGCGTCGGCTTCGCCCCTCGCAAGGCGCAGAGCGTCGTCTACGTCAGCGGGGACTTCGCCGACTACGCCGACCTGCTGCCCCGGCTCGGCCGGCACTCCATCGGCAAGTCGTGCCTGTACCTGAAGCGGGTCGACGAGGCAGATCCCGCGGCACTCCGCGAGCTGGTCGACCGCTCGTTCCGCTATGTCTCGCCGGTCGACACCGACTGAGCACCGACTGAGCACCGCCGGACGGTCGCCGGATGCGGCTCAGGCCGCGGTGACCGTCACCTCGATGTTGCCGCGGGTGGCTCTCGAGTACGGGCAGCCCCGGTGCGCCTGGGCCAGCAGCTCCTCGGCGGTGGCCCGGTCGACGCCGGGCAGCGTGCCGGTGATCGCGGCCTTCAGGCGGAACCCGTCGTCGCCCCTCACCAGTCCCACGTCGACCGAGACGGTCGAGCCGTCCAGCGAGATGCTCCTGGCCCTCGCGGCGGCCTTGACCGCGGAGTGGAAGCAGCCGGCCCAGCCGGCCGCGAAGAGCTGTTCGGGGTTGGTGGCGCCGCCCTGCCCGCCGCGCATCCGCGGCGTCGCGAGGTCGACAGACAGCGCGTCGTCGTCGGTCTCGACGTGGCCGTTGCGGCCGTCACCCGTCGACAGGGCGGAGGTCTGGTACACGACGGACATGGCGATCCTTCCATGATCCCCACAGGGATCCTTACGGAGGCGAAATGTTCGATGCACACATTTCACCACCAGCCCGCGCGGCGACGGCGGGCGGGACGCGTGAACGAGCCCGCGAAACGCGAGCGGACGGGAGCGGGAACGGTCAGCCGAACTGCCGGCTCAGCGTTGCGTGCCGGTTGACGTCCTTGTAGAGCAGGTAGCGGAACCGTCCCGGCCCTCCCGCGTAGCACGCCTGCGGACAGAAGGCGCGCAACCACATGAAGTCGCCCTCCTGCACCTCGACCCAGTCCTGGTTCAGCAGATAGACCGCCTTGCCCTCCAGGACGTACAGGCCGTGCTCCATGACGTGCGTCTCGGGAAAGGTGATGGCACCGCCGGGCTCGAAGCTCACGATGTTGACGTGCATGTCGTGGCGCAGGTCGGTCGGATCGGCGAATCGCTGCGTGATCCAGGCACCCTTGGTGCCGGGCATCTCGATGCCGGGCACGTCGGCGTCGCTGGTGAAGAACGCGGGCGGCACGTCGAGGCCCTCCACCCGCTGGTAGGCCTTGCGGATCCAGTGGAATCGGGCCGGTTCGTCGCCGGTCGCCCGAAGTGTCCACGCGGCGCCCGGTGGGAGGTACGCGTACCCGCCGGGCCCCATCTCGTGGGTCTCGCCGTCCAGCGTGATCTCGAGGTCGCCCTCCATGAGGAAGAGCACGCCCTCGGCGCCGGGATCAGCTTCGGGCCGGGTGCTGCCGCCGCCCGAGGAGACCTCGACGATGTACTGCGAGAAGGTCTCGGCGAACCCGGACAGCGGCCGGGCGATGACCCACAGCCGGGTGCCCTCCCAGAACGGCAGGTAACTGGTGACGATGTCGCGCATGGTGCCGCGCGGCAGCACGGCGTACGCCTCGGTGAAGACGGCCCGGTTGGTGGTCAGTTCGGTCTGCGGGGGCAGGCCGCCCGTGGGTGCGTAGTAGCGAGCGGTCACGACGATCCTTCCTGGGTGGCGGTGAGCTGGGCCTGCTGTCGAACGGTCGGGACCAGCCCGCCGGCGGGATGCGACATCTCGATCACCGGGCCTGCGCGGCGACGGGCGCGCCCGCCACGCGATCGGCCTGGCCGCGGGCGATCAGGCGACCGCGGTTTGCGTCGCCGGTGAGCTCCTGGCCGCGCAGCCACGTGCCGCGGACCACGCCGGCCAGCGATCGTCCGGCGTACGGCGTGATGGGATTGCGGTGCCGCAGTCGGGTCGCATCGACGACGAAGGCCTCCTCGGGCGCGAACACCGAGAGGTCGGCATCGGCGCCGACGGCGAGCCGGCCCTTGCGGGTCAGGCCCGCCAGTGCGGCCGGACGCTCGGACATCCACCGCGCGACGTCGGCGAGGCCGAAGCCGCGCCGCCGCGCCTCCGTCCAGACGGCCGGCAGCGCCACCTGGAGCGACGCGATGCCGCCCCACGCGAGGTCGAAGTCGCCGATGTCCAGCCGCTTGAGCTCCGGGGTGCAGGGTGAGTGATCGGACACGACGCAGTCGATCGTGCCGTCGGCGAGCCCCTGCCACAGCAGCTCGCGGTTGGTCGCCTCCCGGATCGGCGGGCAGCACTTGAACTGGGTGGCGCGGTCCGGGATCTCATCGGAGGCGAAAACCAGGTAGTGCGGGCAGGTCTCGACGGTGATGCGGACCCCGTCGCGCTTCGCACTGGCGATCATCGGCAGGGCGTCGGAGCTCGACAGGTGCAGGATGTGCACCCGCGCGCCGGTCCACCGGGCCAGCTCGATGACGTGCGCGATCGCCACGTTCTCGGCGCCGCGCGGCCGGGACTGCAGGAACCCGACGTAGGCCTCGCCGTGCGCGGACGGCGCGTGCTCGATCGCCTCCGCGTCCTCGGCGTGCACGATCATCAGGCCGTCGAACGTGCGCAGTTCCGCGAGATCCGCGCGCAGCTCGTCGGCGTCCAGCGGCGGGAACTCGTCGACGCCCGAGTGCAGCAGGAAGCACTTGAAGCCGAAGACGCCGGCGTCGTGCAGGCCGCGCAGCTCCGCACGGTTGCCCGGTATCGCACCGCCCCAGAAACCGACGTCCACGTAGGCATTCTCGGCGGCAACCGCGCGCTTGACGGCGAGCGCCCCGGCGTCCACCGTCGGCGGCAGGCTGTTCAGCGGCATGTCGATGATGGTGGTGATGCCGCCGGCCGCCGCGGCCCTGGTGGCGGACGCGAAGCCCTCCCACTCGGAGCGACCGGGATCGTTGACGTGCACGTGGGTGTCGACCATGCCGGGCAGCAGCACCTCGTCGTCGCCGAGCTCGACGGTGCGGGCGCCGCGCAGCGCGGCCGGGTCCGACTCGATCGCGGCGATCCTGCCGTCGCGCACGCCGACGCTCGCGGGCCGTTCGCCGGACGGGGTCATCGCGCGCGGGGCGCGGAAGACCAGATCGAAGTCGCTCATCGCGGTGTCACCTCCTGGCTGGGATCGGTCGTTCGGACATCTGTCTGTCAGCCGGGTCGGTCGGCCGGTCGGCCGAGCTCGGCCCGGCCAATCCGGCGACCCAGCTCCTCGAGCAACGGTCCCGGATCTTCGATGCACCGCCGGACGTCCGGCTCGACGTCCACCAGAGCGTAGGCGGCACGCACCCCGGCGTCCGCGAGCTGCCCGTCGCTCAACAGGTTTCGCCCGGCGACCGCGACGACGGGGATCCCGGCCCGGCGCGCCGCGGCCGCCACGCCGGCCGGCGCCTTGCCGTGCAGGGTCTGGTCGTCGAGCGACCCCTCGCCGGTCACCACCAGGTCGGCCCCGTCCAGTGCCGCGGCGAATCCGGTGAGCTCGAGCAGCAGCTCGATGCCCGGCCTGGCGGTGGCCCCCAGCGCGGCGATCGCCGCGAAGCCGACCCCGCCGGCCGCGCCGGCCCCCGCCGCGTCTGCGGCGGGATGCCCGGACGGGCCCGGCGTGACGCCCAGCGCCGCGGCCAGCACGCCCGACCAATGCCGCAACGCGGCGTCCAGCCGGCCGACATCGTCAGGGCTGGCGCCCTTCTGCGGCCCGTACACGGCGGCGGCGCCCCGGGCACCGAGCAGCGGATTGTTCACGTCGCTCGCCAGGACCACCTCCGCGGCGGCGAGACCGGGGTGCAGGCCCGAGAGATCGAGCCCGCGGACCGCCGAGAGTCCGCCGCCGCCCGGCTGCACCGGATGGCCGTCGGCATCGACGATCCCTGCCCCGAGAGCGGCGAGCATGCCGGCCCCGCCGTCGGTGCTCGCGCTCCCCCCGATCGCGAGCACCAGGCGGCGGCATCCGGCGTCCAGCGCCGCCCCGATCGCCTGGCCGAACCCCGTGCTCGACGCGGTGAGCGGCGCCAGCGTCCCGCGCGGCAGCCGCGCGAGGCCGCAGGCGTCCGCGAGCTCCACCACGGCGGTCCCGTCGCGCTCCGCATACCCGGAGTCCACCGGCTCGCCGGTCGGCCCGGACACCCGCACCGGCACGTGCCGGAAGCCCGCCGCGACCGCCGCGTCCAGTGTGCCGTCCCCGCCGTCCGCGATCGGCGCCGTCACGAGCTCGAGGTCCTCACCGAGGGAGCCTGCGGCGGAACGGATCCCGCTCTCCAGGTGCGCGGCGACATCGCTCGCGCGCATCGAGCCCTTGAACTTGTCCGGGGCCAGCAGCACACGCATGACGGCCCGATCAGTCGAGCATCGAGATGACGGCGGTCGGCGCGTCCTGCGCGGACAGTGCGAGTTCCTCGAACTCCACCACGTTGTCCAGTTCGGTTCCCATGGAGATGTTGGTGACCCGCTCCAGCACGACCTCCACCAGCACCGGGACCCGATGCTCCACGATCAGCTTCTTCGCCTTCTCCAGCGCGGGCAGGATCTCCGCCGGGTCCTGCACCCGGATCGCCTTGCAGCCCATGGCCTCCGCCAGCTTGACGTGGTCGACGCCGTACCCGGCGATCACCCCGTCGTCCTCGGAGTTGATGTTGTCGAAGGAGAGCTGGACGCAGAAGTCCATGTCGAACCCGCGCTGCGACTGACGGATCAGGCCGAGGTAGGCGTTGTTCACCAGCACGTGGATGTACGGCAGGTTGAACTGGGCGCCGACGGCGAGTTCCTCCATCATGAACTGGAAGTCGTAGTCGCCGGTGAGCGCGACCACGGTGGTGTCCGGGTCGGCGACGCACACGCCCAGCGTCGCGGGCACCGTCCAGCCGAGCGGGCCGGCCTGGCCCGCATTGATCCAGTGCCGCGGCTTGAAGACGTGCAGGAATTGGGCGGCGGCGATCTGCGACAGCCCGATCGTGGAGACGTAGCGGGTGTCCGGCCCGAAGGCCTTGTTCATCTCCTCGTACACCCGCTGCGGCTTGATCGGGATGTCGTCGAAGTGGGTGCGCCGGTGCATCCTGCTCTTGCGGTCCTGGCAGGCCTGCACCCACGCGGACCGATCCGGAAGGGAGTCCCGGCGCTCGCGCGCCACCGCCACCAGCTGTTCGAGCGCCGCACCGGCGTCCGACACGATCGCGTAGTCGGGCGCGAAGACCCGGCCGATCTGCGTCGGCTCGATGTCCACGTGCACGAAAGTGCGGCCCTTGCGATAGGTGTCGAGCCCGCCGGTGTGCCGGTTGGCCCACCGGTTGCCGATGCCCAGCACGAAGTCCGAGGCCAGCATCGTGGCGTTGCCGTACTGGTGCGAGGTCTGCAGCCCGGCCATGCCGGCCATCAGCGGGTGGTCGTC
Organism: uncultured Actinomycetota bacterium; assembly: GCA_963829945.1. GTDB lineage: Bacteria > Actinomycetota > Actinomycetes > Mycobacteriales > Nakamurellaceae > Nakamurella. The sequence goes on along the minus strand of CAWHKH010000004.1, from coordinate 256,152 downwards.
CGGGATGGTGCCCCAGCCCATCAGGGTGGGGATGACCGGCACGTCCAGCAGCTCGGCGAGCTCGACCAGCAGGTCGCTGGCGTCGGCGTTGATGATCCCGCCGCCGGCCACGATCAGCGGGCGCTCCGCGGCCGCCAGCATGTCCAGCGCCTTCGACGGCCTGCGCCCGGGTGGCCCGCGGCTTGTACACCGGGCAGCGGCTCGTAGGTGTCGGGGTCGAAGTCGATCTCGGCCATCTGCACGTCGAACGGCAGGTCGATCAGCACCGGGCCGGGCCGGCCCGACCGCATCAGGTGGAACGCCTGCTGGAACGCGCCGGGCACCTGGGCGGGCTCGAGCACGGTCATCGCCATCTTCGTCAGCGGCTCGGCGATGTCCGCGATGTTGATCGCCTGGAAGTCCTCCTTGTGCAGCCGGGCGACGGGCGCCTGGCCGGTGATGCACAGGATCGGGATCGAGTCCGCCGACGCCGAGTACAGGCCGGTGATCATGTCGGTGCCGGCCGGGCCCGAGGTGCCGATGCACACGCCGATGTTGCCGGCCTTGGCGCGGGTGTAGCCCTCGGCCATGTGCGAGGCGCCCTCGACGTGCCGGGCGAGGATGTGCCTGATGCCGCCGTGGTCGCGCATCGCGGAGTAGAACGGGTTGATCGCCGCGCCGGGCAGCCCGAAGGCGGTGTCCACGCCCTCGCGCTCCAGGATCGCGACGGCCGCGTCGACGGCTCGCATCTTGGCCATGGTGTGTCTCCTTGATCAGCTTGAAGGGTCGGTGGTCTCGGGGTCGCTGGCGCGGGAGGCTGCTCCGGGTCGCGGCCGGAGAGCCGCAGTACGCCGCGCAGCAGGGCCGAATGGTCGAGCCCGCCGTCGCCGGACGCGAGCGCGGACGCCATCAGCTGGGCCACCACCGCGCCGAGCGGGATCACCACTCCGGCCTCCCGCGCCGCGGCCGTGACGATGCCGAGATCCTTGTGGTGCAGGGCGATCCGGAAGCCGGGCTGGAAGGTCCGGCCGAGCATGTTGGCGCCCTTCTGGTCCAGCACCTTGCTGCCGGCGAGCCCGCCGCCCAGGACCCTGAGCGCGGCCTCCGTGTCCACCCCGTACGCCTCGACGAAGGCGACCGCCTCGGCGAGCAGCTCGATGTTGCCGGCCACGATCAGCTGATTGGCCGCCTTCACCGTCTGCCCGGCACCGGACGGGCCCGACGTGCACGATCGTCTTGCCCACGGCCTCGAGAACCTCGGCGGCGGCGGCGAAGTCGTCCGCCTCACCGCCGACCATGATGGACAGCGTGGCGGCCTTGGCGCCCGCCTCGCCGCCGGACACCGGGGCGTCGATCATCCGCAGGCCCTTGTCCACGGCCTGCGCGGCGAGCGCGGTGGTGACGTCGGGCCGGATCGAGGAGAAGTCGATGATGAGCGTGCCCGGCTTGGCGTTCTCGAACACCCCGCCGTCGCCGGCGAGCACCTCCTGCACGTCCGGTGAGTCCGGCACCATGACCGCGACGACGTCCGCGTCGCTGACCGCCTCGGCCACCGAGTCCGCGCCCTTGCCGCCCGCGGCGACGAGCGCCGCGACCTTCTCCGGGCTGCGGTTGTACCCCACCACTTCGAACCCGGCGGTCACCAGGTGGCCGGCCATCGGGCCGCCCATGATGCCCAGACCGATGAAAGCGACTGTCGTCATGTGAATCTCCTCAGAGGTGTGATGGGTTCGGTGGTCTCGTGGGTCCGACCGCGTCGGCGGATCCGCCACGGGAGGGTCAGCCGCGGGTGGCGCGCTCGTCGCGCGGCAGCCAGCCGAAGCTGTCCTCCGTGCTGACCGCTCGGCTTGTATTCCAGGCCGACGTAGCCGTCGTACCCGGCGTCCGCCAGCGCCGCGAGATGGCCGGCGATGTCGAGGGTTCCGGTGCCGGGCTCGTTGCGGCCCGGGCTGTCCGCGATCTGCACGTGGCCGACGCGGCCGGCGTGCGCGGCGATGCCGGCCGCGACGTCGTCCCCGTTGGTCGCGAGGTGGTAGATGTCGAACAGGAACCTGACGTTGCCGGCGCCTGACTCGCGCTCCACCCGGTCCAGCACCCCGACGACGTCGGCCGCCGTCAGCAGCGGGTAGCGCGGCGCGCCGCTGACGGGCTCCAGCAGCACGATGCCGCCGATCCGGGCCGCCGCGCGCGCCGCCAGCGCGAGGTTCTCCGCGCCCAGGTCGTCCTGCTCCGCGGCCGTCGCTCCGTCGACCCGATTCCCGTAGAGCGCGTTGAAGGCATTGCAGCCCAGCCGCTCCCCGATGCCGACGGTGACGTCGATGTTGTCGCGGAACTCGCCGGAGCGGGCCGGCCAGGACACCAGACCCCGGTCGCCGCCGGGCATGTCCCCGGCGAAGAAGTTCAGCCCGACCAGCTGCACGCCGGCGTCGGTGACGGCGGCCGACGAAGTCGTCGATCTCCCGGTCCGACGGGACGGCGCGGTCGAACGGCCACCAGAACTCGACGGTGTCGAATCCGGCCGCCGCGGCGGCGGCCGGCCGCTCCAGCAGCGGCAGCTCGGTGAACAGCATGGACAGGTGCGCGTCGTACCGCGGGCGGCGGGTCGTCGTTGCCGATCCGGTCCCTGTGGCTGGGGTGGTCACGGTGTCTCCTGATCCTTCGGGTCGACGCCCGGGGCGTCGGCGCTCGGTGGGGTCGGCGGTCAGCGGTCTGGTCAAGTGTCTGGTCAGGGGTTGGCGGCGAGCGGGCGGCGCTGGGCGAGCGCGTCGAGGGTGGCCCGATCGACGCCGGACGCGGTCAGCACCTCGGCGTCGTCGACGGCGCCGCAGTGCACGCCCCGGACGACGAACGCGGCCAGCGCCTGGGCGGTGGCCGGCTCGTCGACGATCCCGCCGCCCTGCCGGGCGAGGTAGTTGGCGAGCCGCTGGGCGGCGCCGGGAAACCCGTCGCGGTAGAAGGCGTACGTCGCCAGGTACCGGCTCACCAGGTGGCCGGGGTGCATGTCCCAGCCCTGGTAGTAGGCCCGCTCCAGGGAGCGGCGGACCAGCTGCGCGTGCAGCCCGACCGCCGCGGCGATCTGCGCGGGTTCGCCGACCGGCATCACGTTGGTCGAGCCGTCCGCCACCCGCACCCCCGTGCCGGCGGCTGCGACCTGCATGACGGCCTTCGCGTGGTCGGCGACGGGGTGGGCGAGGCTCTGCTGCGCGGCGGACACGCCGCACGCGGCACTGTAGTCGAACGTGCCGTAGTGCAGTGCGGGACAGCGGTTCTCGGCCGCATGCAGCATCTGCGCGATGGCCGCGGCGCCGTCGGCGCCGAGGATGGCCTGGGTGGTCTCGACCTGGATCTCGAAGCGCAGGGCCCCGGCCGGCAGCCCGTGCGCCCGCTCGAGCTCGGCACAGACGCGCACCATCGCGCGAACCTGGTCCACCGAGGTGACCTTGGGCAGGGTGACGACGAAGCCGGCCGGCAGATCCCCCGCGGTCAGCAGCTCCGCCAGCACGAGGTCCAGGGTGCGCAGCCCGCGGCGCCGGGTGGGACGCTCCAGGCTCTTGAACCGGATCCCGGCGAAGCTGGGCGCGCCGGCGGTGCCGAGCAGCCGGCCGAGCAGCTCGCCGGTCGCCACCGCGTGGGCGTCCTCCTCGGCGTCCGGCCGGGTGCCGTACCCGTCCTCGAAGTCCAGCCGCAGGTCCTCGATCGGCTGCCGGTCGAGCTTCGCGCGCACCCGCTCGTACACCGCCTCGTCCACGCCGTCGAGACCGGTGACGGCGGCGGCGGCGGCGGGGGTCGGCGCCACCGCATCGAGCAGCTCCGTCGCCTGCCGCCCCCATCGGACGGCGACGTCCGGGGTCGCGAGATCTGCGTTGACGTAGACGGTGTGCACCGGCTGGCGGGTGCCAGGGTCACCGGGGTACAGCGTCGCCAGCTGCTCGTCCGCATCCGCCAGCAGGTCGTCGATCTCGTCCAGCACGGACCCGGTCAGTCGTGCCGTTCCGTCCGCCGCCGAGCCCACCGTCTACTCCTCTGATCGCGATCTCTTATTCCGTATCGTGGAAGAATTTCTTCGTAGAGTAGAAACTACCGTCTCGCTCGACGCCCGTCAACCCCGCGGCGGCCGACCGGCGCCGGCCCCGCTGAGGGCGGCCTCGTAGGCGGGCAGCGTCAGGAAGTCCGCGAAGTCGTCGGCCAGCGCGACCTCCTCGAACACCTGACGGGCCAGCGGGAAGCGGCTCGCAGCGAAGGCCTCGGCGCCCACCTCGGACTCGATGCCACGGAGCTCCTCGTCGGCGATGTCGCGGACCAGCTCCGCGGTCACCGCCCGGCCGGTGTCCAGCACCACCCCGTTGTGCACCCACTGCCATACCTGGGACCGCGAGATCTCCGCGGTGGCCGCGTCTTCCATCAGGTTGTGGATGCCGACCGCGCCGTTCCCGCCCAGCCAGGCCTCCAGGTAGCGCAGGGCCACGTCCACGTTGACCCGCAGGCCCGCCTCCGTCGCCTCGCCCGGGATGGACGAGATATCGAGGAGCTGCTCGGCCGTCACGGCCACGTCGTCGCGCCGGCGGTCGAGCTGGTTCGGCCGCTCCCCGAGCACGGCATCGAACACCTCGCGACAGACCGGCACGAGGTCCGGGTGCGCGACCCAGGAACCGTCGAAGCCGTCTGCGGCCTCGCGCTCCTTGTCCTGGCGCACCTTGGCCAGCGCGGTGGCGTTCACCGCGGGGTCCCGGCGGCTCGGGATGAAGGCCGCCATGCCGCCCATGGCGAACGCGCCGCGGCGATGGCAGGTGGCCACCAGCAGCTCGGTGTACGCCCGCATCATCGGCGCCGTCATGGTCACCGATCCGCGGTCCGGGAGCACGAAGTCGGGCCCGGCGTCGCGGAAGGTCTTGATCACGCTGAACAGGTAGTCCCATCGGCCGGCGTTCAGCCCGGAGGCGTGATCTCTGAGCTCGTAGAGGATCTCGTCCATCTCGAAGGCCGCCGGGATCGTCTCGATCAGCACGGTCGCCCGCACGGAGCCCGGCGCGATGCCCAGCCGCTCCTCCGCGTAGGAGAAGACGTCGTTCCACAGCCGCGCCTCGAGGTGGCTCTCCATCTTCGGCAGGTAGAAGTACGGGCCGCTGCCGCGGCGGATCAGCTCGGCGGCGTTGTGGAAGAAGTACAGGCCGAAGTCGACCAGCGCAGCAACCGCCGGCGCCCCGTCCACGAGCAGGTGCCGCTCGTCGAAGTGCCAGCCGCGCGGCCGGGTCACGATCACCGCCAGCGGCGCGGTCGTCCCGCAGCCGGTACCGCCGGCCCTCGGGGGAGGTGAACTCCAGCCGGCGTCGGATCGCCTCGAACAGGGCGAGCTGGCCGCCCACGACGTTCGACCAGTGCGGCGTGTTGGCGTCCTCCAGGTCGGCGAGCCACACCTTCGCGCCCGAGTTCAGCGCGTTGATCGCCATCTTCGGCTCCGGCGGCCCGGTGATCTCCACGCGGCGGTCGAGCAGGTCCGGCGGCGCCGCGGCCACCGTCCAGTCGGCCTCGCGGACCTCCCGGGTCTCCGGCAGGAACTCCAGCCGGCCGGTGCGGGCCGCCTCGGCCCGTCGCGCGGTCCGGCGCGCGAGCAGCTCGTCGCGGCGGGATCCGAAGCGGCGCTGCAGGTCCGCGACGAAATCCAGCGCCGCGGGGGTGAGGATCTCCGCCGAGCGCGGCACCGCCGGCCCGCGCACCTCGACCGCCTGCCCGGCACCCGTCCCAGTCATGTGCATCCTTCCAAAATTCAGCGGTAGACTTCTACGATGTGAAAACAGTCGGGCTGTTTCTGCCCGGTCACGCCTACGGACAGGACACCGAATGAACCAGCCGCGAGCGTCCCGGGCGCTGCACGATGCGTCGGCGCCGACCGCGGAGCCGGGCCTGCATGCCGCCCCGGCGAGCGCCCCGGCCGGCGCCCCGGCCAGCAAGGTGCAGGCCGTGGACCGCGCCTTCGAGGTCCTGGAGACGCTGGCCGACGCCGGCGGCGAGATGTCGCTGTCCGACCTGACCGGCGCCACCGGCCTGCCCATGCCGACGATCCACCGGCTGCTCCGCACCCTGCTGCGGCACGGCTACGTCCGGCAGCTGCCCTCCCGCCGGTACGCGCTCGGACCGCGGCTGATCAACCTCGGCGTCAGCGCCAGCAGCATGCTCAGCGACTGGGCGAAGCCGTGGCTCACCGGGCTGGTCGACAACCTCGGCGAGACGGCCAATCTCTGCATGCTGGACGGCGACCGCGCGACCTACGTGGCGCAGATCCCGTCGCGGCACACCATGCGCACGTTCACGGAGGTCGGCCGGCGCGTGTACCTGCACAGCACCGGGGTCGGCAAGGCGCTGCTGGCCCAGCTCGACGACGAGCAGGTCAACGAGCTGGTCGGCCGCACCGGCATGCCGCCGGCCACCACCAACACGATCACCGATCCCGATGCGCTCACCGCCGAGCTCGCCAGGATCCGCCGCGCCGGGTACTCCATCGACGAGGGCGAGCAGGAGATCGGCGTCCGGTGCGTGGCCGTGCCGATCCCCGACGCGCCCACCCCGATCGCGATCTCGGTCTCCGGGCCGGCCGCCCGGCTGACGCCGGAGGTGGTCGAGCGCGCTGTCCCGCTGCTGCGCGCCGCGGCCAACGGACTGGCCCACGACCTGTCCGCCCGCCGCACCACCGCCTGACGCCTGCCCGGCGGTGGTGCGGACCCGGTCGGGCATCAGCCGCCGCCGGTCGGCTCGTCCCCGGCCGCCCGCGGACCCGGGAGCCCGCGACCCGGCTGTTCCTCGGGCGACACCCCGGGCGCGGGCCCCTCCGCGAAGATCGGCGCCACGTTGTCCTTGCGGCCCAACACGTTGAACAGGATGTTGAGCAACACCGCCGTCACCGCCGCAGCGCTGATCCCCGAGTCGAAGATCGTCTGGAACCAGGTCGGGAACTCCTCGTAGAAGTCGGGGATCGCGATCGGGATGAGACCCATGGCGATCGACAGGGCCACGATGACGAGGTTCTGGTTGCCCTCGTAGTGCACCGCCGACAGGCTCCGGATGCCGCTCGCGGCGACGGTTCCGAACAGCGCCAGTCCGGCGCCGCCCAGCACGGGCAGCGGCAGCGCGGCGACGATCGCCCCGACCTTGGGGAACAGCCCGAGCACCAGCAGGATCAGCCCGCTGACCGCGACGACGAACCGGCTCTTGATGCCGGTGAGCGCGACCAGGCCGACGTTCTGCGCGAAGGCGCTCACCGGGAAGCCGTTGAGCAGCCCGCCGGAGACCGCGCTCGACAGCGTGTCCGCCCGCAGGCCGTTGGCAACCGTCTTCCGGTCGGCCGGGCGGCCGACGACCACGCCGATAGCCAGCAGGTCGGCGGTGGTCTCCGTCATGATCACCAGCATCACGATCGTCATCGAGACGATCGCGGCCACCGAGAAGGTCGGCGTGCCGAAGTGGAACGGCGTGGAGATGGCGAAGGCCTGCGCCTCGCCGATCTGGGAGAAGTCGATCTTGCCGAACAGCGCGGCCACCACACCGCCGGCGACCAGGCCGATCAGGATGGCGACCCGGGAGAAGAAGCCGGGCAGGAAGCGGTAGATCAGCAGGATGATGCCCAGCGTGATCGCGGCGAGCGTGATGTTCGACAGCGAGCCGAAGTCCTCGCTGCCGGCCCCGCCCGCCGCCCAGCGCATCGCCACCGGCAGCAGCGAGATCCCGATGACGGTGATCACCGATCCGGTGACCACCGGTGGGAAGAAGTGCAGCAGGCGGCTGAAGACGCCGCTGACCAGGAAGCCGATGGCGCCCGCGACGACGATCGCGCCGAAGATCGCCAGCAGCCCGGCCGTCCCGCCGCCGGCGCCGGCCCCGATGGCGAGCATCGAACCCACGGCGGCGAACGACGTGCCCTGCACGATCGGCAGTTTCGCGCCGATCCACCTGACGCCGAGGGTCTGCAGCAGGGTGGCCAGGCCGGAGATGAGGAGCGTCGCCGCCAGCAGGTACGACAGGTCGGCGAACGGGAGCTTGAGGGCCGTGCCGACGATCAGCGGGACCGCGACCACCCCCGCGTACATGCTCATGACGTGCTGGAGGCCGTAGAGGATCATCGGCCCGGGCTTGAGCACCTCGTCGACCGGATGCTTGGTGTCCTCGAAGACCGCGAGATGATCCCCGGCGGCACCGAGCGGGTCAGAATCGTGTGCCATCGTCGTCACCAGCCCTGGCCCGGATCGAACGCCTGACCCGACTCCGGCGCACCGTCGCGCAGGATGGTGCCCTCGATGTAGCCGTACGGGCGGTCGTCCGCGTGGAACACCTCGTTCGGGTTCTCCAGCCCGAACGGGCTGAGGTCGATCACGAAGTGGTGCTTGTTCGGCAGCGAGAAGCGCACCTCGGCGAGCTCCGGCTGCGTCTCGATCATCGCCCCGCCCATCGCATACATCGTCTGCTGGAGCGCGAGGCTGTGGTGGCCGGCGAACACGTCGCTCATCGTCGCCAATGCGCCGGAATACGACTTCTCCCAGTCGATGTCGGTCTCGGTGTGTCGCCACTGGCTGGTCACCGACGTCGCCATCACCCGGTCGTTGGTCGGCTTGAGGGTGGTGTACCGGTCCTGCAGGTAGCCCCAGAACTCGGAGTCCGTCGTCTTGAGCACCACGTAGTCCTGCACGCCGGAGACGACCCAGGTGGTCGTGCCGTCATAGGTCACGGTCGCGGTGCGCACGTACCCGCCGTCCCGGGCGAAGGCATGCGGGTGCGGGGACCCGTTGTGCGACAACCGCTTCCACGGGTACATCTCGATCTTGATGCGGGCCTGGCCGACCGGTTCGGTGTCGTCCACGAAGTGCTGGGCGAGCGCGATGCCGAACGACTCGGGATGGCGCGCCGCATCGCCGTGCTCCTTGGCGAACGCGTTCACCGTGTTCTTGGTGGCGTCCGTGGTGAGACACTTCGCGTTGTCCCCGGTGAGATGGATGTCCGAGAAGTCTCCACTGAGGGCGACACTGACGTTGTAGTCGACGATCTCGTGCGGGTCGGCGTCGCGGTACACGCGCACCACGCGGGTCTCGGCCTTGCCGTACTGGTTGTGTCCGAGCGAGACGCTCATGGGTGGATCAGCTCCCTCGATAGGTGGAGTAGGCGAACGGGGACAGCAGCAGTGGGACGTGGTGATGGGCGGCCGGGTCGGTGATCTCGAACGTCACCGCCACTTCGGGGTAGAAGCCGACCTGGCCGGTGTCGGCGAAGTAGGCGCCCGTGTCGAAGGTCAGGCGGTAGACGCCGGCGGGCAGGTCGACCCCGCCCTGTGCCGGGCCGGGGAACCGGTACCGTCCGTCCTCGTCGGTGACGCCGCCCACGTCGACGTCGGGGGACTCGTCCGCCCTGCGGAGGACCAGCGCGACTCCGGACGCCGGGCGCCCGAGCGTCGCATCCAGCACGTGTGTCGACAGCGACATCGGTGTGTACTTCCAATCCACGGAGCGGGCGACAGGCAGATCGGCGGCGACTTCTTGCCGATGTGATTCCACCATGTGGAGGTTTGTTGTTCCATCGTGGAAACTACTGCGAGTGGGTGCCGGTGTCAACCGGTGATGGGGCACCTGGTCCGGGTGAGGGCCGTCACGTCGCCACGATGCGCCGCCGGCCGCGCGCCGACCTGCCGGATGCCGCCGGGCTCGCCCCGGCTCCTCGGCGGGCAAGGGGGCGTGCTGCGGGTCAGCCGTGCAGTGCGGCGAGAGCGGCGTGCGTCATCAGTCGAATGCCCGCGGCGATGGCCCGCTCGTCCACCACGAAGGTCGACGAGTGCAGGTCGACGCGCGGGCTGACGCCGTCCCAGACACCCAGCCGGGCGAGCGCGCCGGGAACGTGCTCGAGGAACACCGCGAAGTCCTCGGCGCCCGTCGACTGCTCCACCGGCATCACGGAGCCGGCGCCGAGCGCGCGCTGCGCCGCCACCCGCAGCACCTCGGTGGCCGCGACGTCGTTGTCCACCGGTGGGACGCCGCGGGAGTACGTCAACTCGTAGCCGGCACCGGTCGGCGCGAGCAACTCGCCGATCAGCTGACGAACCAAAGATTCCGCGCTGTCCCACGACCGCCGGTCCATCATCCGCAGCGTGCCGCGCAGCAGCCCGTCGCGCGGGATGGCGTTCGGCACCCGACCGGCATTGGCGACGCCCCACACCAGCACCGCCGCGGCTCGCGGATCGAGCCTCCGCGTCAGCACCGCGGGCAGCCCGGTGATCACGGTGCCCATCGCGTACACCAGGTCGGTCGTGAGGTGCGGGCGTGAGGTGTGGCCGCCCGGTCCGAACAGCCGCAGCTCGATGACGTCGGACGTGGACGTGATGGCGCCGGACTTGAGCCCCACCCGGCCCGCCTGCAGTCGCGGGTCGCAGTGCAGCGCGAAGACGGTGCGCAGGCCGTCCAGGGCGCCGGCGGCGATGACGTCGTGGGAGCCGCCGGGGAAGACCTCCTCGGCCGGCTGGAAGATCAGCCGCACCCGGCCGGGCAACTCGCCCGCCCGGGCCAGCGCCCTGGCTGCGCCGAGCAGCACGGTGAGGTGCACGTCGTGCCCGCAGGCGTGCGAGATGTCGGGCAGCGTCGAGGCGTACGGCAGCCCCGTCGACTCGCGGATCGGCAGCGCGTCGATGTCCGCGCGCAGCCCGATAATCGGCTCGCCGGAGCCGATCTCGGCCAGCACGCCGGTGCCGGTCGGCAGCAGCGATGCCGCGATCCCGTCGGCGGCCAGGCTGCGCAGGATGACCGCGCTGGTCGCCGACTCGGACCGGCCGAGTTCGGGATGAGCGTGCACGCGGCGGCGCAGATCGACGAAACCGGACAGCTCGGCCGCCAGGGTGTGGTCCAGCCAGAGCGGGCCGAGCCCGGCGCCCGGATCGACGACCTGGCCGGGAGCGGGCACGGCGACGGTGGCGGGCACGGCCCGCATGGGCCCGGTCGCGCTGCTCGTCATCCGGTGTCGTCCGCTTCCTGTCGGTCGGAGAACTGGACCGGAGGTTGAGCCTAGACACCCGCCCGTCGGCACGACGCGGGCCGCCTCGTACAGGGGCCCGGCACGGACGTGACCCACCGACGATCCCGGGCGCCGGCCGGCGCAACGGGATCGCGCCGCTGCCGAGGCGACGGCGGCGCCGGGGCGGCTCCCCGACCGCGCGTCCGCGCACCGTGTGGTTGGCTTGACCCCGTCGAACGGGCGACTGCCCGAGGTTGTCCCGCGGTGCCGGCCACGCAGGAGGACGTCGATGGGCGACGACATCGCTCCCATCGTCTACACGCGCGAGCAGCGTCAGGCGTATCGGGTGAAGGTGCGGCGGTGCCTCGACGTCTTCGAGCGCATGCTGATCGAGCACTCGTTCGACTTCGACGACCCGCTGACCGGGCTGGAGATCGAGCTCAATCTGGTGGACGGCGAGTGGCAGCCCGCGATGCGCAACGCAGCGGTGCTGGAGGCCATCGCCGACCCGAACTTCCAGACCGAGCTCGGCCGCTACAACATCGAGTTCAACGTGCACCCGCGGCCGCTCTCGGGCGAGTCGCTCACGGACCTGGAGACCTCGCTGCGCGCCTCGCTCGACCACGCCGAGCACCGCGCGAACGAGACCGGCTCCGAGATCATCATGATCGGCATCCTGCCGACGTTGCGCACCCGCCACTTCGAGGACGAGTGGATGAGCGCCAACCCGCGGTACAAGGCGCTCGACGAGGCCGTGTTCGCCGCCCGCCGCGAGGACCTCGAACTCGACATCACGGGCGCCGAGACGCTGCGGCTGTTCACCGACACCATCGCGCCGGAGTCGGCCTGCACGTCCGTGCAGTTGCACCTGCAGGTGTCGCCGGCGGACTTTCCCTCGTGTTGGAACGCGGCGCAGGCGCTGGCCGGCCCCCAGCTCGCGCTCGGGGCGAACTCGCCCTACCTGTTCGGCAAGCACCTGTGGGCGGAGACCAGGACCGAGCTGTTCCTGCAGGCCACCGACACCCGCTCGCCGGAGCTGAAGAACCAGGGTGTCCGGCCGCCCGTGTTCTTCGGCGAGCGCTGGATCACGTCGATCTTCGACCTGTTCGAGGAGAACGTCCGGTACTTCCCGGCGCTGCTTCCGGAGACCACCGACGAGGATCCGGAAGCCGTGCTCGCCGACGGCCGGGCGCCGCGCCTGCAGGAGCTCCGGCTGCACAACGGCACCGTCTACCGGTGGAACCGTCCCGTGTACGACGTCGTCGACGGTCGCCCGCACCTGCGGGTCGAGAACCGCGTGCTGCCAGCGGGTCCGACGGTCATCGACGTGCTCGCCAACGCGGCCTTCTACTACGGCGCGCTGACCATGCTGGCGGCCGACGAGCGCCCCGTGTGGACCAAGATGTCGTTCGCCGCCGCCGCCGCCAACTTCGACGCCGGCGCGAGGCGCGGCGTCGACGCGGTCTTCTACTGGCCAGGGTTCGGTGAAGTCACCTGGGACGAGCTCCTGCTGCGCCACTTACTGCCCATGGCGGACGAGGGCCTCGACCGGTGGGGGGTGTCGTCGGCGGTCCGTGACCGGTATCTCGGCGTGGTCGAGGACCGCTGCAAGACGCAGCGCAACGGGTCGTGGTGGCAGGTCAGGGCCGTGCAGGCGTTCGAGGACCGCGGGCTGGCGCGCGATGCCGCGCTGACCGAGATGTTGAAGCTGTACTCCCGGGGCATGCACTCCAACGAGCCGGTGCACCGCTGGGAGCTGCCCGGCTGATCGCCGGTTCGGGCTGTCGCGCGCGTCACAGATCGGTGACTTTCGCCGAATCGGCCCGAGACGTTCCGCGCGCCGCCGGATACGGTCCAGGGGTGGCGAGCGACGAAGCGCAGCGCGAATGGGAGCGGGCGGCGGCGGCCGTGCTGCGCCGCTCGCGGCGGTTGGCGGCGGATGCACCGGACCACGACGCCCTGGCGGTGCTGTCGCACACCACGGTCGAGGGCATCGTGATCCCCGCCCTCGGCGCGCCGGGTTCGACCGCGCCGGGCTGGGCCAGACCCGTTGCGCCGGAGCGCGGCTGGGACGTCCGTGCCCTGCTCGCCGACCCCGATGCGGCGCGCGCGGCGACCGCCGCGCTGGCCGATCTCGAGGGCGGCGCCACCTCGCTGTGGATCACGCTGGGCGGTGCCGGCACCGCCCCGGCCGAGCTGCCCATCGTGCTCGAAGCCGTGCTGCTCGACGCGGCGGCCGTGGTGGTGCAAGGCGTCGGCACCGTCGACGATCTGGCCGCGGCGCGCGCACTCGGCGCCCTCCTGACGGACCGCGGGGTCGCCCCCGCCCCCGGCACGTCGCTCGGCGCCGATCCGATCGGCCGGGCCGTCCGCGGCGCCGGGGCCCCGGTCGGTCCATCGTCGGCGCTGCCCGAGCTGCCCGAGATCGCCGCGCTGGCTGCCGATCTGCGGGTGCGCGCGCTGGTGGCGGACGGCACCCCCGCGCACGAGAGCGGCGCGGGCGACGCCGCCGAGCTCGGCTACGTCCTGGCCTGCGCAGCCGCCTACCTGCGCGAGCTGACCGCGGGCGGGCACACCGTCGCGGACGCGTTGGCGCTCCTGGAATGCCGGCTGGCCGTCACCGACGAGCAGTTCGTCTCCATCGCGAAACTGCGTGCCGCGCGGGTGGTCTGGCGGCGGATGGCCGCGTTGTGCGGGGTCGGCAGCGGGTCGGCAGCGGGATCGGCAGCGGAACCGACGGTCGTGTCGGCCCGCGGGTCGACACGGGGATCGACCCGGCCGAGCCGTTCCTGCACGCCGTCACCTCCCGGCCGATGTGTACGCGGTACGACCCGTGGGTCAACCTGATCCGCGTCACCGTCGCGGGCTTCGCGGCGGGGGTGGGCGGTGCGGACGCCGTCACGGTGCTGCCGTTCGACACCGCACTCGGCGTTCCGGACGCGTTCGGGCGTCGGCTCGCCCGGAACGTGTCGGCGATGCTGATGGGCGAGAGCCACGTCGACGCGGTCGCCGACCCGGCCGGCGGGGCCTGGGCGGTGGAGGCGCTGACGAGATCGATCGCCGAGGCGGCCTGGCGGGAGTTCCAGGCGATCGAGGCAGCGGGCGGCGTTCTCGCCGCGCTCGCGGACGGATCGCTGAGGTCGCGCTGGTCGGGGACGGCCGCGACCCGCCGGGCCCGCGTGGCGGACCGCAGCCAGCCGATCACCGGCGTGACGGAGTTCCCGAACCTGCACGAGACCCTGCCCGCGCGCGAGGGTGTCGCGCCCGTCGCCGACGCGTGGGCGGCGGATTTCGAGGCGCTGCGTGACGCGCCGGCCGTCGCGCGGGTCTTCCTCGCCACTCTGGGTCCCGTGGCCGACCATGTGGCGCGCGCCGGCTTCGTCACCAACGCGCTGGCCGCGGGCGGTGTCGACGTCGTGGGGGCGGGACCGACCACCGGCGCGGCGGACGTCGTCGCGGCCTTCAGGGAGAGCGGCTGCGCCGTGGCCTGTCTCGCCGGCTCGGACGCGGCGTACATGGAGCTCGGCGCGGACGTCGCTGCCGCACTCCGGACCGCCGGCGCGTCTGCCGTGTTGCTCGCGGGGCGGCCGCGGGGGCCGCTCGCCGACGTCGTCGACGACCACATCGCGCTGGGTGAGGACGTGCTCGCCTTTGTGGTGCGCGTCCGCTCTGCGCTCGGCGACGGCGCACCGATCGTGACGGAGGTGGGCTCGTGACGGTACCGGCCAGCTTCGCCGACCTGCCGCTGCGGGATCCCGGCGCCGACCCGGCGCCCGGTGGGGCGATCGCCGGTGAGGCCTGGATGTCCGCGGAAGGCATTGCGGTGCAGCCGGTCTACGGCCCCTCGGACGTCGCGGACCTCGACCTGGGCGGCCGGCCCGGCCTGCCGCCGTACCTGCGCGGCCCCTACCCGACCATGTACACCACGCAGCCATGGACGATCCGGCAGTACGCCGGCTTCTCCACGGCAGCGGAATCGAACGCGTTCTACCGCCGGAACCTGGCCGCCGGGCAGAAGGGCCTCTCGGTCGCCTTCGACCTGGCCACGCACCGCGGCTACGACTCCGATCACCCGCGCGTGGTCGGCGATGTCGGGATGGCCGGGGTCGCGATCGACTCGATCCTGGACATGCGCGAACTGTTCGACCACATCCCGCTCGAGAAGATCAGCGTCTCGATGACCATGAACGGCGCGGTGCTCCCCGTGCTCGCGCTCTACATCGTCGCGGCGCAGGAGCAGGGCGTCCCCCCGCAGAAGCTCTCCGGCACCATCCAGAACGACATCCTCAAGGAGTTCATGGTCCGCAACACCTACATCTACCCGCCGGCGCCCTCGCTGCGGATCGTGTCGGACATCTTCGCCTACACCGCCGCGAGAATGCCCGCCTTCAACTCGATCTCGATCTCCGGCTATCACATGCAGGAGGCGGGCGCGACGGCCGACCTCGAGCTCGCCTACACGCTCGCCGACGGCGTCGAGTACCTGCGGGCGGGCCGCGCCGCCGGCCTCGCGGTCGACCACTTCGCGCCGCGGCTCAGCTTCTTCTGGGCGATCGGCATGAACGTGTTCATGGAGATCGCGAAACTCCGTGCGGCGCGCGCGCTCTGGCACCGACTGCTGCTGCCGTTCGAGCCGGCCAACCCGAAATCGTCGATGCTGCGTGCCCACTGCCAGACATCAGGGTGGTCGCTGACCGCACAGGATCCGTTCAACAACGTCGCGCGCACCTGCCTCGAGGCGATGGCGGCCACCCAGGGCGGCACCCAGTCGCTGCACACCAACGCCCTCGACGAGGCCATCGCGCTGCCCACCGACTTCTCGGCCAGGATCGCCCGCAACACCCAGCTGCTGCTGCAGCAGGAGTCGGGCACTGCGGCGATCATCGATCCGTGGGGCGGCTCGTACTACGTGGAGCGGCTCACCCACGAGCTGGCCGAGCTGGCCCTGTCGCACATCGGCGAGGTCGAGGAGGCCGGCGGCATGGCGGCGGCGATCGACGCCGGGCTGCCCAAGCTGCGCATCGAGGAGGCCGCCGCGCGCACCCAGGCGCGGATCGACTCCGGCGCCCAGGTGGTGGTCGGCGTGAACACCCACCGCACCACCGACGCGCACGACCTCGACGTGCTCCGGGTGGACAACCACGCCGTGCGCGCCGCCCAGGTCGCCAAGCTCGAGCGCCTCCGTGCGCATCGCGACCCCGAGGCGGTGCGCTCGGCGCTCGACGCCCTCACGCGCGCCGCCGCGCAGACGCCGGACAACGCCGGCGGGAACCTCTCGCACAACCTGCTGGCCAGGGCGGTCGACGCCGCACGCGCGCAGGCGACCGTCGGCGAGATCTCGGATGCCCTGGAACGGGTGTTCGGCCGGCACACCGCGGTGATCCGTACGATCTCCGGCGTGTACCGGTCCGAGGCCCAGCGCTCCGCCGCAACCGCGTCGAACGGCTCCGCCGACCGCACGCGGGCCGGTGCGGAAGCCGCGGCGGACCCGATCGCGGCCGCGCTGGCCGCCACCGACGAGTTCGCCCGCGCCGAGGGCCGGCGGCCGCGGATCCTGGTCGCCAAGATGGGTCAGGACGGCCACGACCGCGGGCAGAAGGTCGTCGTCACCGCGTTCGCCGATCTCGGCTTCGACGTGGACGTCGGCCCGCTGTTCTCCACCCCCGACGAGGTGGCGCAGCAGGCGGTGGACAACGACGTGCACGTCGTCGGCGTCAACTCCCTGGCCGCCGGGCACCTCACGCTCGTCCCCGAGCTGCGTCGCGCGCTTGCCGAGCGCGAGCGGCCCGACATCCTCGTGGTGGTGGGTGGTGTGATCCCGCCCGCGGACGTGCCGGCGCTGCTGGGCGCCGGCGCGGCGGCCGTCTTCGGCCCCGGCACCGTGATCGCCGAGGCGGCGATGGACGTTCTGGACCGGCTCACCGCGGCGCTGCACCGGGCGCCGTGACCGGTCCGGTCGGCGCGCCGTCCCGAACGCCCGAAATCTCCGCTCTGATCGGTGATCTCGTGGCCGGCTCGCGTGCAGCGCTGTCCAGGGCGATCACCCTCGTGGAGTCCACCAGGGCGGACCACCGGGTGCTGGCCAGGGACCTCCTGACGGCGGTGGCGGACCGGGCCGGCCGCGCCGTCCGCGTCGGCGTCTCCGGCACCCCCGGGGTCGGCAAGTCCACGCTGATCGAGACGCTCGGCACCCGGCTGACCGGCTCCGGGCATCGGGTCGGGGTGCTCGCCGTGGATCCCTCCAGCGTTCGCACCGGCGGGTCCGTGCTGGGCGACAAGACCCGCATGCCGCGCCTCGCCGCGGACGCGGCCGCGTACATCCGCCCCTCACCGTCGGCCGGCACGCTCGGCGGAGTCGCCAGGGCGACCGCCCAGACGATCACGCTGCTGGAGGCCGCCGGCCACGACGTCGTGCTGGTCGAGACCGTCGGCGTCGGCCAGTCCGAGACCACCGTGGCGGGGATGGTCGACACCTTCCTCGTGCTCGGTCTCGCCCGGTCCGGCGACCAGCTGCAGGGCATCAAGAAGGGTGTGCTCGAGCTCGCCGACATCGTGGCCATCACCAAGGCCGACGGTGACCACGTGCGCGCGGCGCGGTCCGCGGCCCGGGAGCTGGCCGGGGCGATGCGGCTCGTGCGCGGCGGCGCCGGCGGCTGGGTGCCACCGGTCCTCACGTGCTCGGCGCTGACCGGAGACGGCGTCGACGATATGTGGGACACGATCGGTACGCACCGCGAGATGCTCGGCCCCGACGGGCTCGCGGCGAAGCGGGCGGCACAGCGCTGGCAGCTGACCTGGTCGCTGGTCCGCGACGAGTTCGACCAGCGGCTCGCCCGCTCGGCCGCGGTCGCCGAGCTGGGCGAATCGCTGCGCGGCGACGTGCTCGACGGCCGGCTCGCGCCGTCCGCCGCCGCCGACGCCATCGTGGCGGCCTTCGACGCAGAGGACTGACGGGGCGAGCACACTGATCTGATGCTGACCCGGGCAGACGCGGTCCTCCCATGAGCGTTCTCGGGAGGACCGGAGCACGCCACTGGATCGGGCCGATCCGCGTCGCGCGACGCACGCGAGCGGCTCGCCGCGCGGGCGATGTCGGCGGCGTCGTCCGGGCCGTCGCCACGACGGGCGGCAACGCCGTCGGCATCCGGATCGGCCGCCGCCGGATCCTGCTGCTGCTCGACCCGGAGCTCGTCGGGCGGCTGCTGGTCGAGCACGCGGCGCTCACCACGAAGGGGCCCGGCGTGCGGCTGACCCGCCAGATGCTCGGCAACGGGCTGCTGACGAGCGAGGGAGCGCCGCACGACCGCGCCCGCAGGCTGATCGCGCCGGCGTTCGCGCCGCGCCGGCTGGCCGGCTACACCAGGGGGTTCGCGGACCTCGCCCGCGAGCGGATCGCCGGCTGGCCACACGGCGGAACGCTCGACATGCACGACGAGATGGCCTCTCTCACCCTCGAGATCGTCGGCCGCACGTTGCTCGGCATCGATCTCGCCGAGCGGGCGCCGGTCATCCGTGCATCGCTGGAGTCGGCGCTCGAGCGTTTCGGCGCGCTGGGCGGAGGCTCGCTGCTCGCCGGCGGTCCCGCGCGCCGGGTGCGATTCGCCGGCCGGTCCTCCGGCGCGCGAGTGGGCACGGCCCCACGGCCCGTCGAGGCAGACGTGCACGCGATCGTCGACGAGGTGATCGCCGAGCGGCGCGCGCATCCGTCGGGCGAGCGGGGTGACCTGGTCTCGGCCTTGCTCTCCGACGGCGCGGTGCTCGCGGGCATGGCCGACCAGGAGATCCACGATCACGTGATCACGCTGATCATGGCCGGGCACGAGACGACCGCGAACGCCCTGACCTGGGCCCTCTTCCTGCTCGGTCGGCATCCCGACGTGCAGGACAGGGTGCGGGCGGAGGTCTCTCGACACGGCGCCTCCGGTCCGACGTTCGACGAGCTGCCCGAGCTGCGGCTGACACGAGCGGTGGTCGCCGAGGCGATGCGGCTGTACCCGCCCGCGTGGGTGCTGGGCCGAACCATCGTGGCCCCGCTCGACTTCGACGGCTGGCACGCGCCGGCGGGCACCCTCGTCGGCGTGAGTCCCCTGGTCCTGCACCACGATCCGCGCTGGTTCCCCGAACCCGAGGCCTTCGATCCCGACCGCTGGCTCGACGATCGGCGCTTTGCCGTGCCGCGACACGCGTTCCTGCCCTTCGGCACCGGGCCGCGCGCGTGCATCGGTGAGCAGTTCGCGTGGGCGGAGGCGGTCACGGTCCTGGCCGTGATCGCCGCTCACAGGCGGGTGCACACCGACCCCGACCTGACGCCGGCGCCGCAGTACCGCGTCACGATGCGCCCCGCCGGCGCCGTGCCGCTGACGGTTTCGACGGTCTGACCGACCGATGGCGGCCCGCCATGCCTGTTGCCCCGCCGCGCCATAGCGCAGATTCCTCGGCCGCGCAAGGCCTTGGATGCCCTTGTGGATGGATCCGCCGGGTGTGCACCATCCCCTCTCGGCGCGGGTCGATCGTCGGTGGCCTCTCGTAGGTTGCCGTCATGGATGAGACGTCGGTGGACACGCTCGACGCGGCGGAATCCGTTGCCGCGGGCGTGCTCTCCGGGGTCCGTGCGCTGCGGGACGCGCGGTTCTGGAAGCTGCAGCACCCGGAGCTGCTCGCCGTCGGGCAGCTGCTCGAATCGATCGGCCGGTCGGTGTACGCGGCGCAGGTGCGCTGGGCCGGGGAGGTCGACGACACCGACCTCGCGACGCAGCTGTCGGTGTCCTCCACCCGGGTGCTGCTGCGGGACACCCTGCGGATCACCGCCGGCGACGCCGCCGGCCGGGTCCGCGCCGCCCGCTGCACCCTGGAACACGACCCGATCAGCGGCGGACACCTCCCGGCCCGGCTCCCGCTGTTGGGTGCCGCGCTGGACGACGGCACCGTCGGCGACGGGCACGTCGCCGTCGATCACCCAGGCCATCCAGGGCCTTCCGCGAACCCTCGACCCGGAGCTGGTGGAGTCCGCGGAACGGCTGCTCGTGGACACCGCCCGCGACACCGACCCCGCCAAAGTCGCGCTCGCCGCCCGGCACCTGGCGACCGGGAGGACCTGCTCGCAGGGTCCGACCATCGGGGAAGGCCTGGATCAGGACGGGATCGAGCCGGACGACCGGGAACCGGTCCGCCGGATGGAACTGCGGCTCGGGCGGCGGAACCCGCGGACCGGGCTCACCCCGCTCACCGGCACCCTGGACGACGAGACCGTCGAGGCGTTCCGGCAGGTCACCGACCCGCTCACCACCCCCACCCCCGCGGCCGACGGAGTCAAGGACACCCGCCCGCCCGCGCTGCGGCTGGCGCACGCGCACGCCGCGGTGCTGCGCCGCTGCCTGGACGCCGGTACCGGCCCCAGCGTGGGCAGGCAGGTCCCGCACATCACCATGACCATCGCCTACGACCCGCTCACCCGCGCCATCGCCGACGCGGCGCTGGACTTCGCCGGACCCCTGCCCGCGGGCGCCGCCCGGCGGATCGCCTGCGACGCCGCCATCCTGCCGATCGTGCTCGGCGGGCACTCCCAGGTGCTGGACGTCGGCCGCGCCCAACTGCCGTTCACCCCCGCCCAGCGCCGCGCGCTCACCGAGCGGGACCGGGGCTGCGCCTGGCCCGGCTGCGACCGCCCGCCCGGCTGGACCCAGGCCCACCACATCCTCTTCCTGGCTCGACGGCGGACCCACCGACCTCGACAACGGCATGCTGCTTTGCCTTTTCCACCACCAGCAGGCCCACCGGTCCGAGTGGACGATCAAGCTCGGCACCGACCGCAGACCCGACTTCATCCCACCCACCTGGATCGACCCCCGACAACACCCCCGCCGCAACCACTCTCACCGGCCGCTGCGGCGCTGAGCGGGATGCGACAATCGTCACCGTCCAACCGGGGGAAAGTCGCCGATCCGGCGCCATCGCGGGCGATAGTTGGATACGATAACGGCCTGATCATCACCCACGCCGGCGCGAACGTGTTCTCGCGGCAGGACGGATGTCGCGATGACCGAGGCGCAGCTCGACGCCCTGATCGCTGTCGAGCGCCCCGGTGTGGCGGCCACCGCGCTGCTTCCGGACGAGACCTGGCAGACCCGCTGGGACGACATCGTCGTGCCGGCCGACGTCAAGCGGCGGCTGGTGAACTTCGGGGTCTTCAGCTTGACCGGTCGCGCAAACGTGTCCACGGTGCGCCTGCCGGTACACGGGCTGCTGCTGCTGTCCGGGCCGCCCGGCACCGGCAAGACCACGCTGGCGCACGGCCTCGGCCAGGAACTCGCCCGCACGCTCGCCGGGCTCGGCCTCGCGGACCGGGTCGCGTTCGCCGTCATCGATCCGCACGCATTCCCGAGCGAGTTCCTGGGCGAGAGCCAACGCGCCGTCGCTCGGCTGTTCGGCCGGACGCTGCCCGAGCTGGCCGGCGCCGGCCTCCCACTCGTCGTGCTGGTCGACGAGGTCGAGGCACTGGTTTTCTCCCGCGCCCTCGCGTCACTGGCCACCAACCCGATCGACGTGCATCGCGCGACGGACGCCGTGCTCACCGGCCTCGACCGGCTGGCGCAGGACCACCGGAACACCCTCGTCATCGCGACGACCAACGACCTGCGGGCGGTGGACGGCGCGTTCCTCTCCCGGGTGGACCTGCACGAGCGGTTCGAGCCGCCGGGGGTGGACGCGATCGTCGCGATCCTGCGGGACACGCTCGACCAGATCGGCGTGCCGCTCCCTGCCGACGATCCGGACCTCGCCGCGGTGGCGAGCCGCTGCGCGGCGGCCGGCGCGGATGCCCGGCAGGTGCGCAAGCTGGTGCTCCAGGCGCTCGTCGGCGACGACCTCGACGTGGCGCTGGCGCCGTGGACCCTGACGCCGGCCCATCTCGCCAGGGCCGTGGAGCGGCAGCTCGTGTCCGGCGACGGGCCCCCGCCACCCGGTGCGGGAGCGGGCCCATGACGAGAACCGTTATGCCGTATGCTCGATCGAGCCGACCGGCCCGATACCGCTGATCCAAGGAGAACATGCGATGCCCCCGAAGAAGGGCCGTAGCCTCACCGAGGACAAGCGATTCGTCGCGGTCGTCGACCAGCAGGCCTCGGGCCACGAGACCATCGGCGACATGGTCTACGCGGTCCTGCACGAGGCGATCTCGACCGGCGCGCTGGCGCCCGGCGAATGGCTACGCCAGGAATCGCTGGCAGAGGCGATCGGGGTCAGCCGGATCCCGGTCCGGACGGCGCTGCTGCTCCTGGAGTCCGAGGGGCTGGTCACGTTCCACCCGCACCGCGGCGCCCGCGTGCGCACCCTCTCGCCGGCCCAGATCAGCGAGATCTACCGCGTGCGCACTCTTCTGGAGACGCACGCGCTGCGCCTGTCGATGGTGCGGATGTCCGACGAGCGACTCGCCCGCATCCGCGATCTCGGGCGGCAACTCGACGAGGAGCACGCCGGTCCCGACTTCCTCCGCGTCCGCATCGGGTTCTACCGCGCGGCCTACGACGCCGAGAACAATCCCCTGCTGGTGCAGATGATCGAGGAGCTGCGCAGCCACGTCGGCCGGCACTTCCTGCACCTGCGGCTGAACGGAAACCACGGCACCCACGGCGAACTGGTCGGTTTCATCGAGCGCGGTGACCTGGTTGCCGCGGAGTCGTGGTTGCGCGTGCATCTCGAGCACGTCAGGGACAGCCTGCTGGAGCTCGCGGCGAAGACGAATCGGGGCGGCGACTCGCCGGTGGAAGAGCCCGACAAGGCCGTCAAGCTGGCCAGCCAGGTCGCCGGACCGGCGGGCTCGCGGCGCCCACCGCCCGTCATCAAGCGGACGAAAGCCCCTGTGGTGCCGACCAACCGGCGCCGCTGAGGACCACGGGGGTCAGAACAGCTCGACCACGCTGCGTCCGGGCACCCCGGTCACCGGCCTCGATTCGCGGCGCACGGAGCCGTCGTGGCCCGGGATGACCACCGTCCGCCCATCGCCGGCCATCTCCCGCATGGCCTCGAACGCCAGGCAGCTGTCGGGCACTGTGTGCAGCACGGGGTAGGGCACGCCCAGGTCGATGTTCGCCCGGATGTGGGCGGCGTCGCCGGCCAGCACGATCCGCCGGTCTCCGCGGCGAACCGAGACCAGCTGGCTGCCGGGGGTGTGGCCGCCGACGAGATGCGCGTCGACGCCGGCGACGATCTCGGTGTCGCCCGCCAGCAGCACGAGGCGATCGTCGCGGCGGACCTGCTCGACCGCGGCCATGTCGGCTGCGTCGATCCCGCTGGCGCACAGGGGGAATCGCATGAACGGGCCGGTGAAGAAGGCCAGATCCCGGTCCTGGACGTAGACGGTGGCGTTCGGGAAGTCCGGCAGGGTTCCCGCGTGGTCGAAATGCAGGTGGGTCAGGACGATCCCGGCGATGTCCGGCCCACCGATGCCCAGCAGCGCCAGCGCGTCCAGCGGCGTCCGCTCGTACGCGATGGACTTGCGGGCGGCCGCGGGCTCGCGGAATCCGCAGTCGACGAGCAGCAACCCGTCGCGGTGATCCACCAGCCAGAACGAGTACCCGAAGTCGACCGGCCGGTCGTCCCCGCCGCGCATCAGGCAGCTGCTCAGCGGGACCGTCTTCGATCCGATCGCGAGCTGGTAGAGCGCGGCCACCGCGGAGCTGTCCGCCGGGGCGACGGACAGGCCTGCGACATTCGTTGCGACGGCGACTCCTTCGGCTAGAGGTGGGCGCGGGTGAACTCGTTCATGCTGGACGTGGCGCCGCCGCCCTCGGCCCACGCGTTCTTGACCACCTTGATCTGCTTGATCTCCTCGCGGATCAGCCCCGCGTTGGGCATCGGCAGGCGCGCCTCGTCGGCGTGCTGCATCAGGATCCGCATGTCCTTCTCCGCCCACGGCATCGGCCGCGAGCGCAACCAGGTCTCGAGCGCCCAGTTGTTGCCGCTGCTCAGCAGCAGGGACTGGCGCAGCGCCTCCAGGTCGAGCCCCAGGCGGCCACCCAGGCGCAGGGCCTCGTAGTTGGCGACCACCGAGTTCCACAGGAGGTAGTTGTTGAGCATCTTGCCGATCTGCCCGGCCCCGACATCACCGAGCCGGTAGACGTCCCGGCCCACCGCCGACAGCACGGGGGCGAGGCGGGCGAGCGCGGTCTCGGTGCCGCCGCACATGATCAGCAGCGTGGCGTCCTCGGCGGCCGGCTCGCCCAGGCAGAGCGTCGCGTCGACCAACTCGGCGCCGACCTTCTCGGCGGCGGCGGCCATCTGGAGGGACGTCGCGGTCTCGACTGTGCTGCACATCGCGACGAGGTAGCCGGCGCCCGCGCCGGACAGCACCCCGGTCCCGGGCGCGGAGATCACGTCGATCGCCTGGTCGTCGAAGCCGACGACCACGAGCGCAGTCGCCGTGCTGCGCGCGGCGTCGGCGGCCGTGGGCGCGGTCTCGATGCCGACGGCGGCAGCCTTCTCGATCTGCGCCGGCGACAGGTCGAAGCCCACCACGCGGAAGCCGGCGGTCCGCAGGTTGCGTGCCATCGGCAGGCCCATCTTGCCCAGGCCGATCACCGCGACCCCGTCGTCCGGCGAGATCTCCTCCACCGGCAGGCTTCCCGTGCGTCCGGCGGGATCCGTCGGGTCGGTGGGAGGCGTCATCGGGCGGTGCTCCAATCGATCGGCGCCCAGTCGGTCAGGGCGTTGCGGGTCAGGTCCGCGAGCTCGTCCTCGGTGGCCGTGCGTGGGTTGTCCTGCCACATGGCCCGGCCAGCCGTGTCCTTCGCGACGAACTCCAGATCCTGCTCGGAGTAGTCGGCGGGCCAGGGCAGGGCGCGGGGCGTGTCGAGGCGGACCAGCCATGCAGCGATGGATTCCAGCAGCGCGCGGGACGCCGACTCGTCGTCGGCGCCGGGCACCGCCGCGCCGACATCCCGTGCGAGGGCCGCCATCCGGGGTGCCGCGGCGGCGACGTTGAAGTCGATCACCCAGGGCAGCAGGATGCCGTGCAGCATGCCGTAGGACACGGTCTCGTACCCGGTTCTGTGCGCGAGACCGGTGATGCCCTTGTTCAGACCGTGCACCAGACCCAGTCCGGCATTGCCGCAGGCGAGGTTCGCCATCGTCGAGGCGACGAGCATCTCTCCGAGCAGGTCAACGTCACGGGTCTCGATGGACTCCTCGAGCCGAGTGAACAGCGTGGCGAACGAGGGGCGGGCGAGCGCGTCGGTGATCGGGGTGGCACGCCGCGACCAGTACGCCTCGAGCGCATGCGTCATGGCGTCGATCCCCGACGCGACGGCCTGCCCGCGCGGCACGCTGACCAGCAGTTCGGGATCGAGCACGGCGAGCCGCGCGGCGACCTCCCAGCCGCGCACCCCGCTCTTCTCGCCTGACTCGTCGTCGGTGAGCGTCGCCTGGCGGGACACCTCGCCGCCGGAGCCGGCCGTGGTGGGGATGCAGACGTTCAGCAGCGGCGGCACACCGGGGCCCGACCGCGCCACGGACCGGACCGGCCGGGTGTCCGGCGCGCAGACCCCCGCGGACCGTCCGGCGGCGAGCACGCTGCCGGAGCCGAGCGAGACGATCGTGTCGACGCCGTCGTCGCGGACCCGCGCGACCAGTGCCGCCACGTCCGCGAACGACGGGTCCTGCGGCACCTCGGTCCAGACTCCGGCCACCTCGACGCCGTCCGTGCCGGCGCTCGCCGCCACGTCGTCCGCCACCCCGACCGCGGCCAGCCCGCGATCGGTGACCAGCAACGCCCGCCGGCCGCCGAGTCGCGCGATCTCGGCGCCCACGGCGGTACGGGAGCCGGGCCCGAACACGATCTCCGTGGGCGCGCCGTAGCGGAATGCCTTCACCACTCCCCCTCGCCGGACCATCCCGTTCCGGTCACCCACCCGACCACCGCATCCGGCGTCGCCGTTCGACAGGTCATCTGGATCCTTTGCACCCGAGGAACAATGGACGTCGCTCGGGACGCCGTCCGATCTGCACGATACTGGATACGGTTTCACCGTCAAGGTCGGGTCCCCGTGCCTCGGCGGCAGGCGCCGTGGCGGCGACCGGCCGTACCGCCCGCCCGGGCGGCTGCCGCGGCGCCCCACCCCCAGCCCTGCCCGCCCGGCCTCGACCGGGACCGGCAGGTGCGTCCGATCGGCCCGCTGCGCGATCCGTGCGCCCGCTCCGTCGCGGTCAGGGGTGGCCGACCGAATCGGTTGCACTCGAACGGCTCTGGCCGAATCCACGGTCGTCGCTGCGACACCGTCACGCCGTCCGCCGCGCGCACGGATCGACGTCGACCTGCCCTGCCGGACAACGGTGTCATCACAACTGCACAACGGTCAGCCGGCCCGATCTCCCGAATGCGCAGGTCACGGGGCCGACTCCTGGCCGCGCGCACCAGGATGGCGCCGCTGCTTCCTTGACGTCGTACTTGGATACAAGATAGCGTGGGCGCTCCGGTCCATGGCGGTTGCGTCGAACAGTAGTGTGCGAGACACGCTGACACGACGCACTTTCCGCACACGAGTGCGACCAGGAAGAGGAGCGGCCATGGGCTCACCCACCGATCCGTCCGCGGGCTCCGGCTCGACGCCGGCCGCGGACCCCAGCGCCGGTGGCGCCAGCGGCGGCACGGGCGTCGTGACCAGGACGCGGACTCATCCCTACGAGGTGATGTTCCAGTCCTTCCAGGCCCGCCGGCGCATGGCGCAGACCGGCGACGTGGTCATCCGCGGCTCCGAGCACCCCTGGCAGACCTCCCGTCAGGGACGCAGCAAGTACTACATCCACATCGAGGCGGACAACGTGCCGACCCGCGACTGGATGGTGTTCCGGAAGGAGGTGCACACCGAGTCCGGGGCGCACACCCACCAGGGCGGACTGATCATCTACGTGATCCGCGGGCACGGGTACAGCGTGTTCGACGGAGAGCGCATCGACTGGAAGGTCGGCGACGTCCTGGTGCTGCCGATCAAGCCCGGCGGCGTCGAGCACCAGCACTTCAACCTGGACCCCTCCGGGTCGAGCGAGTGGATCGCCTTCGTCTTCCTGCCGTTCCTGCACGCGACCGGTTCGATGCTCACCCAGGTCAAGGAGCAGACCGGCTGGCGCGACGACGCAGACGCCCAGCCGAATCTCGAGCGGCAGGCACGCGGAAGGCACGCGCATGGCGCTGTTTGAGAAGACGCTCGCGGATGCCGCCCTGCAGCGGCAGCGGAGCATCCGCGGCAAGAAGCTGGTCGGCTACGACGAGACGGTGGCCGAGGACACGGCGATGGGCCGGATGCGCTGGTACCTGCATCCCGACCTGTTCGACACCACCACGCGGTCGCTGTACATGCACGAGTTGGAGATCGAGCCCGGAGGCCACAGCGGCCGGCTGCGGACGCAGGGCGGCCAGCTGCACTACGTGCTCGCCGGGATCGGGCACACCGAGCTCGACGGATCCAGGCACGACTGGGAGCCCGGCGACGTGATCGCCATCCCGATCCTCGAGAACGGCGTGGTGTACCGACATGTCAACGACGGACCGGAGGCGGCGCGACTCCTCGTGGTCTGGCCGAATCTGGACTCCGCGCTCGGGCCCGAGGCGGGCGTCGAGATGTGCGTCCTCGAGCCGGCCTCGGCAGCGCCGCCGGACGACGCGGCGGATCGCGCCTGAACGACCGGCCACCAGATCCACCGCAGTTCCTCCACCCCCATCAGCCGAGTAGACGGGATTCTCGACATGCGCTCCACCAGGTTCCGGAACGTGACGATCGTGGCGATGGGCGCCGCGCTCGCGCTGACCGTCAGTGCGTGCGGTGGCTCTTCGTCCGGCGGCGACAGCGCCGGCTCCACGCCGGCTTCGACCAGCGCCGCGTCGTCGAGCGCGTCCAGCCCTGCCTCGAGCTCGGCCGCGTCCGGCTCCAGCGGCGCGTCCAGCAGTGCTGCCGGCTCGTCCGGCGCCGCCGGATCCGGCGTCTCCGACGCGGACATGCAGGCGCTCTACGAGCAGGCCAAGGGCGAGGGCAAGGTCGTGCTCTGGGGCGGTGAGGACCCTGACCAGATGCAGGGTGCGTTCGACGAGTTCAGCAAGACCTACCCGGGGCTCACCCTGGAGTTCACGGCCGTCAACCCCGACCAGCAGGCCAGCCAGCTGGTGACCGCGCAGGCCGCCGGCCAGCCGCTGCCCGACATCATCCAGGGCCGGCGCGAGTTCATGCCGACCCTCGTCGACGCCGGGCTGATCAACGGTGAACCCGACTGGGCGCAGTACGGGGTGCCGAGCGACATCATCAGCAACGACGGCGGAATCATCGAATACAAGTCGCTCTACGGGCTGGCCTACAACACCGGGCAGGTCACCGATCCGAGCACGCTGCCCACCACCTGGGAGGCGCTGGACGACGCCGCGTGGAAGGACAAGCTCAGCGTCGACCCGCGCGGGTTCCCGTTCAACATTCTCGCCGTGTCCCTCGGCGAACAGCCGACGCTCGACTACGTGACCTCCCTGAAGGCCACCACCACGCCGGCGATCATCCAGGGCTCGACCGCCGGGCTGGTCAAGCTGGCGGCCGGCGCCCAGGCGCTGCGCCCGTCGGTGCTGGAGGACGTGAAGACGCAGCAGGCCTCAGGCGCGCCGCTCGAGTTCGCCCTGCCGTCGCCGGCCCTCGTGCAGGACACGCTCTGGTACCTGACCGCCGACTCGCCGAACAAGGCGGCGGCCACGCTGTTCGCCCTCTGGTACACCTCGCCGGACGGCGGCCAGGTGCTGACCGCCGAGCAGAACAACCGGACGAACCAGCTGCCGGAGGAGGCGGAGGGCCTCGACGTCGTCACCTACGACACTCCCGAGGACGCCGCGCTCGTCGCGAAGGTGACGCCGGAGATCGCGGCCATCTGGGGCAGCGGATCATGACGGTGACATGACCCTGCAGAACGCCGAGATCCCGCTGGGCGTGGTGGTGGGTGGTCCGCCGCCCACCGCCCGGCCCCAGCGCCTGCTGCGGCGACCGTCCTTCGCGGCGGTCGCCGCGGTGGTCACCGTCCTGCTCGTGTCGATCCCCCTGGTCATCCTGCTGTGGAGCAGCTTCTCGGTCAGCAAGCTGGGCCTGCCGTTCGCCGCGGATGCGCACCTGTCGGTCGCGAACTACCAGAAGGTCTTCACCGACGGCTCGCTGCTCAAGCCGATCGCGAACACGGTGGTGTTCGTCATCGGGTCCCTCGCGATCGGCCTGAGCATCAGCCTCGGCCTCGCGGTGCTGCTGGAGCGGACCAACATCCCGTGGCGCGGCGTGTTCTTCGCGCTGGTGGTCGCGCCCGTCGCGATGCCGCAGGTGGTCGCCGGCATCGCGTGGGGCCTGCTGCTGGACACCAGGGTCGGGCTGATCAACGTCTGGCTGCGCTGGATCCCCGGATTCGGCGGCGACAGCGGTCCGCTGAACTCCGGCTCGCTGTTCTCGATCACCGTCGTGCAGGGCTTCCTGCTGGTGCCGTTCTCGCTGCTGCTCGTGGCGCCGGTGGTCCGGTCGACCAGCGGCGCGCTCGAGGAGGCGGCGCAGATGACCGGGGCCGGCTGGTGGTCGCGGACCCGGGTGATCGTCCTCCCGTTGATGGCGCCAGGGCTGGCGTCCGTGCTGATCTACCAGTTCGTCACGGCCGCGCAGGCCTTCGACATCCCCGCCGTACTGGGGCTGGAGAGCGGCACCCAGGTCTTCAGCACCGCGATCTACAAGCAGCTGAACACCGCCAGCGGCCTGCCGCAGTACGGCACGGCGAGCGCGATGTCCGTGCTGTTGCTGATCGTCGCGTTGGTCCCGATGTACTGGTACTACAAGATGCTCGGCCGCTCCGAGCGGTACGCGGTCATCACGGGACGGTCGTACCGGCGGCGCATGGTCCCGCTCCCGGGCGTCTGGCGCGCCGTGGCGTTCCTCGGCGTGCTCGGCTACGTGGTCGTCGTCGTGCTGCTGCCGCTGTTCATCCTGCTCTGGATGAGCATCCAGCCGTTCTACTCGACGCCGAGCTTCGCCGGGCTGCAGACGGCGACGCTGGAGGCGTACCGGCGCGTCTTCACGGCCGAGACGTTCCTGGCGACCGTGCAGAACACGCTCGTCCTCGGGGTGGCGTCGGCGACCATCGTGGTGGTCATCGCGACGCTGAACAGCTGGCTGCTGCTGCGCCGCCGCGGCTTCCTCGGCCGCTTGGCCGACGTCTTCGCCTTCATCACGCACGGCATCCCCGGAGTCGTGCTCGGCGTCAGCCTGCTGTTCTCGTCGATGTACCTGACCACCCGGTTCGGCATCCAGCTGTACGGCACCATGACGCTGCTGATCATCGGCATGGTCATCGTCTGCCTCGGCCTGTCCACGCGGATCACGACGGCCGGCATCGGGCAGATCCACCGAAACCTCGAGGACGCCGCGGAGATGTCCGGCGCCGGGTTCTTCGCCCGGATCCGGCGCATCGTGTTCCCGCTGGCGGCACCGTCGGTGGCCAATGCGTGGGTGCTCACGTTCGCCTACGCACTGTCCAATCTCACGCTGACCGTCGTGCTCGCGGCGCCGGGCAACCGCACCGTCGCCGTCGAGCTCTACACCCGCTGGAACTTCGGTGACGTGCAGACCGCCGCCGCTCTCGGCCTGTTCCTGACCGTCATCAGCGTGGGCGTGACCCTGCTCGCCCGTCACTTCACCGCCCAGAAAGAAGTCTGAGAACCATGTTTCGCCCGGTGACCCGCCGCTGGTGCGCCCCGACGGACGGCGCGAGCCGATGAAGGAGGTCCGGCTCGTCGGCGTGCGCAAGACGTTCGCGACGGGAGAACGCGGCCAGGACGTGCACGCCGTGCGCGGCGTCGACCTGACCGTCGCGCCCGGCGAGTTCTTCATCCTGCTCGGGTCGTCGGGGTCGGGGAAGACCACGCTGCTGCGGTGCATCGCTGGGCTGGAGCAGCCGACCGCCGGCGAGATCCACATCGGCGACACCGCTGTGTACACCCCCCAGCGCACGATCCCCGCGGTGAAGCGCAACATCGGCATGGTCTTCCAGGACTACGCGATCTGGCCGCACATGACCGTCGCGCAGAACGTGGACTTCGCCCTGCGGCACGCCCGGACCGGGTCGTTGCGCGGCGACGCGGCCCGCAAGCGCGTCGCCGAGGTGCTCGACGTCGTCGGCCTCGCCGCGATGGCGGACCGGGGCGCGACCCAGCTCAGCGGCGGGCAGCAGCAGCGGGTGGCGCTCGCCCGCGCGGTGGTCGCCGAGCCGGACGTGCTGCTCTTCGACGAGCCGCTGTCGAACCTGGACGCGCGGCTCCGGGCGATGATGCGCATCGAACTCCGGCGCATCGCCAAGGATCTCGGCATCACCTCGATCTACGTCACCCACGACCAGGTCGAGGCGCTCGTCATGGCCAACCACATCGCGGTCATGAAGGACGGCGAGGTCGTGCAGGTGGGCACGCCCCAGGACATCTACCGGCACCCGCAGGACGTCTTCGTCGCCAGCTTCATCGGCGAGGCGAACCTGATCAAGGGAACGGTGGTCGAGAACGTGCCGGGTGCGGGGCCGGACGATCCCGGGCAGCCGCTGGTCGCGGTGGACACCGAGGTCGGTCGGCTCCTGGCCGTGCCCAGCCAGGACGTGCAGCCCGGCGAGACCGTCACGGTCGTGATGCGGCCGGAGAACCTGCACCTCGGCGCGCACCACCCGGGCGGTCCCGGCGTGCCCACCAATCTCGTCAGGGGCACGGTGGAGAGCGCATCCTTCGCCGGCGCGCACACCGAACTCGTCGTGCTGTGCTCCGGAACCCGGCTGCACGCCCAGGTGCACTCGTTCGAGCCGGTGGACGTCGGCAGCGACGTCCAGCTCGGCTTCGGCGCCCGATGGACGACCGCGATCCCCGACGCCGCCGAGCCACCGCTCGCGGGCTGAGCTCTCGCCGCACCCAGCGGATCGGGCCGGGTCCCGCCACGATCAGGGGCGGACGGCCGGGCGGGCGGTGCTCGGCGGGCGGTTCTCGACAGGCGGGAGGCCGACGATGGCAGCGGTGCGCAGCGCGGTGGTGACGGGGGCCGGCAGCGGGATCGGCGCGGAGGTGAGCACCGCGCTCGCGGCCGACGGCTGGTCGGTCGTGCTCGCCGGGCGGCGGGCGGACGCCCTCGAGCAGGTCGCGGACGCGGGCCGGGACCTGCCCGGCCGGCTGCACCCGGTGCCCGCCGACGTGACCGACGAGGTGTCGGTGGAGGCGTTGTTCGACGCCGCCGTCGCTCGGTTCGGCCGGGTCGACCTGTTGTTCAACAACGCCGGCCGGTTCGCCGACAGCCACGCCTTCGACGCCATCCCGGTGGACGAGTGGCGGGCGATGGTGGACGTGAACCTCACCGGGTCCTTCCTGTGTGCCCGCGCGGCTTTTCGCGTCATGCGCCACCAGGACCCGCGCGGCGGGCGGATCATCAACAACGGGTCCATCAGCGCCCACGCGCCGCGGCCGAAGTCCGCCGCCTACACGGCCACCAAGCACGCGATCACGGGGCTGACGAAGTCGATCTCACTGGACGGGCGGCCGTTCGACATCGCTGCCTCGCAGATCGACATCGGGAACGCGGTCACCGGGCTGACCAATCACTTCGCCGCCGGCACCGCGCAGGCCGACGGGAGCGTGCGCCCCGAGCCGACCATGGACGTCGCAGAGGTCGGCCGGGCCGTCGTCTACATGGCGGGGCTGCCGCTGGCCGCCAACGTCGCGACGATGACCATCATGGCCACCAAGATGCCGTTCGTCGGCCGCGGCTAGCGGTCGCCACCGTGACCTCGGGCACGAATTCCCTGCGACGCACAGCAGGGGTTGGCACCATGTCCTGATGCCCGACGTTTCCCGACCCGCCGGCCGCCCGGTCGAGCCGCCGGGTCGACGCCTGGGCGACCGCTACCGGCTGGACCGGGTGATCGGCCGCGGCTCGATGGGCACCGTGTGGGCCGCCGTCGACGAGGTCCTGCACCGTCAGGTCGCCATCAAGCAGATCGACTTCCCGCCCGGCATGCCGGACGAGGACATGGACCAGCTGGAGCGACGGACGCTGCGGGAGGCGCGCGCCATCGCCGCCCTCTCCAATCCCTACGTGATCACCCTGTTCGACATCCTGACGCTGCCGAGCGGTCCCGTGATCGTGATGGAACTCCTGCAGGCCCGGTCGCTGGCCGACGTGATCAAGCAGGTCGGCCGGCTGCCGGACGGGCAGGCGGCCACCGTCGGGGTGGCCGTGGCGTCGGGGCTGATCGCCGCGCACGCGGCCGGCATCACCCATCGGGACGTGAAACCGGGCAACGTCCTGATCTGCGACGACGGGCGGATCAAGCTGACGGACTTCGGCATCGCCCGGGCGGCCGGCGACCAGACGATGACTGCCACCGGCCTGCTCCTCGGCTCGCCCGCGTACATCGCGCCCGAGGTCGCCGGTGGGGTGCCGGCCGGCCCGATCTCGGACGCCTGGGGCCTGGGCGGGCTGCTGTTCGCCTGCACCGAGGGCCGGCCACCGTTCGATCAGGGCACCGCAATCGCCACCCTCACCTCCGTGGTCAAGGACCCCGTGCCCCCGCACCCGCACTCGGGGCGGCTCGGCGCCGTCGTCTCGGGCCTGCTGGTGAAGACGCCGAACCTGCGCATGCGGCTCGACCGCGCGCTGGCGATCATGCGCACCGTCGCGGACGACCCATCCGGCATGCACCTGTCGTTGGTCGGCAAGCTCGCCGCCGGCCGCACCCCCTTTGCCGCCGATGCCGCCCCCGGCGCCGCGGGTCCGGCGACGTCCGTGGGGCCTGCGGGTCCGCCCGCGCTCCGGCCGACCCCGCCACCGCCGCCACGGGCGGCGCCCATGATGCCCGTGCAACCGGGGTACCCCGGCCCGCCGACCCCGCCGCCGGCGACGTCCACCGGGACTGCGTCGGCCGGCACTGCGCCCACCGGCACTGCGCCCACCGGCACGGCGCCCACCGGCACGGCGCCCACCGGCACGGGGTCGACCGGACTCGCGGGCCCCGCGGCAGCGTCGCCGGCACGTCCGCCCGCAGGGGTCCCGTCGGTGTCGCTGACCTCGGGGACCGTCGTCCGCCCGCCGGTCTCCTCGCTGCCCCCGCCGCCGTGGGCAGGCCAGGACTCCGCGTCGCTCGCCCCGCTCCCGGCGTCCGCCGCGCCACCGGCGGCCGATCGCCGGCGGATCCTGGTGGCGCTGCTGGTGGCGCTGCTGGCCGCGGCGGCCGGCT
The DNA here is from genome assembly GCA_963829945.1 of uncultured Actinomycetota bacterium. Lineage (GTDB taxonomy): Bacteria > Actinomycetota > Actinomycetes > Mycobacteriales > Nakamurellaceae > Nakamurella. Next base: position 221,946 of record CAWHKH010000004.1, on the reverse strand, counting down.
ACTTCGGGGTGCGGGCGATCGCGGACGCCGCGGCCGGCGAGCAGGGCGCCGGCGCCGCGCAGGTGGTTCCGCTCTAGCCGATGCCAGCCGCCGCCGCGACCGCCCGCGCGCTCAGCACCCGGGCGAGGTGCCTGCGGTAGTCGGCCTGCGCGTGGATGTCGCTCGTCGGGTGGGTGCCGTCGTCGGCCGTGGCGCACGCCGCGGTCACCGCGTCGACCGTCGCGTCGGCACCGGCCAGCGCCGACTCCGCCGCGGCCGCCCGCACCGGAGTCGCGCTCATGTTCGTCAGCCCGACCCTGGCCTCCGCGATGCTGCCGTTCTCCCTCCGCACGGCTGCGGCGACCCCGACCATCGCCCAGCTCTGCGCGACCCGGTGGAACTTCTCGTAGTGCACCCCCCACCCGGGACCCAGGATGGGCACCCGGATCTCGGTCAGCACCTCGTCGAACGAGAGCGCGGAGGTGAAGTAGTCGACGAAGAACTCCGCGGCGGGGATCTCCCTGGTGCCGTTCGGGCCTCGGAGCACGATCACGCAGTCGAGCACCAGCGCCGCGGTGGGCAGGTCGCTGGCCGGGTCAGCGTGGGCCAGTGAACCGCCGACGGTGGCGCGGTGCCGGATCTGCGGATCGGCGACGGTCGACGCGGTCCTGGCCAGCAGCGGCGCGTGCCGGGCGACCAGCGGATCGGTCTTCACCTCGTGCAGGGTCATGTCCGCGCCGATCACGAGAACGTCGCCATCCGAAACGTTCTCGACGATGATGCCGCGCATCTCACCGACCTGGCCGCAGTCGACGAGCACGGTCGGCGCGGCGAGCCGGGTGCGCAGCAGGGGCAGCAGCGACTGGCCGCCGGTGATGATCTTGGCGTCGTCGCCGCCCGCCACGAGGGCGTCCACCGCCTCGCCGACCGTGTTCGCGCGGACGTAGTCGAACGCCGCGGGGATCATGCCGCGCCTCCCGTCGCGCCGGCTCCGGCATGCGGTTTGCGCGCGCCCCGCTCGCGCGCGGCCTGGATCGCCCGCCAGACGGTCTGCGGGGAGGCGGGCATCACCACGTCCTCGACGCCGAGCGGCCGGAGCGCGTCCAGGATCGCGTTGATCACCGCGGGGGTGGACGCGATCGCGCCGGCCTCGCCGACGCCCTTGGTGCCCAGCGCGTGCGTGGTCGACGGGGTGATCGTGCGGTCGAGCGTGTAGTACGGCACGTCGGGCGCGCCGGGCACGAGGTAGTCCGCCAGCGACGCCGTCAGCAGGTTGCCGTCCGCGTCGTATTCCGCGCCCTCCCAGAGGGCCTGCGCGATGCCCTGGGTGATGCCGCCGTGCAGCTGTCCCTCGACGATCATGGGGTTGATCTGCACGCCGACGTCGTCCACCGCGACGTAGGAGCGGATCGACGTCCAGCCGGTTTCGGTGTCCACCTCGACCGCGCACAGGTGGGTGCCGTGCGGGTAGGAGAACACCTGCGGGTCGACGGTCGACTCGCCGAACAGGTTGGGCTCCAGGCCGTCCGGCAGGTCGTGCGCGGTGAAGGCCTCCCATGCGACGGCCTGGATGGTGGCCGACCGGTCCGGGTCGCCCTTGACCCGGAAGGCGCCGTCGACGAACTCCAGGTCGTCCGGGCTGACCTCGAGCTGATGACCCGCGATGATCTTGCCCTTCGCGATCACCGCGTCGGCGGCCTTGACGATGGCGACGCCGCCGACCGCCAGGGAGCGGGAGCCGTAGGTGTCGAAACCGTAGGGTGCGATGGCGGTGTCGCCGTACAGCACCTCGATGTCGTCGAGCGGCACGCCGAGCGCGTCGCTGGCGATCTGGCTCCACGACGTGACGTGGCCCTGCCCGTGCGGGGCGGTGCCGGTGACCAGCTCGACCTTCCCGGTCGGCAGCACCCGGAGGGTGCAGTGCTCCCAGCCGCCCGCCGCGTACTTCATGGCGGCCAGCCAGCGCGAGGGGGCGAGCCCGCACATCTCGGTGTAGGTGGAGACGCCGATGCCGAGCCGGACCGGCCCGCCCGACCGGGCGCGCTCGGCCTGCTCGGAACGGAGGTCGTCGTAGCCGAACAGCTCCAGCGCGCGCTCGGTCGCCGCCTCGTAGTTCCCGCTGTCGTACGTCTCGCCGGAGACCGTCGTGTACGGGAACTCCTCGTGGGTGATCCAGTTCTTGCGCCGCAGCTCCAGCGGGTCCATGCCGAGCTCGACCGCGAGTTCGTCCATGATCCGCTCGATCGCGAAGGTCGCCTCCGGGCGGCCGGCGCCCCGGTAGGCATCGGTCGGCGTCGTCGTCGTCATCACGCCGGTGCAGGTGAAGTCGTAGGCGCCCATCTTGTAGATGCCGTTGAACATGGTCTGGCCCAGCAGCGGGATGCCCGGCGTCAGCAGTTGCAGGTAGGCGCCCATGTTCGCGAGCAGCTCGACCTTCATGCCGAGCAGGGTGCCGTCGCTTTTCGCGGCCATCTCGATGAACTGGATCTGGTCGCGGCCGTGATGGGTGGCGACCATGTTCTCGCTCCGCGATTCCGTCCACTTCACGGGCCGGCCCAGCCGATTCGCGAGCACCGTCACGAGCATTTCCTCGCGGTACACCTGCAGTTTCGAGCCGAACCCGCCGCCGACGTCGGGCGCGATGATGCGCAGCCGGTGCTGCCCGATGCCGGTCGCGAGCGACATGACAGTCCGCAGCACGTGCGGGATCTGGGTCGACGTCCAGACGGTCAGCTCACCCGAGACGCCCATCGGGGCGGCCACGGTCGCCCGCGGCTCCATCGGCGCGGGGATCAGCCGCTGCTGGATGAACCGGCGCTTGACCACCACGTCCGCCGCGTCGACGGCCGCCTGGTAGTCGCCGCAGACGTAGTGCTTCGTGTAGCAGAGGTTCGTGCCGGACGACGAATGCACCGAGGTCGGCCCCGTCGGCGAGAGCGGCCTCCATGTCCATGATCGCCGGCAACGGCTCGTAGTCGACCTCCACCGCCTCCGCCGCGTCCGCCGCCCGGTACCGGTCGGTCGCCAGCACCACCGCGACGCAGTCGCCCACGTGCCGCACCTCGCCCACCGCGAGGGCGGGGAACTCGGGCATCACGATGTCGTCGACAACCGGCCAGACGCAGAGCACCTTGGCGTTGTCGGCGCCCAGCTCGTCGGCGCCGAAGGCGGCGACCACGCCGGGCATGGCCAGCGCGGGAGCCAGGTCGACGCGGGAGATCCGGGCGTGCGCGAAGGGGCTGCGCACGATCGCCATGTGCAGCGCGCCCGGCAGCTGGATGTTGTCGGTCCAGTTGGTCGCGCCGGTGAGCAGCCGCGCGTCCTCCTTGCGGCGGACCGGCTGGCCGACCGATTGAGTGGACGTGGCGTCGCGGTCCAAGGTGTCGGTCATCGGCCGGCCCCGGACATCAGGTCGGCCGCGTGGTTCACGGACTTCACGATGTTCTGGTACCCGGTACACCGACAGAGGTTGCCCTCCAGCCCCTCTCGGATCTCGGCGTCCGTCGGGTGCGGATTCTCGGACAGCAGGTCGACCGCGGAGAGCACCATCCCCGGCGTGCAGTACCCGCACTGGACGCCGTGGCACTCCTTGAACGCCGTCTGCACGGGGTGCCACTCGTCCGTGGCCAGGCCCTGGATGGTGGTGACCCGATGACCGTCCGCCTGCACCGCGAGCACGCTGCAGGACTTCACGGATCGGCCGTCCAGCAGCACCGTGCACGCGCCGCAGCTCGAGGTGTCGCAGCCGACCGGGGTGCCGACCAGGCCGATGTCGTCCCGCAGCCAGTGCACGAGCAGCTTGCGCGGCTCGACGTCGCCTTCCCGCTCCACGCCGTCGACAGTGACGCCGATCCGAACCATCTGTCGCACCACCATTCCTGGGTCCGCGGCGTGTTTCGCCCGGGTCGGTGTGCACGCCGATCACCCTGGACCGTAGGCCGAGATGTCCGGATTCGCTACGGGGTGGTCGTCGTTGCGACAGAGGGCTTCCGTCCCAGGCTCCGAAAACCGCAGGTGCCGCGCAGAGTTGGCGAATCGACCGCATCCGCGGGTCCTCGCGGCGGCTTCGCGAGTGGCCACATCGGCGGTCCGGCCGGTTCGCGAGCCTCTGCAGGATGGGCACCGCCCATTACGCTCCACGCATGACTGTGGACCCGGCCACCGAGAGTCTCGCCAAGGCCCAGGAGGCGGCGGCCGCGCTGGCCAGGGCCACCGGAGTGCTCCACCACGACGTCGCGCTGGTGATGGGGTCCGGCTGGGTGCCGGCCGCCGATCGGCTCGGCGCGCCCACCGCGGACATCGACGTGACGTCGATTCCGGGCTTCGCGCCGCCGGCCGTCGTCGGCCACGCGGGCCGGATCCGCTCGATCCCGGTCGGCGACAAGCGCGCGCTGGTGTTCCTCGGCCGCACCCACCTGTACGAGGGGCGCGGCGTCGCGGCGACCGTGCACGGCGTGCGCACTGCGGTCGCGGCGGGGGCCCGGCTGGTGGTGCTGACCAACGCGGCGGGCAGCCTGCGGCAGGGCATCGGCGTGGGCGACCCGGTGCTGATCAGCGATCACCTGAACCTGACCGCGACGTCCCCGATCAGCGGCGCGACGTTCGTCGACCTCACCGACCTGTACTCGCCGCGGCTGCGGACACTGGCCAGGGACATCGACCCGTCACTCGCGGACGGCGTCTACGCGCAGCTGCCGGGGCCGCACTTCGAGACCCCGGCCGAGATCCGGATGCTGCGGATGCTGGGCGCGGACCTCGTCGGCATGTCCACGACGCTGGAGGCGATCGCCGCGCGGGAGGCGGGCGCCGAGGTATTCGGCCTCTCGTTGGTCACCAACCTCGCCGCCGGCATGACCGGGGAGCCGCTGAACCACGAGGAGGTCCTCGAGGCGGGCAAGGCGGCGGCCAGCCGGATGGGCGACCTCCTCGCCGAACTGGTCGCCCGCTCGTGACCGACCGGCTCACCCCGACCCTGCGGGACGCCACCGTCCGCTGGCTGGCCGACGATCCTTCAGCCGCCGACAAGGCCGAGCTGCAAAAGGTTCTCGCCGACGCCATGGCCGGGCGGGACGGGGCCGTTGCCGACCTTGCCGACCGGATGGGCGCACCGCTCGCGTTCGGCACGGCCGGCCTGCGGGGCCCGTTGCGGGCGGGTCCGTCGGGGATGAACCTCACCGTGGTGCGCCGCGCGGCCGCCGGGCTGGCCGCCTACCTCACCGCCGCGGGCGAGCGCGGGTCGACCGTGGTCGTCGGGCACGACGCTCGGCACCGCTCCGCCGAGTTCGCCGCCGACGTCGGGAGAGTCCTTGCGGCCGCTGGCTTCCCGGTGCTGCTCGCGCCCGGGCCGCTGCCCACCCCGGTGACGGCCTTCGCGGTCCGGTCGCTCGGCGCGGCGGCCGGCGTGCAGATCACCGCATCGCACAACCCCCCGCAGGACAACGGCATGAAGGTGTATCTGCGCGGCGGCGCGCAGCTGGTGTCCCCGGACGACGTCCGGATCGAGCAGGCCATCGCGGCGGCGCCGCCGGCGATCCGGGTGGACACGGCGACCGGGCCCGGCAATCCGCGGGAGTGGCCGGAGGACATCCTGCAGGGCTACCTGGAGCGGGCCGGTCAGCTCGCGGACTCCCCCGCAGCGGCGCCCGGGCTGCGCGTGGCGATCACCCCGATGCACGGCGTCGGCGGCGAGACCGCCGTCAAGGCCCTGCATCTCGCGGGCATCACCGACGTGCACGTGGTGCCGGAGCAGGCCGCACCGGACGGCGACTTCCCCACCGTCACGTTTCCCAACCCCGAGGAGCCGGGCGCCGCGGACCTGCTGCTCGCGCTCGCGGAGAGCGTCGACGCGGACATCGCCGTCGCACTGGACCCGGACGCGGACCGCTGCGCACTCGGGATCCGCGGGCGCGACGGGCGCTTCCGGATGCTGACCGGCGACGAGACCGGCGCGCTGCTCGGCGATCACGTGCTCGAGGGGTTGGACCGGGTCGCCCATCCGGACCCGCTGGTCGCCACCACGATCGTCTCGGCCGAACTGCTGGCGGACATCGCGGCGGTGCGGGGCGCCCGGTACGCGGAAACCCTCACCGGCTTCAAGTGGATCGTGCGGGCGGGACCGGACGGCGCGGGCACCGGGCTGGTCTTCGGGTACGAGGAGGCGCTGGGGCTGGCGGTCGACCCCGAGCATGTCCGGGACAAGGACGGCATCACGGCGGCCGTGGTCGCGTGCGGGCTGGCCGCCGGGCTGAAGGCGCGCGGCGAGAGTGTCGCCGACCGGCTCGACGACCTCGCGCGGCGGCACGGCCTGGTGGCCACCGGCCAGGTCTCGGTCCGGGTGTCGGACCTGTCGCTGATCGCCGCTGCGATGACGCGCATCCGCGCGACCGCCCCCGACGAGCTGCTCGGCGACCCCGTCACCGAGGTCACCGACCTGCTGCCGAAGACGGACGCCTTGCGGCTGCGCACCGATCGCGCCCGGGTGGTGGTCCGGCCGTCGGGCACCGAGCCGAAGCTCAAGTGCTACCTGCAGCTTCGGGCGCCGGTGGCGGCCGACGCCGATGCCGCCGCGCTCGCCGACACGCGGGCGACCGCGCAGGCCGACCTGTCCACCCTCGGCCGCGAGATGTCCGAGGCGCTGGGCATCTCGAGCGGCTGACCGGCGATCGGATCAGCCGGTCGGCGAGGACGCCGTCGAGCTGACCGCCATGTCGGCGCCGAGGGTCGGGTCCGCGGTGAAGAGCAGGCCCTGCGTGCCGTCGGCGGACATGATCGTCAGCGTGGCGGCGGCCGGATCGAAGGCGATCTCGTACGGGGTGGTGCCCTGGAGCACGGCGAGCATCGCGCGCTCGGCGGTGTCCGCGTCTCCCTCGCAGGCGATCAGGGTGGTCGTCAGCGGGCCCCAGGTGAGGTCGGTGTCGGTCACCTCGACGGTTGCCTCCGCCGCCGTTGCAGCCGGTGTTCAGGCCGACCTCGCCGGACGGCAGGATGCGGATCCACGCCGTCACGCCGCCACCGACGGCGGTGGACGTGCTGCCGCCCTTGGTCAGCAGGTCGGCGAGCTTCCAGCCCGTGGCCTCCAGCTCGGCCGTCTGGCTCACCGGCAGGTCGCTGAACACGATCGTGTTGGCGGCGTTCGTCAGCTCGAGCGTGGAGTCGACGTAGGACCAGGCGGGATCCGACGCGAGGAACGAGCTCAGCCACTGGTCCTGATCCATCAGGGCCTGCTCGCAGGCCATCATCGTGGACGCCAGCGTCGGGGCGCTGAGGATGTTGCCGGACAGGTCGACGGCGCCGAAGAACGTGTTGCAGCCGGCATTCGCGGAGATGTTGCCCTGCTCGAACGTCAGGGTGATCGCCGATCCCTCCACCAGGGTCTGACCCGTGACGTCCGTGCTCGTGAAGGTCTTCCCGGTGAGGCCGGGCGTTCCTGAGGCACCGGTCGCGCCGGCGGAGCCGCTCCCCCCGGACGAGCTCGACGCGGCCGTGCCCGCGGACGCCGAGCCGGAGGACGCCGAGCCGGAGGACACCGAGCCGGAGGACCCCGAGCCGGAGGACCCCGAGGCCGCGGGCGACGAGGACCCCGACGACCCGGTGCCGGGCGTCGCGGACGAGGCGCAGGCGGCGGTGAGCGCGGCGAGGGCGAGCGCGCCCGCGACCACCGCGATCGATCGCATGATGCGTATCCCGTTGGCGGTCCTCACATCGATCACGTCTCCTTCTCGCCGAACCCGGCGGGCGCCGCCGGCTTCCCGGCGTTGGTCCGATCGATTCTCCGGGCATTCGATCACGAACGGGCGGATCCGGGCGGGCTCCGCGGGTCCGGGTCTCCGGGGAACGGCCGGAGCGCGGGCAGGAGCGTTGCGGGGGCGACGAAATCACGGTCGCGGGCGCTCTCCGCTGCCGGGTCCGCGAGCCCGTGCGGTGGTTAGGATTCCGCGGGTGTCCGCCATCGACGACTATCTCGACGGCGTCGAGCAGCCCCGGCGCGCGGCGCTCGAGCACATCGGCGACGTCGTCCGCGCTCAGGTGCCCGACGCCGAGGAGGGCACGAGCTACGGCATGCCGGCCTTCAAGTACCGCGGGCGGCCGCTGATCGGGTTCGTCGCGGCCAAGAAGCACCTGAGCCTGTTCCCGTTCAGCCCGATGGTGATCGAGGCGCTGGACGACCGGCTGGCCGGGTTCGACCGGTCGAAGGGCACCATCCGGTTCTCGGCCGAACACCCGGTCCCGGACGATGTGCTGCACGCGATCATCGAGCTTCGCCTGGACGAGATCCGCGGCACCTGAACGGGTCTCGCGTCAGACCGCACCGAACTGCCGATCCCCCGCGTCGCCCAGCCCGGGGACGATGTAGCCCGAGTCGTTGAGCCGCTCGTCGACCGAGGCCGTGACCACCCGCACCGGCAGTCTCGCCGCGGCGAGCGCGGCCAGCCCCTCCGGCGCGGCCAGCGCGCAGATCGCCGTCACGTCGGTGGCGCCGCGGCCGACCAGCAGCTCGATCGTGTGCACCATCGAGCCGCCGGTCGCCAGCATCGGGTCCAGCACGTAGACCGGCCGGTCCCGCCAGCGACTCGGGCAGCGACTCCATGTAGGGCGTCGGCAGCAGGGTCTCCTCGTCGCGCGCGAGTCCGACGAAGCCCATCTGCGCCTCCGGGATCAGCGAGTGCGCCTGGTCGGCCATGCCCAGCCCGGCGCGCAGCACCGGCACCAGCAGCGGCGGGTTGAGCAGCCGGACCGCGGTGGTGCGGGCGACCGGCGTGTGGATCGGCACCCGCTCCGACGGCAGGGTCCGGGAGGCCTCGTAGATCAGCATGAGCGTGAGCTCGCGCAGCGCGGCCCGGAAGGTCGCGTTGTCGGTCCGGGCGTCACGCATCGTGGACAGCCGGGCCGCCGCCAGCGGGATGGTCGACCACGATCACGTCGAGGTCGTCCGGGATCCGGGGCACCGCCGCCGGCTGCGAAGAGGTCACGGGTGTTGATGCTAGGGCGCGGACCCCCGGCACTGCGCCCGCACGGCGCGGCACCGGCCGGCACCGGCCGGCACGGACGTGCAGCGGGCCGCCGGGGCACGGCATCCGGCGCGGTGGGTCCCGAATCGAGCCGCGCGGGCGGCGCCGAAAATCCTCTTCTCCGGGGCGCTCCCGCCCGTCAATAGGATGGCCCCATGAGCACCGTTGCTTCCGGCCCCTCCGCGTCCCTGGGCGGCTGGCCGGCCGAACTCCTGGACGCCGGTGCGGACGAGCGCTCGCTGCGCCGGTTCCTGCACGGCCTGCCGGGCGTCGACCCGGTCGGTGTGGAGCAGCGCGCCGCCGGCCTGGCCACCCGCTCCATCAAGAAGGCGTCGAAGCTGCAGGCGATCGACCTGGCCATCTCGGATGGTCGACCTGACCACGCTGGAGGGCGCCGACACCCCCGGCAAGGTGCGCAACCTCGCCGCGAAGGCACGCCGGCCCGACCCGGACCGGCCCGACGCGCCGTCGGTCGCCGCGGTCTGCATCTACCCGGACATGGTGGCCGTCGCCGTCGCGGCGCTCGCCGGCACTGGGGTCGGGATCGCCTCGGTGGCAACGGCCTTCCCATCGGGTCGCGCCGACCTGTCGGTCCGGATCGCGGACACCGAGAGTGCGGTCGCGGCCGGCGCCACCGAGATCGACATGGTCATCGACCGCGGCGCCTTCCTGGCCGGCCACTACGGCAAGGTCTACGACGACATCGTCGCGGTGAAGCAGGCCTGCGGCGTCCGCGCGGCTCAAGGTCATCCTGGAGACCGGCGAGCTCGCCACCTACGACAACGTGCGCCGCGCCTCCTGGCTCGCGATGCTGGCCGGCGGCGACTTCATCAAGACCAGCACGGGCAAGATCTCCCCCGCCGCCACGCTGCCGGTGACACACGTGATGCTGCAGGCGGTCCGGGACTGGTACGAGCTGACGGGCGAGCGCCGGGCGGTGAAGCCGGCCGGGGGGATCCGGAACACCAAGGACGCGATCCGGTACCTGGTCGCCGTGAACGAGGTGGCCGGCCCGGAATGGCTGGACCCGTTCCTGTTCCGCTTCGGCGCGTCGTCCCTGCTGAACGATCTGCTGATGCAACGCCGCGCCCAGCTCGACGGGCACTACTCCGGATCCGACTACGTGACGGTGGACTGACATGGCCAGAGGCACATCCGGGAAGGCCGCCGCGGCACCGAGTTCCGGCGTCTTCGACTGGCAGTATTCGCCGGCGCCGGAGTCGGCGGCGACCGGCAGGATCCGCGAGCGGTACTCGATGTTCGTCGGCGGCCGCTTCGTCGACGGCCAGGGTGACGACGTCAAGACGATCAACCCGGCGACGGAGGAGGCGCTGGCCTCCGTGAGCACCGCGTCCACCGCGGACGTCGACACCGCCGTCGCCGCCGCTCGCCGGGCGTACGAGGACGTGTGGTCGGGGATGCCCGGCGCCGAGCGCGGCAAGTACCTGTTCCGCATCGCGCGCGGCATCGCCGAGCGGGCGCGGGAGCTGGCCGTCGTCGAGACGCTCGACAACGGCAAGCCCATCAAGGAATCCCGCGACGTCGACGTGCCCACCGCGTCGGCGCACTTCTTCTACCACGCGGGCTGGGCGGACAAGCTGCAGCACGCGGGGTTCGGGCCGTCACCGCGGCCGCTGGGCGTCGCCGGACAGGTCATCCCGTGGAACTTCCCGCTGCTGATGGCCGCGTGGAAGATCGCACCCGCGCTGGCCGCGGGGAACACCGTGGTGATCAAACCCGCGGAGACGACACCGCTCTCGATCCTGGTGCTCGCGGAGATCATCGCCGACGCCGACCTGCCGCCCGGGGTGGTCAACATCATCACCGGCGCGGGGGACATCGGCAAGGCGCTGGTCAACCACCCCGGGATCGACAAGGTCGCCTTCACCGGCTCGACCGAGGTGGGCAGGCAGATCCAGAAGTCGCTCGCCGGCACGGGCCGCAAGATCACCCTGGAACTCGGCGGCAAGGCCGCGAACATCGTCTTCGACGACGCCCCGCTCGATCAGGCCGTCGAGGGCATCGTGAACGGCATCTTCTTCAACCAGGGCCACGTCTGCTGCGCGGGATCCCGCCTGCTGGTGCAGGAGTCGGTGGCCGACGAGGTGATCGAGAAGCTGCACGCGCGGGTCTCGACCCTGCGGCTGGGCGATCCGATGGACAAGAACACCGACGTCGGCGCCATCAACTCCGCGTCCCAGCTGTCCACGATCCGCGAACTCACCGACACCGGCGAGGACGAGGGCGCCACCCGATGGACGTCGCCGTGCCCCGTCCCTGACCGGGGATTCTTCTTCCCGCCCACCGTCTTCACGGACGTGTCGCAGTCGATGCGCATCGCCCGCGAGGAGATCTTCGGGCCGGTGCTGTCGGTATTGACCTTCCGCACGCCGGACGAGGCGGTCACCAAGGCGAACAACACGCCGTACGGCCTGTCCGCCGGGGTCTGGACCGAGAAGGGTTCGCGCATCCTGGGTATGGCGTCCGCGCTGCGCGCCGGCGTGGTGTGGGCGAACACCTTCAACCGGTTCGACCCGGCCGCGTCGTTCGGCGGGTACAAGGAGTCGGGCTTCGGCCGCGAGGGCGGGCGGGCCGGCCTCGCCGCGTACCTCGACACCGAGGACGAGGGGGCGACGGCATGAGCGGCGCCGACGAGGCGACCGACGAGGCCGCCGTCGACACCACCGGCGGCGCGGCCGATTCCACGTCCGCCGCGACCGCGGAATCGAGAGACGCCGCGCCGCAGGCGGTTCCGTCCCGGGTCGGCGTGGCGAAGACGTACAAGCTGTTCATCGGCGGCGCCTTTCCGCGGTCGGAGTCGGGCCGCACGTACCAGGTGACCACGCCGACGGCGGATTCCTGGCCAACGCCGCACAGGGGTCGCAGGAAGGACGCCAGGGACGCCGTCGTGGCGGCCCGCAAGGCGTTCGGCGGGTGGTCGGGCACCACCGCGTACAACCGCGGTCAGGTGATCTATCGGGTCGCCGAGATGCTCGAGGGACGTCGTGCCCAGTTCGTCGACCTGCTGGCGTCCGGCCGCGGCGGTGACGGTGCAGCCAGGACGGCGTCCGCGTCGGTCGATGCCTCGATCGATCGCCTGGTGCACTACGCCGGCTGGACCGACAAGCTCGCCGCCGTCTTCGGCGGCGCGAACCCCGTTGCCGGGCCGTTCTTCTCGTTCTCCCTTCCGGAACCGACGGGCGTCGTGGCGGCCGTCGCGCCGCAGGACGACCCGCTGCTCGGACTGGTCTCGGTGATCGCCCCGGTCATCGCCGGCGGCAACACGGTCGTGGTGATCGCCGCGCAGGCCGCCCCGCTCGCGGCGATGACGCTGGCCGAGGTGATCGGAACGTCCGACGTGCCCGGCGGCGTGGTCAACATCCTCACCGGCGACCCGGCGGAGATCGCGCCGCATCTCGCCGCACACGCCGACGTGAACGCGCTCGACCTGACGGGGACCTCCGGATCGCTCCGGACCGACCTCGAGCGGGCGGCGTCCGGGACCGTGAAGCGGGTCTACGCCCCGCGGCCGGGCACGGACTTCGCGGGGCCGCCGGGCACCGCCCGGCTCCGCGCGTTCCTGGAGACCAAGACGGTGTGGCACCCGACCGGCGCGGTGTCGCTGGCGGGCGGCGGCGGCTACTGAATCCCGCGTGAATCGCGCGGGCGCCGGATTCCACCGCCGGCGCCCGATAACCCGCCGAGCTGGACCCCTCGAGCCGGACCGCGCATCCGGGCCCACAGCCGCGCCCTTCGTCGCGGCACGGCTGTCGGCTGCATCACACGCGCCGGCGCGGCCTGGAGAAATCGCACGTCAGGCCCGTCCGCGGGGGTTGCGCCGTTGCGAGCTTGATCACCAGTGGTGATCACCCGACGACGGCGGCCCTACCCTGGAAGGAAGGGTTACCTAACTTCGTCAGCGCACCCACGTGCAGCACCCCTTGGAGAGTCCCGTGTCCCAGCCCCTGCGGGTGGCCATCGTCGGTGCCGGCCCCGCCGGCATCTACGCCGCCGACCTGATCACCGGCAAGGATCAGGACGCCACCGTCGACCTCTTCGACCGGCTGCCGACGCCCTACGGCCTGATCCGCTACGGCGTCGCCCCGGATCACCCGCGCATCAGGCAGATCATCGTGGCGCTGCACCGGGTGATGGACTGCCCGCGCATCCGGTTCATCGGCAACGTGCACGTGGGTGTCGACGTCAAGGTCGACGAGCTCCGGCAGTTCTACGACGCCATCGTCTTCGCCACCGGCGCCGAGCGGGACCGCGACCTTGCGCGTCCCCGGCGAGGACCTGCCGCGGTCGCACGGCGCCGCCGACTTCGTCTCGTTCTACGACTCGCACCCCGACCGGGAGCAGACCTGGGACCTGTCGCGGGCCTCCTCCGTCGCGGTGATCGGCGTCGGCAACGTCGGCCTGGACGTCGCCCGCATGTTGGCCCGCACGGCCGACGAGCTCCTCGCCACCGACATCCCGGCGCACGTGCACGCGGTGCTGCGGGACTCGGCCGTCACCGACGTGCACATGTTCGCCCGCCGCGGGCCGGCACAGGCCAAGTTCACCCCGGTGGAGCTGCGCGAGCTCGACCATTCTCCGAACGTGCAGGTCGTCGTCGCGCCGGAGGGCATGGAGTTCGACGACGAGTCGCAGGCCGCGCTGTCCCGGCAGAAGTCGCTGCGCATGGTCGTCGACGTGCTGTCCGAGTGGGCCATGCGCGAGCCGGCGCCCGGCCCGCACCGCCGGATCCACATCCACTTCCTGGAGAACCCCGTCGAGGTGCTCGGCGATCGACAGGCCGGCGTGACGGGCCTGCGCACCGAGCGCCAGGAGCTCTGCGGCGACGGCAGCGTCCGCGGCACAGGCGAGTTCACGGACTGGGACGTGCAGGCCGTGTATCGCGCCGTCGGGTACCGGTCGGAGGCCATCGAGGACCTTCCGTTCGATCCGCACCGCATGGTGCTGCCGAACGACGGCGGCCGGCTGCTCGACCTCGACGGCGCACCGCTGCCGGGGCTGTACGCGACCGGGTGGGTCAAGCGCGGCCCCGTCGGGCTGATCGGGCACACCAAGTCCGATGCGGCCGAGACCGTCGCGCACCTGATGGCGGACCTGCCGACCCTGCCACGCGCCAGCCACCGCGACTCCGCGGATGTCGACGCGCTGCTGGCCGGCAAGGGCCTGCCGCTCACCGACTTCGCCGGCTGGGACCGGCTGGACGCGCACGAGCGGGAGTCCGGCGCCACGCAGAGCCGCGAGCGGCTCAAGGTGCACGCCCGGGCCGAGATGACCCGCATCGCCGGGCGTACCCCAACCGCGACCACGACCGCGACCACCCCCGCCGGCAGCACCGCCGCCAAGTCCGCCTGACCCCGGGCTGAACCCGCCCGGCTACCCTCGCGACGTCACCAGGCGACTGCGAGGGAGCAGGCATGCACGAGGTCCAGGGCGTCATCTCCCGCGAGAAGGACGCGCCGGTCGAGCTGACCACCGTGCTGGTCCCCGACCCCGGACCGGGCGAGGCGCTGGTCAGCGTGCAGGCGTGCGGCGTGTGCCACACCGACCTGCACTACCAGCAGGGCGGCATCGGCGACGACTACCCCTACCTGCTCGGCCACGAGGCCGCCGGTGTCGTCGAGGCCGTCGGCGCGGGTGTCACGGACGTGCGGCCGGGCGACTTCGTCGTCCTCAACTGGCGCGCCGTGTGCGGATCCTGCCGCGCGTGCCTGCGGGGTCGGCCCTGGTACTGCTTCGCCACCCACAACGCGACGCAGAAGATGACCCTGGAGGACGGCACCCCGCTGTCCCCCGCGCTCGGCATCGGCGCGTTCCTCGGCAAGACCCTGGTCGCGGCGGGCCAGTGCACCACGGTCGACCCGCAGGTCCCCGCCGCGATCGCCGGCCTGCTCGGCTGCGGCGTGATGGCCGGCATCGGCGCGGCGATCAACACCGGCGCGGTCACCCGCGGCGACTCCGTCGCGGTCATCGGTTGCGGCGGGGTGGGCGACGCCGCGATCGCCGGCAGCGCCCTGGTCGGCGCGCACACCATCATCGCGGTCGACACCGATCCGCGAAAGCTGGAGTGGGCCAAGGAGTTCGGCGCCACGCACACGGTGCTGGCCGGCGGCGATCCGGCCCGACGTGGTCGAGGCCATCCGGGAACTCACCGGTGGTTTCGGGGTGGACGTGGCCATCGACGCGGTCGGCCGGCCCGAGACGTGGAAGCAGGCGTTCTACGGGCGCGACCTGGCCGGCACCGTGGTGCTCGTCGGCGTGCCCACGCCGGCGATGACGCTGGAGATCCCGCTGCTCGACGTGTTCGGCCGCGGCGGATCGCTGAAGTCGTCCTGGTACGGCGACTGCCTGCCCACCCGGGACTTCCCCGTGCTGATCGACCTGTACCTGCAGGGCCGGCTGCCGCTGGACAGGTTCGTCACCGAGCGGATCTCCATGGACGGCATCGAGGGCGCCTTCGGCAGGATGCGCGACGGCGACGTGCTGCGGTCAGTGGTCGTCCTGGATTCGTAAGACCCGCCCCGGCACGGCGCATCGGGCGCGGACGTACCGTCGGGTGTGGCCGGTCGCCGCACCAACCTGGGCCTGCTGATCCTGCTCCCCCTGGCCGTGCTGACCGGGTTCGGCGCCTACCTGGTGGGCAGCGGACCCGTGTGGCTGGTCGTCGGCGCGCACGCCGCGGCCGGATTCGCGATCGTGCTCCTCCTGCCGTGGAAGTCGATGATCGCGCGGCGCGGGCTGCGGCACCGCCGGCCGGGTCGATCCACCTCGGTGCTGCTGGCCGTGCTGGTCGTGCTGACGCTGCTCGCCGGGATCGCGCACAGCACCGGCATCCTGACGTCGGTCGGCGGGTACGGGGTGCTGCTGATCCACGTCGGGCTCGGCCTCGCGCTGCTCATCCCGGCCGCCGTGCACGTCCGCGAGCGGCGGATCCGACCCAGGCTGACCGATGCGTCGCGCCGGACCCTGTTCCGGGGGGCGCTGCTCGGTGCGGGCGCCGTGGCCGGGGTGGCGGCGACCGAGGGCGCGACCCGGCTGCTGTCGCTGCCCGGTGCGGGGCGCAGGGACACCGGGTCCTACGAGGTGGCGTCGGGCGACCCGGCCCGCGTGCCCGCGACGATCTGGCTCTTCGACAGCGTGCCCGAGATCGACCGCACGACGTGGACGGTCCGGGTGGCGACGGCCCGCGGCGAGCGCGGCTACTCGATGGCGGAACTCGCGAGCGCCCGGGATTCGGTGACCGCGATCCTGGACTGCACGGGTGGTTGGTTCACCGAGCAGACCTGGACCGGGATGCGGATCGCGCGCATGCTGCCGCCCGGGTCGACCGGCTCGGTGACGGTGATCAGCGCGACCGGGTACCGCCGGCGGCTGCCGCTGACCGACGACCTGCTCCTCGCGGTGCAGGTCGGTGACGGCCCGCTGCTGCCGGGCCACGGCGCCCCCACCCGGCTGGTCGTGCCGGGCCGCCGCGGCTACCACTGGGTCAAGTGGGTGGCGCGGATCGAGCACGACGACGGGCCGTGGTGGCTGCAGTCCCCGCTGCCGCTGCAGTGATCCGGGGGACGGGTGGCTGGCGGGCACCATCGTGTCCGGAGTTGATCATGGCAAAGTTCACGCGACTCGCCGACCATTCGGCGCTCCCAGCGTGAATTTCGCCATGATCAACTCCGGCGCGGGGGGCGGCTGCGTCACGATCGGCCGGGCCGGCCTCCGGGGCGAAGCCCCGGGTCCGGCATCAGCCCGACTTGCGGCGGAATGTCCTGGTGGCCTTGTGGTTCGCGGTCGACCCGCCCACGCCGCCGTGCGCGTCCAGGTGCGCGGCGCGCTTCGTGTCCGCCGCCTTCTTGCGCGCGAGCGCGGCGGCGAACGCATCCTTCGCGGACGGTCGTCACGGGCGTCTCGTCGGTGCCGGTGTCGGGGCCGGCGCCTGTGTCGGGGCCCGCCACGGCGGCGGGCACCGGGTCGGCGGGCTTCGAGCCCTTGTCGGATGACGCGGTCATGGCGACCTCCCGGTGAGGTTGTCTGGAACCAGGCGCGAGCTGGTCGGCTCGCCCCCGGGGTCGGGGCGTGTCGGGCTCGGCTCCCAGCCTGGCAGAGCGACCCCGGCGTCGTCCTCCGGCGACCCGATGCGGCCCCGGGGAACGGGCCCCATCATCACCCCATCGGTCCGGCGCAACCAACCGGATTGACCGGCCGAGCCGGTGATCAGGGCGGCGCGCCGGCGCTCCAGGACGCGTCGCCGGTCGAGGACGACCGGGAACGGCGTGGCCGCAGCGGCGGCGACGACCTGGACTCCGTCGGCGTCTGATCCCAGCGCAGTCGCCGGTGCCCGCGGTGAAGCGGCGGCGCCGCACCCGATCGGACGCCCGGACGCCTCCCGCGCGCAGCGGTCCGATGCCGCGGCACCGGTTAGGCTCGCCGTCGGCATGCGCGGGGCCCGCCCGCGCCGCGCGGCGCTCCGGCAACCGGAGGCCCGAAAAGGAGAACCGGTGGCAGCGGACATCATTCCCATCGAGCTCGGCCTGACGGCCGGCAACGGGCTGACCCTGTGGGCGCCGAGCTGGCGGGAGGACGGCGAGGACTGGGAGGCCTTCCTCGGCCACGGCGACGACCTGTACGTGCTTCCCGACCCCCGCCCATCTGGCCGCGTTCATCCGCACCTCGACCGAGCACGACCTGCTCGATCACCCGGAGTGGGAGGCCGCGTCCGACTTGCTGGTCGACGAGCTCCCGCCGGACGACGACCACAGCTTCGACATCGTCGGGGTGCCGGAGCTGGTGGCCGAGCCGGCCGACATCTGGACGCTGGCCGAGCTGGCGGACACGATCGCGATCCTGCGGTCGCTGGCCGAGGTGTGCGGGCTGGATGCGATCGACGAGGTGCTGGATTCGACCGACGGGTTCAGCCTCCTGCCGCTCGGGCAGTCCGGCCTTCACCGGCCGCAACGGCGAGAAGCTGTGGAACGAGATCGGCGCCGTCGTCGTCGACCGCTGGGACGAGGTGGTCGACGCGCTGGACGGCATCGTCACCACGCCGGAGGTCGATCCCGACGCGCTGGCCATCGGGCAGGCCGAGGCCGCCGCGATCAGCGCCGCCGAGAAGCGCGGCGACCGGTGCCGAGGAGCCGGAGGAGGACGACGGAACCGCGCGACGAGGATCTGCGACTACTGGGACGAGACCGGCGTCGACTGCCTGGAGATCACCATCGGCGGCCGCACCGGCTACACCCTGCGCTGCTACCTCGGCGACGACCCGGTGTTCCTGTCCATCGACGGCCGGATCCAGATCTACTCCTCCCCGGAGGCGCTCGAGAACTACTCTGACGAGGCCCGAGCCGAGCGACCACCGGCTGGCCGCCCTGAGGATCTGGCCGGAGATCCGCAACGGCGTCAGCGATGGCGAGGCCGCCGTACTGGCCGGCCCCGAGAACACCTACCAGCTGGACGGTCTCACCGAAAGCCTGGCCGAGGGTCCCGACCGCGGTCGACGCCGGGCAGCTCGACCTCGCCGTCGAGCTGCTCACCGACGCCGCGATGCAGCGCGGCGACGACGAGACCACCGAGGCGCTCGGCTCCGCGAGCCCGCTGGGCAACCTGGTCAGCGCGATCATCAATCCCGACGCGGACCGGCTGGCACCGGCGCCGCCCTTCGACGACGAGGTCGGCGCCTGGTCGGTGCTGGTCGACCGGTTCGCCGCGACGCTCGACTGGGACGGCGACATGTCCTGACCGACCACCCGGGGGTCGGGCCGCCGACCGGGAGTCGGCCGTCAGAACTGCTTGGCCGAGATCCCGGGCCGCCGCGTGCGCCACGTGCGCCGGCCCAGGCCGGCGTCCGCAGTGGCCAGATTCGGCCGGAACGCGACCTCGGCGACGTCGTTGATACCCGCCCAGTCCAGCCAGTCCCGCAGGTAGGTCGCCTGGAAGTCGGAGCCGAACGACGGCGGACGGCCGGGGCCGTACACCGCGCTGGTGCAGACGACGGCGGCCTTGCGGCCGCCGAGCAGGCCGGTGTAGCCGCGCTCCGGATCGAACGAGAAGACCATGCCCGGTTGGCTGACCACGTCGATGAACTGCTTGAGGATGTAGGGCACGCCGGCATTCCACATCGGCACGCTGAACAGGTACGCGTCCGCGGCGGCGAACCGCCGGAAGGTGTCCCTCGCCGCGCGCCAGGCTGCGGCCTCCTCCCCCATCGGGTCGGCGCCGGCGAAGACGGCCATCTTGGCGTGCGCGGCCGCCGGCCCGAACTCGGGCAGGCGTGCCGTCCCACAGGTCCCAGGTGCTGGATCTCGACGATCGGGGTGCGTGTCCGTGTAGACCGACAGGAAGGTCTCGGCGATCGCCAGCGACTCGGACTTCGCGCCGCGGGGCGATGGCGAGATGTGCAGCAGTGTGGTCATTGGGCGTCCTCCAGCTCGGTGGCAATTTAGGTGCGTGCGCACACACTAGCAATATGTGCGCGCGCACGCAACTCCTGCTAGCCTGCGGATCATGGCAGACTCCGATTCCGCCCACCGAGCACTCTCGCGGCGGACGCCTGGGGTGCCTTGCTGCGGGTGCACGCGACGCTGGTCCCGCGCCTCGACCGGCGAACTGCAGGCCGCCCACCGGCTGCCGCTGGCCTGGTACGACGTGCTGCTCGAGCTCAACGCCGGGCCCGGCCGACGGCTGCGGATGAGCGAACTCGGCGAGCGGGTGACGCTCAGCCGGACCCGGGTGAGCCGGCTGGTGGACGAGATGTCCGCGGCGGACCTGGTCGCGGCGCGACGCCAATCCCGACGATCGGCGGTCGGCCTACGCCGTGCTCACCACCGCGCGGCCGGTCGGCACCTGCGTGCCGGCGGCGCCCGACCTACCTGGCCGGCATCGACCGCCTCTTCGGCGAGGCGCTGACGGACGACGAGCTCGTCGTGATCAGGACGGCGCTCGACCGCGTCGCCGAACGCGCCGCCGCGGGCGCGCAGGTCGATTCCGGCGCTGATCAGTCGCGCAGCGCCTCGTACCCGGGCTTGATCAGCCGTTCGATGATCTCGAGCCGCTCGGCGAAGGGCAGGAACGCGGACTTCATGGCGTTCACCGTGAACCACTGCAGGGTGTCCCAGCCGTAGCCGAAAGCCTCGGTGAGCGCGGTCATCTCGCTCGTCATCGAGCAGCCCGACATCAGCCGGTTGTCGGTGTTGACGGTGACCCGGAACTTCAGGTCGGCGAGCAGCCCGATCGGGTGCTCGGCGATGGACGTCGCCGCGCCGGTCTGCACGTTCGACGTCGGCGCCATCTCCAGCGGGATGCGCTTGTCCCGCACGTAGGCGGCCAGCCGGCCGAGCGTGATGGCCCGTCCGGCGTGACGGCGATGTCGTCGACGATCCGCACGCCGTGCCCGAGTCGATCGGCGCCGCACCACTGCAGCGCCTCCCAGATCGACGGCAGCCCGAAGCCCTCGCCGGCGTGGATCGTGAAGTGCGCGTTCTCCCGGCGCAGGTACTCGAACGCGTCCAGGTGCCGGGTGGGCGGGAAACCCGGCCTCGGCACCCGCGATGTCGAATCCGGCGACCTCGCGGTCGCGGAAAGCGATGCACAGCTCGGCGATCTCGCGCGGACCGCGCGCCGCGTGCCGCATCGCCGTCAGCAGCACCCGCACCCGGATGGTGCGGCCCGCTCGGCGGCCGCCCTGGTGCCGGCGGTGACGCCGTCCAGCACCGCCTGCACGACCTCGGTGCAGGGTGAGGTCCCGCTCGGTGTGCAGTTCGGGCGCGAACCGCACCTCGGCGTAGACGACGCCGTCCGCGGCCAGGTCCTGCGCGCACTCCGACGCCACCCGGATCAGCGACTCCCGGGTCTGCATCACGGCAGTCGTGTGCGTGAAGGTCTCCAGATATCGCTCCAGCGAGCCGGAGTACGCGGACTCGGAGAACCACCGGGCGAGATCGGCGACGTCCGTGGCGGGCAGGCGCGTCGTAGCCGATCTCGTCCGCCAGGTCGATCAGCGTCGCCGGCCGCAACCCGCCGTCGAGATGGTCGTGCAGCAGCACCTTCGGGGCGGTGACGATGGTCTCGGCGGTCAGCTCGGTCGGCATCCGGGCGGACGTTACCGTGCCGCGACGACGCGCCGGCCCGGCGCGGGGACCGGTCGGATCATCCCCCGCCGGGCACCGGGTCACGCACGAGCTCGATCTCGGTCACCGTGCCGTCCCGGACCGCGACCGTCAGCTGCACCCCGGCACCGGGACCGCCGCCGACCTCCGCGAAGAACCACGGCGCCGCGGCGTCGAGGTGCGGATCGTCCTCGAACGGCCCGAACCGGTCCGCGACGGCGCGGAACGACAGCGCGGGTTCGCCGTCCCGGAGTTCGACGTCGACCACCCCCGTGTCGTCGTCCGTCCATGCCCGTAGCTCCAGCGCCGCGAACGGGCCCGATTCGAGCACCACGCGAGAACCGCGGCCGGCGGCGCCGACTTCGACCCGGCCTTCCCCAGCGGGCGGCGAAGTCCGCATCGGTCGGGCTCGCCCGCAGCGTGTCGATCAGCGCACGCAGCGCCGCCGCCTGCTCGCTCGTCACGGGTTGCCTGTCATCAGCTTGTTCCGCTTGTCGATGAACGACGCCAGAATGTTGCGCTTCATCCGCTCGAGGTTGATCGCGCGCTCCCAGGCGAGCTGCGCCGCCGCGGTGGAGGTGGCCGACGCGTCGGCGAGCTGTTCCATCAGCGGTCCGTCGATCTTGGTGAAGGCCTCGTGTGCCGCCGCGACGTCCTGCCGCGCCTTGTCGATCGCCGCGTCCAACCGCATGCGTTCGGCCACGGCGGCCTTGGTCTCCAACCCGATCTTCCAGGCCTCGACCTCCTCGGGCAGCCGGAGGTACTCCTCGTGCGCCGCGTCCCGGAAATCCTTGCGGGCAGCGATCAACTCCCGTCTGGCCGCCTGCTTGCCCGACGAGCCGCGAGGAATGCCCTTGTACTTCGCGACCTTCTTGGCAGCGGCGATGATCGCCGCCTCGGCGGTGTCCATCCGGGCGTAGATCTGCTTCCGCGCGGCTCGCCCACTGCCCCACAGGCTCTCGCGAACCTGCCCGGCCTCGACCCACTCCATCGCGGACAGGTTGATCTTCTCCGCCTTCGATCCCGGCAGGTTGGCGTCCATCACGGCCTTGAACACGGACTTGTCGAGGTACTTCTCGGCCATCACCGGGTTGGTCCTGGCCGCGCGGAAGATCTGCATGGCGTGATAGCCCTCGTGGATGGCGATCTCGCACGCCCTGCGCGAACTGCTCGGGTGTCTGCTTCGCGCCCTGCAGCAGGCTGGCCTTGATCTGCAGCTCCCACGTCCGCGCCGACATCTTGCCGTTCTCGGCCTTGCCCCGATCGCCGAACGCGGGATGCACCTCGGGCATGCCGGCCGCACGCAGCTGCTCGTTCACCACACCGACGAGCATCTCCAGTCGCTGCTCCGCTCTGGTCCCCGGTGCGTTCCACTTCTCGAACAGCGGAACCAGCTTCGCGGCCAGCTGCCGGGCGCGGGGAGTCGCCTTCTCCAGCGCCGCGAGGGCACCGCGCGCCTCCGGCGAGCCCGGCGACCGACCTGGGGCCGGACTCCAGCACGACGCCGGTCTCCGCCGCCCAGCCAGGGCGCTTCGTGTCGAGAAAGGCCTTGGCCTCCGCGACGTGCTGCACGGCGGCGTCGCCCGTGAAGTGGACCGAGATCGTCCGCCCCTTGTCCCCCTCGGTGATCGAGCACGGTGCCCTCGAACATCGCGCCGACGTCGCGGGCGAGCAGTTCGCGGGACGACTCGAACCGGGTGATCAGGGCCTGCCGCTCGGGCACGGTCGATGCCCTGGCCGAGGCCGGTGCCGGTGCGCAGCTCGCCGTGCAGGCGGTCCCAGCCGCCGCCCTCGGTGAGCAGGCGCCGCGCCACGTCCTCGGGCATGGCGCGCGGGTCCGGGATCTCCGTCGCCGGCTTCTTCGCGGCCGGGTCGCCGGGCTTGGCGGCGCCGCGCGACCTCGGCGGCCTTGCCGGGCACCACCGCGGTCGCCGTGCCCGCCCGCCAGGCCTGGTACTCGCGGGCCACCCGCGCGGACGGACCGCGCAGCGCCACGTCCATCGCCCCCGACTCGAGCGCCTTGTCCACGATGAGATCGGCGAGCGCGTTGGCGTCCTTGGGCAACGCCTGGCCGTTGACGACGGCGTTCAGCACCGCCTCCGCCGCGGTGTTGTAGACGGAGGAGGTCATCGCGGCCGCCGAGCTGACCGCCGCCTCGCGCAGCGCGCCCCCGGCCTTGCCGGTGACCGCGGCCAGCCGGGCGGCCATCGCCGCCTGGAACCGGCTCTGCAGCGCGCCGCCCAGCAGGCCCATGACCGTGGCCGTGCCCGCCTGCTTGACCAGGCCGGCGAGCCCGAGGTCGGTGCGCTGGCCGTGCGCGAGCGCCGAGGCGTTCTGCGCCCCCTCCTGCACGAACGTGTAGCCGCCGGCCACCAGCGCGGATCCGGTGATGCCGAGCGGCCCGGCCGCGATGCTGGCGGCGATCGACCCGGCGGTCTTCACCCGGTTGAGCCACTTCACGGCGGTCGCGGCCCCGGTCTCGACCCGGTGGTCGTAGGCGAAGATCTTCTGCGCGGCCTGCGCGGTGTTCAGCTCGGCCATCGCCAGCAGTGGCACAGCCAGCTCGAACTGCTGCGCGCGCAGCGCGGGACCGGCCTGGTCGATCAGTCGCTTGGGCTCGTCCCACTGCCGGATCGAGGGGTAGTCCTCGTCGCCCTCGCCGACCACCTCGATGATGTTGCGGACGATGTCGATGCCGAACCAGCCCTCGTTCTCCGCGTTGATCTTGCTGCGCTCGCGGTGCACCTGGGTCGCGTCGTAGTACGCGCCGACGGTCTCGGAGAAGGCCTCCCTCAGCTTCTTCCACTCGGGCCGGTTGACGACCTGCTCGTCGTACTCCTTGCTGAAACGGTGCCGGAGGTCGGAGAGCGTGATGACGCCCTTCGTGGTGAAGCTGCCCACCCAGGTGCGGCGGGTGATGATCTCGTCGTCGTGATCCGGATACATGTCGAACGTCGGCGGGTCCTTGCGCAGCCGATCCACGGCCCACTGCCGGAAGGCGGTCTCCGCCTTGACGTCCCACTCCGGCGGATCGCGCACGTCGGTGCTCAGCAGCAGCTCGGGATCGATCGTCAGCTTCTCGCCGCCCGGCGGGCGCTGCGGCGCCCCGCGCCTGATCCGGCGGACCTCGTCGTTGTAGGGACCGAGGCCCGTCCACATGCCCTCGCCCTCGACCTTCAAGCCGGGATAGCGCGCCGCGTACTCGCCGCGCAGCTGGCGCAGCTCCTTGTCGATGTGCCGGGTGATGGCGTAGTAGTCGACGATCCGCTGCCAGCGGTCGAGGTCCGCGTCGGACAGCGCGGCGAGCAGCCCCGGCAGCTCCGTGCGCAGGGCGGCCCGCACGTCCGCGCCCTTCGTGGGGCGATTCTCCCGGTTGTACTCGACGGGCTTTCCCCGGATCCACTGGTCGCGCTGCAGCGTCATCGCCAGCGCACGGTTGCCGGCGCCGGCCTGCACCTGCCGCACGTCGGCCGCGGGCACGTCCCGGCGCCCCGCCCGCAGGGCCGCCACGGCGGCAGCGGGAACGGGCTGGGCCTCCGGCTGGTCTGTCTGGCCTCGGCATCGTCGCGGTGGGCGACCGGCCGCCTGCGGTGCGCGGTGCGCTTCTGCTTCAGAAGACCACCTCCGCTCCGTCCCCGCCGCAGCCGTCACCGGCGCAGTCCCATGGATCGAGTGTAGGAATCCGGGGCTGCCCGGAAGGGCACGGTTCACTGCCCTCGCGGCCGGGATGCGCTACGCGTGAACAGCTCTCGCAGCGCGGGACGCGCCGTCAGTCGCCGCGGACCACGTCCAGCACCAGCGGGGGGCGGCGGGCCTCGAAGCCGGGCGGACCGACGACGACCGCGCCGGCCAGGTCGGCGAGCGCGGCCGGGATCTTCTCCGGGGTGTCGGTGTGCAGCTCGAAGAGCGGCTGCCCGGCGGCCACCGGGTCGCCGGGCTTGGCCAGGCAGAGGATGCCGGCGGCCTCCTGGACCGCGTGCTCCTTGCGGGCGCGGCCGGCGCCGAGCCGCCAGGCCGCGATGCCGACCGCCAGCGCGTCCATCCGCTGCACCACACCGCCCTCGTCGGCGACGACCTGCTCGCGGTACTGCGGCTCGGGCATCGGCGCGTCCGGGTCGCCGCCCTGCGCGGCCACCATCGCGCGCCACGCGTCCATCGCCTTGCCCGAGGCGAGCACGGCGGCGGGATCGGCGTCCAGGCCGGCGAGCCGGACCATCTCGGTGGCCAGGGCCAGGGTCAGCTCGACGACGTCCGGCGGGCCGCCGCCGGCGAGCACCTCGACGGACTCGGCGACCTCGACGGCGTTGCCGACGGCCCGGCCGAGCGGGGTGTCCATGTCGGTGAGCAGCGCGGACGTGCGGACGCCGGCCCGCGAGCCGAGATCGACCATCGTCCGGGCGAGCTCGAGGGCGTGGTCGGGGCGCTTCATGAACGCGCCGGAGCCGACCTTGACGTCCAGCACCAGCGCGCCGGTGCCCTCGGCGATCTTCTTGCTCATGATCGACGCGGAGATCATCGGGATGGACTCGACGGTCCCGGTCACGTCGCGCAGGGCGTAGAGCTTGCGATCGGCGGGCGCGAGATCCTCGGAGGCGGCACAGATCACGGCGCCCACGGTGCGGAGCTGCTCGGCCATCTCCTCGGGACTGAGGGTCGCCTTCCAGCCCTTGATCGCCTCCATCTTGTCGAGCGTCCCGCCGGTGTGGCCGAGCCCGCGGCCGGACAGCTGCGGCACCGCGGCGCCGCAGGCGGCCACCAGCGGCGCCAGCGGCAGCGAGATCTTGTCCCCCACACCGCCCGTCGAGTGCTTGTCGACCGTCGGCCGGCCGACCCCCGACAGGTCCATGCGGATGCCGGAGCCGATCATCGCCGACGTCCACGCGGCGATCTCCGCGCCCGTCATGCCGTTCAGCAGGATCGCCATGAGCAGCGCGGACATCTGCTCCTCCGCGACCTCGCCGCGGGTGTAGGCGTCGATCACCCAGTCGATCTGCTCACGGGACAGCTCGTTCCGGTCCCGCTTGGCCCTGATGACGTCGACCGCCGCGAACGTGCTCATCGCGCATCTCCCTTGATGTCGCCCGGTGGAACGGATCTCGTCCTCGCCGCCCCATCCCACGCCGCCGCCGGCCGGCCTCGCCGATCGTCGGCACCCCCGCTGAGCCGGAAATGATCATGGCGATAATCACGCGACTCGCCGACAAATCGGCGGGTCCAGCGGGAATATCGCCATGATCAACTTCCGTCGAGGGGGAGAGTGGAGACGGGACCGGGGGTGGGGGCAGTGACGCCAGGTCAGGCGGGCGGGAGGTGTTCGGGGCCGAAGGCGTCGGGCAGCACCTCGGTCATCGGGCGGGGGCCGGACGGGGTGTCGACGAGCAGATCAGGGCCGCCGAACTCGAAGATCACCTGCCGGCAGCGGCCGCAGGGCATCAGCAGGTCGCCGGTGCCGGAGCGGCAGGCCAGCGCGACCAGCCGGCCACCGCCGGTCAGCCGGAGCTGGCCGACGAGCGTGCACTCGGCACACAGGCCGAGCCCGTACGACGCGTTCTCCACGTTGCAGCCGGTGATGACGCGGGGCGTACCCGCGTCGTCCGCGGCAATGGCGGCGGCCCCGACCTGCAGGGTGGAATACGGGCAATAGGCGAGGGCGGCGGCCTCCACCGCGAGTTCTCGCAGTTGGCGCCAGTCGATCACCGGGGAGCTCATCGACGTCTTCCGACCTTGTCTGCCGCCATCAACCGCCGCCCTTGCGGTAGATCAGACCGTCGGCCTTCGGCATGCGCAGATTCTGTGAGGCCAGCCCCATCACGAGGAGCGTGATCGCGTACGGTGCCGCTTTGACCAGCTGCTGGGGCAGCGTGTCCGTCGCGAGGAACCACCACACGCACAACACCGCGATACCCAACGCCACCCCGGCGACCCCCAGGTGACCGGAGCGGTACTGGAGGACCGCGACGACCACCAGGGCGATCGCGACCAGGAGCAAGAACGCGTGCATAGCGGTGCCCGACGAGTCGTATTGCTGCACGCCGTCGGTATACCCGAACAGCGACGCACCCATCGCCATGCCCGCCGGACGCCAATTTCCGAAGATCATCGACGCGAGCCCGATGAACCCGCGCCCACCTGTCTGACCATCCTGGAATTTGAGGCCCACCACCAGGAATGCGCCCGCAAGCCCGGCCAGGGCACCGGAGATCATGACGGCGATGTACTTGTACCAATAGACGTTGACGCCCAGCGACTCCGAGGCATAAGGCGCCTCACCGACGGACCGCAGCCGGAGGCCCAGGCGAGTGCGCCAGAGTACGAACGTGGAGGCGATGATCAGGAGCACGGCGAGAACCGTCAGCAGCGAGAGGTTGGTGGTGAAGCCGCGCAGGATGCCCGCGAGATCGGAGACGAAGAACCAGCCCTTCTCCTCGATCTCGCCCAACCAGTCGGACAGGCCGGGCAACGTGATGCGACCGACGTCCGGAACGGGCGGCGACTGCCGCTGACCACCCCCTGGGGCATCGGTGAAGACCAAGCGAGACAGATACAGCGTCAGGCCGGGCGCGAGAATGTTGATCGCTACGCCGGAGATGATGTGATCGACCCCCACGGTCACGGTCACAAGGGCGTGTAGGAGCCCGCCGAGCAGTCCGCAGACCACCCCGAAGAAGACGCCGGCCCACGCCCCCCACTGGTAACCGGCGTAACCCGCGCCGAACGTGCCGAGGATCATCATGCCCTCGATACCGATGTTGACCACGCCCGCGCGCTCCGACCACAGCCCGGAAAGGCCGGCCAGGGCGATGGGCGTGGCAGCTGTGATCGCCGCTTGAATGGCACCGGACGAATCCAGGTTGTCTGCCCCGGTCAGGACCCGCACGAGGGAGACGACTGCGATGCCGAGCGCGACGAATCCCACCCACACGATCGGTGAAAATGAGCGGCGTGGACCGCTGACGGGCAGGGGAACGGCCACTTCCGAGTCGATGCTCATGTCGTCACCGCCTGCCGCTGCCGGGCGGCCAGAGCCCTTGCGACGTCGCGCGCCTCGAGGACCCGCCGGTACCGACGGACGAACTCGTACGCGACCACCACGGAGAGCACGATGATGCCCTGCATGATCGTCACCAATTCCCGCGGTACTCCGACGCCCTGCAGAGCGTTCGCCGACGAGTCCAGAGCCGCCCACAACAGCGCGGAGAACACCATGCCAACCGGATGATTACGGCCCAGCAGCGCGATCGCGATGCCGGTGAAGCCGAGGCCCGTCGGGAAATTCAGGGAGTAGGACGCGGCGGAGCCGTTCAGCAATTCCGGCATGCCGACCAGACCGGCGACGGCACCCGACAGCAGCATCGCGGACACGATCATCCGCTTCACGGAGATGCCGGAGGCGATCGCTGCCGTCTCGCTCATCCCCGTCGCCTTGAGCGAGAAGCCGAACGCCGTGCGGGAGAGCACGAGCGCGTAGGTCACTCCGACGATCGCCGCCAGCAGGCAGAGGCTGAACAGCGGGGTCGTCGAGCCCTCGAAGCGGACCACGCCGAGCTGGCCCCCCTCGGTGATCGGCGGCGTGCTGATGTTGTTGCCTTCCAGCACGGCCAGCCGCTCGGGGGTCAGCAGGTACGCGATGATGAAGGTGGCGATCGCGTTCAACATGATCGTGCTGATGACTTCGCTGACGCCGCGGGTCACCTTGAGGAACGCCGCAACACCCGCCCACGCGGCGCCGACCGCCATCGCGACGATCAGGGTGATCGCGATGCGCACGAACCCCGGAAGGCTGCTCATGAAGGAGGCGCCGGCGACCGCCGCGGACAGCATGGCGGCCAGTCGGTACTGACCGTCCACACCGATGTTGAACAGGTTCATCTTGAACCCGATCGCCACCGCAACCGCCGCCAGGTAGTACACGGCCGCCTGGTTGACGGTCCCCAGGACAACCCGGATCCGTTCGAACGCTGACGCCATGGCGCCGAACGCCTCGAGTGGGTTGTGCCCGGTCGCGACCAGCAGGATCGATGTGATCAACAGCGAAGCCAACAGGGCACCGATCGGCGCAGCCGCGGCGAGGAGGAACCGCCGCCAGCGGGATCCGGTCATCACGCCACCTCGCCCGTCTCATCGCCGGCGCCCGTCATCGCGGACCCGAGCTGCTCGGGAGTGACGCGGTGCGGATCGTATTCACCGGTCAGGCGGCCACGCAGGATGACCGTCAAGCGGTCGGACATGCCGATCAGCTCCTCGAGATCGGCGGAGATCAGCAGGACGGCGAGACCGGCCGCGCGCGCGTTGCGGAGGTGCTCCCAGATCGCGGCCTGGGCGCCGATGTCGACCCCGCGCGTCGGGTGCGATGCGATGAGCAGCACCGGGTCCTCGCTCATCTCCCGCCCGACGATGAGCTTCTGCTGATTTCCGCCGGACAGCGACGCAGCGGTGACATCGATGCCTGGTGTGCGGACGTCGAACTGCTCGACAATGCGGCGGGTGTCGGCCTTCGCCGCCGCGCGGTCGATGAGGAATCCGCGGGCCGACGGCCGACGGGTCTGGTGGCCGAGCACGCGGTTCTCCCACAGCGTCCCCTCGAGGATCAGCCCCTGGCGGTGCCGGTCTTCGGGAATGAACCCCACGCCCGCTTCGCGACGAGCGGCCGTCGGCGCATTACCGATGTCACGGTCCCCCAGGCGAATCGTCCCGGCGGCCAACGGACGGATCCCCATGATCGTATCGACCAACTCTGACTGACCGTTCCCCTCGACGCCCGCGATGCCGAGAACCTCGCCAGCGTGAATGGTCAGGCTGATCTCGGAGAGCAGGTCTCGACCGTCCGGCGCGGCAACCCCGACGCCGGTGAGCTCGAGCACGACACGGTCGGTGACCGTTGACTCCCGTAGTTCGGGCACCGGGAGGGCGGCGCCGACCATCATCTCGGCGAGCTGCCGGTTGGTCACGTTCTTCGGGTCCGCCGTGCCGACCGTGGTACCCCGGCGGATCACGGTGATCTCGTCCGCGATGGCGCGGACCTCGTCGAGCTTGTGCGAGATGAAGATGATCGTGAGCCCCTCGGACTTCAGTTCCTGCAGATTGCCGAAGAGCTCGTCGACCTCCTGCGGCACGAGCACGGCCGTTGGTTCGTCGAGGATCAAGATCCGCGCGCCGCGGTAGAGCACCTTGAGGATCTCGACCCGCTGCCGTGCGCCGACTCCGAGCGATTCCACCAACGCGCCGCTGTCCACCGTCAGCCCGTAACGCCGCCCGATTTCGTCGATCCGATCTCTGGCCCCGCGGGCGTCGAGCCGACCCCCGGCCGTCGGCTCCGAGCCGAGAACGATGTTCTCCCAGACCGTCAGGTTGTCGGCGAGCATGAAGTGTTGATGCACCATGCCGATCCCGACAGCGATCGCGTCGGCCGGGGAATGAAAGGTCACCTCGCGGCCTTCGATGATGATCGTTCCCTCGTCCGGCTGATGCATGCCGTAGAGGGTCTTCATCAGCGTCGACTTCCCGGCGCCGTTCTCGCCGACGAGCGCGTGCACCGTGCCGCGATGGACGGTGATGTTGATGTCCGAATTCGCCACCACGCCGGGGAAGCGCTTGGTGATACCCGCGAGCTCCACCGCCGGAGGGCCCTTCCCTTCGCCGGCTGTGGGTCCCGGGGCGGACGGGTCTGCGGACATCGCTCCTCACCTCCGGTTGCGCACGTCGTTCATAGCAGCGTGGCCCCGGCGGGTCCATCCGCCGGGGCCACGTCGCGAGAGCGAATTCAGCCGACGGTCGAGGGCACCACGATGACGCCATCGACGATCTCGGTCTTGGCAGACTCCAGATCGGGAACGATGTCGTCGATCAGCCCGCCCGATGTGGAGTACCCGACCCCATCGTTGCTCAGGTCGTACACATGAATGCCGGTGAAGGCCTCGCCGTTCACCGCGCTGATGATGTAGTCCATCGTGGCAATGTCGACACTCTTCGTCATCGACGTCATGATCACGTCCTTGACATCGGCGAGCGTCGGCCAGTTGTACTGATCGGAATCGACGCCGATACCGAGGTTTCCGGTTGCCTTGGCGGCCTTGAACACGCCGGCACCCGATCCACCGGCCGCCGCGTAGATGATGTCGATTCCGTCGTTGTACATGCCGGTGGCGATCGTCTCGCCCTGCTGGGGCGAGTTGAAGCCGCTGAAGTCCGGGGGCTCGGTGATGTACTTGACCGTCACCGTCGCGTCCGGGTTGGTTGCCTTGACGCCCGCCTCGAAACCGGCCTGGAACTTCTGGATCAGCGGCACGTTGACGCCGCCGATGAAGCCGACCTGGTTGGTGGTGGTCTTCTTGGCCGCGGCCACCCCCACCAGATAGGACCCCTGCTCCTCGGCGAAGACCAGCGACGCGACGTTCGGCTGCTCGACCTTCTCGTCGACGAGCGCGAATCTGACGTCCGGGTTCGCGGGCGCGACCTCAGCCACTGGGCCGGCGTAGGCGAATCCGATGGCGAGCACGTCCGTGGCGCCACTGTCGATCAACTGGTTCAGGCGGTCGACCTTGGCCGAGTCGGGCTCGCCCGCGCCGGCGGTCAGCTCGCCGACCACGGTCACACCCGCTGCCTTCGCCTTGTCGAGACTCGATGCGGCGAGGTCGTTGAACGATTGATCCCCTCGACCGCCGATGTCGTAGGCCAGACCCACCTTGACGGCAGCCGGGTCTCCGGTCATCTCGACGCTGGCCGCGGTTTCGCCGGCGGTCGTACCCGTCGCCGCGCTGCTGGATGGTGCTGCGGACGATTCGGCGCTGGATGCGGCCGACGTGTCGGCGGCACTTGTGGTGGTGCTCGTCGTCGAACTCGGGGACGAACACGCCGTCAGCGCGAGACCGGCCGCGGCCAGTCCGGCGATGAGCTTCACGCTGAGCGCTCGACGCACTGTGGTTCTCCTTCTCGATGTGGGTCCGGTTCGCGGACACGTTCACGGGGCACGCCTGTCGTTCCGGGCGGGCCGGCGTTGCGTGGACCGTACTCGGGAGTAGACCGTTAGGGCGAGCACTGCGGGGGGCCGTGACCGAATCGTGGCCGAGAAATCATCACCACCGGCCAGGAGCTCCGTAATTTCTACGCCCGCGCACACGGTCCGGCGCCGATTCCACCGTTCGGCCTAGCGGTGTGCTCACCCGAACGTGACCGTGAGCGGACGGCCGGGTCGTCGTGCCGGGTGTCACGCGCACCACAGCTCGCTGAGTCGCTCGCGTCGCGCGCCCCGGACTACGCTCGGTAGAGATCGCCACGAGGTGGCCTGGCGGTCTGCCGCCGATGAACGACCTGCTTGCAGGTCGTCCGACACACTCACGTCAGCGCGCGTCGGCGCCGACGCCGGAGGTCGAACAACGATCATGTCCAACCCGTCGACAGCCACCGGTCGATCCCAGGGCGAGGGCCCCCCCGGGCGCCGCGGCTCGGTCTACCGCGGCGACGCGGGCATGTGGTCCTGGGTCGCGCACCGCATCACCGGCGTGCTCACCTTCTTCTTCCTGTTCGCGCACGTGCTGGACACCGCGCTGGTCCGGGTGTCGCCGGAGGCCTACAACGAGATCATCGAGACCTACAAGAACCCGATCGTCAACGTCATGGAGGTCGGGCTGGTCGGCGCGGTGCTCTACCACGCGCTCAACGGCGTCCGGATCATGCTGGTCGACTTCTGGGCGAAGGGCGCGCGGTACCAGCGGCGGATGCTCTGGGTGATCCTCGGCATCTGGCTGCTGCTGATGATCCCCGGCACCTATTTCATGCTCGAGCGCACGGTTCTGGACCTGTTCGGGAGCACCTCGTGACCGCGGCGTTCGACCCGCCGGCCACCCGGGGCATCGAGGCGCCGCGGGCGCCGCGGCGGCGGGTGGGCGGCGGTCGGACGAACACCGAGATGTACTCCTGGCTGTTCATGCGGCTGTCCGGGATCGTGCTGATCGTCCTGGTTCTCGGCCACCTGCTGATCATGAACGTGCTGGACGGTGGCGTGCACCGGATCAATTGGGGCTTCGTCGCCGGGCGCTGGGCCTCGCCCTACTGGCAGGTGTGGGACCTGGTGATGCTGTGGCTGGCCGAGCTGCACGGCGCGAACGGCCTGCGCACGATCATCAACGACTACGCCCGCAGGGAGGGCACCCGGTTCTGGCTGCTGCTGATGCTGGCGCTGTCGGTGGTGCTGATCCTGGGGGTGGGCACCGTGGTGATCTTCACCTTCGATCCATCGATGGGCTGACGGGGGCGACATGCAGCTGCACAGATATGACGTGGTGATCGTCGGCGCCGGCGGCGCCGGGATGCGCGCGGCCATCGAGTCCGGGCAGCGGGCCCGCACCGCGGTGCTGACCAAGCTGTACCCCACCCGGTCGCACACCGGCGCGGCCCAGGGCGGGATGTGCGCCGCACTGGCGAACGTCGAGGACGACAACTGGGAGTGGCACACCTTCGACACCGTCAAGGGCGGCGACTATCTCGTCGACCAGGACGCCGCGGAGGTGATGTGCAAGGAGGCCATCGACGCGGTCCTGGACCTGGAGAAGATGGGCCTGCCGTTCAACCGCACGCCAGAGGGCCGGATCGACCAGCGCCGCTTCGGCGGCCACACCCGCAACCACGGCGAGGCCGCCGTGCGCAGGGCCTGCTACGCGGCCGACCGCACCGGCCACATGATCCTGCAGACGCTGTACCAGAACTGCGTCAAGCTGGGCATCGAGTTCTTCAACGAGTTCTACGTGCTGGACCTGCTGCTGACCAAGACCGACGAGGGCGAGGTGTGCAGCGGGGCAGTCGCTTACGAGCTCGCGACCGGCGAGATCCACGTGTTCCAGGCGAAGTCGGTGGTGCTGGCGACCGGCGGCGCCGGCAAGATCTTCAAGACAACGTCGAACGCGCACACGCTGACCGGCGACGGCATGGGCATCGTGTTCCGCAAGGGCCTGCCCCTGGAGGACATGGAGTTCTTCCAGTTCCACCCGACGGGCCTGGCCGGACTGGGCATCCTGATCTCCGAGGCGGTGCGCGGCGAGGGCGGGATCCTGCGGAACGCCGACGGCGAGCGGTTCATGGAGCGGTACGCGCCGACGATCAAGGACCTCGCGCCGCGCGACATCGTCGCCCGCTCGATGGTGCAGGAGGTCCGCGAGGGCCGCGGCGCCGGACCGAACAAGGACTACGTGCTGCTGGACGTCACGCACCTCGGCGCCGAGGTGCTCGAGACGAAACTGCCCGACATCACGGAGTTCTCCCGGACCTACCTGGGCGTGGAACCGACAACCGAGCCGGTACCGGTCTTCCCGACCTGCCATTACGTCATGGGCGGCATCCCGACCAACATCGACGGCGAGGTGCTCGCCAACAACACGGACGTGGTGCCCGGCCTGTACGCGGCGGGTGAATGCGCGTGCGTGTCCGTGCACGGGTCGAACCGGCTGGGCACCAACTCCCTGCTGGACATCAACGTGTTCGGCCGGCGCGCGGGCATCGCCGCGGCGGACTACGCCGCGCGCGCGGAGTTCCCGCTGCTGCCCGAGGCTCCCGAGCAGGCCGTGGTCGAGATGGTCGACGGGCTCAGGGGTTCCACCGGGAAGGAGCGGGTCGCCGAGATCCGCACCGCGCTGCAGCATTCCATGGACCTCAACGCCGCCGTGTACCGGACCGAGGCCACCCTGAAGCAGGCGCTGGACGACATCCGGCTGCTGAAGGAGCGCTACACGAGGGTCGCGGTCCAGGACAAGGGACGGCGCTACAACACCGACCTCCTCGAGGCCGTCGAGCTCGGCTTCCTGCTGGAGCTGGCCGAGGTGCTCGTGGTCGGCGCGCTGGTGCGCACCGAGTCCCGCGGCGGGCACGCGCGGGAGGACTACCCCACCCGCGACGACGGCCAGTGGATGCGGCACACGATGGCCTACAAGCAGGGGCGCGAGCTCTCGGCCGACATCCGCCTGGACTACAAGCCGGTGATCCAGACCCGCTACCAGCCGATGGAGCGTAAGTACTGATGACGTCCACCGCCCCGGACACCGCCGGCACCGGAGTCGACACCTCCGCCGAGTTCCCGGACGCCGGAGAGAGCTTCCACGCCGAGCTGCCGCCGGTGGCCGAGGGCTCGGTGATGCTGACCGTGAAGATCCAGCGCTACAACCCGGAGCTTGACGACGAGCCGCACATGGAGGCCTACCGGGTGCCGGCGCTGCCCGGCGATCGGCTGCTCAACGTCCTGCACTACATCAAGTGGTACATCGACGGCACGCTGACGTTCCGGCGGTCGTGCGCGCACGGCGTCTGCGGGTCGGACGCGATGCGGATCAACGGCCGGAACCGTTTGTGCTGCAAGGTTCTCGTGAAGGACCTGATCGGCGACAAGCGCAACGAGGTGACGGTCGAGCCGATCAAGGGGCTGCCCCTGCTCAAGGACCTCGTCGTGGACATGGAGCCCTTCTTCGACGCCTACCGCGCCGTGAAGCCCTATCTGGTGACGGTGGGCAACGCGCCGACCCGGGAGTTCATCCAGTCGCCCGAGGATCGCGCCCGATTCGACGACACCACCAAGTGCATCCTGTGCGCCGCGTGCACCACCTCCTGCCCGGTGTATTGGGCGGAGGACGCCTACGTCGGTCCGGCCGCGATCGTGAACGCCCACCGGTTCATCTTCGACTCGCGCGACCAGGCCGGGCAGGAGCGGCTCGAGATCCTGTCCGACGCCGAGGGAGTCTGGCGCTGCCGCACCACGTTCAACTGCACCGAGGCATGCCCGCGTGGCATCCAGGTGACGAAGGCGATTCAGGAAGTCAAACGCGCCTTGATGTTCCGGCGCATCTGAGGGGACCAGCCGCGCGGGGAACCAGCCGCCGGCCGGCCCGTTCCGCCGCCGCGGCCAGCGGCGTCCTGCACGGTGCGCAGCGCGATCAAGCACCTGTTCGACAGTCGGGAATTGCCCGCTCACCCCGTGCGTTGAACCTTTCGCGGGTGGACACCTCCCGGGCCTGTCCCCTGGAGCCCCGCCGATCCTGACCCCTTCGAGAGGAATGCCCGATCACCATGGCCACCGTTGAACTCACCGACACCACCTTCGAGGCGACCGCCACCCGGGACGGCATCGTGCTGGTGGACTTCTGGGCGACGTGGTGCCCGCCGTGCCGCGCGTTCGCGCCGGTGTTCGAGAAGGCGTCCAAGACGCACTCGGACATCACCTTCGCCAAGGTCGACACGGACGCCAACCAGGGCCTGTCCGCCACCTTCGACATCCGGTCGATCCCGACGCTGATGGCGTTCCGGGACGGCATCCTGGTCTTCTCGCAGCCGGGCGCCCTGCCCGCGCCGGCGCTGGAGCAGGTCATCCAGGCGGTCCGTGACCTGGACATGGACGAGGTCAGGGCGAAGGTCGCCGCCGCGACCGCCGCGAACTGACCGACCGCTGACGCACGGCCACCCGGCCGGCCGCTCCGCATCCCCCGCGCCCATCGGGCCGGGGGATGTTCGCGTCCACGGCCCGGCGCTGCGATCCGCCCCCACGCGGGGCAGCGGGCATGACGCCCGCGACACCGGCCGCACCGCATGGTCCGAGTTCGGCCGACCGCCCGGTTACAGTCGGCCGCGATGATCAGCGCCCTGCACCGCAGCCGGCCCGTGCGTCCCGCGCGCGGCCTTCCGCGCACCCCGCACGCCCGGGCTGTCCGCGTCGCGGGCGCATCCGTCGCGGCGTGGTGCGTGGGCTCGGCCGTCCTGCTGGCGCCCGCCGCCGCTGCGGCCCCGAACAGCGACCCCTACGTGCCGCCGAGCGAGACCGTAGCGGGCCCGGTCACCGACACCTGCCCGCAGCGCGACACGCCCCCGCCCGCGGTGGACACCTCGGAGGACGTGCCACCGGGGGTGGCTCCCCCCACCCCACTCCCGGTGCCGGCGCTACCAGTCGGCGGCGGCAGGCTGGGCGAATGCGGCCTGATCGTGCCCGACGGCGGCCCGCCGCTCCCGCCGGACATCAGCGCCGGCGCCTGGGTTGTCGCGGATATGACCACCGGCGAGGTGCTCGCCGCGAAGGATCCGCACGGCCGCTACCGGCCGGCCAGCACCCTCAAGCTGCTCACGGCGCAGGTGATGCTCCGCAACCTGACGAACCTCGACCAGGTCGTCGCCGGCACGGAGAACGACGCCGGTCAGGAGGGCACCCGGGTCGGCATCGAGGCCGGCGGCCAGTACACCGTCCGCCAGCTCATCACCTACCTGGTCATCATCTCCGGCAACGACGCCGCCAACGCGCTGGCCAGGACCAACGGCGGCTACGAGAAGACCGTCGCCGACATGAACGCCGCCGCACAGGCGATGGGCGCGCTGGACACCCGCGCCGTCACGCCGTCCGGGCTGGACGGGCCCGGCCAGACCACGTCCGCCTACGACCTCGCGCTCTTCGCGCAAGGCGCGATGGCCACCCCGAACTTCCCCGAGATCGTGTCGTCGGTGGACGTCCGGGTGCCCGCGGCGGCCGGCGAGGGATACATCGCGGCGAACGACAACCAACTGCTGTTCCAGTACCCTGGCGCGCTCGGCGGCAAGACGGGCTTCACCGACGACGCCGGCAACACCTTCGTCGGGATGGCCGAGCGCGACGGCCGCCGGCTGGTCGTGGCGATGATGAACGGCACCCAGCAGCCGCGGCGGCAGTGGATGCAGGCGGCGTCGCTGCTCGACTGGGGCTTCGCCCTCCCGCCGGGAACGCCTCCGGTGGGCCGCATGGTGACCTCGCTGGCCGAGGCGACCGCGGCGCCGCCCGCCCCGACGCCGACCACGGGACCGCCGTCGCCGGAGGCCTCCGCGACCGGCGCTGCCTCGGACACCACCGGCGGATCGGACGACGTGGTCACGGTGACGTCGACGGTCCAGGACGGCGCACCGGGGATCGCGGCGACCTCGGCCAACGTGGCCGCCACCGGGTCGTCCGGCGGCGTACCGACGAGTGCGCTGGTGGCCGGCATCGTCGTGCTCGCCGGGGCCGTGGTGTCAGCGCTACTGCTGATCGTCCGGCGCCGCCGGCGGCCCGCCTTCGCCGGGGACGCGCGGCCGGCGCCCGACACGGCCGTCGCCGCCGGAGTTGCCGCCGGTGCCACCGACGCGTCCGTCACCCCGCCGTCGCCGCCGACCCCGGCCGATCGGACCCCGGAAGCGGCGCCCCACGATGCGCCGCCGTTGGACGATGGAGGCCGGCATGCGGCGCCCGAGAGTTCGGAGACCGCCGACCGGCCCACGGAGCCCGCCGAACCCGCGACGACGCACGACGCCCCGCCGCCGGCGGAACCGGCGTCGAGCGGCGAGTCGCCGGCCGACGTCGACACCGGCCCGAGTTCGGAATCGGGTTCGGGCGACTCCGGCTCAGGCGACTCCGGTTCGAGCGGTGGGGATTCCGGCGGTGGAGACTCCGGCGGGGGCGGCGGCGGCGACTAGCCCCTCGGACTGAGAACGTCGCCGCGTCCTCCGGGGCGCCGTCGGCTGCGTCCACCGTCCCGTGGCGGGGCACCCCCGCGGGGCGCGAACGTCATGGGCGTCGCCGTCGTGCCTGATGGGTGATGGAGTCGGCGACGACACCGGCCGCGTCCTCGACCGACAGCCCGACCGACCTCAGCGCCGTAAACGTCGCCGGGTGCAGCATTCCGGCCGCTGTCTTGGTGAGGATCTCGTCCTCGGTGCCGGCGAGCGCTTCGGCATGGAGCGCCTGAATGGCCCGCCAGAAATCGGCCTGCGCCCGCGCCAGCACCGGAACCTCGGTGAGCTCCGCGCCGAGCAGATCGAACCAGCGTTGCGTGCGGTCGAAGAACCCGAACATCGCGGTGGTCAGCCGTCGAAGGCGGTCGTCCAGCGAGGTCGAACCGGTGAAGATGGTCCGGTCCGGTACGCGGATGCTCGACATCAGCCGGTCCACCACGGCCTCCAGCAGCAGCTCCGTCGTGGCGAAGTGATTGGTGACGGTCGCGGGTGACACATCGGCGACCCGGGCCACTTCTGTCGCGGTGGTGCCCCGGCCGCCGCGTTCGGCGAACACCTCCAACGCGGCGTCGACGATGCGGGTGCGGGTCTGCGCGACCTGCTCGGCCCGGCGGTGCATCGAGTACGCCCGCGGCGACATTGACAGCCCAATCATTTGGGTGAACCATTCAGTCAATCAAATTGTACGCGGTCCGGAGGGCACGATGACCCATCGACACGAGGCATCCGGCAGCACGGTCATGACGCGGCTCGGCCCGTTGCACGTCAGGACGACCGGCGCCGGCCCCACGGCCCTGCTCTGGCACAGCCTGTTCGTCGACTCCACCACCTGGACCCGGGTCGAGCCTGCCTTGGCCGGCCACCGCCGGCTGATCCTCGTGGACGGCCCCTGCCACGGGACCAACCCGCCGGCCCGCGGCCCGCTCACCCCGGACGACTGCGTCGGAGCGGCCGTCGACGTCCTGGATCATTTCGGCGTTGCCGAGCCCGTGGACTGGCTCGGCAACGCGTGGGGCGGCCACGTCGGCATCCTGTTCGCCCGGGCCCACCCCGACCGGTGCCGCAGCCTGGTCGCGATCGGCACGCCCGTGCACGCGCTGACGCGCGCCGACCGATGGCAGACCCGGATGCTCGCCGGCTTCTACCGGATCGCCGGTCCACGCCCGTTGGTCACGTGGCTCGTCGACGCCCACATCGGACCGCGGGCGAAGACCGAAGACCCGGAGGGCTTCGCGATCGTCGCCGACGCGTTCCGCCGAGCCGACCGGCGGGGCATGTACGACGCCACCCGGTGGTTCAGCATTCGACGGCAGGACCTCACACCGGTGCTGCACCGGCTCGACGTGCCGGTGCTGCTCGCGACCAACCGTGACGACCCGCTGTGGACCGTGGCGGACGCCCGGGCCGCGGCCGGCCGGCTCCGTCGCGGCGGGCTGGTCATCCTGCCCGGCGAGGGCCACATCGGCCCGCTCCTGCAGGCCGCGCCCACCGTGGCCGAGGTGGTCACCGCGTTCTGGCACGACCCGGACATGACACTGCCCGATCAACCGGACGCCCCGCCGTCACGCGTGTCGCCCGGAGGCTCGGCGACCTGAGCCCACGGACCGGCCGACGTCCGGCGCGGGGGACCCGACTGGTCGGGCCGGAGCGGCTAGCGTTTGCGCCGCGCGAGGAACCCGCCGGCCGCCGCGCCCGCGCCGAGGATCGCCGCCGCCTTACCGGCCGACATGTCCTTGCGCACCACGACGGTCGCCTCCGGCACCTCCTCGAGCGGGCCGTCACCCTCGAGGTCCTCCTCGGTCGGGCTGCCGTCCGCTGTCGCGATCCACGCCGCGACGAAGAGCACCACCTGCGCGGTGAGGTTGAAGAAGAACAGCAGGCCGATGACCGGGCCGAAGATCGCGGCGGTGGCCGACCCCGTCGCGATGCCCGGCACCAGCGTCGTCAGCGCGTACTTGAGCAGCTCGAACGCCAGCGCGGCGAGGATCGAGCCGCGCACCCGCGCCTTCAGCGGGGACCGGAGCTCCTTGCCGGGCAGGATCGTGTAGACCCACAGGAAGATCAACACATCCGCCGCCACCG
Organism: uncultured Actinomycetota bacterium; assembly: GCA_963829945.1. Taxonomy (GTDB): domain Bacteria; phylum Actinomycetota; class Actinomycetes; order Mycobacteriales; family Nakamurellaceae; genus Nakamurella. The sequence goes on along the minus strand of CAWHKH010000004.1, from coordinate 181,283 downwards.
CGATGAGGATCGCGGTCACGGTTGTCACCGGCACGAGCCAGCCGACGTCGCCGAGCCCGAGCCAGCCCAGCAAGGTCTTCTGGAACTGCACGCCGAAGGCGCTCAGCCCCAGCGACACCACGATGGCGATGCCCAGACCGGCCAGCGAGCCCAGGTCCTTCACCAGGGAGAGGAAGAAGTTCTCCTTCGCCTGGATGTCCTTGTCGAACGAGGGGCGCCAGATGGCGCGCATGGCCTTGCGGAGGTTGGCCATCCAGCCGATTCCGGAGTACAGCGCGATCAGCAGGCCGGGGATGCCGACGGCCAGCGGGTTGTTGACGACGCTGGTGATGAGGTTGTTGATCGGCTCCGCCAGGTCGCCCGGGACCGCGGCGGTGATCTGGTCCTGGAGCGTGGTCAGCAGCTCCTCGTTCTTGCCCAGCACGATGCCGGCGACGGCGAACGCGACCATCAGCAAAGGCACGAGCGACAGGAAGGAGAAGTACGTCATCGCGCCGGCGAACTGGCTGCCCAGCCGCTCGCCGTACCTCTCGACGGCCCGCATCAGGTGTTTCACGCCGCGCCTGCTGCTGATCCGCTTGACCCGCAGCATCACCTTGCCCGGTGCGGACGGGTGCTCCGGGATCGGGGCGCCGTCACCGGAGCGGCCGGACGTCGTCTCGTCCTCGTCACTGTCCTCGTCGACCCGGTCCGTGGCCACGTCACTCACCTCCCCGCCGGGCCCGGGTCGCGGGCCACGTCAACGGTCAGATCCCGGCGACCCCGACGGCCGGCGGTCGAACACAGTGGATCCGCTATCCCGTTCGATCGGAGGTCGTTCGCCGCCGAAGCCCCGACCGATCGGCGTCCGCTCCATTCTCGATCCGCGCGCGGCGGAACGCGATCGACTCGCCGGTCAGCCGCCCAGCAGGCCGACCTTCTCGTAAACCACCGCCAGCGTCGCCTCGGCCACCTCCCGCGCCCGGTTCGTCCCCACCGCCAGTACCCGGTCCAGTTCCCCGGGATCGGCCAGGTAAACCTGCACGCTCTCCTGCACGGGGGTCACGAATGCGACGAACGCGTCGGCGAGGTCGGCCTTGAGCTCGCCGTAGCCCTTGCCCGCGTATGCCTGCTCGAGCGCCGGTACGGAGCTGCCGGTGAACTCCGACAGCAGCGACAGCAGGTTGGAGACGCCTGGCTTGTTCTCCTCGTCGTACCGGATGTCCCGCTCGGTGTCGGTGACGGCGGACTTGATCTTCTTCACCGACTGGCCGACCGGCGCCAGCAGGTCGAGCGCGCCGGCCGGCTGCGTCTTGCTCATCTTCGCCCGCGGCTCGGTGAGGTCGTAGATCTTGGCCGTGGTCGTCAGGATGTACGGCTCCGGCACCGTCAGGGTCCGGCCGAACCGGGAGTTGAAGCGCTGCGCCAGGTTCCGGGTGAGCTCGAGGTGCTGGCGCTGGTCCTCGCCGACCGGGACGGCGTCCGCGTGGTAGGCGAGGATGTCCGCCGCCTGCAGGATCGGGTACGTGAACAGCCCGACGCTGGCCCGGTCGGCGCCGCCCTTCGCGGACTTGTCCTTGAACTGTGTCATCCGGTTCGCCTCACCGAACCCGGTGATGCAGCCGAGCACCCAGGTCAGCTGGGTGTGCGCGGGCACCGCGGACTGCACGAACAGCGTGGACCGCTGCGGGTCGATGCCCAGTGCGAGCAACTGCGCGCCCGCCAGCCGGGTGCGCTCGGGCAGCAATGCCGGGTCGTAGTCGACGGTCAGCGCGTGCAGATCGACGACGCAGTAGAAGGTCTCGTGCGTCTCCTGGAGCGCGACCCACTGCCGCACGGCGCCCAGGTAGTTGCCGACGTGGAAGGAGCCGGCGGTGGGCTGGATGCCGGACAGCACCCGCTTGCGGGCGCCGCCGGCCGCGGCGGCTGGCGAAGTCATGTCCGCGATCTTGCCATCCGGCCGGCGGGCTCCCGACCGGGTCGGCCCGCGCCGGGCCGGGTCGACCGACCGCGCGCCGGGCGACCGGTGAGCGGGTCGCCTCTCGCGATCCGCCCGGTCAGCGGGCCGCGCGAATGCCGATCCGCGCGATCCGGCGGCCGTCCATCGCGCTGACCGTGAGCACGCGGTCGTTCCAGACCACGGTGTCGCCGGGGGCGGCCACCCGGCCGAGGCCGGCCATCACGAAGCCGGCCGCGGTGTCGTACGGGCCCTCCGGGAGCACGAGGCCGGTGGCCTCGGCGAAGTCGTCGAGGTTCAGCCGCGCATCGACGTCCTGCGCCCGGCCCACGCTCGCCGGCTCGGGCTCGCCGGTCGATTCGGGGCCGGTCATCTCGCCGACGATCTCCTCGACGAGGTCCTCGATGGTGACGATGCCGTCGGTGCCGCCGTACTCGTCGACCACCACGGCGAGATAGTTGCCGGCGGCGCGCATGTCGTGCAGCGCGTCGAGCACCAGGTTGGTGCCGGGGATGACGGTCACCGACGTGCTCACGTCGCCCACCGTCGCCGCCCTGCCCAGCGGGTGGTTCGGGGCGACCAGGTCGCGCAGGTGCACGACGCCGACCACCTCGTCGGAGTCGTGGCCGATCACCGGGAACCGCGAGTGCGGGTGTGCCAGAGCGACTTTCGCGGCGCGCGAGACCGTCATCGAGGCGGCCAGGAATTCGACCTCGGTGCGCGGCACCATCACCTCGCGCACCCGGCGGGTCTCCGCGTCGAAAACGTCGCCGATCAACCGGCGCTCCAGCGAGGACAGCGACTCGTGGGCCAGCACCAGCGAACGCAGCTCCTCGGGGCTCATCACCACGCCCCGCGTCGCCGGATCGCCCCCGAGCAGTCGGACGACGAGGTCGGTGGACTTGCCGAGCAGCCACACGACCGGGCGGAACAGCCGAGCCAGCACCGCGAGCGGGCCGGACGCCAGCAGGGCGATGGTCTCGGACCGCTGCAGGCCGAGACGCTTCGGCGCGAGCTCGCCCAGCACCAGCGACAGGAACGAGATGATCAGGGTGATGCCGACCAGCGCCAGCGGACCCGCGACGCCCGGCGCCATCCCCCGCTCGACCAACCAGGCCGACACCTCGCCGGAGATCGTCGCGGCGCCCACGGCGGACGACAGCATGGTCGCCACCGTGACGCCGATCTGCACGGACGCGAGGAAGCGGTTGGGGTCGGAGACCAGGACCGCCAGCCGTCGGCCGCGCCGGCCCCGGGTCGCCTCCAGCCGCTGCACCTGACCCTCGCGCAGCGACACCAGCGCGATCTCGGCCGCGGCGAAGAACCCGCCGATCAGGATGAACACGAGCACGATCAGGCAGTTCCAGAGCAGCGAGCTCATCGGTGCGCACGCTCCCCGGGGGCGGAAGCGTCAGCGGGCGGGCCGGGTAGCGGAGGGTCCACGGTTCCGCATCGTACGGCGGTCCCCGCGGACCGCCTCTGCCGCTCGGCGGCCGGGAGCGGACGTCAACCCGCCTGTCACCCCGGCCCGTCGCCCGCTCGTCGGCCCGGCCTCGGTCAGGTGATCTCGTCCAGCGGCCGGAGCTCGTCCGCGTAGGACACAGACCTGCGTCGCAACACCCCGCCCGCCCCCAGCGCGTACTGACCCATCCGCCACAGCGGCGGCGAGTACGTGTGGACGGACACGCTGCCGGGGTCGTGGCCGGTCAACCGGTGGATGTGGTCAGGGCCGAAGCTGTAGACCGCGCCGGCCCCGACCTCGGTGCGCACGCTGCCGGTGCCGATGGCGAGGTTGTGCTCGACCAGCCGGCCCCGGGTGACCGCCACCGCCCCCGACGAGATGTCGTGGTCGTGCCACCCGGTGTCGTTCTGCGGCGTCCAGCACAGCAGCCAGACGTCGACGTGGGTGTCCCGGTGCAGACTGACGTAGTGCCGCCGGTCGTCGTCGAACGCCACGTGCTGCTCGAGAGCTTCGGGATCGCCGGCGATGGCGGACGCCAGCGCGATCAGCTCCGACTCGTCCAGGTCTCGGCCGGGCAGTGTGTCGAGAGTCACTGTGGCATCGACGTTCTCGATGAGTCGGGCGCGCCGCGCAGGTATGCCTCCCGGGTCGGTCCGGCCGGCGATGTCCGCGATGCCGGCGGCGTCGGTCCTCGCCTGCGGCATCGGGGTCGCGCCACCGCCGGCGTCGTCGGCCGCGCAGTCCCGCACGCTCCTCGGGCCATCGATGCCGGTCTCGCCGGGGTGCAGGGCGGTGGTCATGGACGTGCTCCTTCCAGGAATCGCCGGGGATTGGTGGTGGTGAAGGCCACCCGGGCGGCGTCGCCCAGGTCGGTCGCGGTGATCTCGCCGTAGGGCCGGTCGCTGCCCAGGACGATCGGGTCGACGCCGAGCACCCGCACGAGGCTGTCGACGCCCTGCCGGGAGTAGGACGACGTGTCGACGAAGGTGCCGGGGTCGACGACCAGGGGCGAGCCGCCGCGCGCGAGGTGGCGCTCGTGGTGCACGGGGGCCAGGCCCGCGCCCGCGGCGAAGCAGATGCGCAGGTCGGGTGCGATCTCCCGGCCCGCGACCTGCCACGCCCACCAGGCGGCCTGCAGCTGGCCCGGGTAGTCCACGACCGCGGCCCACCACGCCGGGAGGGCACCGCTCGCGTGCTGGTCGCCGGACCCGCCCGCCGCCGGCGTGACCGGTCCGGGATGCACGAACACCGGGCGGTTCGCGGCGGCGGCCACCGCCAGCACCGGGCCGAGCCGGCGCACCGCCGCCGGCGTGCCCAGCCAGGTGGCCGGGACCTGCAGGCCCGCGAACCCCGCAGCCAGCAGCCCGGCGAGACCGGCCAGGTCGGGCTCGACGCGGGTGGTCGCCGCCCATGCCCGAAAGCCCGGCGCGAGCGCGCGCGACCCGTCGTGCCAGGCGTCGAGCAGGGGCGCCGCGACGGCGGGGTCGAGGTCCTCGATGCCCAGCGGACTGGACAGGCCGATCACGACCCGACCCTCGTCCAGGCCGCGTCGCCGCGCGGGATCGTGGTCCAGCGGGTCGATCTCGTACGGCGCCTCACCCTCGAGCAGCAGCGTCCAGCCGTCGATGCGGGGCGGCCGGGCGCGCCGGCGGAGCGCCTCGATCAACTCCGGCGGCCACAGGTGCTGGTGCACGTCGATGGTCTGCCGGGCGGCGTCGGCCGTTCGGGATGGTGCGACAGTGCTGGGAGCGATGGACATGTCGGTCCGATCGAAGGCCCGGTGGCGGGCGTCGGGAGTCGAGAGCGTGTCGCCGAGCTCCGGACTCCCCCCGCGGCAGGCGCTCTCGGCGCCCGTCAGCGCGGGCGCCGAGCGGTCAGCCGCGACGCCCCCGGCGAGGGGCGAAGCCGCGAGCGACTGGATCGGCGCCGGGCGCGCCGTCGACGGACGGGCGGCGCGAGGGAGATCGGGATCAGCGAGTCAGCCGCGACACAGCGCGCTGGCCACCCGGCGCAGGTCGACGTGCCGGCGCTGGTGGCTCGGGCGCGCCGATGGCCGCGCGGCCGCGCACGGCGCGATCCGGGCCGTCGACGTGATCATCACAGCCGAGACGCTAGACAGGGCGGCCCGACCGTGTCAACGCCGACCCGCGGCAGACCCCCCGAAAGGCTCGGCTGTGCTGGAAATGATCATGGCGATATTCACGCGGAAACACGCCGACCACACGGCGTCCCCAGCGTGAATATCGCCATGATCATTTCCCGGCAGGCGGGGCGAACGGCAGGACGTCGATGCCGCTGACGGGGTGGACGGCGAGCCCGGCCCCTGCGACGCAGTGCCAGACGGCGACGGCGCCGGCGACTCGGCGAGCGCGGCGGCCGACGAGCCCGGGGCCTCCGGCGGCCGCTGGTGGATCGCCGCGATCGGCGCCGGGGTCCTCGCGCTCGGCGCCCGGGTCGCCCTCGTCATGCGCGGGGCGCGCGTCGCTTTGCGCGCTGAGCACGATGACGACGGGCCGCCGGTCGACGCGAGCGACGACGCAGCGGCTCAGCGGCGACCGCGCTCGCGGCGGCCGGCGAACAGGCAGACAATCGCTGGAGATCCCTGGGAGGAGCCCGATGCCGTTCTCCAGCCCGTTCCCCGACGTCGACATCCCCGACGTGCTGCTCTATGACTACCTTTTCGGCGACCTGCCGGCGGCCGAGGCCGGCCGCACCGCGCTCGTCGACGGCACGTCGGGGGCCGAGACCAGCTTTGGCAGGCTGCGCCAGCAGGTCCTCGCGCTGGCCGGGGCGCTGGCCGCCCGCCGCTTCGGTCCCGGTGACGTGGCCGGCATCCTGTGCCCGAACGTGCCCGCGTTCGTCACCGTGTTCCATGGCATCCTGCGCGCCGGCGGCGCGGCGACCACGGTGAACTCGCTGTACACGGCCGCGGAGATCACCGCCCAGCTGCGCGACGCCAAGGCCAGCTACCTGTTCACGATCTCCGCGTTCCTCGACCGCGCCGACGAGGCCGCGCGGCTGTCCCGGATCCCCGCCGAGCGCGTCGTGGTGCTCGACGGCTCCGACACGGTGGCACCCGGGCGAACCTCGCTGCGCGCGCTCCTGGGCGCGCGGGCGAGCGCACCCGACCTGGACCTCGACCCGGCGACCACCCTGGCCGTCCTGCCGTACTCCTCCGGCACGACCGCCGTGCCCAAGGGCGTGAAACTGACGCACCGCAACCTGGTCGCCAACATCGAGCAGTTCCTGCCGGTGATCCAGGTGCGGCCGACCGACCGGGTGCTCGCCGTCCTCCCGTTCTTCCACATCTACGGGATGAACGTACTGATGCACGGCGGGCTCGCCACCCGCGCGAGCATCGTGACGATGACCAGGTTCGAGCTGCCCGAGTTCCTCAGGGTCATCGCCGACCACCGCGCGAGCTACGTCTTCATCGCGCCGCCGGTGGCGGTCGCGCTGGCCAAGCACCCGATGGTCGACTCGTACGACACGTCGTCGATCCGGGTGGTGTTCTCCGGTGCGGCTCCGCTGGACCAGCACCTCGGTGAGGCGGTCGCCGCCCGCCTCGGCTGCATCGTCCGGCAGGGCTACGGCATGACGGAGATGAGCCCGGTCAGCCACGCGATCCCCGAGGATCGCGACGACATCCCCTTGGGCACCGTCGGTCTCACCGTGCCGAACATGACCTGCAAGCTGGTAGACCCGGCGACGGGCGACGAGGTGCAGATCCCGGAGTCCGGCACGAGCGAGCCCGGCGAGCTGTGGTGCTCCGGGCCGAACGTGATGACGGGCTACCTCGGCGACGACGCGGCGACGGCGGAGACCCTCGACGGCGACGGCTTCCTGCACACCGGTGACGTCGCCACCGTGTCCGCCGAGGGATACGTCTCGATCGTCGATCGGGTGAAGGAGCTGATCAAGTACAAGGGCCACCAGGTGCCGCCCGCCGAACTGGAGGCGCTGCTGCTCACCCACCCCGGCATCGCGGACTGCGCCGTCATCGGCGTGCTGGATGCCGATGGCGAGGAGGTGCCCAAGGCGTTCGTGGTACGTCAGTCCGGCGAGGGGATGTCGGCCGACGACGTGATCGCCTTCGTCGCCGACCGGGTCGCCCGGCACAAGAAGGTCCGGCAGGTGGCCTTCGTCGAGACCATCCCGAAGTCGGCCTCCGGCAAGATCCTCCGGAAGAACCTGCGCGCCACGGAGGTCACCGCTCGCCGCTGACGCAACGCGGAGCGTCGGGCCGGCGGTCGGCGACCGACGCCCGACGTCCCGGGACCCCGAGCCGTGCGCTTACTCGCCGAGCCGCGCTGCCAGGTTCTCGTCAAGCGCGGACAGGAAGTCCTCCGTGGTCAGCCAGTCCTGGTCCGGCCCGACCAGCAGCGCGAGGTCCTTGGTCATCTTGCCGCTCTCGACGGTCTTGATGATCACGTCCTCCAGCGCTGTGGCGAAATCGACGACCTCCGGCGTGCCGTCGAGCTTGCCCCTGTGCTTGAGGCCGCCGGTCCACGCGTAGATCGATGCGATCGGATTGGTTGACGTGGGCTTGCCGGCCTGGTGCTGGCGGTAGTGCCGGGTCACCGTGCCGTGCGCGGCCTCGGCCTCCACCACCTTGCCGTCGGGGGTGCTGAGTACCGACGTCATGAGCCCCAGCGAGCCGAAACCCTGCGCCACCGTGTCGGACTGCACGTCGCCGTCGTAGTTCTTGCACGCCCAGATGTAGCCGCCCTCCCACTTGAGCGACGCGGCGACCATGTCGTCGATCAGCCGGTGCTCGTACGTCAGGCCGGCCTCCTTGTAGGCCACCGCGAACTCGGCGTCGAAGACCTCCTGGAACAGGTCCTTGAAGCGGCCGTCGTAGGCCTTGAGAATCGTGTTCTTCGTCGACAGGTACACGGGGTACTGGCGGGCCAGCCCGTAATTCAGCGAGGCCCGGGCGAAATCCCGGATCGAATCGTCCAGGTTGTACATCGCCAGGGCGACCCCGGAGCCGGGCGAGCGGAAGACCTCGTGCTCGATCGGCGCCGATCCGTCCTTCGGGGTGAACGTCAGGGTGATGGTGCCCTCACCGGTGAACCGGAAGTCGGTGGCGCGGTACTGATCTCCGTACGCGTGCCGTCCGACGATGATGGGCTTGGTCCAGCCCGGCACCAGCCGGGGAATGTTCGAGATGATGATCGGCTCGCGGAAGATCACGCCGCCGAGGATGTTCCGGATGGTGCCGTTCGGCGAACGCCACATCTTCTGCAGGCCGAATTCCTCGACGCGCGCCTCGTCCGGGGTGATCGTCGCGCATTTCACCCCGACGCCGTGCTTCTGGATGGCGTGCGCCGCGTCGATGGTGATCTGGTCCCCGGTCGCGTCCCGGCTCTCGATGCCGAGGTCGTAGTACTCCAGGTCGACGTCCAGGTAGGGCAGGATCAGCTTGTCCTTGATGAACCGCCAGATGATGCGGGTCATCTCGTCGCCGTCGAGCTCGACGACGGTCCCCGTCACCGCGATCTTGGACATGCCTCGCGTCCTTTCCTTGCCTGGTCCTTGCCTGGTCCTTGCCTGGCCAGGTCCTGGTTCCGAAATGTCCGGCGGTGCGTCGAGCCGGACACTTGCACCGCATCGCAACGCGCGCCATGCTGCTCAGAGGATCTCCGGCCGACCGTACCGTCAGGCGGCCAGGGGTGATCGGGGCGGGTCGGAACAGCTCGATGGCAGTCAGGCCGGATGGCCGTGGGGGGTCGCAATGGCATCGAACGGTTTCGAGGGAGACCGCAAGCACGCCTGGGAAACCAGCCTGCGTGCATACGCCCGCATCATGTCGCGGCTCGCCGCCGACCTGGACGAGGCGCGGAAGGTGCCGCTCGGCACCTACGACGTCCTCGTCCAGCTCGCGGAGCACGGCGGCACGCTGCGGCTGAAGGATCTGGTCGCCGAGGTGGTGCTCTCCCAGCCCGGGCTGTCGCGCAAGGTCGCGCGGCTCGAGGACGAGGGCCTGGTGCAGCGCAAGCCGGACCCGTCCGACGGGCGCGGCGTGCTGGTCAAGATCACCCGGTCCGGCCGGGCGGCGCTGCGCAGCGCCTCTGTCGTGCACATCGCCGGCATCGAACGGGAGTTCACGTCGCGGATCAGCGACGAGGAGGCCGCGGTGCTGGCCCGGGTGTACCAGCGCCTGCTCAGCGCGCCGCCGTCCAACGGCCTGGTCCGCAAGCGGATCCGACCGGGCGCCCGCGCCTCCGGCTGATCCGGGGAATATGCGCGCGCATTGACGCGCTTGTACTGCCAGACCGCTCCCTCCGGAGGTACCCGATATGCCCGCCGTGACCGTTTCGAGCGTGCTGTCCCTTCCGCGCGTGCCCAGCCCGGACCCGGCCCAGGCCGCCGACCGGCGCGTGACCAGCGTGACCACCGCCCCGCACGGCTACGAGGGCGAGGGGTTCCCGGTCCGTCGCGCGTTCGCCGGCGTCGAACTGGCGAGGCTGGACCCCTTCCTGCACCTGGACCAGATGGGCGAGGTCGACTACGCGCCCGGCGAGCCGAAGGGGACGCCCTGGCACCCGCACCGCGGCTTCGAGACCGTCACCTACATGATCGACGGCCAGATGCAGCACGCCGACTCGCACGGCGGCGGCGGGCTGATCGGCGGCGGCGACACCCAGTGGATGACCGCGGGCGCCGGCATCCTGCACATCGAGACGCCGCCCGAGCACCTGGTCGCGTCCGGCGGGCTGTTCCACGGGTTCCAGCTGTGGGTGAACCTGCCGCGGGACAACAAGTTCGCGGCCCCGCGCTACCAGGACATCGGCGCCGGCCAGGTGGCGCTCGCGACCAGCGCAGACGGCGGCGGGCTGCTGCGGGTGATCGCCGGCGACCTCGCCGGGGTGGCCGGACCGGGTTCGACGTACACCCCGATCACGCTCGTGCACGCCACCGTGCACCCGGGCGCGGAGCTCCGGCTGCCCTGGCGGCGGGACTACAACGCCCTCGTCTACAACCTCGGCGGCGACGCGACGGTCGGCCCCGACCGGGTCGCGCTCGCCGAGGGTCAGCTGGCCGTGCTCGGCGCTGGCGACGTGCTGACCGTGGGTGCCCGCGCCCAGCAGCCGGCGCGGCACGCGGGCGGGGTCGAGCTGCTGCTGATGGGCGGCCGGCCGATCCGCGAGCCGGTCGCGATGTACGGACCGTTCGTCATGAACACCAGGTCCGAGCTGGCGCAGGCGTTCGAGGACTACCAGGCGGGCCGGCTGGGCGTCATCCCCGCGGCGCACCTGCCGCATGCCGACCCGCACGACGAGCCGGCGGGCGCGCCTGGCGTGCGGGCGTCCTGAGGCTCCGCGCCACCTCCCGCCACCCACGATCGCCCGCCGGCCCGCGATCCTCCGCGCCGGAGCCCGGCTCACTCCGCGGGCACGCCCAGCGTGAGCGCACCCAGGAACAGCGCGCTCAGCAGGTAGAACCACAGGTCGAAGGCCTTGCCACGGACGGCCAGAACGCCGATCGCGCGGTCGGGGACCACCGCCCGCAGCGCGCCGCCGAGCGCCATCGCGCCGGCCAGCGCGGCGGTGCCGCGGCGCCAGTGCGCCGTCGCGATCAGCACCAGCGCGACCGCCACCACCAGCAGCACCGCCGTGATCGGCAGTGCCCGGGCGAGCCGCTGGTCGATGCTCACCCGCGGGCCGCGCGCGCCTCTGCGGCCAGCACGACGTTGGTCAGCAGCATCGCCCTGGTCATCGGCCCGACGCCGCCGGGATTGGGCGCCACGTGGCCGGCGACCTCCTCGACCCCGGCGGCGACGTCGCCGGCGATCTGCCCGTCCCGCCGGCTCACGCCGACATCGAGCACGGCGGCGCCGGGCCGCACCATCTCGGCAGTGACCAGATCGGGGGTGCCTGCCGCCGCGACCACGATGTCCGCCCGCCGGACGTGGGCGGCCAGGTCCCTGGTGCCGGTGTGGCACAGGGTGACCGTGGCGTTCTCGCTGCGCCGGGTGAGGATCAGCCCCAACGGGCGGCCCACGGTCAGCCCGCGGCCGATCACCACGACCTCGGCCCCCGCGATCGGCACGTCGTACCGGCGGAGGAGTTCGACGATGCCGAGCGGCGTACACGGCAACGGCGCGGCCCTGCCGAGCACCAGCGAGCCGAGGTTGACCGGGTGCAGGCCGTCGACATCCTTCGCCGGGTCGACGCGGCTGAGGATCGCGAACTCGTCGAGGCCCGTCGGCTGCTGGACCAGAAACGCGGTGCAGGCCGGGTCGGCGTTGAGCTCGTCGACCACGGACAGCACGTCGGCCAGCGTCGCGCTGCCGGCCAGCTCGCGCTGGATGCTCGCGATGCCGAGCTCGGCGCAATCCCGGTGCTTGGCGGCCACGTACCAGCGGCTGGCCGGGTCGTCGCCGACCAGCACGGTGCCGAGGCCCGGCGTGAACCCGGCGGCTCGCAGCGCGTCGACGCGAGCGCCCAACTCGGACTTGATGGTGGCGAGAGTCGCTCTGCCGTCCATGATCCTCGCCGTCACGAGTGGTCATGATGCCATTCGCCGCGGCGGCGACCTTCGGACGCGCGCGGTCCGATGCGGGCCGCGAGGGTGTGGGACCGACGGGCGGCGCCGGACGTACCCGCCAGGGCGCGTCGGCCCCGCCCGCGACGGTGAACGTGAGGACACTCGGGCATGCCGTTTTTCGACGCATCGGGCGAGTTCCCGCAGCCGACGCTGAAGGTGACGGGCCCGCGCGAATTCCGGCTCGAGACCGGCTTCGACTACCGATCGCCCGGCCCCCCCGCGGTCACGGCCACGGTGCCGCCGATGGCGACGGATCTGGCGAGCATCCCCGGGCCGCTCTGGGGATTCATCGGGCCGTACGGCAAGCCGACGCTGCCGGTGCTGTTGCACGACAAGCTCTGCGACGACGCGCGCGCCGCGCCGCCCGCCGACCAGCTGCGGCTGCGTCGGTACGCCGACGACACGTTGTTCGTGGCGCTGCAGGACCAGGCGGGCGGCAACCGCTCGATGTCCATCCCCCGCAGCCGGGTGTTCTGGGCCGGCGTGACGCTGGGCCGCTACTGGGAGCATTCGAAACCCAAGCTGGTCGGCGTGCTCGCGCTCCTGCTGGCCACGACGGCCGCGCTGTACGCGATCCCCGTGCTGACCCAGGTGGCGCTGGACCGCTGGTGGCTGACGATCATCGTCTGGCTCGCCGTGATCGCGCTGGCCCAGGTGGTCGCGGCCGCGACGGAGTCGACCCGGCTGGTGTTCATGTTCCTGGTCGGCGCCGCGGTCGTGGTGCCCGTCGTGACGATCGCCCTGCTCACCGTCGCGACGACCCTCACCCTGAACCTGCTGCCGTGGCTGGTGCTGAAGGTGTTGCCGGGCATCGAGTCCGGGGCTCGGCCGGAATTGGGTCCGTCCACCGTGGGCGCGGCGCGCACGCCGCCGCGGCGCACCCGCTAGCGGCCGGGCGATCGGCGCCCCGAGCGGGTCACGGCCTCGCGGATCAGTCCGGCGGCTCCACCAGCAGGCCGTGCGCGGACGCGAACCGCATCGCCTGCGCCAGATCGACGCTTGCGCCCGCGAGCCTCGCGGTCAGCAGGAGGTCCGCGTCGAGCACGGCGCCACGGAGGTCGGCGTCGCGGAAGGTTGCGGTGCCCGCGCGGGCGCCGGAAAGGTCGGCGCCGCGCAGGTTACAGCCGGTGAGATCCGCACCGACCAGGTTGATCTCGCGCATCCGCAGGCCGGACAGGTCGGTGCCGGCCAGCGCGGCGCCGCCGAGCGAGACCAGCGTCAGGTCGCAGTCGCGGATGACGAGGGGCACGAACCGGCAGTCGGTGAAGCTGCTGCCGGTGAGCCGGCAGCCGGTGAGCTCGGCCCCGTGGAAGGCGGCGCGGTCGAACTCGCACTGGACGAACGCGCACGCCCGCGCCCTGCTGCCGTACAGCTCGCTGCGCACGAACGTGCAGCGCTCGAACGTCACCGACTGCAGGTCGCAGTCGGCAAGGCTCGCGTCGCTGAAGTCGCAGGCGGTGAACACGACGTCCCGGATGGCCTCGCCGGCGAGCGAGACGTCCGTGAAATCGTCGTCCTGATAGGTGTTCTCGGTGAGCTGCATCGGGGGCGTGCTCGGCTGTCAGTGGTAGAAGTGCCGGGTGCCGGTGTGGTACATCGTGATGCCGGCCGCCTGCGCGGCCGCGGTCACCTCGGGGTCGCGCACCGAGCCGCCGGGCTGCACGACCGCGCGCACGCCGGCCGAGATCAGGATCTCCAGGGCGTCCGGGAACGGGAAGAAGGCATCCGAGGCGGCCACCGAACCCGCGGCCCGGCCGCCGGCCCGCTCGACCGCCAGCCGGGCGGAATCGACCCGGTTGACCTGACCCATCCCGATGCCGACGCTCGCCCCGCCGGACGCCAGCAGGATCGCGTTCGACTTCACGGCGCGGCACGCCCGCCAGGCGAAATGCAGGTCGGCGAGCACGTTGTCGTCGGCCGGATCGCCGGTCGCCAGCGCCCAGGTCGCCGGGTCGTCGCCCGGGGCGTCGAGCCGGTCGCGCGACTGCATCAGGAGACCACCGGTCACCGCCCGGGTCTCGACGGATTCGGGCTCCGGGTCGAACGGCATGCGCAGCAACCGGATGTTCTTCTTGCGGCTGAGCACGGTGACCGCCGCGTCCTCGAAGCCCGGTGCCAGCAGCACCTCGGTGAAGATCTCGGACACCTGTTCGGCGAGTTCCACGGTGACGGTGCGGTTCACCGCGATCACACCGCCGAAGGCGGACACCGGGTCGCACGCGTGCGCACGGGAGTGCGCGCTGGCGATGGCGTCGTCGGCGCCGCCGACGACCACGGCGATGCCACACGGGTTGGCGTGCTTGATGATCGCGGCGGCCGGGTCGGCGAAGTCGGTGGCTGCGCGCCACGCGGCGTCCGCGTCGACGTAGTTGTTGTAACTCATCTCCTTGCCGTGCAGCTGCTGGGCGGCGGCGATGCCCGGCCGGCCGCTGCGGTAGAGAGCGGCCGACTGGTGCGGGTTCTCGCCGTACCGCAGCGCGCCGACCTTGGTCATGGCGCTGCCCGCCCACTCCGGCCACCCGTCGTCGGGCCGGGTCTCCCGCGCGAGCCAGGAGGCGACCGCGACGTCGTAGGACGCCGTGTGCGCGAAGGCCGCGGCCGCGAGCTGGGTCCGCTCGGCCAGGGTGAAGCCGCCGTCGGCCAGCGCCCGCACCACGCGCGGGTACTCCCCCGGCTCGGTGATCACCGCGACGCTGGCGTGGTTCTTCGCGGAGGCGCGGATCATCGCGGGCCCGCCGATGTCGATCTGCTCGACGCACGCGTCGAACGAGGCGCCGGCGGCGAGCGTCTGCCGGAACGGGTACAGGTTGACCACGACGAGGTCGAACGGCTCGATGCCCAGCTCGGCCAGCTGGGCCAGGTGCTCCGGCAGCCGGGTGTCCGCCAGCAGTCCGCCGTGGATCGCCGGGTGCAGCGTCTTCACCCGGCCGTCCAGGAACTCGGCCATCCCGGTGACGTCCTCGACCGGCGTGACGGGCAGGTCCGCCTCCGCGATCGCCCGCGCGGAGTTCCCGGTCGACACCAGGTCGACCCCGGCTTCGACCAGGGCCGCGGCGAGCGGCAGCAGCCCCGACTTGTCGGACACCGAGAGCAGGGCGCGCCGGATCGGCCGCCTGCCCGCGTCCTGATCCGTCGCGGCGTTCGCTGTCGCCTCCGGCGAGTCCACCGTCATCCCAGCCTGACCTTTCGTCCGTGCACCTCGTACGGCGCCGTCGTGAGGGCGGTGACGACCTCCACCAGCAACGACCGCTCGACCACCTTGATGCGCTCGTGCAGCGTCTCGACGTCGTCGTCGTCGGAGACCGGCACCGCGCGCTGGGCCACGATCGGCCCGGCGTCCACCCCGGCGTCCACCAGGAACGCGGTGCACCCCGTCAGCTTCACGCCGTGCGCGAGAGCGTCTGCGGGGGCGTGCATCCCGGGAAACGCGGGCAGCAGGGAGGGGTGTGCGTTGAGCACCGCGTTCGGAAAAGCGGCGAGGAAGGCCGGTCCGACGAGCCGCATGAACCCGGCGAGCACGACCAGGCGGGCGCCGTGCGCCGCGCACGCGGCGGCCAGCGCCGCGTCCCACGCGGCCCGGTCCGGGTGGTCCGCCGGCCGGCAGCGGAACGTCGCGATGCCGGCCCCGGCGGCGCGGTCCAGCGCCGGGCAGTGCCGCCGATCGGTGCCGACCGCGGCGACGCGGAACGACCGCGGGGCCGGGGCATCGATGAGGGCCTGCAGCAGCGTCCCGCTGCCCGACGCCAGCACCGCCACCGGCACCGCCACCGGCTGCGCGCCACCCGCCGGTCCGCCGAAGGGCGGCGCCTGCGGGTCCGCCGCGGGCGCGGCGGATGGTTCGACGATCAACGCGGCTCGTTTCTGTGGTCGATCTCGCGCGGCGGGCCCGTCCAGGGTAGAGCCCGGTCGGCGCCGGCCGGACGACGCCCGCGGGCGTCGGGGCGGCCGACCGTCGGCGTCACCTGCGACCCCGCCGCTCCGCCCTCTACATTGACCGGCGTGGGCCCGACGACCGCGGCGGCGCGGCGCGGCTACCGCCCGTCGCGGGAGGATTTCCGGGCGGGGCAGGTATCACGCCGACGGCGGAGCGGTTCCACACCACGGGGGACTTCACGCCCCGCGCCGGACCTCGTCGTGGCATGACGGCGACGCTCCGGCCGGGGCCCATGCCGAAGAGGTGGCCGCACCGATGAGCGATCTTCCCGGGACGACGCCGACGCCGGATTCGTCCCGGGCGGCGGGCGGCATCGCAGCGCCGATCCGGTGCCCGCGCGCTCCGGTCGCCGCGTCGGCGTCATCGCCGCTGTCGTGGTGGGGCTGCTGGCGGTGGCCACGACGGTGACCCTGGTGGTGCGCAACAGCTCCGGCGACGATCCGTCGGCCGGGCCGGCCACGGCGGGTGCGGCGCCGTCGACGGCGAGCTCCGCGGCGGCCTCCGACGGAAGCTCGTCGGCGCGCAGCTCCGGGACATCGCCAGCCGGGGCCGGCGGGTCGGGCGCCGCCGGCGGAACCGCGTCCTGTGCCCTGCCCGACGGCGAGTTCACCATCGCCGCGTCCCCCGACATCGCCTCGACCGTCGCCGATCTCGTCGGCGCACTGCCCGCCGGTCCCTGCCCGACGGTGGTCCTGGCCGTGGACCCCGCCGAGGTCGCCGCCGCCGTCGACGCGGGCAGCCCACCGGCCGAGGCGTGGATCCCGGACTCCTCGGCATGGGCCGCGAAGGCGGGCCTGTCCGCGACGGCTCCGTCGATCGCCAGCAGCCCCGTCGTGCTCGCCGTGCCGGCCGGGACCGTACCGGCGGGCACGGATCTCGCCGCGGTGCTGGACAGCCGGCTCGGCGACGCGCCGATCAGGGTCGGCCTGCCGGACCCTTCGGCGTCCGCCTCCGGCCTCGCCGCCGTGCTCTCGATGCAGCAGGAGGTGGCGGGCACCGACGACGCGCGGGCCGCGCTGATCTGGGGCTTCCGGTCGGCGCCCGCCGACCTGCCGAAGACCGCGGGCGAGCTGATCGGCCGCGCGGTGAGCGAACCCGGCCTCGCGGTGCCGGTGACCGAACAGGCCGTCGTCGTGCACGACGCGCAGTCGACCGCCACGCCGGTCACCGCCCTGTCCCTCGGTGACGCCGGACTGTCGATGGACTACCCGTTCGTGCTGATCGACCCGTCGCCGGCGGCGGCCGACGCGGCGAAGCCGGTCGTGCAGGCGCTCGTCTCTCCGTCGGGCCGGAACGCCCTCGACGCCGCGGGCTTCCGGGACGCCAAGGGCGCCGTGGGCGGCGGGCTCGCCGCGGCCCCGGGCGCGGCGTCGCAGCTGGCGGGCGGCACTGCCCTTCCCGACGTCAACGCGCTGGAGGCGGCGGTCCGCGCCGTGCAGATCAGCAACGAGCCGACCCGGCTGCTCGCCGTGCTGGACGTGTCCGGTTCGATGCGCGCGCAGGTGCCGGGGGCGAACGGCGCCACCCGCGTCGATCTCGCCAAGGCGGCCGCGGCGCGCGGCCTCGGGCTGTATCCGGCGAGCAGCGAGATCGGCCTGTGGACCTTCTCCACCAACCTCACGCCGACCAGCGACCACCAGGAGCTGGTGCCGATCGGCCCGCTCGGTCCCGGCGCGGACGGCGTCCCGGGCGCGCAGAAGCTGGCGGCCGCGCTCGCCGGGGTGCAGGCCATCCCGGACGGCGGGACCGGGCTCTACGACACGGTTCTCGACGGCGTCCGGGCGGTCCGCGCCGCGTGGGATCCGGACCGCGTCAACGTGCTGCTGATCCTGTCCGACGGGATGAACGACGACGCGAACGGCATCTCCCTCGACGCCCTCCTGGCCACGCTCGCCACTGAGCAGGATCCGGCCAAGCCGGTTCCGGTGGTCGCGATCGCGTTCGGCCCGGACAGCGACGTGGCCGCGATGACCGAGATCGGCCGGGCCACCGGCGGTGCGACCTACGTCGCGCAGGACCCCAGGGACGTCGGCGAGATCTTCCTGGACGCCGTGGGTCAGCGGCTCTGCCGGCCGACCTGCTGATCGTCGAGTTCGTGCCCCGTTTCGGCCGCGGGGTCGGCGGCCGTGGCGTCGGCGGCCGTGGCGTCGGCGGCCGCGGCGTCGGCGGCCGCGGGCAGGTCGATCGCGGCGGCCCGTCGGGCGCCGCACCGTCCGAGTCGACGGGTGTCGCGTCGACAGAGGCGTTGTCGGGATCGGCGCCGGCGGGATCGGCGCCGGCGGGTCCGGTGTCGTCGCGCCCTGAGTCATCGGGCGCCGAGTCATCGGGCGCCGAGTCTTCTTGCGCCGAGTCATCGCGCGCGGGGTCCGCCGGCGCGGCCTCGACCGGTTCGGTGCCCTGCGGTCCGGGGTCGTCGAGCAGCTCGTCCGCGAGCGCACCGGCGGGCTCAGGCTCGCCCGGGGTGTCCAGCTCGTCAGCGCCCGCCGCGACGGCCCGCGGGCGGCGGATTCCGCTGAGCATCGCAACGCACAGGGCGACAACCAGGACCTCCGCCGTGACGATCCCGGCGAGCAGCAGCGGCGGTGGACCGAAGGAGGACCACCGCCCGTCGCCGACGCCGCCCGAGCCGACGAGCGCGAGCAGCCCGACGACCGCACCGGCCAGCAGGGACGCGACGACCGCGCCCGCCGTGCGCTGCCCGAGCCCGGCCGGCCGTCGCACGAGCACCCGGCCGGCGAGCAGGCCCGCGAGCACGGGGACGAGGAACACGGTCAGCGAGAGCGCCGTCGGTCCCGCGTTCTCGGGCGCCGCGGCCAAGAGCGGCAGCGCCGGCATCTCCGTCGGCGTGGAGCCCAGCGGCGAGAACGTCGCCGGGCCCACCTCGAAGCCGACCCCGCTGGCGTACCCGACCGCCGCGATCACCGCGTTCGGCACGTAGGCCACGCCGACCACCGCGAGCCCGAGGCCGTCGGCCCAGGTCGGCGCGGCCACCGCGGAGATCCCGACGGCGGAGCCGAAGTGCAGCAGCAGGCCGGCGCAGAGCACGACGGCGCCGCCGCCGACCATCGCCGCGGCGGCCACGCCACCCGCGCGGACCGCCCGGCGCAGCCACGCCGGGGTGACCAGGAGCCACCAGTTCCGCCAGCCGGACGGCCGGATCAACGTGCCGACGACCACGGCGACCAGTGCGAGCAGCGGCGCGGTCCACACGGACGACGCGGGGATCGCGTCCGCGGGACCGAACCCGCGCACCGTGGCCGCGACGACGAGCCCGTAGACCACGGCCGTGGTGAGGATCGCGAGCGTCTCCTGGTAGCGGCCCTCCGGCTGGAACCGCCCGCGCTGCGCCGTGATCGCGAGAAGGGCGACGAGCATCGCGCTGAACAGCAGCGGGCTCAGCGTCAGCGGGATCCCGGCAACCGAGACGGGCATCAGGTTCGCGGCCGCGAACGCGGCCACCCCCGCCCGCAGCGCCTCCGTCGCCTCGCTTCCCGAGGCCGGCGTGAACGCCCAGATCAGGATCGCGAGGCCGGCCAGCGCGAGCAGCCCGGACACCGCGACCGCGAGCCCGCGCAGCGCGGCCGCGCCGATGACCATGCCGATCGGCGTGACCGGCACGCCGGCGACCGTCAGCGCCTGCTGCTCGGGGGGCCGGGGGCGCGCGGGAGCGGTCGGGCGCATCACCCGGCCACTGTCACACGGCCGCCGCGGCGAGCGGGGGAAGGCACGCCGCCGCTGCCCCACCCCACCGTGCGAGCCCAAGGGGTCTCGGGCCCTCGGGCGCAGGTCGTCCGGCGTGCGTTGTCGCGTGCCTGTTGCGGCGTCTGGCGTCCGGATGCGCGAGGGTGGCTTTCGGGGGGCGAGCGCTGTTGATCATGGTGCGGGTGTCCGGCGCGGTGCCCCGCCGGGTGGGCTCAGCCCAGGGCGGCGCGAAGCAGCCGGGCGGTCTCCGACGGTGTCTTGCCCACCTTCACGCCGACGGCCTCCAGCGCGTCCTTCTTGGCCTGCGCGGTGCCGGACGACCCGGACACGATGGCGCCGGCGTGGCCCATGGTCTTGCCCTCGGGGGCGGTGAACCCGGCGACGTAGCCGACCACCGGCTTGCTGACGTTGTCGGCGATGAAGGCGGCCGCGCGTTCCTCCGCGTCGCCGCCGATCTCGCCGATCATCACGATCGCCCGCGTCTCCGGGTCGGCCTCGAACGCCTCGAGCGCGTCGATGTGGGTGGTGCCGATGATCGGGTCGCCGCCGATGCCGATGGCCGTCGAGAAGCCGAGATCCCGCAGCTCGTACATCATCTGGTAGGTCAGGGTGCCGGACTTGGACACCAGGCCGACCGGAGCCGGGACCGGTGATGTCCGCGGGGATGATGCCGGCGTTGCTCTTGCCGGGCGAGATGATGCCGGGGCAGTTCGGCCCGATGATGCGGGTCTTGTCCGCCCGCTTGGCGTTCTCCGCCACGGCGTGCGCCCACGCGACGGCCGCGTCGTGCACCGGCACGCCCTCGGTGATCACCACGGCCAGCCCGATCTCGGCGTCGATCGCCTCGATGATCGCGTCCTTGGTGAACGCGGGCGGCACGAACAGCACCGAGACGTTCGCGCCGGTCTTGTCCATGGCCTCGGCCACGGTGCCGAACACCGGCTGGTCGCCCTGGTCGAAGGTGACCGTGCTGCCGGCCTTGCGGGCGTTCACGCCGCCGACGATCGCGGTGCCGGCGGCCAGCATGCGCCGGGTGTGCTTGGTGCCCTCGGAGCCCGTCATGCCCTGCACGATCACGCGGGAGTTGTCGTCGAGGAAGATCGCCATCGGTCAGGCTCCCGTGTTCTCGGCCGCGCGTGCCGCCAGTTCTGCCGCCTTGTCGGCGCCCTCGTCCATCGTCTGCGCCTGCGTCACCAGCGGGTGCGCGGCCTCCTCGAGGATCCGCCGGCCCTCCTCGACGTTGTTGCCGTCGAGCCGGACCACGAGCGGCTTGCTCGCCTCGTCGCCGAGCAGGCGAAGGGCGCCGACGATGCCGTTCGCCACCGCGTCGCAGGCGGTGATCCCGCCGAACACGTTGACGAACACCGCCTTCACGTCCGGGTCCGACAGGATGATGTCCAGCCCGTTGGCCATCACCTCGGCGCTGGCGCCGCCGCCGATGTCCAGGAAGTTCGCCGGGGTGACGCCGGCGTGCGACTCGCCCGCGTAGGCGACCACGTCCAGGGTGGACATCACCAGGCCCGCGCCGTTGCCGATCACGCCGACCTCGCCGTCCAGCTTGACGTAGTTCAGGCCCTTCTCCTTGGCCCGCACCTCGAGCGGGTTCTCCGCCGCGACGTCCGCGAGCGCGGCGTGGTCCGGGTGCCGGAAGTCGGCGTTCTCGTCGAGCGACACCTTCCCGTCCAGGGCCAGCACCTGCCCGTCCTGCGTCTTCACCAGCGGGTTGACCTCGACCAGCGTCGCGTCCTCGGCGACGAACGTCTCCCACAGGTGCACCAGCACGTCGATGACCTGATCGCGCACCCCGGCGGGAAACTTGCCCGCGTCGGCGATCTCCGCCGCCTTGGCCGCGTCGACCCCGTCCAGGGCGCTCACCGGGATCCGCGCGAGGTCGTCAGGGCGCTCGACGGCCAGCTGCTCGATGTCCATGCCGCCCTCCTTCGTGGCCATCGCCAGGAAGGTGCGGTTCGCCCGGTCCAGCAGGTAGGAGACGTAGTACTCCTCGGCGATGTCGTTCGCCGGCGTGATCAGCACCTGCCGGGTGATGTGCCCCTTGATGTCGAGCCCCAGGATGTTCCCGGCGTGGGTGCGGACGTCCTCGACCGTCGCCGCGTACTTCACGCCGCCGGCCTTGCCGCGGCCCCCGATCTTCACCTGCGACTTCACCATCACCGGCGTGCCCAGCCGCTCCGCAGCGCCCACCGCGTCGTCCACGGACGTGACGACGATCCCGGCCGGAGCGGGCACGCCGTGCTCCGCGAAGAGCTCCTTGGCCTGGTACTCGTACAGATCCACGCTTGACTCCCTCGCCAGGGCTCGGTCGATGGGCACTCGGCCCGCGGCGCCGCGCCCGGTGGGCGTCCGGAAGACCGCCTCGCCACCCTAGCGGGCAGGACCGGATCCCTCACCGGCCGCGGGTCAGCCCCTCCGCTCGAACCGCCGACCACCCCGCGTCCGCGGTCCCGCGCCTACCCTGGAAGTCCAGACGTGGCCGGCCGCGGACCGCTCAGGGACTGATCATGAAGCTTCGACGAATGCGCCAGGACTTCGATCACCTCACCAGCTGGGTGCTGCTGCTCGTGGCGGCGGCGACCATCGTCACCGGCTTCGTGGTGCACCTGTGGGACCTGCACGGATTCACCTGGCACACCTACTTCGGATACGCGATGACGGTCGCCGTGCTGGTGCACGTGTGCCTGAACTTCCGCCAGCTGACGGCGTACGCGGGCTTCCGCCTCAAGCAGGGCTGGCGCGCGACGACCGGCGCGCCGCGGCCGCCCCGGCAGCGACCTCGGCCGACCCCGGAACCACGGACGGCCGCCGCCACCGCCCGCGCGGTGCTGCTCTCGCGCCGCGGGCTGGTCGGACTCGCGCTCGGCGGCGCCGGTGGCTACCTGATCGGGCAGAGCCTGCGCGCGACCCCCCAGCTCGAGGCCGGCAGCGATCTCGGGCTGGTCTACCACCGCTGGTCGTCCGATCCCGGCGTGGTCGACGCCGTCGGCGCGCTGACCAGCCTCGGCAGGCAGCCGCCGCTGTACAAGAGCTACGGCGACGCGGTGCCGGCCGCACTCTCCCGGCCCTCGTTCGCCGGTGGGCTGAGCACCGAGCAGGCGATCACCCGCCGGGCGTCGATCCGCGCGTACGCCGCGGAGCCGATGACCGAGCCGGAACTCTCTCGCGTGCTCGCGCTGACCGGCGGGCTCACCAGGGACGGCCGGCGCAGCCACCCGTCGTCCGGGGCGCTGTATCCGATCGAGACCTACGCGGTGGTCCACAACGTGGCAGGGGTGCCGCCGGGCGTCTACCACTACGGCGTGGAACATCATGCGCTGCACCAGGTCCGGGCCGGCGACTTCCGCGAGTACGTGGTCGAGCACGGCCTCGGCCAGCAGTTCCTCGGCGAGTGCGCTGCGGTCATCTACCTGACCATGATCTTCCAGCGGATGCGCTTCAAGTACGGCGAGCGGAGCTACCGGTACGGCCTGGTCGAGGCCGGCCATCTCGGCCAGAACCTCTACCTCGCCGCCACGTCGCTCGGCCTGGGCGTTTGCGCGGTCGGCGCGTACGACGATCGCGGCATCAACGACCTGCTGATGATCGACGGCACCGAGGAGGTGTCGGTCTACCTGCTGAGCCTGGGCCGGGTCTGACCGACAGGGTTGCCCTTTCACACCCGGGCCGGCACCGCGCGACCTGAGCGGCGAGGCGAGTCTCCGGCGGCGGCCGTGTGCTGAACCGTCAGCGCTCGCGGCGCGTCGATCCGGAGTGCTGACGGTTCATCCGGCGCGCGTCCCCGTCAGCCCGCCCGTCGGGTCGCCACCTCGGTGCGCAGCCAGCCCACGATCTCGGAGGTCGGCGCGCCGGGGGTGAAGATCCCGCGCACGCCGATCGTCGCCAGCTCCACGATGTCCGCCGGCGGGATGATGCCGCCGCCGAACACGATGATGTCGGCGGAGTCGCTCGCCGCGAGCAGGTCCACCACCCGGCGGAACAACGTCATGTGCGCGCCGGACAGCACCGAGAGCCCGACCGCGTCCGCGTCCTCCGCGACAGCCGCCGCGACGATCTGCTCGGGCGTCTGGTGCAGGCCGGTGTAGATGACCTCCATGCCGGCGTCCCGGAGCGCGCGCGCGACGACCTTGATCCCGCGGTCGTGCCCGTCCAGACCAGGTTTGGCGACGACGACCCGGATGGGCCGGGTCAGCGGCTCGCTCACGTCCTGCCTGCCTTCCTGCCGCGAGCGGCGGTGCCCGTCGGTGGCGGCGGGGCCGCGGGTGCGGCGGCCGTCGACTGCTGTCCGGTCCCGGCGTCGTCCGGCCAGCCCGCGCGCCAGCCGCTCGCGTCGACCGTGCGGAGCTTGCCGGCCAGCATTCCGAACGCCGGCGCGGCCAGCACGAGCAACGCCACGAGCAGCCAGCCCGCCCAGGTGCCGGCGCCGCGCTCGAAGCCGGGCTGGCCGGTCACGGCGCCGGGGAGCAGGAGCGGCTGCACGGCGACGGCGGCGGCCGCCAGCGGCAGGGCCGCCGCGATCTGCGCGGTCTGTGCCGCTGCCGCCGCCCAGACCGCGCCCACGACCGCCAGGCCGATGACCCAGACCCCCCAGGTGTCCAGCCCGTATCCGCCCCAGAGGGTGACCGACCGCGGCCGCCCCAGGTACCCGTACACGGGCAGCGAGAGGGCGATCACGACCACCAGGGTGAGCGCGCCGGCCATCCAGACCCGGGGCCGGCGGGACGCGGACACCGACTCGTCGACCGCGACGCGCAGCGAGGCGTCGGCGTCGCGCCGCAGGCCCAGCACGGCGACGACGGCGGCGATGGCCGCGAGCGCCGCCGCGAGACCGCCGAGCCAGAGCCCCGGGCCGGCGGTCCAGACGTGCCGGAACTCCTCCGGCAGCTCGACGTTCAGCGGGTTCTGCGCGCTGTTCACGACGAGCGAGCGGGCGGTGAGCGCCAGCACCAGCGCGTAGACGGGGCCGGCCCACACCACCGCCGTCGCGGCCCGGCCGGCCCGGCTCACCGGCGGGACCAGCACCAGCAGGCCCGCGACCAGCAGGGGAACGGTGGCCGGGGCGAACGGCCACCGCCCTGGCTCGAGGCTCTCGGCGGCGGCACCGTCCGGCGCGGCTCCGTCGATGAGCAGCAGCGGCAGCCGGGACGCGCCGAACGACAGGGCCCCGGCGGCGAGCGCCAGCACGCCTGCCGCGACCGAGAGCGCCGTGCTGGACCGCACCGCCGGCGCCTCCGGCCCGGCGGACTCGTCCGATTGATCGTCCAACCCTCGCCGGGCCAGCAGCCCGGACAGGCCGAGCACCAAGGCGCCGACCAGCCCCCACCACACCGACCCGGACAGCGATGCCGGCGCGCCGGTCAGCACGGCGACCAGGGCGGTGAGCGACGGCACGGCCCCGGCGACCGCCGTTCCGGCCAGCAGCGCGATGGCCGTGCGGCGGGGCAGGGCGGCGGCGACGACGACGATCACGCCGACGATGAGGGGCGTCGCCGCGGCCGCCGAGGACGCCGGCCAGGCTCGTGCCGAGCGGCAGGATGCGCAGGCTCAGGTACCCGCCGGTGTACGGGATCTCGAGCGCGCTGAGCATCAGCAGGACGCCGCCGAGGAAGCCGACCGAGAGCATCGGAATGTTCAGGTTGGTGCGCACCGGCGCCGCGTTGGTCAGCGCCTCCACGGTCGCGGTCTCGCCGCGCGCGGATCCGGCGCCGTCGGGGCCGATGCTCGGGGGCCGGCGCCGGCGGTCGCCGGGGCCGCCTCGGAGTCGCCGGTCCGGCCGGCCGCCGCAGTGGGAGCGGGCGGCGGAGCAGCTCGTCGCCGATCCGCCCGGTCACGCCCAGGGCACCGACGAGCCGGGTGATCGCGACGAGCCCGACGACCACGGCGAGCAGGTCCGCGGCGAGCAGCACCCACGCGCCGCTGCCCAGGCCGAACGGCCGCGCGGTGCCGGTGGTCTCGTAGAAGAGCTCTGGCCGGGTCAGCCCATCGAGGCTGGTGAGCACGGACAGGTCGGCGAGCAGCCGCACCGCGCCCATCACGCCGCCGCCCGCCGTTGCGGCGAGCCCCCAAGAGGGCCGGCCGAGCGCCAGGCCGACGGCGAGCAGCCCGGGCAGCGCCGCGACCCACGCGGCGACCGCCGCGATCTCGAGCGGGGACCCGTCCGCCGTGCCCGCCACCCCGAGCAGCGGCGCAACGGCCGCGGCCACCCCCGCCAGGAGCAGCAGCGCGGCGAGCGTCAGCGCGGCGGTGCGTGTCGCGGTCCCGTCGTCCTGATTCCCGTGAGGCGCGGCGTCCTGAGTCCCGGTCGCGCCGTCGGTCGACGTGCCGATCGTCGTGTCGTTGGCGTTCTCGACGGCGCCGAGGTCCGCGCTGTCGGCCTGCACGCATCCGACCGTAGCAATCCGCGGGGAGATCGCCGCCGGGAGCGCTCGGCCCCCGACGCCGCTTCGCCCGCGTGCCCGCAGCGGTCCTCTCCGCGCCGCCGGCGCGGGTGCGCCCGCGGTCGTCCGCCGGCGCGCCCGGCGTCGGCGATGATCGGGGGGTGATCCAGGGCCTTGCGATCGCCGTGCTCACCGCCGGCCTGCTGCTCGGTGCCTGGACGGGCGTCCAGGCGCTGCGGCGCCGCCCGACCACAGAGGCGCAGATGGTGGGGGCGATCGTGCTGGAAGCGGCGGCCCTGGTGCAGTCCGGCATCGCGATGGTCCGTCTGGTCCGCGGGGAGTCGGTGGACGAGCCGGTCACGTTCGTCGCGTACGCCGTCGGCATCCTGCTCCCCCTGCCGCTCGGCTTCTACCTGGCCCGGGAGGAGCGCACCCGGTGGGGATCGGCGTCGCTGTGCTTCACTGCGGTGGTGGTGGCCGTGATGACCCTGCGGTTGATGCAGCTCTGGAACGCCGGCCGTGGCTGACCGGCCGGGCGGCCCGGCGGACCCGGCGGACCCGCGGCGCGGCACACAGCCGCCGAACACCGACACGGAAGCCGGCTTCGGCCCCGGCAGGGCGGATGCGGACGCCGGGGATGCGGACCCGGACGCGCCGCCGACCGGGCCGCGCCGGGTGCTGATCGCGCTGTACCTGATCTTCGCGCTGGCCGCGACCGCCCGCGGCATCGTGCAGATCGCCACGAAGCTGGACGAGGCTCCGCTCGCCTACCTGCTCTCGCTGTTCTCCGGCATCGTCTACATCGCCGCCGCGGTCGGCCTGGTCACCGACCGCCGGTGGTCGCGGCCCCTGGCCTGGGCGGCGGTGGGCACCGAGATGGTCGGGGTGCTGGTCATCGGGGTCGCCTCGATCATCGACGCCACCGCGTTCCCGCACGACACCGTGTGGTCCCGGTTCGGCAGCGGCTACGGCTACATCCCGGTGATACTGCCGGTGCTCGGGCTGCTCTGGCTCTGGTACAGCCGGCCCGACCGCCCCCGGGACGACGACCTCGGCGCCGGCGGCGCGGACCCGGACCAGGCGGCCGAGCGCGCCGGCCCGGCCTGAGCCCGGCTCAGCGCTTCGGCCACGCCCAGGACGGC
This sequence comes from uncultured Actinomycetota bacterium, assembly GCA_963829945.1. Lineage (GTDB taxonomy): Bacteria > Actinomycetota > Actinomycetes > Mycobacteriales > Nakamurellaceae > Nakamurella. Next base: position 154,165 of record CAWHKH010000004.1, on the reverse strand, counting down.
TCGTCGAGGATGTGCTGGCCCTCGACGAGCGTCCGGCCCCGCTCCTTCACCAGCCGGACGATCCGGGCGGCGGTGCCGTCGTGGGGGCCGTCGTCCTGAGTTTCGGGCCCGCCGTCGTCCGGGACCGTCCCGCCGCCGTCGGCCCGGCCCTCACCCGTGGGGCCGCGCAGCGCGTCGATCAGCTGGGGCGAGTGCGAGACCACCACGACCTGGCAGCGGGCGGCCGCGGCCGTCACGAGCGCGGCCAGCGGCGCGAGCAGGTCGTGGTGCAGGCTGGTCTCGGGCTCGTTCAGCACGAGCAGTTCCGGCGGCCGCGGGGTGAGCAGGGCCGCGACCCACAGCAGGTAGCGGACGGTGCCGTCGGACAGCTCCGCACCGCGCAGCGAACGCAGCATGCCGTGCTGCCGCATCGTCAGCTCGAAACGCCCGGCGAGCACCTCGATCTCGATGCTGCTGCCGGGAAACGCCGCGTCCAGGGCCGCGGTCAGGGCGCGCCGGTCGCCGATCTCGATGATGGTCTGGAGGGCGGCGGCGAGGTCGGCCCCGTCCGGCGCCAGCACCGGCGTCCGGGTGCCGATCTGCGCGACGCGCGCCGGGGCGCCGGCATCCGTGCGCACCTGGTCGTAGAACCGCCAGGAGCGCAACGACTCGCGGACCATCAACAGCTCCGGCGCCTGCCGCGGGTCCGCCAGCGCGGACAGCATGCTGTCGTAGGTGCGCAGCCGATCCGTGGCGATCGACCACGCGCCGGCCGGGTCGCGCAGCTTGACCAGCCGGTTCTGCCGGTCGCCCACCAGGGCCGACGGGTGCGGCCGCGGGCCGGCCCAGACCCACTCCCGCTTGATGACGGGGTCGAGGCCGAAGGCCTCGCCGGCCTCGGACGGCGTCGGCAGACCGAGATCGATCGCGTAGCCGAGCTCGTCGCCCGCGTACCCCAGCCGCAGCGATGCCGGCGCGCGGCGCACGGTGCCCTGGACCGGCCGATCGCGACCGCCGCGGAGCGGCGCGGTGCCCTCGGGACCGGCCCACATCGTCGACGGAAGCCCGCCCTCCCTGGCCAGCGCCGCGATCGCGCCGTCCCGCGCGGCGTCGGCCAGCAGCCGCAGCGACCGGTAGACGTTCGACTTGCCGGTGCCGTTGGCCCCCGTGATCACCGTCAGCTGGGCCAGCGGCAGCACCAGCCGCTGCAGCGACCGGTAGTTCTCCACGGCGACGGTCCTGATCATCGCGGCCCACGGTAGCGAGCGGGCCCGACGGTCAGCGCCCGGTTGGCTCAGCCGATCTCGAGGTCCGGCACCGTCCCGCCGGTCACGAGGGACTCGGCGAGCACGGCGATCCGGATGTTCCGCTGCTGGGAGATGCGGCGGAGCAGGTCGAACGCGCCGCGCGGCGTCAGGCCGTACCGGTGCATCAGCACACCCTGCGCCTGGCCGATGAGAGTCCTTGTCGAGATGGCCTTCTCGAGGTTGAGCCGGGTGGTCAGCGCGGACAGCAGCACCGACGCATGGGCCGCGACGAGCTCCGCGTTGCGCGCGGCGACCGGGTCCACCGCGGCGGGACGGGCGGCGTACAGGTCCAGCGTGCCGATCGTCTCGGCGGTGTACAGCCGGACGCTGAGCGCGGCCTGCACTCCCGCGGCCAGCGCGACCGCCGACCACCGCGGCCAGCGGGGGCAGGCGACCGAGATCGGCGCCGACCTGCGTCGCGCCCGTGGCCAGCGCGTCGATTCCCGGACCCTCGCCCAGGTCGTGCTGGGCGGCGCCGCACGCGAGCGCGCGCTCGCCGACGTGCGTCACCGCTCGCGGGATCCCGTTCCGCGCCACCGCCGTGATGCCGCCCGCATTCCACGGGCCGCTGCGGATCGCCAGCTCGACGAGCATCCGCAGGCCGTGCTCGGGTGCTTCAGAGGCGCCCGCGCGCACGGTCTCGGCGATCGTCGCCGCGGCGAGCGCGTGCGTGGGGTTGGCCGGTGCCGTCGGCCGGTCCGGCCCGGAGACGCGCCGGAGCGCCGCCGAGAGGTCCGGCGCGCGGACGCGCGGCGCTCACCAGCACGACGGGCCGCCGAGACATCCCGGCCCGCAAGGATGATCGGTCCGCATTCGGCTGCCGCGATCGGCCGGCACGGCCGCTCCGAGGGCGGCGCGAACCGCATGGACTATCAGCACGTTGCATCCTCCCGACGTTCGCACCCGTACCGACCCGGCCGCGTCGACCGGTCGCCGGACTCCACCGGCGATGTCTCGACTCAAGCACCCGAATGGAGGGTTTGGTACACCCCTAGGGAGGGGATTGGACGCGCATGACTTCCTCCGGCGGCACCGGCCCGATCACAGTCGCCCTCGTCGACGACTACGACGTCGTCGTGCTCGGCATCGCGCACATGCTGGAGCCGTACGCGGACCGTGTGGTGGTCGCCGAGCTCGACACGAACCAGCCCGTCAGCGATCCCGTGGACATCGTGCTCTACGACACGTTCGCCCAGGGCGAGTCGGACCAGCCGGACATCTCCGTCCTCATCGGCAACTCGAGGGCCCGCCGCGTCGTGATCTACACGTGGAGCTTCCAGCCGCAGCTGATCGAGTCGGCACGCCGGCAGGGCGTTCACGGCTACCTCTCCAAGACGATGAACGGGCGCGACCTCGTCGCCGCGCTGGAGCGGGTGCACGCGGGGGAACTGGTGGTGAGCGAGCCGCCGGCCCGGGCGCGGAGCGCGACCGGCCTCGACTGGCCGGGTCGGACCGAGGGGCTGACGGACCGCGAGGCCGAGATCCTCGCGCTCATCACCCAGGGCAGGAGCAACGGCGAGATCGCCGCGATGACCTGCCTGAGCCCCAACACGGTGAAGTCCTACATCCGGTCCATCTACCGCAAGATCGGCGTCGGCAGCCGCACCCAGGCAGTGCTCTGGGGCGTCAACCACGGGTTCACGCCGGACCACCACCGGATCGACTCGTGGCGCGGCGGACCGTGATCCGCTACAGCTTGGTCATCGGCACGCCGCCGATCAGCATCAGCCGCACCTTGCCCGATGCACCGAAGTCGATCGTCGCGGTCGCCCGCTGACCGACGCCGTCCACCGCCACCACCTTGCCGAGGCCGTACTTGTCGTGCGAGACCCGGTCCCCCACCGCGAGTTCCAGCACCGGGCCGGCCCCGATGGGTCGCCGGCCGCCCGACCTGGACGCCATCGACGAGCCGAACCGGCCGGCCGTCACCGGGGCGGAGCGGCGCGTCCAGTCGCCGCCCCCGCTCCCGCCGGCAGCGCCGCGGCCGCCGAATCGCGACCCGAAACCTCGCCGCCCGTAGGTCAACTCGTTCTCGAAGGAGCTGTCGCCGATGTACCCCCCGGCGCGCGCCTCCTCGGCGGTCCGGCGCCACTGCAGGAGCTCGTGCGGGATGTCGTCGATGAACCTCGACGGCGGGTTCGCGCTCGGCTGTCCCCACGCGGAGCGCATCACCGCGCGCGTCACGTAGAGCCGCTTGCGGGCCCTGGTGATGCCGACGTAGGCGAGCCGGCGCTCCTCGGCCAGCTGGTTGTCGTCGCCGAGAGAGCGCATGTGCGGGAAGATCCCGTCCTCCCAGCCGGTCAGGAACACCACGGGGAACTCGAGACCCTTGGCCGTGTGCAGCGTCATCATCGTGACGACACCCTCGGTGGAGTCGGGCACGGCGTCCGCGTCGGCGACGAGCGACAGCTGCTCGATGACGGCGACGAGCAGGTCGGCCGCGTCCGGCGGGACATCGTTGTCGTCCTCGACACTGGTGTCCTGGAACTCGACCTGCTCGAGATCGGCTGCTCCGCCGGCACTCTCGCCCGCGTCGTCGCCCGCTCCGCCCTGTGCCGTGCCTCTCCGGCTGTTGGGTGATCGGCTGGACTCCGCCGCCGGCCAGCAGGTTCTCGGTGGTCTCGCGCAGCACGGACACGAGCTGGTCGAGGTTCTCCAGCCGCGATGCGTCCTGCGGGTCGTCGGACGCCTCGAGCTCGGCCCGGTACCCGGTGCGCTCCAGCACGGCCGTGAGCAGGTCCGCCGGCTCCAGGCCGAAGCCGACCTCGGACGCGCAGGCCCGCCAGCAGTTCCGCGAACGACCCCAGCGAATTGGCGGAACGCGCTGCCAGATCGGTGATCTCGCCGATCCGCTGGAGCGCGTCACCGAATCCGATGCGCTCCCGGTCGGCGAACGAGGCGACCGCGGCCTCCGCTCGGTCGCCGATCCCCCGGCGCGGCGTGTTGAGGATGCGCCGCAGGTTCACCTCGTCGTCGGGGTTGGCGATGGCCCGCAGGTAGGCCAGGGCGTCCTTGACCTCCTTGCGCTCGTAGAACCGGACGCCGCCGACGATCCGGTACGGCATTCCGGTCCGGACGAAGACGTCCTCCAGGGCCCGGGACGCGGCGTTGGTCCGGTAGAAGACGGCCACGTCGCCGTACGTCGCGTCCCCCGCGTCCATCAGCGCGTCGATCTCGCGGCCGACGAACTGGGCCTCGTCGTGCTCGTTGTCGCCGACGTAGCCGATGATCGGCACGCCGTTGCCCTCGGCGGTCCACAGGTTCTTCGCCCGCCGGTGCGGGTCGCGGGCGATCACCGAGTTCGCCGCGTTCAGGATGTTCTGGGTGGACCGGTAGTTCTGCTCGAGCAGGATGGTCCGCGCGTCGGGGTAGTCCCGCTCGAACTCCACGATGTTGCGGATGGTCGCCCCGCGGAACGCGTAGATCGACTGGTCCGCGTCGCCGACCACCACCAGCTCGGCGGGCGGCACGTCGGATGCGGCCGCCCGCACCAGCTCTCCGTCCGCCGTGCGCACCTCGCGGGTGTCCTTCGAGCCGCCGACCAGCTCGCGGACCAGCATGTACTGGGCGTGGTTCGTGTCCTGGTACTCGTCGACCAGCACGTGCCGGAACCGGCGACGGTAGTGCTCGGCGACGGCGGGATAGGTCTGCAGCAGCCCGACCGTCTGCATGATCAGGTCGTCGAAGTCGAACGCGGCGGCCTGCTTGAGCCGCGCCTGGTACCCGTCGTAGACCTGCGCGACGAGCTTCTCCTGGTCGTTGCTCGCCCGGTCGGCCGCGGTCTCGGCGTCGATCAGCTCGTTCTTCAGGTTGGAGATCGCCGCGGCGAGGGATCGCGCCGGGTAACGCTTCGGGTCCAGGTGCATCCCCGAGCCGACCATCTGGGTGAGCCGCTGCGAGTCGGCCTGGTCGTAGATGGTGAAGGTGGACTTCATGCCGAGCTGTGCGGCCTCGGCGCGCAGGATCCGGACGCACATCGAGTGGAACGTCGACACCCACATCCAGCCGGCCCGCCGACCCACGAGATCGGCCACCCGGTCCTTCATCTCGCGCGCTGCCTTGTTCGTGAAGGTGATCGCGAGGATCTCGCCCGGCTCGGCCGACCCGGTCGCCAGCAGGTGGGCGATGCGACGGGTGAGGACCCGCGTCTTGCCCGATCCGGCGCCGGCCACCACGAGCAGCGGCGACCCCCGGTGCTCGACGGCGGCGCGCTGCGGGCCGTTGAGGCCCTCGAGCAGCTTCTCCGCGCGATCGTCGTCGGCGGTCCGCCGGGCGGCCGGCTGCCGTGGTTCGGACACCCGCCGGCCGGGCGCCGATTCGGCGGGGGCGTCCGGAGCCGTCGTGATCGGGGGGATGTCGAACAGGCTGGTCATCTCGCGGCCAACGCTACCCGGCACGGCGGACAGGATCGGACCGCCGCGCGCCGTTCGGCCGCGCAACGAGAGCGCCGGTCGGGCGCCCATCGACACCGTGATGCTGGAGCCGGTCAGTCGCCCATCGACACCGTGAGGGTCGAGCCGATCTCGCCGTGCACAGCGACGGTCCTGGTGGCCACGCCGCTCGCTGCGACGCGTTCCAGCCCACCCGCACAGGCCTCCACGCCGCAAGCCTCGGCATTGCGGAGCGTCACCCGAACCTCGGGCCAGGCGCGCAGGCGGATGGGCTGGTGCGCCGCAACGGCCGGGTGTGGTCTACTGGCCGCGTGTCAGCCGCCCCGATGCCGTGCCGCCCCGCGCGGCCGGAGTTTTTCTATGGGTACCGGATCCCGGTGCCCGTCGACGGCTGATCCCCGCCCCCGACGACGCCCCGAGGTCCAACCGGCCCGGGGCGTTTTTCGACTCTTGGACCGGTCGGGCCGGGCAGAATGAGGACCGCACCATGACCCGAATCCAGACCCGAACCCTGACCAGCACACTGTCCGGCGCGCCGACGAGACCGGCGCCCGGTGCAGCACCCATCCCCCCGGCGGAGCCGACGATCGAACCCGACAGTCAGACCCCAGCGGACGCTCCAGCGTTCGACGGCACGGCGCCCCACGGCACGCCGCCCGCGAAGGCTGCGCCGCCGGCGCACCACGGCGGCGGCCGCCGACCCGGTCGCATCCGTGCCCGAGGTGCCCGTCCCGGTCGATCAGGCCGGCATCGACGCGCTGCGCCTCGAGATCGACCGGCTGGACGCCGAGATCGTCCGGCTGATCCTGGAACGGACCGCCGTCTCGCACGCGATCGGCAGGGCGCGCCAGCACCTCGGTGGGCCGCGGATCGTCTACAGCCGGGAGATGGCGATCCTCGAGCGCTTCCGCGCGCTCGGTCCATCCGGCACCGACCTCGGCATGCTGCTGCTCGCGATGGGCCGCGGCCGGCTCGGCCGTAAGTAGCCGCGGGCAGACGGCGGGATCAGACCAGCCGGCGGTCGGACGCCCAGCGGGACAACTCGTAGCGGTTCGACATCTGCGTCTTGCGCAGCACGCTCGACACGTGGGTCTCCACCGTCTTGATCGAGATGAACAGCTGCGCGGCGATCTCCTTGTACGCGTAGCCGCGGGCGAGCAGCTTCAGCACCTCGCGCTCGCGCGGGGAGAGCATGTCCAGCTCGGGATCGGAGACCGGGGTCGCGCCGGGACGGTCGGAGAAGGCGTCGAGCACGAAGCCGGCGAGCCGCGGCGAGAACACCGCGTCGCCGGCGGACACCCGGACGACCGCGTCCGCCAGCTCGCGGCCGGAGATCGTCTTGGTGACGTACCCGCGGGCCCCGGCCCGGATCACGGCGATGACGTCCTCCGCGGCGTCGGACACCGAGAGGGCCAGGAACACCACGTCCGGGAACGTGCCGTGCACCTGCTCGAGCACGGCGCGGCCGCCGCCGTCGGGCATGTGCACGTCCAGCAGCACCACGTCCGGCGGGTCGGACGCGATCCGGACCACGGCCTCGCCGACGGAACCGGCCTCGCCGACCACCTCGATGCGCTCGTCGTCGAGGCCGGCCAGCTCGGCCTTCACGCCGGTGCGGAAGAGGGCATGGTCGTCGACCAGGAAGACCTTGACGGGAGTACTCGCGGGTTGTGTCACGGCGGGCGCTCCTCTCAGCTCGACATGCGCCCGACGCTACCGCCCGCGCCGCCCGTCGGCTGCGGCTCGCGTCCGGCGCGCTGCCGGACATCCGCCGAAGGGTCGGTGGATGCCACGTCGGGGGGCGTCTCCGCGGCCTCGGATCCGGCCGGCCCGGCGTCGCCCGATGCCGCCGCGTCGGCCGGCCCGGCGTCGCCCGATGCCGCCGCGGCCGCACCGTCCGGTAGCACCGCGTCCGAACCCGCCGCCTCCGGCGGGGCGGCCTCGCCACCAGCGCTGACCGGCATGGTCAGCTCGACCTCGGTGCCCTCGCCAGGCGTGGACCGGATGGCGGCGGTGCCGCCGTGCCGCTCCATCCGGCCACGGATCGACTGCGACACGCCGCGCCGGTCGGCGCCGATCTCGTTCAGGTCGAACCCGACGCCGCGGTCGCGGACGAAGATGCTCGCCGTGCCGTCCTCGACCTCGGCATAGACCCTGATCTCCTGCACCTCGGCGTGTTTCGCGGAGTTGACGATCGCCTCGCGGGCCGCGGCGACCAGCGCGCCGAGGTGCTTGTCCATCGGGACGTCGCCGACGATGACCGGCGTCACGGCGATGGCGTAGGCGTCCTCGATCTCGCCGGCGGCCTCGGCCAGCGACGCCGCCAGCGTGCTGGACGGCGCCACGGGCTCGTCGCCGGCGCTCGCGTAACCGGCGGGTCCGTACAGCCAGGTCCGCAACTGCCGCTCCTGGCTGCGCGCCAGCCGCTGCACCTCCCTGGGGTCGCCGGCCTGGCGCTGGATCAGTGCGAGCGTCTGCAGCACCGAGTCGTGCAGGTGCGCGGCGATCTCCGCGCGCTCCCGCTCCTGCACGCGGCCGCGCCGCTCGTCGCCGAGGTCGCGGACCAGCCGCAGCCACCACGGCACGGTGATGATCGCGACGCCGACCAGCGTCAGCAGCACGGCGATGAGCGCGGAGCGCACCGCGAGGAAGTCCAGCTGGCCGAGGGCGAACACGGCGAGCCCGCCGATCACCAGGGCGCATCCGCCGACGAGCCGCCACAACGACGCCTTGCTGGGGCCGACGATGCCGGCCGCCGTCCGGCGCCAGCGGGCGCGGCGCGCGTCGTCCGCCTCGCGCCAGATGAAGGCGCCGCCGAGCGCCGCGAGGCCGAGCGGCCCGAGGACCCAGCCGAGGACGTCGCCGAAGCCGAGGGCGGTGGCGAAGATCAGCAGCGCGACGCCGACCGCGGCGATGCCGACGGCCTGCCGGAACTCGGTCCTGGACGTCGGCCGCGCCTCGGCGTCCGATTCCGACCGCTGCGGCACGAAGATCCACAGCAGCGAGTACGCCAGCACCCCGGCGCCGGCCATCAGCGCCATGAGCAGGAACGTCAGCCGCACCCAGACGACGGGGACCTTGAGGTGGTCGGCGATGCCGCCGGCGACGCCGCCGAGCACCGCGGTGTCGCGACGGCGGGTGAGCTTGGGGATGCCGTCCGGCGTGAAGCGGGCGCCGATCGGGCCGACCGGAGTCACCGGGACCGCGATCCCGGACGGCACCGGCGCGGCTCCCGGGCGGCGGCGCCACCGCGGCGGCGAGCGGCGGCATGGTGGCCGCAGGCGGTGGCACCGGGCTGTCGGCTGCCGTCGGTGTCGCCGGGGTCACCGGCGGCGGCAGCGGGGCCGTTTCGGACGAAGCGACCGGCAGCGGCACGGTCTGGTCGCCTCCTTCGCCGGGCCCGGCCGCGGGAGCCGCCGGGGGTGCATCGCCCGCGGCGGGCGCGGCCTGTGCGGCACGCACCCGCCCACGCAGGCGGGAACCGTTCGGCGACATCACTCCACCAGGGTCACACGGGCACGGGGCCGGGGCTATCAGGGTTCTCCCTGGATCGCAGAAACCAGGGTTGTCCCCGATGGTGCCGCGATCTCGCCGTCGGCACGCTGATGGGCATGACGCAGACCCAGCATCAACCGCCGTCGGGGTGGGGCGCACCCGGCGGAGACCGGTGGTCCCGCCGCCCACGGCGATCCACCACGGATCGGAAGATCGCCGGCGTCGCCGGCGGTCTCGGCCGCGCCATCGGCGTCGACCCGGTGCTGGTGCGCGTCGCCTTCGTCGTGTTCACGATCTTCGGAGGTTTCGGTGCGCTGCTCTATGTCCTGGGCTGGCTGCTGCTGCCGGCCGACGGTGACCAGGTGTCCGCGGCGGAGTCCCTGCTGGGGCGCGGGCGTTCGTCCGTGCCGCCGGTGCTCGCCGTCGGGCTGGCGATCGTCGCGCTGATCTCCCTGGTGTCGATGTTCTCCTGGGGCCTGCCGTTCTGGCCGCTGGTGATCGGCGGGGTGATCGCGATCATCGTCACGTCCAAACACCGCGGCGCCGGCTGCGCCAAGGGCAGCGGTCACGGCTGGGGCGGGTCGAGCACCGGCGGGCCGAACGCCGCCGACTGGGACGAGCGGGCCCAGCGGTGGGGGCAGCAGGCGGACCGCTGGGGACAGCGGGCCGGGGAGTGGGTGAATCGGCAGCCGTGGTCCGGCACGCCGGGCCAGGGACCGGCGCAGGACACGCAGCCCGCCCAGCCGGCATCGCCGTTCGACCGCCCGGCGTTCTGGGACGACGAGACCGGCACCTCCGCACCGGCCGGCGCCACCGCGACCGGCGCCCCGACGGCCGCGGAACGCAAGCCGCCCGAGTGGGATCCGTTGGGCGTGGCGCCCTTCGCCTGGGACCTGCCCGAGCCGACTCCCGCGCCCGCGCCGCCCCCCGCGCCTCAGCGACGGAGCCGCAGCGCGGTCGGCCGGGTGACGATGGGCCTGGCGCTGCTGGCCGGCGGCCTCGCGACCGTCGGGATCTTCGCCGGCTGGTGGTCCATGACCTGGGCGGGCGTCGCAGCCACCGCGCTGGCGGTCGTCGCGGCCGGGCTGCTGATCGGATCGCTCCGCGGCCGCGGGCACGGGCTGATCGCCCCGGGGATCTTCCTCTCGCTGGTCACCCTGGCGCTGGCCGTCACCGGCCTGGACTCCCGCGCCACGTTCGGCGAGCAGGTCTGGCGGCCGATGACTCCCGCGGCCGTCCAGTCGGAGTACGTGCTCAACGGCGGCGAGGCCGTGCTGGACCTGAGCGACATCACCGTCCCGGCCGGCCAGACGGTCGCGACGGACGTCGAGGTCAGGGCCGGCAACGCCAGGGTGATCGTGCCGCAGGACGCGAACGTCGAGGTGACCTGCAGCGCGAACGCCGGCGACATCGACTGCCTCGGCCAGAGCCGGAGCGGGCTGCGGCAGGAATTGACGGCGAGCAACCAGGGCTCGTCGGACGAGGGCAGGATCGACCTGACGGTGCACGTCGGGGCCGGACAAGCGGCGGTGGTGTATGGCTGATCAGGATTCGCGCCAGGATTCGCGCCAGGATTCGCACGGCACGGAGCGGCGCAGGGTGAGCTTCATCGGGCTGCTGTTCGCCATGGCGTTCTTCGCGGTGGCCTCGGTGGGATTCACCGGCGACCCGTGGTGGCTGTTGAACGAGGCCACGAAGTGGGTGGTCGCCGGCGTGATCGCCGTCGTCGGGGTCGGGCTGCTGCTCACCGCGCTGCCCAGGCGCCATCGGAAGCCCGTCGAGTAGTCCCGCAATAGAGATCGGCACGAGCAGGGCCCCGCCACGCGGCGGGGCCCTCGCCGTGCGCTGGGCCCGGCCTGGGCTAGGGCAGCGACGCGATGATGCCGGAGTCGAGCAGGCGCTCGTAGGTCGCGCCGCCCGGATGGCAGGCAGCGGCCGGGATCTCGTCGAGCATGCCGGCCAGCCAGCCGGCCGCCAACTCCTGGGCCGCATCGGTGTCGCGGCGGGTCGGGGTCCCGCAGGCCAGCCGCTCCAGCGCGCCGACCGTGGGCCCGAGCAGGTCCGCGTGGTTGCCGCGCACGACGAGCACGCCGTGGAACGGCCGCGTGGTCAGCTCGCGGATCACGGCGGCGGTGCCACTCTGGTTGGCGTTGCACGGGTTCGGTGGCGCGGCGATCGAGAAGACGGGCACCGAGGTGCGGTTCAGCACGCGGAGCGACGACACGGTGTTGTCGCCCACGAACGAGGTCACCGGGTCGGCGAGCACGACCCCGGCCAGGCCGGCCGCTCCGTACCCCTCGACCAGCCGGCGGGCGACGTACAGCGCCGCCTCGCCGCCCGCCGAGTGGCCGACGAGCGCGGCCCGCGGGGGCAGCGCGCGGTGCGGCAGCCCGATCTTGGCCAGCGCGGCGCCGTAGCTCTCCGCGAGCGCGCCCCTGGGGTCGGCCGCCCGCCCGAACAGGTCGGCGATGTTCGACAGGAAGCGGGTGTTGTTGCCCAGGTTCTGCACGGTGCAGCCGAAGAGATCGGCGCTGGGCAGCGTGGTCACGAAGACCAGGAACCCGTCGGCGGCCAGCATGGTCGCGAAGTCGGCCCAGTCCGCCTTGGACTCGGTGAACCCGTGCTGCAGCCAGATCAGGCCGCGCGGTCTGGGGTTCGCCCCGGCCGCCGGCAGGTACCAGTCGGTCGGGACCCGGTGCGTCAGGAAGGCGCAACGCACCGCCGTTGCCGTGGTGACCCGGATCGGCGGCGCCGCCGCGGGGCGCCGGGGTGCGACCAGCACCGCCTCGGGCGCGTCGAGCAGCTCCGTTGCCGGCAGCCCCACCGGCAGGTCATCGGCGGCGATCGGCGCGCCGACCGTCAACACGCGGACACCAGCGAACCCTGACTCCCCGACTGCCTGCGCGGCATCGACGACCCCTTTCGGCGAACGGCCCGTCCGCGCTCGCCGTTCACCAGCGCGTCATCCGGCCGTCATACGGGGTCAGTACACGTGTCAACTGTCGATGTCGCAAGCGACGACACGGAGTCGTGCCCGGAAGATCGTTTTTCCGTTCCGCCGAGCGCGCGTCGCGCGGCCAGCAATGCGGCCAGTCCGGCGAGCGTGGCAACGGTCGCCGTGACCGCGAGGGCGGTACCCCGCGCCTGGTCCCCGAGACCGGCCAGCGGGGCCGCAAGCGCGCCGAGGACGAACTGCGCGAGACCGAACAGCGCCGACGCCGAACCGGCGATCGTGCGGTGCAGGTCCATCGCGATCGCGGCCGCATGGGGCAGCGCGAGGCCGACCGCCGACACCATGACGAACAGCGCGATCAGCACCGGGACCAGCCCGGCCCCGGCGAGCACGGCCACCAGCAACAGCAGCGCGCCGGCCAGGCCCTGCGCGACGCCCCAGCCGAGCAGCGTCAGCGATGTGCGCCGGCGCAGCATCACGCGGCCGACCTGGGTCGCCACCACGATGCCGAGCGCGTTGGCCGCGAAGCACGCGCTGAACCACTGCTCGGAGAGCCCGAAGCCGTTCTGCAGCAGGAACGGGGAGGCCGAGATGTAGCCGAACATCGCGGCGGAGACCGCGGTACCGGCCAGCACGGTCCAGCGGTAGCGGCCGTCCGCCAGCAGAACGCGCAGGTCCCGCCTGGTGCCGGCGAAGCCGCCGCCGGCGCGGCGCTCCGGTGGGAGCGACTCGCGCACGGCCAGCGCGGCCAGCACGAGCAGCACCACGCCGATCCCGGCGAGCACCCAGAACACCGTGCGCCAGGTGCCGACCCGGAGCACCTGCCCGCCGAGCACCGGCGCGAGGATCGGGGCCAGCCCGTTGATCGCCGCGAGGGTCGAGAAGTAGGCCGCGGCAACCTTTCCGGTGAACAGGTCCGCGATCACCGCGCGCCCGATGACGATCCCGGCGGCGCCGGCCGCGCCCTGCACCAGCCGCACCACGATGAGCACCGCCATCGACGTGGTGACCGCACAGATCACCGACGTCACGACGAAGATCGCCACGCCGACCAGGAGCGGGCCCCGCCGGCCGAGCCGGTCGGAGAGCGGCCCGGCGATCAGCTGACCGACGCCGAGCCCCACGATGCACGCGGACAGCGTCAGCTGGGCACTGGTGGCGGTCGACGACAGGTCGCCCGGGAGCGCCGGCAGCGCCGGCAGGTACATGTCCAGGCAGAGCGGGCCGAATCCGGACAGCGCGCCGAGCGCGACGATGAGCGCGACCCGCCGCCGCTCCGGTGCCGAGACCTGGTCCGGCTGAGCCGAATCCGGGCCCGTCACTCCCATTCGATCGTGCCCGGCGGCTTACTGGTGATGTCCAGTACGACCCGGTTCACCTCGGGGACCTCGCCGGTGATCCGGTTCGAGATGCGGGACAGCAGGTCGTAGTCCAGCCGCGACCAGTCGGCCGTCATCGCGTCCTCGCTCGACACCGGGCGCAGCACGACCGGATGCCCGTACGTGCGACCGTCGCCCTGCACGCCGACACTGCGCACGTCCGCGAGCAGCACCACGGGGCACTGCCAGATCTGCGCGTCCACGCCGGCCGCCGACATCTCCTCCCGCACCACGAGATCGGCGGCGCGTAGCACGTCGAGCCGGTCCCGGGTGATCTCGCCGATGATCCGGATGCCGAGTCCGGGGCCGGGAAACGGGTGCCGCTGCACGATCTCCCGCGGCAACCCCAGCTCGGCGCCGAGCAGCCGCACCTCGTCCTTGAACAGCGTGCGCAGCGGCTCGACCAGCTCGAAGGTCAGGTCGTCGGGCAGGCCGCCGACATTGTGGTGGGACTTGATGGTGGCGGTACCGCTGCCGCCGCCGGACTCCACCACGTCGGGATACAGCGTGCCCTGCACCAGGAATCGCACGCCCCCCGCGCCCGTGGCGGCGGCCGCCGCGGCCACCTCCGCGGCCGCGACCTCGAACACCCTGATGAACTCGCGGCCGATGATCTTGCGCTTGGTCTCCGGATCGCTGACACCGGCGAGCGCGTCCAGGAACCGGTCCGCGGCGTCGACCGTGACCAGCCGGATGCCCGTGGCCGCGACGTAGTCCCGCTCGACCTGCTCCCGCTCCCCCGCACGCAGCAGGCCGTGGTCGACGAACACGCACGTCAGCTGGTCCCCGACGGCCCGGTGCACCAGCGCGGCGGCGACCGCGGAGTCCACGCCGCCGGACAGCCCGCAGATCACCTGCGCGTCGCCGATTCGCGCGCGGATCGCGGCGACCTGCTCGGACAGGATCTCGGCGGGCGTCCAGTCGGGGACGATGCCGGCGATGTCGTGCAGGAAGCGGCGCAGCACCTCCTGGCCGGAATCGGTGTGCACCACCTCGGGGTGGTACTGCACGCCGGCGAGCCGGCGGGAGGTGTGCTCGAAGGCGGCGATCGGGGTGTCGGCGGTCCTGGCCGTCACCCGGAATCCGGGAGGGGCCGCCGCCACCGCGTCGCCATGGCTCATCCAGACCCCGAGCGTGTCCGGCAGTCCGCCGAGCAGCGCCGAGCCGGGATCGGTGACCGTCACGGAGGTCGCGCCGTACTCGCGGCGGCCCGTCCGGGCGACCTCGCCGCCGAGGGCCGCGGCCATCGCCTGGAACCCGTAGCAGATGCCGAACACCGGGATGCCGGTCTCGAACAACGCCGGGTCGATCGTCGGCGCGTTCGCCGCGTACACCGAGGACGGGCCGCCGGACAGGATCACGGCCGCCGGCCTGCGCGCCGCGATCTCCGCGACGGTCGTGCTGGACGGGACGATCTCCGAGTAGACGCTGGCCTCGCGCACCCGCCGGGCGATGAGCTGCGCGTACTGCGCACCGAAGTCGACGACGAGGACGGGATGCTCCTCGAGGTCGAGCGGGGCGGAACCCGGCCCGACGGCGCCGACGGGCTCGGGCGCAGGGGATGCGCGGTCGGGGTGAGACCGTGGCCGGGACTGGCCGTCGGCGGGATCTGCAGACACGGGCGCCTCTCGAGCGGGAATGGCGGTGGGCGCGCACTCCTCGGACGCGCAGTTTAACGAGGGGCGCCGTTCAGCCGATCGCGAGCAGCGCGACCACCGCGGTGCCGTTGAACACCACGTGCGTGACGACCGCCGGGCCGAGGCGCTGCCGCCAGAGCGTCAGCCGCGCCATCACCCAGCCGGCGAAGAAGAGCCCGGGCAACAGCACGAGCGCAGAGGTCACGTTCGGCACCTCGCCGAGGTGCAGCGCGCTGAAGAGGGCCGCGCTGATCAGTGCCGCGTACCGCAGCCGCCGCTCCGGTGCCGCGAGGCGCGGGCGGTCGGACCGGCGCAGCAGGGTGCCCAACGCGGATCGCAGCACCAGCCCGCGGAAGAAGATCTCCTCGATCACCGGGCCGACCAGCGCGATGGCGAGCACGTTTACGACGAGCCACGGACCCGATCCGAGACCGCCGCCGCCGAGTTCGGGGACGTTCGATTCGGGGATCTGCTGCGTCGAGCGCGCCACGATGGTGGCCCACGCGCCGACGGCGAGCCGCAGGCCGACTCCCACGGCGAGCCCGATCCCCACGTCAGACCAGCGCACCCGGAGCCCGAGATCGACCACCAGGTTCCCCACGCCGTGCCGCCGGCACGCCCAGATGGTGGTGCCCAGCAGGGAGATCCAGATCGGCAGCCCGCCCAGGACGAGCAGCGCGGGTCCGCCGTCGAACGACGACATCCGGGCGACGGCACCGACAAGCAGCGTCAGCAGCAGCGTCACGCCGAAGCCGACGAAGACGTCCGTCAGGGTCCAGCCCGGTTTCGGCGGGGCCATCGGCACCGCCGCGCCGGTCGGCGCGGCCATCGGCACCACCCAGCCGGTCGGTGGGGCCATCGGCACCGCCCCGACCGTCGGTGGGGCCATCGGCACCGCCCCGCCGTGGCCCGACCGGACCGCCGGGAGCGGGGCGGTGATCGGCTCGGCGAGCTCGGCGCCGCCCAGCCGCACGGCGGTTTCGGCGCCTTCGTGGTCGGCGCCCGCGTCGTCCGTCGGTGCGGCGGGCGCGGTTCGCACCGGCGCGGCCCACGGGTCCGTCGGTGGACCGGGGTCCTTCGGGACGAGGTGGCCCTCGGCCCGACCGGCGGGCGCCACGGTCGGCTTCGGCTCCGTCGCGTCCATCGGCACACCTTCGCAGTACCCCCGGCGCGCGGCGAACGCCACCTCGGTGACGGTGACCTGGGGGCCGGTGCGCCGGTGCGCCCTACGCTGGCGCGATGCGGCGAACCCCCTCGGGTCGAACCACCACAGTGCGGCCTGGGCGGGAGCGACGCCGGTGACCGTGCTCGTCGATCCGCCGCGCTGGCCGGCGCACGGCCGCCTCTGGTCGCACCTGGTCAGCGACGTGTCTTACGACGAGCTGCATGCCTTCGCGCGCGCGAACGGCATCCCCGAGCGTGGATTCGACCACGACCACTACGACGTGCCGGAGGAACGGTACGAGGCGCTCATCACCGCCGGCGCGATGCCGGTGGACTCGCGAGAGCTGTTGCGCCGCATCGGCGACGCCGGGCTGCGGCAACCTCGCCGGGACCGCCGCTGACGCCCCCCGCCGCGGCGCGCCGCCCGCCGGCTCCGGTCTGAAATTCTGCCGGCATGCAGAGGACCACGCAGCAGGCCGGTGTGACGGCGTTCGACCGCTGGGCCCGCGGGATGGAGTGGCCGCTGATCGGCCCTCTCGTTTGCGGACGGCCGTGCTGTTCGCCGTGGTCTACGCCTGGCAGGTGGTCGGGCAGCCCAGCGGGGCGGCGCTGCGGATCTCGCAGGTGATCGTGTTGGCCTGCTGGACGGTCTTCCTCGTCGACTATCTCGTGCGGCTGCGGCTGGCGCCCGACCGATGGGGGTGGTTCCGCCGGAACATCCTGTCGCTGCTGGTGGTGGCGCTGCCCATCCTGCGGCCGCTGCGGCTGGTCCGGCTGCTCACCCTGTTCACCGTGTTCCAGCGGGCGGCCGGTGCCGCCCTGCGGGCCGGGTGGTGCTGTACGCGGCCGGCACGACGGCCCTGCTCGTGTTCGTCGCGTCGCTGGCCGTGCCGGATGTGGAGCGACCGGCGCCTGGCTCGGACATCCGCACGTGGGGCCCGGCGCTGTGGTGGGCGTCCGTGACGATCACCACCGTCGGCTACGGGGACTACGTCCCGGTGACTCCGGAGGGCCGGGTGATCGCCGTCGCGATGATGATCTGCGGCATCGCGCTGCTCGGCACCGTCACCGCGACGATGGCGTCCTGGCTCGTGGAGCGGATCGCCGCGCGGGAAGAGGCCGAGCAGTCGGCGACCCGGGCGCAGGTGGCGGACCTCATGACGGAGGTGCGCGAGCTGCGCGCCATCGCCGCGCGGTTCGCACCGGCCGCACCGGCCGCCGCGGCGACCGCCGCCACCGACCCGCCGGCCGAGCCGGGGGGCACCTGACGACCCACACGATCACGGCGGCGCAGCACTGCGCGTGGCGCGTGTCAACGCTGGAATTCGTGGGGGCGGTCAGCGGCATCCGGCGGCGACGTGCGTCGCCAGCCAGTCCGCCGTCGCCGCCACGACGCCGTCGGGAGGCACGCCGGCGAGCTCGTGCCCGGCGCCGTCGCGGGTATCCACGGTGACGTCACCGCCCGCGGCTGCCAGCAGGTCGCGCGCGTCCATGGCGTTGCGGTAGGGCACCAGGATGTCGCTCGTGCCGTGCACCAGCAGCGCGGCGGGCGGGCGGGCCGAGGCATCGGCGGCGACCCAGCCGGGATCCAGGTCGCCGGCGATGGAGACCATCCCGCACGGCCGGTCACCGGGCGGCACGGTGAGCCCCACGCCGAGCGCCGTCATCGCGCCCGCCGATGTGCCGCCGACCGCGACCCGGGCGGAGTCGACCAGCAGGTCCGCGTTCCCGGCGGCACTGACGTCCGAGCCCGCCGGACCCCGCAGCCACCCTAGCGCCGCGGCGCCGTCGGCGATCGCGTCGGCGACGACCTGCTTGCGTTCCGGCGAGGTCGCCTGGTCGATGCCATACCCGCCCTCCGTGCCGAGCCGGTAGTCGATGGACGCGACGACGAAGCCACGCCGGGCGAGCGCTTCGCCCCAGGCGAGCTCCGATCCGCCGTCGCGCGTTCCCTGCGTGAAGCCGCCGCCGTGGATCCAGACGATCCCCGCCCGGCAGGAGGCCGGGTCGTCCAGCGGCAGGTACACGTCCGCGAGCAGGCCGGGCGCGTACTCGACGGTGACGGTCGGTGCCGCCTCGAGGATCTCGTCGGTGTATCGGCCGGCTTGGTCGTCGCCGCAGTCCGGCGCCGCCGGCGCGCTTCGCGACGTCGCCGGGTCCGCGGGGCGGGCGGGCGGCGCGGATGCGGCGGCCGTCGCCTTCGCGGACGAAGAGCCGACCGGCTCTCCGCTCGGCGCCCGGCCCTGCTGGGCGGTGGTGCACGAGATCGTCAGCGTGGCAACGGCTGCCACGGCCGCGGCCATCCACCACGGAGCCCGTGATCGCGACCGTCGGCGATCAGTCATCCCGCCATCGAACCAGCCGGCACGCCCCGCGCGCCGCCCGGCGGGGAACGCGAACGGTCGCGGCGGTGTAGGAGTGTCAGACACGGCAGGGAGGTGACGATCAGCCCGGAGCCGTCCGACGCCGAGGTCGTGGCCAGGACACGCGCTGGCGAACGCGCTGCGTTCGCCATCTTGGTGCGCCGGTACGCGGACGTGGCCCAGCGGACGGCCGCCGTGCTCGGCGCCGGCGCCGATGTCGACGACGTGGTGCAGGAGGCGTTCGTGAAGGCCTACGGTGCGCTGGGCGGATTCCGTGACGGCGCGGAGTTCCGGCCGTGGCTGCTGCGCATCGTCGCGAACGAGACGCGGAACGCGCAGCGCTCGGTCCGGCGCCGGGCGGCCCGCGAGCGCAGCGCGTACGTCGCGGCGGGCGGCGACCTGCTGCCGCCGCTGTCGGCGGTTGCCGATCCGGAAAGGCACGCGCAGGACGCCGACGCGCTCGAGGCGCTGCGCAGCCAGGTGATGACCCTGCCGGAATCGCAACGCCTGGTGATCGCCTGCCGCTACCTGCTGGACCTGGACGAGGCGGAGACGGCGGCCGTGCTCGGCGTCGCCCGGGGCACCGTGAAGTCCCGCGCCCACCGCGCGCTGCGGCACCTGCGCGGGCGGCTCGACGCCGGCCCGTCCGGGCCGCTCGAACCCGACGAGGAGGTCCGTCGTGCCTGACCCGACCGGCCCCATCCCGGGCGACCCGGCGGAGGACCGGGTTCTTGCGGCGCTGCGCGGGCTGTCCGCGACGCTGACCGTCGATCCGCCGCCGCCCGACCTGGCCACCGCGGTCCTGCAGCGCCTGCAGGGCGCGCCGACGCCGCAGCAGCGGCGCGGAATCGCCGCCGTGGCCGACGATCTCGTCCAACGGCTGCGCCGGCGGTGGCGTGCGGCGACGGCGGTGGCCGTCGCCCTGCTGCTCGTCCTGCTGGCCGTGACACCGGCCGGCGCGCGGATCATCGAATGGCTCGGCCTCGGCGGCGTGTCCATCGAGCAGGAGCAGACGCCGGGCGGGGCCGCGCCGGGGACCACCGGGGTGCCGGCGCCGGGCGACACCGCGGGCCAGGACGCGCTGACGCTGGACAAGGCCCGGGCTCGCGTGCCGTTCCCCCTGGTGGTGCCCGCCGGGCTCGGACCGCCGCCGATCGTCACGATCGGCCCCGACGACCGCGTGGTGTCGATGATCTGGCCGGACGGCGACCCCGCGGCGCCCGGTGGCCCGGTGCGGCTCGATCAGCTGGCCGGATCCCCCGACCTCGCGGTGGTCAAGAAGTACGCCGAGGACGTGCAGTTCACCAGCGTCGACGGCGCCGACGCATTCTGGCTGCGCCGCCCGCACCCCCTCGTGTACACCGACGCGGCCGGCCTGGAGCGCACGGAGACGTCGAGAACGTCGGCGGAATCGCTGATCTGGCTCCGGCCGGGGGTCACGCTGCGACTCGAGGGGGTGCCCGACCTGGCGCGCGCCCTGCGGATCGCCCAATCGGTCGAGTGACCGACCGGGCGCTCCGCGGACCTCTAGTCGGACGGCTCGGCGATGTCCTTCGTGGCGAAGTTCGGCTCATCCGCCTCGGGGGCGTCCGCCACCCCGCGCCGCTCCGTGCCCTCGCCCCGGAGGTCGCTGGTTGCGAAGTTCGGCTCATCCGCCTCCGGCGCGTCCACCACGGTCCGGCCCTCGGCGTCCGACTCGACGATGTCGGCCGTCGCGAAGTTCGGCCCTGCCGCCTCCGGCGCGTCGACCACCTCGGTGCCGTCGCCCCCATCGCGGACGATGTCCTCGGTCGAGTAGTTCGGCTCGTCCACGCCCTCCAGGCGAGGATCGCGGCCGGCGGCTGGCGGTTCGGTCATCGGGGACTTCCTTTCTCGGTGGTCAACTCGCGGTAGACCTCGTGCGGTCAACTGCTCCACTTCACTGTTCCTGTACGGCTCCACTGTCCGCCGAAGCGCGCTGGGGTGGCGGAGGAGAGATCCCCCGGCCCGGATCGACGAGCCATCCCGGGCCGGATCGCCATCGCGGATCACCATCGCACCACACCGCCCACCCCGCTCGACTCCACCGCTGCGGGGCAGATCGCGACGATCCGCGTCCGGTCTGTCCGGCTGGCGGTTCACTCGACGGGCTCGCGCGCCGAGACCGACGGGCGGCCTCGTGCACCGCGAGCAGGCAGCAGCCGGCTCGCGTGGGCGCTGACGGTTCACCGACGCGGTCCGGCGCCGGGAACCCGACGGGCGACCAGCGGTGTACACGCGGTGGAGGAACCGACACTCCTGTCCGGCACCAGCGCGAGTGGGGAGCACCCATGACATCCACCTCCCGTCCCGCCCGATCGGCCGCCCGGCTCGTCGCGATCCTGGCGGTCGCGCTGGCGCTCGCGGTCGCGGCGCCCGGCGTCGCCGTCGCGGGCGGCCCCACCAGCGTGCTGCTCGCGTCGCCGGCCACGCAGTCGGCCGCGGCGATGTACGTCGACGACGCGGACTACCGACAACTGACAACCCTGCTCGGCGGCGACTCGCTGCCGACCGCGTCGGCGCCCGACCGGCCGCAGGCCATGTCGGGTTCCTACGTCACGGCGACCTGGCTCGTGCACGACGTCATGGTGTGGCGGATCGACCGGATCATGGTCGCCGGCGCGGACGACGTCTGGGTCGTCAGCGAGAGTTCGTTCGACGGGACCGTCACGGGCGATGGCATGTACCCGGGCGAGACGGGCAACTCGACGGCGATCTGGCATCGGCCGACGGACGCGGCGGCGCTCGTCGCCCTGTTGGCCGAGTACGGGCTCGTCGCGGGCGCCGACCGGTTCGACGGCGGCACGCCGATCGGCGGTGGCGACGGCAGCGTCGCGCCGGCGGCGTCAGACTTGACGGGCGTGACCGCCGCCGCGCCGGCGGGCGAGTCGTCGTGGACGCCGTCCGGCTGGCTCTGGGGCGCGATCGGCCTGCTCCTGGGGATCGGCGGCACGGCAGCGGTGCTGTACTTCGGTCCGTTCCGGCGCCGCGCGGGGCGGCCGTCGGACCAGCCGCCGGTGCCGATGATCCCGGTCTGATCGGCGCCAGGGCCCTCGACCCACCGGACGACCGGCGGGCACGAGCCCAGAGACGACCGGGCCGGCGCGGATCTGCGTGATCCGTGCCGGCCTCCGGCCCCGCGGCGGTCCTACGCAAAGGCGGGCATCACCTCGTCGTGGACCAACCGGAGCTGGGTGGTGACGTCGGCGACGCCCTCGATCTCGCGACCGGTGAACGCCTTCACCAGCTCCGCGTCCGTGATGGCCAGGATCATGTGGTTGACCCCGGACGGCACGATCCGCTGGAGCTGTTCGATCACCTCCGCGGGAGTTCCCGCGATCGACAGCTTCGCCGCGATCTCGGGACGGGTCGCGTCGAACGCGCCGGGCAGATCGCCGGCGCCCAACGCGGTGAGCACGGGCGCCAGGTCCTCTGCGGTGACGCCGTTGCGCAGCAGCTGCTCCTCGGACATCGAGGAGGCGTAGATGCCGACCATGCTCCTGGCCGCCTGCTTGGCGATCTCGGAGTCCTCGCCGACGGCGAAGACCATCCAGGCGCCGATGTCGAGATCGTCGACGTTCTTGCCGGCCCGGTCGGCGCCGATCTTCATGTTCTCGTACATGTAGTCGTAGGCCTCCGGGGTGTACCCCAACGCCTGGTGACATCCGTCGGAGAACTCCGCGGCCACCTGGAAGGACTTCGGTCCGCGCATCGCGCCCATCTTCAGCGGCAGGTGCTGCTGGACCGGCCGGGCAAAGGTGAAAAGGCCCTTGTAGGAGAAGAACTGGCCGTCGAAGGTGATCGAGCCGTTGTCGATGAACGTGCGCATCACCTCGAGCGATTCCTTCACCCGGGACAGGGGTTTCGTCGTCTTCCAGTCGATGTTGTACTGCGAGAGCAGCCCGAAGTTGCCGCTACCCAGCACGGCCTCGGCCCGGCCGTTGGTCAGCTCGTCCAGCGTCATCACGGCCTGGGCGATCAGCGTCGGCTCGCGCAGGGTGACCGGTGAGACGCTGGATCCGAACCGGATCCGGGACGTGTCGGCCGCCGCGGCCGCGAAGAGCAGCCACAGGTCCCGGTGCCACGTCTCGTCCGCCGCGTACACGGCGTGGAATCCGAGCTCGTCCGCCAGCTTGATCGCCTCGAGAGATTCGACGAGTGGGTAGTCCGGGAGCATGACGTAACTGAACTTCACCTGCGGCCTCCGAGGGGTTGGAAGTGAAAGAGCTGATGTGGCCTCATGATTCGGGC
This sequence comes from uncultured Actinomycetota bacterium, assembly GCA_963829945.1. GTDB lineage: Bacteria > Actinomycetota > Actinomycetes > Mycobacteriales > Nakamurellaceae > Nakamurella. Next base: position 131,228 of record CAWHKH010000004.1, on the reverse strand, counting down.
TCCTCGACGCGGGTCGGCGACTCGGCCGCGGCGGACTCCTCGTCCAGCTCGGCCAGTACGGACGAGCCGTTGACCACTCGCCCCGCGAAGTGCCGGTGCATCCAGTCCAGGTGTTGGTGCCGGGAGTTCATGATGCGCAACGAGTCCCAGTTGGGGAACGTCTGCTGCAGCACCCAGGCCTGCATCAGCCGCGGATCCACCTCGTACACGTGCTCGAAGGTGGTCAGCGCGACGTCCGTCACCCGCTCCGGCTCGGGTGGCGCGTACTGCTCGGGATAGCGGAACGGGTAGGCGCCGGTTTCCGTCCGCCGGCCGTTCCGCCCGGTCCCGGCGGGGGGCACCGCGCCGTCCGGACTCACGACGACGCCTCCCGTCCCGCAGGCGAGTACGCGCGGTCGAGCAGGTACTTGCCGGGGTTCATGATGTTGTTCGGATCGAGGGTCCGCTTGATGTCGAGCATCACGTCGAAGCCCCGGCCCAGCTCGGCGGGCACCAGGTCGACCTCGCCCTCCCGGCACGAGCCGTGGCACGCGCTGATCGAACCGCCGACACTCAGTGTCACGGCGGCGATGTCGCGCTTTGCCCGGACCCAGAGGTCCCACGCGCGGTCGTCCAGCTGTTGTTCCCAGATGCCGACGTCGATCTCGGTGAGGTAGTCGGCGCCGGTGCTGCCCTGGGTGTAGGCGAACATGCCCCAGTCGTCGAAGACGTCGGTCTGCCGCCGGAGGTCGGCGATGATCCCGTGCCAGGCCTTCGTCACGGCCGGGAGATCGCTGTAGTTGACCGCGGCGTCCTCGCAGTGCCAGCCCATCGGGATGACCTGGCCGTCCTTCGTCCGGCCGTGCAGCGGGGTGGCGTACCGGTCGTGCCGGGCCGCCCAGTCGCCCTCGGAGATCTCGTCGCCGAGGTAGCGCGCGCCGTGCTCCTTCGCGATGCGGAACAGCCGCTTCCCGCCGGCGCGCACCTCGTCCTCGTAGCCGTACATGGCCGCGCACACCAGGGCACGGACGTCCGTCGGCTGCGGGATGTAGGCCTCGTCGTCGCGCCGCAGGTAGGCGACCTTCCACTCGTCGAACAGCACTGCACCGGCGAACGTGGCCACTCCCGCCCTGGCCAGTGCGCCGGTGCAGGCGTACGCGTCGTCGTAGTTGTCGAACGACCAGAACGGCGAGAGCTCCGCCTCCGGCTTTCCGAACAGCTTCAGGGTCGCCCTCGTCGCGATGCCCAGCGTGCCCTGGTGACCCATGAACAGGTGCTTGAGCTGGTACCCGCTGGAGCTCTTCGTGATCTTGCGCCCGATGCCGTCGCCGACGTGCAGGACGTCGCCGGTGGGCAGCACGAGATCGAAGCTCAGCACCAGGTCGCGGGTGTGCCCGTAGCGCGAGCCGATCAACGACCAGCCGCTCGTGCCGATCCGCCCGCCGACGAGCGAGCACGGGTAGGAGGCGGGGTCGTCGGGGTAGAACAGCCCGTGCCGGGCCAGTTGCTCGTTCAGCTTCAGCATGTTGATACCCGTGCCGACGGTGACAGTCCTGTTCACCAGGTCGATCTCGTGGATCTGGTTCATCCGCTTGACGTCCACCACGATGCCGCCGCGCAGCGGCACCGCGCCGTCCGTGAGGCCCGTGCCGCCGTCGCGCGGCACCACCGGTACCCGCAGGTCGTTGGCGATGCGCACCACGGCGGCGACCTCCTCGGTCGACGTCGGCAGCACGGCGAGGTCGGGCAGCCGCTCGGCCCAGCGGTGCACCGGGAACGGCGCGGGCACCCGGGCACGGTTGTACCGGTCGGCCTTCGAGGTGAGGATCTGCTCCGGCCTCAACACGCCGGACAGCGCGGCGACGACGGCCTCGAGCCGGTCGACGGACAGGGTCATGACCGGCACCCGCAGTTGCCGCCGCCGCAGCCGTGCCGCGCCCCGTCCGGCGCGCCCGGGGAGTCCCGGTCCGCGAACGAGAGGGTCGTGCCGCCGAGCCGTCCGCCCGCGACGGCCGAACCCCGTCCCGCGCCGCCGCCGGATCCGCCGCGGCTGCCGCCGACGGTGATGCCCAGCGACTCGGCGAGCAGCTCGTGCAGGTCCACCACGTCGATCTGCGCCGCATCCCCCGCGGCCGTCAGCGGCCGCTCTGACCAGGGGCACGCGCTGACCAGCGTGTCCACCTCGAGCTCAGCGGCCTTCGCCAGCCGGCTCGCGCTGATCGCCGCGGTGAGCTCCGGCTTCTCGATCGGCAGGCCGCCCCCGCCGCCCGAGCAGTACGACCACTGCGTCACCCGGTCGACGTCCGTGAAGTCGAGACCCGGTATAGCGCGCAGGATCTCCCGCGGCTCGGCCCACACGCCCTTGCGCTTGTTCAGCCGGCACGGGTCGTGGTACGTGATCGACCGCTCGATCGGCACGTGCGGCGTCAGCCTGCCCTGCCGAAGGAGGTCGGCGAAAAGCTCGACCACGAGAACGATCTCGATGTCGAAGTCGGCGCCGAAGTAGCGCGGGTAGTCCTCGGTGAAGCTGATGTAGTCGTGCGGGTCGAGCACCAGCACGCGCCGGGTGCCGGTCTCCCGCCAGTTCGCCAGGTTGTGCTCGGCGAACCGCCGGGCCTGGTCCGTGTAGCCCATCTCCGCGGCCGGGCCACCGCAGCACCACTGCTCGCCCATCAGGCCGAACGGGTATCCGGCGGCCTGCAGGATCTGCGCGACCGCCCGCGGCACCGAGGTGCGGTAGAACGCCGCCTCGCAGTCGACGAACAGCACGGTCTCGCCGCCGACGGGGATGTCGAGCCCGTGCGACCAGTCCCGGACGTGCGCCTGGCCGACCTCCGTGTCGCCCAGCACCGGCTCGTGGGTCGCTGCGTTCGTCCTGGCGTTCCAGGTCTGCCACTCGGGCTGGTGGATCCCGCTGTCCACCGCCAGGGCCCTGACGGCCTTGACGACGTCGACGGTGCGCGTCCGGAACCGGTAGAAGTCGCCGGTGAACAGCGTGTTCGGACACCGCAGCTCGCACGCGCCGCACTGCGTGCAGTTGACGTAATCGGCGGCCACATCGGCGATCTCGAGTTCGCCACGGTCCATCGCGACGACGTTCGCGTGGAACGCGGTGGGCGTCCACGACTCGTTGCGGGTGACCTGCATGACCGGGCAGACCTCGCGGCAGAACTTGTGGCCGGACGAATAGCAGTTGTACGAGGCGTTGCGCCAGGTGGCCGCGAACTCCTGGGTGCGCTCGTCCGTCGCGCTGCTGGTCAGCGGTCGTGCGATGGTTTCCGGGTAGGCCGACAGCTCGACGGGATTGCCGGCCATGCCGGGGGTGAACGCGGTGTCGAGAGGGTCGAGCGGATCCGCGCCGGCCGGGGCTCCGGGGTCGGTCTGGCTCACCTGCGTGTCCTCCAAGCGGCGGCTGTCGAGGATGTGACGCGCGACACAACGGTCGTAAACCTATGGAACCATATTTCTAGGCCGCGGGTAACCCCGGCGAGGGAGGAACGATGCGCAGTGCGGTGGCGGGCGGCCGGGCGGCCGCGTTCGCGCCGCTCGACGACGGCGCCGTCCGCTCGGCGGCGGTGGTCCGCCGGCTCGGCGGCGCGATCGCGCTGGGTCTGATCGACGACGGCGACCAGCTGCCCCCGGAGGCGGAGCTCGCCACCTCGCTCCGGGTCGCGGTGGTGACGCTGCGGGAGGCCCTCGCCGACCTGCGCCGGCGCGGGCTGGTGGAGACCCGGCGGGGGCGCGGCGGCGGCAGCTTCGTCCGGGTGTCCGAGCCGGCGCTGACCGAGCTGTCCCGGCAGCGCTCGGCGGAGCTGGGCACCGCGGACCTGCGCGAGCTCGGGGAGTTCCACGCCGCGGTGGCCGGAACCGCCGCCCGGCTTGCGGCCGAGCGGGCGTCGCGGCACGACGTCGACCGGCTGCGGGACACCATCGAGACGTTCGCCGCCGCCGATCGTCCCGCCGACCGGCGGCGCATCGACGCGCGGCACCACATCGAGATCGCCACCGCGGCGCAATCGGTCCGGCTCACGGCGCAGGAGGTCGACGTGCAGACCGAGCTGGCCGAGCTGCAGCTGTTCCCGGCGGAGCCGTCCACCTGGGCGGCGAAGACGCTGACGAGCCACCGGGCGGTCCTCGCGGCGATCGCCGAGCGGGACGGCGCCCGCGCCCGCGCGCTCACCGAGACCCGCATCGCGGCAAGCACCCTCGACATGATCGAGCGGCACGTCGCGCTCACCGGCGGGGATCGGCGCGATCCCGGCGCCCTGCGGGGCGACCTGGCCGGCACGGTGGCGCCGGTCGCCGCGCTGGTCGAGCGGGTGTTCGCCGCGGTGGTCCGGCTGCGCGAGCGCGTGCTCGGGCCGGCCGGAGACCACGCGCCGCCGACGGGCGTCGACGTGGCCCGCCTGCGCGCCGCCGTCGACACCCTGCTCGTCGAGAACCGCGACATCGTCGTGGGGATGGGCATGATCGTCGCGCCGGGCCTGCCGGGGCACACCCGCCGCCGGGTGCTGTGGTGGCAGGACCAGGGCGGGCGCGGTGCCCCCGTGGCACTCCAGGTCGACCTCAACCCGCAGAGCCTGGGTTTCTACGATTACGGCTCCGCCGACTGGTTCAGCATCCCCCGGCGGTCCGGCGACCGGCACATCGACGGGCCCTACGTTGACGCCCACGGCACCGACCGCTACCTGCTCACCTTCACCGTGCCCGTGCGGGCGGGATCCCGCTTCCTCGGTGTGGTCGGCGCGGACGTCCCGGTGTCCCGCTTCGAGGCCCACCTGTTGCGGTCCTGGGGCGCGCTCGACCGGTCCGTCATCCTGGTCAACGCCGAGAACCGCGTGGTGGTCTCCCATTCCGCGCACGCGCCGGTCGGCGACCTGATGCCGCCGGGCATCGCTTCCGTGTCGGTGCCGCTCGACCTGCCCGGCGTGCCGTGGCGGCTCGAGCTCCCGGCCTAGCTCGGGTCGCCGTCGATCATCGGCTCGATCGCGGGTGCCCGGGCCGGGACATGCCGCCGGGTCACGCCCGGACGGACAGCCCGACGCGCTGGAACTCCTTGAGGTCGGAGTAGCCGGCCTTGGCCATGGCGCGCCGCAGCGCGCCGAACAGGTTGGTGCGGCCGTCGGCGCCGGCCGCCGGACCGAGCAGCAGTTGCTCGAGCGTCACGTCGGCGGGGCCGCACGGTGCGGCGAACCCGCGCGGCACGACGGGGTGCGCGGTGGTGGTGGGCCAGTACCAGCCGGCCGCCGGGGCGGACTCGGACCAGGTCAGGGGCTCGCCCAGCATCACGGCGTCGGCGCCGCAGGCGATCGCCTTGGCGATGTCGGCGCTGGTGCGGATGCCCCCGGCGGCGATGACATGCACGTAGCGGCCGCCGGTCTCGTCCAGGTAGGCGCGACGGGCGGCCGCCGCGTCCGCGATGGCGGTGGCCATCGGCACGGCGATGCCGAGCACGTCGTCGGTGGTGGAGGTGGCCCCGTCGCCGGTGCCGACGATGACGCCCGCGGCGCCCGTACGCATGAGGTGGATGGCCGTCTGGTAGTTGGTACAACCACCGGCGATCACCGGCACGTCCAGCTCGGCGATGAACGACTTGAGGTTGAGCGCCTGACCGTCCGACTGCACGTGCTCGGCCGAGATGATCGTGCCCTGGATGACGAGCAGTTCCACCCCGGCCCTGATCACCTGCTCGGCCAGCGCCGAGGCGTTCTGCGGGGACAGGCGGACCGCGACAGTGCCGCCGCCGGAACGCATCTCGCGGATCGACTCGGCCAGCAGGTCGATCGACACACTCGCGGCGTACAGCCGCTGCACCTCCCTGACCACGTCGTCCAGGTCGTCCGCGTCGGTGCCGAACGCGACCAGGTCGTCGATCCTGCGCTGCGCGTCCGGGTACCGCCCCCAGAGCCCCTCGCCGTCCAGCACGCCGAGCCCGCCGAGCCGACCGACCTCCGCGGCGACCCCCGGCGACACGATCGCGTCGGCGGGCTGGGTGATCAGCGGGATCTCGAAGCGGTAGGCATCGATCTGCCAGGCCGTGGAGATGTCGGACGACGACCGGGTGCGCCGGGACGGCACGATCGCCACGTCGTCGAGTTCGTAGGCGGCGCGGGCGCTGCGGCCCATGCCGATCTCGATGGAGTCGACCACTCAGCGATCCATGTAGTTCGGCGACTCAGAGGTGATGGTGATGTCGTGCGGGTGCGACTCGCGCAGGCCCGCCGGGGTGATCCGGATCAGCTTGGCGTTCTTCAGCGCGGCGATCGTGGGCGAGCCGGTGTAGCCCATCGCGGCGCGCAGGCCACCGACCAACTGATGGGCGACGTCGGACAGCCGCCCGCGGTACGGCACCCGCCCCTCGATGCCCTCCGGGACCAGCTTGTCGTCGGAGAGCACGTCGTCCTGGGAGTACCGGTCCTTGGAGTACGAGCGCGCCTCGCCCCTGGACTGCATCGCGCCCAGCGACCCCATGCCGCGGTAGGCCTTGAACTGCTTGCCGCCCACGAAGATCAGCTCGCCCGGCGACTCCGCGACGCCGGCGAGCAGCGACCCGAGCATCACCGAGTCCGCGCCCACGGCGATGGCCTTGGCGATGTCGCCCGACTGCTGCAGCCCGCCGTCGCCGATCACCGGCACGCCGGCGGGGCGGCACGCCTTGGCCGCCTCGTGGATGGCGGTCACCTGGGGCACGCCGATGCCCGTGACGACCCGGGTGGTGCAGATGGAGCCCGGACCGACACCCACCTTGACCGCGTCGGCGCCCGCGTCCACCAGCGCCTGGGCGCCCGCACGCGTGGCCACGTTGCCGCCGACCACGTCGATCCGGGAACCGACCTCGCGCTTGAGCCGGGACACCATCTCGACAACACGCTGCGAGTGGCCGTGCGCGGTGTCGACCATGATCACGTCGACGCCCGCGTCGACCAGGGCCATGGCGCGGCGGTGCGACTCGTCACCGACGCCCACCGCGGCCCCGCAGAGCAGCCGCCCGTCCGCGTCCTTGGTCGCCATCGGGTACTGCTCGGTCTTGACGAAGTCCTTCACCGTGATCAGCCCACGCAGCTTGCCGTCGCCGTCGACCAGCGGCAGCTTCTCGATCTTGTGCTTGCGCAGCAGGCCGAGCGCCGCCTCGGCACTGACCCCGACCGGTGCGGTGACCAGCGGCATCGGCGTCATGACCTCGCGGACCGGCCGCGACATGTCGACCTCGAAGCGCATGTCCCGGTTGGTGATGATGCCCACCAGCCGGCCCTGCCCGTCCGTCACCGGGACCCCGGAGATGCGGAACTTCGCGCACAGCGCGTCCGCCTCGCGCAGCGTCGCGTCGGGTCGGCAGGTGACGGGATCCGTCACCATCCCGGCCTCGGAGCGCTTGACGATCTCCACCTGGGCGGCCTGGTCCTCGACGGACAGGTTGCGGTGCAGCACGCCGAGACCGCCCTCGCGCGCCATCGAGATGGCCATCCTGGACTCGGTGACGGTATCCATCGCGCTGGACAGCAGCGGGACCCGCAGCCGGATGTGCCGGGACAGCCAGGTGCCGGTGTCGGCCTCGCTCGGCACGAGATCGGAGGCGTCGGGCAGCAGCAGGATGTCGTCGTAGGTCAAGCCGATGGTGGCGAACTTGGCGTCCACGCCGGCGAACTCGCGTGCGGGGGTGGCGCCGGGCGCGGCCGGATCGTCGGCGGCGGACGCCGGCCCTCCCGGATCGGGCGACCAGTCGACCAGGCCGCTGGGAAACAGTTCCGGAACCGAGGACATGACCGACCTTCCCCTTCCGGGCCCTGCGCGCATCACCGCCGTGGCCACCGCCGAGCCGTCGCGTGCCGCGGAGAACCGGACGGAACGCGCGACCCGCTCATCGTAGGCGAGCCGGGATCACGATCCGGTCGGCCCGGTCGGCGGCCCCGCGCCGGCCGCATCTCCGCGACGCTCTTGTCCACCTGGCGGCGGCTCGGGCCGTCGCGACGCGGCCAACGCCGTCGCGGAGAAGCAGGCCCGTCGCCACTGGCGGATGACGGGCACCGCGGGGATCGGCGCGGATGGCACCGCGTGAGGCGTCAGCGCCGGGTGGACGTCGTGAACTACGGCGCGGTCGGCGCGGCCTCGGCGGCCGGCTCCTCGGTCGGCGGCGCGGTGTCGGCGCCGACGTCCCCGGTGGCGGTCGGGTCCTCGAACGTCACGGGCGCGGGCGGCGTGGGGGGCGACTGCTCGGTGGCCGGCGACGGGGCCTCCGGGGCCGGCGGCTCGCCGGACTCGGGTGCGGCCTCGGGGATGGTCTCCGGTGACGGCGACGTGGGCGACGGCTCCTGCTCGACGGGCGACTCCGTCGCGGGCTCGGTCGGCGCATCCACCGGCGGGGTGGTGGCCGGCGGCGGGTCCACCGGGGCGGGGTCGGCCGGCGCCGCCTCTGCTGGTGGCTCGCTCGGCGGCGCAGGCGGGACGGTCACCGCGACGGGCAGGTCGGCGGGCGTGCTGCCGCTGCCGGAGTAGGTCGGCAGGCTCGCGGCGCCCGAGCCGCCGGCCGGGGCGACGCCGGGATCACGGGTGGTGGAGCCGGCGGGCGTCGGCGAGGCGCTGATCGGCGCGCCGGTCCCGACGAGCTCCGCGCCGCTCGGAACAGCCGGCGCGGCGCCGGCGACCTGCGCGACGCCGGGGTCGGCCGGCACGACCGGCACTTCGGACGGGTCGTCGTTGCCGATCCGGGTGCCGCTGCCGATCCGGGTGCCGCTGCCGATGCGCGTGCCGTCGCCGGACTTGTCGGTCTCGTCCGGGGTGGCGGCCACCCAGAGCTGCGCCACCTCCTCCTGCATGGAGACCTGGCCGTCGATCTCGTGCACCCGGCCGAGCTCGACCGATGCGCGCAGCAGAGCGAGCTGGGCGTCCCGGGAGCGGCCGGCCTCGAGCGCGGTGCGCGCCTCGTCGAGCGCGGCCTCGACGGCCTGCACGGACGCCACCGACTCGATCCGGTCCGTCCAGAGCACCTCGGCGAGCGGCCACAGGGTGTCGCCGGGCTGCGCGGTGCGGGAGCCGACGGTCGCGGAGCCCACCAGCAGCGCCACGATGGCCGCGCCGATCGAGAGCGAAGCGCGCAGCGAATGCCGCCGCACCCCGCCGTCGGCGGCACGCGCCGCGACCGGGATTCGGACCGGGGGCGCGGGTGGGATGGGTCGGGCGGACAACTCGTGGCGCCACTCGTGGAAGAGGCTGGTGAGCTCGTCGTCGGGGGACGGTGCCGCGCCGGCGGAGTCGTCCGCCGAGCGGCCGGGACCGGGGTCGCCGGACCGGAGCGCGGGGTCGGCCGGGGAGCCGCCGGCGAACCCGGAGCCGGCGCCGTCGACGGCGTGCAGAGCGGGCCGCCCGGCGGTGAGCCGGTCGATCAGCGCGTCGTCGGCCAGCACGTCGGCGACGTCGACGACGGGGGCGTCCGGATCCCCGCGGCGGCGGGTGCGCGTGTGGGCCATCAGACGAGCTGCTCGGACAGGCCCGAGTCCTCGGCGAGCAGGTGGCGCAGCTTGGCCAGCGCGCGGTGCTGGGCGACGCGCACGGCGCCCGCGGTCATGCCCAGCGCCTGCGCGGTCTCGTCCGCGGACAGCCCGACGCCGACCCGCAGCCGCAGGATCTCCTGCTGGGCCTCCGGCAGGTTGGCGAGCAGCTCGTTTATCGAATACGAGACGGACCCGGCGACGGCCGACTGCTCGGGTCCGCGTTCGACGCTCGGCGCGTCGGGCACCTCGGCAACCGGCATGGAGCGGGAGCGGGCGGCCAGCCGATGGGCGTCGGCGACCTTGTGCGCGCAGATGCCGTAGACGAAGGCGAGGAAGGGCTTGCCCTCCTGGCGGAAGGCGGGCAGCGCCGTGAGCACGGCCATGCACACCTCCTGAGCCACGTCGTCAGCGGACGCGAGCGAGCGGTGCCCGGCGGACAGCCGAGCGCGGCAGTACCGGACGACGACGGGATGGATACGGGCGAGCAGCCGTCCCAATGCCGCCGAATCCCCGCCGGCGGCACGATCGACCAGGGCGTCGAGGTCGTCCGATTCGGTCGCGTCTTGTGACCGGTTCATCGTCCTCAGCCCATTCCCCGTTACACCCGGTGACCGGTCTCCCGCACACCGGAGCGGCCCTACCCCGACCGGGAACGCGCGCACGCTCCGCCACTGATCGTAGTGCGCGGTGCCGCCCGGAGGCGCCGTTCGGGTGGCATTCGGCCGTCGCCCATCAGGGTGACATTTCGTCCGGTGCACGCCTCGACCGGGCGACGCGGGTGCCCGCCCGGTCGGCGAGGCGGGCTGTGGCTAGGCGACGAACCCGCGGCGGAAGCCGAGCGCGACCGCCTGCGCGCGGTCGCGGGCGCCGAGTTTGCGGAACAGCCGCCGGGCGTGCGTCTTGACGGTGTCCTCGGACAGGAACAGCTCGCGGCCGATCTCGCCGTTGGACTGCCCCTGGCTCATGCCGCGCAGCACTTGCATCTCCCGTTCCGTCAGCGGCGCTTCGCCCTCGGGAGATTCCCGCACGGCCGGGGCCCGCGGGGTGGTGAGGGTGTCGGCGAGCGCCGCGACGATCTCCGGCTGGGTGGCGTCCCAGCGCAGGAAGCCGCGCGCACCGCAGGCGATGGCCGCGGCGATCGATGCCGTGTCATCGGGCGATCCGAAGACGATCACCACCGCCGACGGGTGGATGGCCAGTAGCCGGCGCGTCGCCTCGATCCCGCTGGTCAGCGCGCGCTGCGTGCCGATCAGCACGACGTCCGCGGACTGCCTGCCGTACCGGGACAGCAGTTCGTCCCCGCTGGCCACGCAGTCGATGCCGTCGACGGACGGCACCGCGCTCATGACCCTCGTCAGGCCGTCCCGCGCGCTTCTGCGCTCGTCACAGATCAAGACGCTCGTCACGTCATCCCCCCTGCTGCGATCGATGTTCCTGACGACCCGACGTCGTTCCCGAGGCGACGTCGGACAAAGCGGAGGCGGCGGATCCAGCGCTCGGAGACGCGGCGGCTCCCACAGCGGAGAGTAGTCGGTCCTCACTCTCGGAACACGCTCGTCGTCCGTTAGCTGAAATCCTGTGCGCGTGAGCGGCGTCACATACGCGGTTGCTAACCCGTGTTGTGGGAAGGGGCCCTATTTGTTCATCCAGCGGCCCATCAAGATCGAAATTGACCAGGATCAAGGTCTTGTGAGGGCGTCGCGGGCGCTCTAGTGTCGGGTGATCATCAGCGCCAGGATCAGCGTGGATCTGGTTTGAACGCGGCGATCGAACAGCGAACTGCAGTTCCGTCACGGCGATGACGGATGTGTCCGAATCGATCGGTCGCTCGATCAGCCGCGCCCCGATTCCCGGCGATGCCTTCGTTCTCGTCAGACCACAGAGGGGATCGACGTGGCGGACACCAGGCGTCTTCCAGGACCCAACGCGGATCTTTGGGACTGGCAGTTGCACGCGGCCTGTCGTGGAATGGCCAGCTCGTTCTTCTTCCATCCCGAGGGCGAGCGCGGGCCGGCCAGGGCGCGCCGCGAGGCCCAGGCAAAGGCCGTCTGTTTCGAATGCCCCGCCATGGCCGCCTGTCGCGCGCACGCGCTCCAGGTGCACGAGCCGTACGGCATCTGGGGTGGGCTCTCGGAGAGCGAGCGGGCGCAGATGCTCGCGATTCCCAGCGTGCACTGACGCGTTTCCTCCGGTGTTGCGCGCCCGAACGGGCGATCCCTGCGGCCTGCTGCCACGACCGGGGTATGGCGACCCGCGCAGCGCGGAGCGCTCGCGCCGCGAATGGATCATCCCCCCGGAGTGCATCACTCGATGGTAGTGGCGATCGGGCGAAAATAGATACCAATGGTGGCTGAACATACCGCTCAACGAGTGAGGCGGGCCTCTCCGATCGCCGTGACGCGGATACGCCGACCGGGCCGGCCGCTCGGACGAGCGAATCCGGCCCGGTCTGGCTGAGCCTGTCGGGTGTGTCGGTGACCGACCGCTGTCGTGTGCGGCTCGGTCAGTGCGAGTGCCCGTGCCCGCCGGCCGGCGCGCCCTGCTCGGACTCGGGGATGTCCACCACGGTGGACTCCGTCGTCAACAGCATGCCGGCGATCGACGCCGCGTTGGCCACCGCAGACTTCGTGACCTTGACGGGGTCGATGATTCCCCTGGCCACCAGGTCGCCGTATTCGCCGGCGGCCGCGTCGTAGCCGTGGCCGACGGGTAGGTCGACGATCCGCGAGATCACCACGCTGCCCTCGATGCCGGCGTTGGCGGCGATCCAGTAGGCGGGCGAGGTGAGGGCGCGCGCGAGGATGCGCACGCCGGTCGCCTCGTCGCCGCCGAGCTCCTCGGCCAGCGGCTCGAGCCGCGTCGACGCGTGCACCAGCGCGGACCCGCCGCCCGCGATGATGCCCTCGGCGACCGCGGCCTTGGTGGCGTTCACCGCGTCCTCGATGCGGTGCTTGCGCTCCTTGGCCTCGATCTCCGTGGCGGCACCGACCTTGATGACTGCGACGCCGCCCGCGAGCTTGGCCAGCCGCTCCTGCAGCTTCTCGCGATCCCAGTCGGAGTCGGTGGTCTCGATGTCCTGACGGATCTGCGCGGCGCGCTCGGCCACCGCCTCCGCGCCGCCGCCGCCGTCGACGACGGTGGTGTCGTCCTTGGTGACGACGACGCGCCGGGCGCTGCCGAGCACCTCGAGGCCGACCTCGGCGAGCTTGAGCCCGACCTCGGAGGACACCACCTCGGCGCCGGTGACGATCGCCAGGTCCTGCATGAAGGCCTTGCGCCGGTCGCCGAAGTACGGCGACTTGACCGCCACCACCGTGAACGTCTTGCGGATCGCGTTCACCACCAGGGTGGACAGCGCCTCGCCGTCCACGTCCTCCGCGACGATCAGCAGCGGCTTGTTGCCCTCCTGGAGCACCTTCTCCAGCAGCGGCAGCAGGTCCGCCAGCGCGGAGACCTTCTCCCGGACGAGCAGCACCTGCGGGTTGTCCAGGACGGCCTCCGCCGCCTCGGCGTCGGTCACGAAGTACGGCGAGATGTAGCCCTTGTCGAACTGCACGCCGTCGGTGTGCTCCAGCTCCGTGGTCAGCGCGGAGTGCTCCTCGACGGTGACGACGCCGTCGGCGCCGACCTTGTTGATCGCCTCGCCCAGCAGGGCGCCGATCTTCTCGTCGCGGGAGGCGATGGTGCCGACCTGGGCGATCGCGGCCTGGTCGCCGGCCACCGGGGTCGCCCACTCGGTGAGCAGCTCGTTGACCCGGTCAGCGGCGCGGCTGATGCCCGCGCGCAGGGCCATCGGGTTCGCCCCGGCGGTGACGTTGCGCAGCCCGTGCGAGACGATCGCCTGGGTCAGCACGGTGGCCGTGGTGGTGCCGTCGCCGGCCACGTCGTTGGTCTTGGTCGCCGCGGTCTTGGCCAGCTGGGCGCCGAGGTTCTCCTCCGCGTCCTCCAGGTCCACGTCGCGTGCGATGGTGACGCCGTCGTTGGTGATGTTCGGGCCACCGAACTTCTTGTCCAGCACCACGTATCGGCCACGCGGGCCGAGGGTGATCTTGACCGCGTCGGCCAGCTTGTCGACGCCGCGCTGCAGCGCGGAGCGGGCGTCGGTATCGAAGCTGATCTGCTTCGCCATGTTGTCCAGTCCTCGAGGGTTGACGGGCAGGGAAAGACCGCGACCCGACCGCCCGCGGGTGCGGGCCGCCGGGTCGCGGATGGAGCAGTGTCAGGGATCGTCGCGCGGAACGCCGTCCGGCGTGCGCGCGGCGGCCCGTGTCACGGGGCTTGCTACTTGGAGACCTTGGCCAGCACGTCGCGCGCCGACAGCAGCAGGTACTCCTTGCCGCTGTACTTCACCTCGGTCCCGCCGTACTTCGAGTAGATGACGACGTCGCCCTCGGCCACATCGATCGGGATGCGCTTGCCGTTGTCGTCGTAGCGACCCGGCCCGACGGCCAGGACGGTGCCTTCCTGAGGCTTCTCCTTGGCGGTGTCGGGAATGACGATGCCGGATGCGGTCGTCGTCTCGGCCTCGTTGGCCTCAACGAGGATCTTGTCCTCGAGCGGCTGGATGTTCACGCTCGCCACTGTGTGACCTCCCCCTTCTGGGGTTTGACTGGCAGGCAGCGCCGTACGGCGACTGCCGTGTTGGATGTCCTGTTGCCCGCCGCACCTCCGGCCCGTCGTCGCGGGTGCCGGACCGTCGTTGCGCCGTTCGACTAGCACTCTAGTCATGAGAGTGCCAGGTCTCAACCACCCGGTCCCGCCGCACGCCCGGCGACCACGGCCGCGGCCCGCCACACGCCGGGTCATCCGGTGGCGACGTCGCCGAGCGGCGGTCGGCGCGGGTCTGGTGAGCTGGTGCCATGACGATCACCCAACTGGCGCCGCGGCTGGTCGTCCGCGGCGCGGCGGAGGCCATCGACTTCTACGCCGCAGCGCTCGGCGCGGTGGAGGACGAGCGGTTCACGGACGACGCGGGACGCATCGTGCACGCCGTGATCTCGATCGGCGGGTTCGCGGTCGCGATCAAGGACGAGGACGAGACCGACCGGGCGCCGGGCGCTCTCGGCGGGACGCCGGTCATCCTGACGCTGAGCGTGACCGACGCGGTGCCGCTGGCGGAGGCCATGGTCGCCGCCGGCGCCGCCGTGGTGTTCCCGGTCGCGGATCACGGGTACGGGTATCTCGACGGCCGGCTCGCCGACCCGTTCGGGCACCTGTGGATCCTGTCGCAGCGGCTCTGACGCGCCGCCCGGGCCGTCGCCGAGCACCGGTCAGCCGGCGGCGGCGCTCCGGCTGCGGAAGAACGCGTTGGCGCGCGCCGAGAACAGCAGCAGGAGGATCAGCAGGCCGAAGGCGATCGAGGTGATCGCGTTCCACCGCAGGTTCCCGGTGTGCACGATCGCCTGGTAGACGTTCGAGATCAGCCCGACCACGGTGACGAAGGTGACCAGCCCGCGGGCGAGCGCGCTCCCGCGGGTCAGCCCGCGGGCCACGCCGAGATAGACGAGCCCGATGACCAACGCGAGAATCCCGAGCCACAGGATGATCCCGGAGCTGAGCCCGCTCTCGGCGAGCACCCGCGGATCGTCCCGCAGGATGATGATGAGCACGCCGCCCAGCACCGCGAGCAGTCCCGCGATCACGATCAGCACGGCCAGCACCGTGATCGTCGCCGGCCGCCGGGCCGGTCCGTCCAAGAAGGTCACGCCCGTCTCCCCTCGTCGAGACCCGATGGCGGGCCACCCGTGTCGCGCGGGTCGCGCCGGGTGCGGCGCGGGGCGCGGCGCCGGCACGACTCGCCGGGTCGCGGTCAGCATGGCAGGCCGTCCCCGCAGGTCGCGAACGCCCGGACGGTGTCGGCAGCACGTCGCGGGCCGGGCGATCGACGACCCGGATCGGGGTCGACGTCGTGCCGCGCGGCTGATCCGGCCGCCGGTTGAGGTCAGCGCGCGGACGCCGGAGTCGCCGCGGCCTTGACCGCCGCGGCCACGGCGGGCGCGACGGCGGGATCGAAGACCGACGGCACGATGTAGTTCGCGTTCAGCTCGCCCGGCTCCACGCAGTCCGCGATCGCCGTGGCGGCGGCGAGCAGGCAGTCGTCGGTGATCTCGTGCGCACCCGCGTCGAGCATGCCCCGGAAGAACCCCGGGAATGCCAGGACGTTGTTGATCTGGTTCGGGTAGTCCGACCGCCCGGTGGCGACGATCGCCGCATGCTGGCTGGCCGCGAAGGGATCCACCTCCGGGTCCGGGTTGGACAGCGCGAACACGACCGCCTTCGGCGCCATCCGCGCGATGTCGTCCCCCGTCAGCAGGTTCGGCGCCGACACCCCGATGAAGACGTCGGCGTCCACGAGCATCTCGGCGAGCGTGCCCTGCGACCCGCGCGGGTTGGTGGTGTCCGCGATCCACCGGCGGTACTCGTCGAGGTTCGGGTTCTCCGGCCGCAGCGCGCCGTTGCGGTCGCAGCCGATGATGTCGGTGAAGCCCTCGCGATGCAGCAGCTGGATGATCGCGCGGCCGGCCGCGCCGACGCCGGACACCACGACCCGCACGTCGGCGGGCTTCTTGTCGACCACCCGCAGCGCGTTGGTCAGCGCGGCGAGCACGACGATCGCCGTGCCGTGCTGGTCGTCGTGGAAGACGGGGATGTCCAGCAGTTCCCGCAGCCTCCGCTCGATCTCGAAACAGCGCGGCGCGGCGATGTCCTCGAGGTTCACCCCGCCGTACTGCGGCGCCAGCGCGCGGACGATCTCCACGATCATGTCCGTGTCCTTGGTGTCCAGGCACACGGGCCACGCGTCCACGCCGGCGAACTGCTTGAACAGCGCGGCCTTGCCCTCCATCACGGGCAGCGCCGCGGCGGGCCCGATGTCGCCGAGGCCGAGCACCGCCGTGCCGTCCGTGACGACGGCCACCGTGTTGCGCTTGATGGTCAGCCGGCGCGCGTCGGCCGGGTTCTTCGCGATGGCCAGGCACACCCGCGCGACGCCGGGGGTGTAGGCCCGCGAGAGATCGTCGCGGTGCTTGAGCGGCACCTTGGGCACGACCTCGAGCTTGCCGCCGAGGTGCAGCAGGAAGGTGCGGTCGGACACCTTGCGCACGGTGACCTTGGGCAGCTCCGACACCGCGGTGGCCAGCTGATCGGCGTGCGCCGCGTCGACCGCGTCGCAGGTGACGTCGACGACGATCATGTCGGGCCGGGACTCCACCACGTCCAGCGCCGTGAGGGACCCGCCCGCGTTCATGACCGCGGCCGCCAGTTCGGCCGTCGCGCCGAATTCCGGCGGCGCCTCGGCGCGGATGGTGATCGAGTAACCGGGGCTGGTCGTGGGCATGTGGGTGTCCTTCCGTCGCAACGAACGCGGGCCGTCGTGCGGCCCCTTGTGTCCGCGGGCGCGCGGCCCGCGAGGATCAGCCTGGCACGGAAAGGTCGGCCGTGGGGGGCACCCAGCGGACCAACCAGCCGCGCGGGTCGATGCCGAGTTCGGCCGCGGCGCGCTCGGTCTCGACCGTCAACAGGGCCGCGCGGGTCGCATCCTCCGGCCCGCCGCGGGCCGCCAGGGCCACCGCCAGCCGGCCGGTGGCGCGCACGCCGAACGCCCGGAACCCGTGCCGGGCATACCATTCCCGGGAGTCGGCGAGGTCCCGCACGCCCTCGGCGAGATCGCCGGCGCAGGCGGCCAGCCAGCCCAGCGCCTCGCGTACCAGGCCCTGGCAGGTGACCCCGGTGCCGCCGTAGGCGAGCCGCTCGCGGTAGGGCGCAAGCTCGGCCCGGATCGATGCGATCGCCTCCTGGTCGCCGAGCAGTGTGTAGAGCTCGGCACGGTTGATCGTCGCGATGGTCCACACGTAGTCCTCGGGGACCGGCGGCCGCTCGCCCCACGGGCCGAGGAATGCCCTCACCTGATCGAGCCGCCCGGCCTGGGCCAGGGCCAGCCCGTAGAACTCCGACCAGGACGACAGCCGGCCGCCGCTCAGGTCGACCACGGCCTTCAGCTGCGGGGCGACGTCCGGCAGGCGGCCGCGCATCAGCATGTGCATGCTGCGATGCAGCGACGACAGGTGCGCCCCACCGACGAGCGTGATCGAGGAGTGCAGGGCCTCCACCTCGTCGACAGCCCTGGCGGCGGCGGCGAAGTCGCCGTGCAGGTAGGGCACGGTGGCCGCGGCCCAACCGACGATCACCCGGATCGGCACGATGCCGGCCTGCTGCGCGAGCTCGACCGCGCGCCGCACATCGGCGAGGCCGCCGTCGACGTCACAGAGCTCGAGCCGGTTGCTGCCGCGCAGCACGTGCGCGATCGCCTGGTCACCGAGATCCCCGGACCGATCGGCCATCTCGAGCAGCTCTTCGGTGATCGCCACCCGCTGGTCGAGCAGCTCGCGCACCCAGAGCATCCGGTGATGGCCGACCAGTGCGTGGAACTGCAGGTCGGGGCTACCGAGCTCGCGGATGACGGGGGTCGCCTCGGTGCTCAGCCGGATCGCCCGCTGCACCTGCGCCGCGTCGTGCTGCAGCTCGGTGGCGAGCACGCAGGTGACGGCCGCGCGCAGCAGCGTCTGGTCCGCCGGTAGTTCCGCCAGCACTCGTTCGAGCAGCGCGATCGCCTCGTCGTCGACCTCGCCGTAATCGCGCCATGTCCAGACCGCGCCGGTGATCATGATGGTGACCGCCCTGGCCGCCGCGACCGGGTTCCCGGCGGCGAGCGAGATCCGGGCGGCGTCGCGGACCGCCTGCCAGCCCTCGGGGTCGCGGCCGGTGAGCCTGCGCACCGCGCCGAGCCGCACGAGCAGCTCGGCGCGCTCCTCGGCGGTGGCCTCCGCGTCGCCGCTCTGCAGGTCGACCGCGGCCTGCCAGAGCCGCTCGGCCTCCGCGTGCGCCGGCTGGGCGAGCGCGCGCTGGGCCGCGAGATCGGCATACCGCCAAGCGATCCGGCGATGGGATCGGCCGGCGGCGGCGAAGTGGAAGGCGAGGTCGCCGACCGGCTCGTCGGCGGCCGGCGACCTGCGCAGCAACGCGCGCGCGACGTCGGCGTGCGCCCGCGCCCGGCGCGCCGGCGGGATCCGGCTCAGCACGGTGTCGCGGACCAGAGCGTGGGCGAAGCGGTGCCCGCCCGCGCCGTCGGTCATGACCAGCCCGGTGAGCTCGGCCGCCTCGAGCGCGATGTCGGCGTCGTCGTCGGGCAGGCCGGCGGCATCCTGCACCAGATCCGCGTCGAACGACCGGCCGACCACCGCGGCCACCGCGAGGAACTGCCGGGCCTGGGTCGGCAGCCGGTCGAGCCGGCGCCGCACCACGTCCCGGACGCCGTCCGGCACGTCCAGCCGGGCGGGGGCCGCCGCGTCGTGCAGCAGTCCCTCGCTCACCAACAGGTCGGCGAGTTCCCCGACGTAGAAGGGATTCCCGTCCGTGCGCAGGCGGATCGAGTGCGCCACGTCGGGCCGCACCTGCTGCCCGTGCCGCCCGGCGATCGCGGCGGCGACGCCCTCGGCATCCAGGCCGTCCAGCCGGATCCGCACCGGCCGCAGCCGGGCGATGGCCGCGAGCGCCTCCATGGCGTCCGGGTTGATGTCCGCCTCGGTGCCGCGCACGGCGAGCACGAGCACCCCGGGGCAGCGCTCGAGCTGCCCGGCGACCCGCCGCAGCAGGCGGACCGAATCGCCGTCCGCCCAGTGGATGTCGTCGAGCGCGAGCAGCGTCGGGCCGATCGCGGCGATGGCGGTGACGACCGCATCCGCGAGGGCGAAGGTGGTCGAGTCGGCGTCCCGCCCCTGCGGCGCGGCATAGCCGAGCTCCGGCAGCAGCGGGCCGAGGCCCGCCGGGTCGCCGGGATCGGCGCCGACCGCGCCCGCGCAGTCCGGCAGGTCCGCCGCGGTAACGCGCACCCGGCCAGGCGCCAGCACCGCGCGCACCGCCTGCGTCCACGGCCAGAGGGGCGGGGTGCCGCCGTCCTCCTCGCACCGCCCGACGCCGACCCGGAGGCCTTGCGCCGCAGCGGTCGCCGTCACCGCCTCGAGCAGGCGGGACTTACCGATGCCGGGGTCGCCGCTGATCAGCACGATCCGGCCGCGTCCCGTCGCGACGACCTCCCGCACCACGCGGTCGATCTCGGCGAGCTCGCCGGCCCGGCCCACCAGGCGGTCGATCGTCGCCTCGGCCGATGCGTCGGGGATCCGATCGGGCGGCGGCGCCTGCGCGGGCGCGGCTGCCGGCTCGGCTCCCGGCACCACCGGTCGCTCGGGTGGCGCGGGCCGCGGCACGGCGGGCACGTTCAGCGCGGGATCCTGGCGCAGCATCGCGTCCTGCAGCTCGCGCAGGGTCGGGCCGAGGTCCAGCCCGAGCTCGTCGGCGAGCACCGCCCGGGCCCGCCCGACCGCGTCCAGCGCGTCCGCCTGCCGCTGCGCCCGGTACAGCGCGGTCGCCAGTGCGGCCCACCCGGTCTCGCGCAGCGGATGGGCCGCCACGAACGGCTCCAGCTCGGAGATCGCGCGGGCGTAGTCGCCCAGCGCGATCGACGCCGCCCAGCGATCCTCCTGCGCGGTGAGCCGCAGCTCCGCGAGCCGGGCCGACTCGGTCGCGAGCGTCGCGGAGAGCTCCGTGAGCCCCTCGTACGCCTCGCCGCGCCACCGGCCGATCGCCTCGTCCAGCAGGGCCGCCGCCCGCGCCGGATCGGTGGCGAGCACGGCGTGTGCCTCCCCCGCCGCCGCGACGAACCTTTCCGCATCGACGTTCTCGGCGGGCACGTCGACGGCGTAGCCGTTCGGCCGGGTGACCAGCACGGTCGCCACCGACCGCGCGGACCGGCCGGGTTCCAGGCTCCGGCGCAACTTCACGACGCCGACCTGCAGCGCGGCCATGGCCTGCGCCGGCGCCGAACCCGGCCACAGCTCGTCGATCAGCCGGTCGACGCTGACGGTGCGCCCACGCCCGACGAGCAGCATGCCGAGGACCGCGCGGGGCTTGCTGCCGCCGAGCGGCACGGGGCCGTCGCCGAGGTCGGCTTCGACGGCGCCGAGAACGCGGAACTGCACGCGCCGACTGTATCGGCGCGCGCAGCCGTGTCGGCCAGCTGATCCTCCCGCCGCGGGATCAGAGGATCAGCGCGCGGTCGCGGCCCCGACCCCGGCGCCGGTGACCAGCGCGTCATCCGTCCCCGACGTCCGGCCGGCGAGCCCGAGCACGATCTCCGCCGCGCGCGGCACTCCCGGGTACCGGGCGTAGGCCTCCTGCAACCGGCGCGCGCTGTCCGCGTACCGGCCCGCGCCCAGCACCGTCCGCACGGCGTCCCGGATCACCCGCGGCGCCGGGCGGTCCGACTTCAGGCCGACGCCGCTGCCCGACCACACGACCCGAGCCGTGACCTCCGCCTTGTCCTCGGTCGTGCCGGCGACGACCAGCGGGACGCCGTGCGCCAGCGAGAGCTGCACCCCGCCGTACCCGCCGTTGGTGACCGTCACGTCGACCAGCGGCAGCAGCTCGGTGAACGGGATGAACCGCTCCAGCCGCAGGTTGGCGGGGCGCAGCACCGGCGGCAGCACCTCGTCGGGGTCCGGGCCGCCGGTGACGGCGATCAGCAGCACGTCCTGGCCGACCATGGCCTCGACGGTCGGCAGCAGCAGGTTCCGCGGATCGGTGGCCAGGGTGCCCTGGGTGACCAGCACGACCTTCCGGCCGGCGGCTCGCGCCGCCGCCAGCTCCGGCCACCACGCGGGCCGCACCCAGTCGCCGTCGACGCCGTGCGGCAGGAACGCACCCACGAACTCCACGTTCGCGGGCAGGTCGCTGCGCGGATACTCGAAATCCGGCACGGTCGGCGCGACGTAGCAGTCCGAGATCTCGGCCGACCAGTCCATGAACGAGCCGCGCAGGGGGCGGAGCCCCAGGGTCGCGCGGATCGACTCGGCCAGCGCCTGCTCGGGCCGGAACGCGAAGCGCACCGCGGCGGTCAACAGCCGGTTGCGCAGCCGACCGAGCGACCCGGTGCCCGGCAGCACGCCGGCGCCGAACGGCGCGGTGTCCACGCTCGACAGCCCGACCGGCGAGATCGGGAACGACACCAGCGGGACGCCCAGCCGCTCCGCCGCGAACGCGCCGGCGACGAGGGAGATCTCGGTGACGATGACGTCCGGCCGGACCTCGGCGACGATCCGCTCCAGGTCGGCGACCTGCGCGACGACCGGCTTGAGGAACACCTCGCGGATGTCCCTGCGCAGATCCTTCAGCCCCGCCTTGGCCGGGGGACCGACCGCCTCGGTCGCGCCGTCCAGCCCGCGCCGGGCGTCGACGTCGGCATCGTCGAAGTCGAACTCGGGGGCGAACGGCACGAACGCGGCGCCGGTGGCGGTGACCAGGCTCGCGTACTTCCGGCCGGTGTACCAGACGACGTCGTGCCCGCGGGCGACGAGCTCGCGCGCGAGCGGCAGGCCGGGCCGGACGTGCCCGGCGAACGGCATGGTGGTGACCAGGATGGTGGCCATGGCGGGTCTCCTCGGCGGCGGTCGGCTCGTGCGTCACGAGCCGGGTTCGTCCGGTGGATGGGTCACCACCGGGTGCTCACCGAGGATCGAGCCACCCGCCTGCCGCCCACCTACCGCCGACTGACCGCCGACTGACCGCCGACTGACCGCCGACCATCCCTGCTGTTGATCATGGCGATATTCACGCTTTTCGGCAGTTTCCGCGGCGTGTCGCGTGAATATTGCCATGATCATTTTCGTGAACCGGGCGTCTTGACCGGCCGGCAGCGACGGGACCGGTTGCTGCGGGCCCGGCAACGTAGGTGACCGGATGCGGCGGGCGAGTCGCGCGGTGGTCGCCGGATCGGCGATCAGGCGAGCCCGCGCAGGAGCATGCCCAGCAGGTCGTCGTAGGCCTCGGCCGCGTCGGGCACCTGCAGCATGCCCTTGATCTCGAGCTGCACCGCGCCGTGCACGGAACTCCAGATCTGCTGAGCGATCTCGTGCGGGTCACCGTCGGCGAGGGCACCGCCCGCCATGGCGTACCGCACGTTGGCCACCAGCGCCTCGAACGACGCCTTCGCCGCGACGAGCACCGCCTCCGACGTCTGCTCCTGGTGGATGGCGCCGTCGAACATCGCGACGTAGTGGGCCGGATGGCCGAGCGCGAAGCGCCGGTAGTTGCGGCCGCAGGCCTGGAGTCGCTCGACCGGGTCGGCCTCGTCGCGGCCGGCGATGGCGTCCCGCAGGCCGACGAACCCGCGCAGCAGCAGCTCGTCGACGAGCCCGTCCTTGCCACCGAAGCGGTTGTAGACGCCCATCGGCGCCACGCCGGCCTCCGCGGCCACCGCCCGCACGGTCACGCCCTCCGGCCCGTCCCGCACCAGGACGCGCTCGGCCGCTTCGACCAGCGCGGCCTCGACGTGCCGGCTCGGCGTCCGGCCCTCGGCCCCGCCCGTCGCCCGCATCGGCGCATTCTCCCCCGCCGTCATCGCCGCTCGCTCCTCTCCCGTGCCGATCCGTGGGCACCGGCCCTTCTGCTTGACGCGCCTGTGGAACGTTGTTCTAATATCGTAGAACGACGTACTACAAATGAAGGGCGCTGATCGTGGACATGTCGTCGAGCGTTGCCGCACCCCCGCCGATCGACCCGAACGGAACGGCGGTCGCCGACCTCGAGCCGGACTCCAGAGCGCATCGGACCCGGTGGTGGGCGCTGGGCGCGATCAGCATCAGCGTGCTCCTGGTCGGCATCGACAACACCATCGTCAACGTCGCGCTGCCGACCATGGGCCGCGAGCTGTCCGCGACCATCAGCGACCTGCAGTGGGTGGTCGACGGCTACACGCTGGTGTTCGCCACCCTCCTGCTGGTCGGCGGGCACCTCGGCGATCGGTTCGGTCGCCGGCGAGCGCTGCTCACGGGGCTGGTGGTCTTCGCGCTGACCTCGGTCGCCACCTCGTTCGCCACGGACACGGGCGCGCTGATCGCGGGACGGGCCGCGATGGGCATCGGGGCCGCGCTCATCTACCCGGCCACGCTGGCCCTGCTCATCTCGACGTTCACGGACCGCCGGGAGCGCGCGACCGCGATCGGCATCTGGTCCGGCATCAGCGGGTTGTCCGTCGCGCTCGGACCCGTCGGCGGCGGCCTGTTGGTGGAGACCTTCGGCTGGTCGTCGGTGTTCTGGGTGGCCGTGCCTGTGGCCGCGATCGCCTTCGTCGCGACGCGACTGGTGGTGGCCGAGTCGCGCGATCCGCATCCCGGCCCGTTCGACCCGGTCGGCGCGCTGCTGTCCGTCGTCGGCGTCGGCGCCCTGGTCTGGTCGATCATCGAGGCGCCCGGCCACGGCTGGCTGTCCGCGGCGACCCTGGGCGGGCTCGGCGTCGCGCTGCTCACCCTGGCGGCCTTCGTCACGTGGGAGGTGCGCCGCCCGCACCCGCTGTTCGACGTGCGCCTGTTCACCGATCGCCGGTTCTCGGCGGCCAGCGGCGCGATCGCGGCGGCGTTCTTCGCCCTGTTCGGCTTCATCTTCCTGATCACCCAGTACTTCCAGATCATCCGCGGCTACGGCGTGCTGCAGGCCGGCGTCGCGACCCTGCCGTTCGCCGTCGTGATCGGCGCCGTGTCGCCGGTGGCCATCGTCCTGATGAAGCGGTTCGGCACCACCGCGGTGGTCGCGTCGGGTCTCGCGCTGATGAGCGCCGGCTTCGTCGTCGCCGCCGGCTCCGCGGCCGACACTCCTTACTGGGGGCGGATCGTCGTGGCGATGACGCTCATGGCGGCCGGGCTCGGCCTGACCGCGGGACCCGCCACAGAGGCCATCTCGGGCGCCCTCCCGCCCAGCCGGGTCGGGGCCGGTTCGGCGGTGAACGACACCACCAGGGAGATCGGCGGCACGTTGGGCGTGGCCATCGTCGGATCGGTGATGAGCTCGATCTACGGATCGCAGATCCTCGACAGCCTGCGGGTTCTCGGGCTGCCGAGCGGCGCCCTGGACGCCGCGGGCGAGTCGGTGACCGGGGGGCTGCTGGCCGCGGCGAGCCTGCCGCCCGAGCAGGCCGGCGCGGTCGCGACGGCGACGTCCGACGCCTTCATGTCGGGCCTCACCGCCGGGTCATGGGTGGCGGCGATCGCCACGGGGGCCGCCGCGGTCGCCGTGCTGGTCCTCCTGCCCGCGCGGCGCCGGGAGCCGGCTCCGGACGTCGTGCGCCTCGCCGGGTCGTGAGCCCGCGGGGGCGGCGTGCCACGGGGTCAGACGTGCACGACGGAGACCGGCAGCCCGGGGTCGCCGCTGAGCGTGTCCGGCGACGGCGCGGCGCCCGCCGCGGCGACGTGCGCGCCCACGGCCGCGATCATCGCGCCGTTGTCGGTGCACAGCTCCATGCGCGGCACCCTGAGCTCCAGACCGGCCGCCGCGCAACGCTCCTCGGCGAGCCTCCGCAGGCCGCGGTTGGCCGCGACGCCGCCCGCGATCACGACGGTGCCGATGCCGAGGTCGGTTGCCGCCCGCACGGTCTTCGCGGTCAGGACGTCGACCACCGCCTCCTGGAACGACGCGCAGACGTCCGCGAGCGGCACCGCCCGGCCGTCCCGCCGCAGGGTCTCCACGTGCCGCGCGACGGCGGTCTTCAGCCCGGAGAAGGAGAAGTCGTACGGCGCGTCCCGCGGGCCGGTGAGGCCGCGGGGGAAGCGCACGCCTGACGCGTCGCCCTCGGCGCTCAGCCGGTCGATCACCGGTCCGCCGGGATACCCGAGATCCAGCAGCCGGGCCACCTTGTCGTACGCCTCGCCGGCGGCGTCGTCGACGGTCGTGCCGAGCTCGGTGATCTCGCCGGCCAGGTCGTCGACCCGCAGCAACTGCGTGTGCCCGCCCGAGACCAGCAGCGCCAGAGCCGGTTTCGGCAGCGGCCCGTGCTCGAGGGTGTCGGCGGCGACATGCCCCGCGAGGTGGTTCACCCCGAACAGCGGCACGTCCCAGGCCGCCGCGTAGGCCTTGGCCGCGGCGACGCCGACCAGCAGCGCGCCCGCGAGACCCGGCCCGCAGGTGACCGCCACCGCGTCCACGTCGCGGTGGGACAGGCCCGCCCGCTCGAAGGCGGAGCGCACGGTGCCGGTCATCGACTCGAGGTGCGCCCTGGAGGCGATCTCGGGCACCACCCCGCCGAACCGCGCGTGCTGGTCCTGGCTCGAGGCGAGGGCGTGCCCGAGCAGATCGGGCGCGCCGTCGGTGATCCGGACCAGACCGGCACCCGTTTCGTCGCACGACGTCTCGATGCCGAGCACGACGGAACCGCTGGGCAGGGTGACGATCTCGGTCACGCCGCCCCCCCTCGGGCAGATCTGGCCATCGTGTACGCGTCCGCTCCGCTGGGCTGGTAGTACCGGCGGCGCACGGCCAGCCGGCCGAACCCCTCCGACTCATACAGCGCGATCGCCGGATCGTTGTCCGTGCGCACCTCGAGCAGGATCCGCCGGGCGCCGGCGGCCGAGATCAGGTGCCGCAGCAGCGCCCTGCCGATCCCCCGACCCTGCCGCGCCGGCCGCACGCCGATGGTGCGCACCTCGGCGTCGTCCCCGGCCACGCCGACGCCCGCGTAGCCGTCGATGGCGCCGGCGTCGTCACGGTGCACGACGTAGTGGTTGCCGGCGGCGAGCTCCGACCAGAACATCTCCGCCGACCAGGGCGAGTCGCCCTCGAACAGCTCTCGCTCGAGGTCGACCAGGACCGGGATGTCCCACCAGTCCAGCGGTTCCAGGGTGATCACCGGCCCAGCACCGATCGTCGCGCGGACGGCACCGTCGCGTCGGGCCGGCGCAGGTACAGCGGCTGCAGCGGCCCCGGCACCGCGCCGGTCAGCAGCACCGAGGCCGCACGCTCCACGAGACCGGCGCTGAGCGGCCGGGACGCGCCGACGACCTGGGCGTCGAGCACGCCCGCCAGCAGGCCGGCGCCCGCCCCGGCGACCGCCCCGGCGCGCACCCCGTTCGCGGCGAGCAGCCCCGGCACCGCCGCGGGCGCGGCGACCAGCGGGCCGAGCAGCCGCCGGCCGCGCGCGTCGTACGCCGACAGGTAGACCTCGCGGCGGCGGGCGTCCGTCACCACGAGCAGGCCGCCCGGCGCGTCGGCGACCGCCCTGGCCATCCCGTCGTGGCTCGGCACGCCGTGCACGGGAATGCCGAGCCCGTCGCCGAGCGCGGCCGCGGTCGCGATGCCGACGCGCAGCCCCGTGAACGGGCCGGGGCCGAGGCCCACCACCACCGCGTCGAGATCCGCGAATTGACGGCCCTCCGCCGCCAGCGCGGCGCGTGCCAGCGGGACGAGCCGCTCGGCATGCGCGAAGGGGTCGGTGACGGTGTGCTCGGCCAGCGGCCGGATCGGCTCGCCAACCGGGCGGGCGGGTCCGCCGGCGGCGGTGGCATCCGGCTCGATCAGCTCGTGCGGCCGGCGCAGCTCCACCACACCGGCCGTGACGGTCGGTGTCGAGGTGTCCACGGCCAGCACGAGCACGAGGAACCATCCTACGAGCGCCGCCGCCGCGCCCCTGCCCGATACGCTCCGGCTACCACCCGGTCGCGGTCTGCGTCATCGGCTCAGAGGGAGGCCTGACGTGTCCGAGCAGGTTACCCTCGCCGACGTCGCGCGCTGGGCCGGCGTGTCGCTGGCCACCGCGTCCCGCGCGCTGCACGGCTCCGCCGGGCGCACCGTCCGGCCCGAGCTGCGCGCCCGCGTCCGGGCCGCCGCGGCCGAGCTCAACTATTCGGCGAACGCCAACGCCAGGGCGATCGCCCGGGGATCGACCACCACGGTGGGGCTGATCGTGCACGACATCGCCGACCCGGCCGCCGCGACCATCGCGGGCGGCGTGATGGCGTCGGCTGCGGAGCGTGGGCTCATCGTCACCATCGGGTCGGCGTCGTCGGACCCGCTCGCGGAGATCGCGCACGTCGAGGCGCTCCGCCAGCAGCGGGCCAGGGCGATCATCCTGGCCGGCTCGCGGTTCGCCGATGCGGACCTGCAGGCGCGCCTGGCGGCGGAGCTGGTCGGGTTCACCGTCGGCGGCGGCTCGGTGGCGGTGATCGGTCAAGACCGCCTCGGGCTGAACACCGTGTGGATCGACAACCACGCCGGCGCGGCGCATCTCGCCTCGACGGTGGCGGCGCTGGGTTACCGGCGGTGTGCCGTGCTCGCGGGGCCGGAGGCGATGCTCACCTCGGACGAGCGGGTCGCCGGATTCCGGGCCGGGCTCGCGGCCGCCGGGGTCGACCTGCCCGCGGAGAACGTGCTGGAGACGCAGTACGACCGCGACGGCGGGTACGCCGCGATGACCGAGCTGCTCGACCGCGACCTCGACGCCGAACTCGTGTTCGCGGTGAACGACGTGATGGCCGTCGGCGCGATCGCGGCGCTGCGCGAGCAGGGTTACCGGGTGCCCGATGACATGGCGGTGGCCGGCTTCGACGACATCCCGACGCTGCGCGACGTGCGGCCCGCGCTCACCACGGTCCGGCTGCCGCTGGCCGAGATCGGCCGTCACGCGCTGCGTCTCGCGCTGGGCGAGGCGTCGCCCGCGGCCGGCGGCGAGGACCGGGGGGACGGCACCGACGACAGCGGGGACGCGGTGCCCATCGTGCTCCGCGTCCTGCCCGAGGTGGTCGTCCGGGAGAGCACCCCGATCAGGCGTTGACCGGACCCCCGCCCAGGCACGCGCGCGACCCGCGAATCGCCGCGCCCGGCACCCGCGTATGACCGCGTGGTCGTCCGTATGACGTTCGACCGTCATCCGAACGACCACGCCGTCATACCGGTAGGCGGCGGGTCATACCGGCGGGCGGCGAGTCATACCGGCGGGCGGCGAGTCATACCGACGGGCGGCGGGTCATACCGGCGGGCGGCGAGTCATACCGGCGGGCGGCGAGTCATACCGGCGAGCGGCCAGTCATACCGGCGAGCGGCCAGTCATACCGGCGGGCGGCGGTCCGGTCGGCGGGTCGCCGGCAGCTGCGAGCCTCTGCGAGCAGTCCGGACCGGGCTACAGTCCGGGGGTGGCGCTGCGTGTCGTGTTCGCCGAGGACAACTTCCTCGTCCGCGAGGGCACCACGGCGCTGCTCGCCGAGGTCGACGAGATCGACCTGGTCTCGGCCGTGGGCGATCCGGAATCGCTCGTCAAGGCGGTGCGCGAGCTCCGGCCGGACGCGGTGCTGACCGACATCCGGATGCCGCCGTCGTTCACCTCCGAGGGCATCGAGGCGGCCAAACGCATCCGGGCCGAGTTCCCCACGGTCGGCGTCGTCGTGCTGTCCCAGTACGCCGAGGACGACCTCGCGTTCGAGTTGCTCTCCGACGGGGTCGCCGGGCTCGGATACCTGTTGAAGGAGCGCGTGTCCCAGGTCGACGAGCTCGTCCGCGCGCTGCAGGACGTGTGCCGCGGCGGCTCGGCGCTCGACCCGAAGGTCGTCGAGGGCATGCTGTTCCGGCGCACCCGGGAGACCAAGTCGCCGCTGCACGACCTGACCGATCGGGAGCGCGACGTGCTCGCCGAGATGGCCGCCGGCCGTAACAACGCCGCCATCGCGAAGCAGCTGTACCTGTCCGATCGCGCCGTGGAGAAGCACATCGGCGTGCTGTTCCAGAAGCTCGGGCTGGTCGACGAGGGCGAGGTCAACCGCCGGGTGATGGCCGTGCTCGCCTTCCTCGAGGCCACCGGGACCGGCGGCAGCCGCTAGTCGCGACGGGCGGGACGGGCATCGCGCGGCCGCCCGCTGGCGCCGAGCGCCCCGGCGGACCCTGACCGTCGCCGGACGGTCCGCCCAGGTCTGGCGTGGACAGCGGCGCCCGCCACCCGTTCGGCCGCAGGGTCGCTCGGGGTTCGCCCGGGTGTGGTCACCCCCCGCTCGCGCGCGGGCTGTCCCCACTCCCGGCGGAGGCTGCCCGACGGCATCGTGGGAATGTCCCGCCGGAGCCCGTGGAAAAGCACCGGAAATGGTCAGGGAGATACCTCCAGACCCGTCGGTTGATGCCCGGATAATGCTCGGTCAGCGCCCTGATCTGCGCCTTTGGATTTCCATAACGTCATCGGTGTTCGGCAGACAGTCGAAATTCTCCACCAGAGAAAGTCGATCCGATGACCACCGCAGAATTGCTCCCGGTCCAGCAGATCCGGCGCCCGATCGACCTCCGGCTGACCGGCTCGGCCGGCGCCTCGCTCGACGCCTCGGCGCGGGTCGCCCTCGTCGGCGCGGCCGCGTCCGTGCCGCCGATCGCCCTGCTGCACCTCGAGGCCCAGGGGCCGGTCGAGCCGGTGTCCTGGACGATCTCTGACTACGTGGTCTCCCTGCCCAACGGGATCCTGCTCTTCGCCCTGACGGCCGGCGCGCTCGCGATCGGCGCCGGTGCGCTCGTCCGCGGCCTCGGGTCCCTCCCGGGCACCCTCCGGGTCCGCCTGGTCCTCGGCATGTGGGCCGTCGCGGCGGTCATCGCGGCGGTGTTCCCGACCAACGAGCGCGGGACGCCGGAGAACCTCTCGTCGCAGATCCACCTGTACGCGGGCGCGGTGGCATTCGCCGCCCTCCCGCTCGCCGGCTGGATGCTCTACCGCTGGCAGCGCCGGCAGGTCGGCACCGGCGGCTGGACCCGGGTCCTCGGCGTGGTCTCGATCGTCAGCGGCGCGCTGTCCACCGCGCTGATCGTGAACCGGTTCCCGGGCGAGATCGGGATGCCCGAGCTCATGCTGCCGCCCGGAATCCTGCAGCGGGTGGCCGGCGCGATCGAGATCCTGCTGCTGGCCGTGGCCGCGCTGGCGGTGCTGCGCTCCGCGCGGAACGGTCGCAGCACCGCCGCGTGGTGACATGCTGAGCCGATGACGCAGGTCGCGCCCGGTCCGCTCGCGGGCCGGGTCGGCGGCCGGCCCCGCGGCGACGGCTGGATCCGGGCGCTGACGGCCGTCGTCATGGTGACGCTGGTCGTCCTCGTCTACGCCGGGGTGGTCGGGATCGGCGCACTGTTCGGCCGATCCGGACCCCCCGGCCTGCTGCTGTCGATCATCGCCACCGCCGTCGTCGCGCTCGCGTTCGAGCCGGTGCGGCTGCGGACCCGCGACCTGCTGCGCCGGGTCGCCCACCGGGACCGGGTCCCGTCGCCGCAGGACGTGCTCGCGCACTTCACGGACACCGTGGGCGGGCGGTACCCGACGCGGGAACTGCCGGCTCGGATCGCCACCACCCTGGCGGAGGGCACGCAGGCCCGGCGGGCCGAGGTGTGGCTGGTCGTGCACGACCGGCTGGAGCTCGCGGCCAGCTGGCCGGACGGCGCCCTCCGGCCCGCGCCCGGGCCCGACGGATCGCCGGACGACCGGGTCTCGCTGGAGGTGCGCGAGCGGGGCGAGCTGTTCGGCGTGCTCACCGTGGTCACGCATCCGGGGCAGGTGCTCAGTCCGGTCGAGCTCCGGCTGTTCGAGGGACTCGCCGCGCAATCGGGCCTGATGCTGCGGGTAGCCGCGCTGCGCGCCGAGCTCGAGGGTCGGCTGGCCGAGCTGCAGCAGCGATCCGCGGACCTGCGTCGCTCGCGGCGCGAGCTCGTCGAGCGCCAGGACGCCGAGCGGCAGCGGCTCGAGCGCAACATCCACGACGGGGCGCAGCAGGAGGTCATCGCCCTGCTGGTGAACCTGCGGCTGGTGCAGACCCTGCTCGGCCGCGCGCCCGACCGCGCCATGGGGCTGCTTCAGCAGCAGGCGGAGGCGTCCCGGTCGACCATCCGCACCCTCGACGAGCTCTCCCGCGGGCTCTACCCCGCCGCACTCACCGAGTCGGGACCGGTCGCCGCGCTGCGGGCCGCGGCGGCGCGCAGCGCCGTCCCGGTGGCGGTCGCCGCCGCCGAGCTGCCCCGGCTGCCGGCTGCGGTCGAGGCCGCGCTCTACTTCAGCTGCCTGGAGGCGCTGCAGAACGCCGCCAAGCACTCGGCGGCGACGCGGGTGAGGCTGGAGATCCGGTCGGTGCCGGGTGCCGACGGCGCGGCAATCGACCGGGTGGAGGCCGACATCGTCGACGACGGCGTTGGTTTCGCGATCGACGACACCGCGTCGGCGACCGGGCGGGGGCTGCAAAATCTGCACGACCGCGTCGAGTCGCTGCACGGCATCGTGCGGATCACGTCGGCGGCCGGTCGCGGCACGACCGTCACGATCTCCCTGCCCGCCGGCGGAGGTGACTGATCGTGCGCCGGGTGGGATGGGTGCTGTTCGCGCTGACCTGCGGGCTGTGCGCCGCGGAGACCGCGCTGGTCTTCGCGGCCGACGTGCCGTTCTGGTCCGTCGACGTGCTGATCGGCCTGGGCTACCCGCTGGTACCGATCGGCGCGATGCTGGGCTCCGCGGTCGGCGCTCTCATCATCAGCCGGTACCCGCGAAACGCGATCGGCTGGCTGTTCGCGGTCGGGCAGCTGGGCAGCGCGATCGGCATCCTGTCGGACGCGGCGATCCTGTATATCGGCGCCGGCGACGACCCCGGCGATCCCCTGCCCACGATCGTCGTCGCGGGGCAGCTGTTCAACCTGATCTTCGTCCTGACGTTCCTCGCGCTGGTCTTCCTGCTGGTCCCGGACGGGCACGTGCTCAACCGGCGCTGGCGGTTCGCTCCCGCCGTCCCGATCGTCGCCCTGGTCATCGAGTCGGTGGTCATCCTGACCATCCCGCCCAGCGACTTCGCCGCGACCGGGCCGGTGGAGTTCGGCGCGCTGACCACCGCGCTCGTGCTCGTCAGCAACGTGCTGATCGGCGTCGCGGTGGTGCTCGGCGCGATCTCGGTGCGCAAGCGGCTGCGGGCGGCCAGCGGCGAGGCGCGCCAGCAGCTGCGCTGGCTCGCGGCCGCCGCCGTCCTGCTCGCGGCCATCTACGTGCTCACGTTCGCCGGCAACGCGCTCCTCGCGCCGGATGCGCCCGCCGCGCTGCGCGTGCTGATCTACTTGCTGCTCTACCTGTCGTACATCTTCGTGTTCGTCGCTGTCGGCGTTGCCATCCTGCGGTACCGGCTGTACGACATCGACGTCATCCTCAGCCGGGCCATCGTGCTCGCCGTGCTGGCCGTCTTCGTGACCGTCGGATACGTCGCCGTGGTGGTCGCCATCGGGTCCCTGCTGTCCGCCATCGGCACCGAGGAGTCGGGCCTGTTCTGG
The DNA here is from genome assembly GCA_963829945.1 of uncultured Actinomycetota bacterium. Classification (GTDB taxonomy): domain Bacteria; phylum Actinomycetota; class Actinomycetes; order Mycobacteriales; family Nakamurellaceae; genus Nakamurella. The sequence goes on along the minus strand of CAWHKH010000004.1, from coordinate 98,634 downwards.
CCGTCGCTGGTGGCGACGGCGCTGGTGGCGACCGCGTTCCAGCCGCTGCGTCGGCACGTCCTGAAGCTGGCCGACCGGCTGGTCTACGGCCGCCGCGCGGTGCCGTACGAGGCGCTGGCCGACCTCAGCCGCGAACTCGCCGACCGGCCGACCCCGATCTCGCTGCCGGCCAGGGTCGCGGAGGCGACCGGTCGCGCGGTGGGCGCCGCCGCCTCGGAGGCCATCGTCGGACCGCAGCCGACGCCGATGACGAGGGCGACCTGGACCCGCGGCGGCGCGGCCGGCGCCCCGAAGACGGCCGGCACCCCGCCGGCGTCCGGCGCCCCGCGGCCGCCGGGCACGGAGGTGACGGTGTCCATCGTCGACCTGGGCGAGGAGGTCGGCTGCGTCACGGTCACCATGCCGCCCGGGCGGCAGCTCCGCGACTTCGAGCGCGCCCTGCTGGACGACGTGGGCCGGCAGGCGGGTCCCGCGTTCCGGAGCGCGCTGCTGGAGGCAGAACTGGCCGACCACGTGCGGCAGATCGAGCACCGGTCGGCGGATCTCGCCGCGTCCCGGGGCCGGCTGGTGCGGGCCGAGGACGGCGCGCGCGAGCGGCTGGCAGCGGACATCGCGCGGCGCGTCGTGCCGCAGCTGTCGACCGTCACCGCCGAGTTGGAGAACCCGGGCTCGGCCGCCGAACTCGCGCTCCGGCTCGATTCGCTGGTCGCGCTCGTGGAGACCGCGCTCGACGAGCTGCGCGCGGTGTGTCGCGGGGTCTTCCCGGCCCTGCTCGAGCGTCGCGGGCTGGTGCCGGCGCTCGCCGCGGAGCTGGAGAAGCGCCCGGCTACCACCGTGGAGGTCGGCGCCTACCCGCCGGGGCGGCTCGACCGGGCTGCCGAGGCCGCCGCGTACGTGTTCGCCGTCGACGTGGCGCCGGCGGTGGCGGCGGCGACCGTCCGGGTGTCCGCCGGCCCGGACGCGCTCACCGTCGAGGTGCGCGTCACGGGGCCGTGGGAGCACGCGACGGGGGCATCAGGGCCGGAGGGGGCGGAGGGGACAACCGGGACGGCGGCCTGGCAGCACGCCCGCGATCGGGTGGCCGCGCTCGACGGGACCACGGTGGTCACAACGGGTGTCGGGCCCGACGGTCGAGCCGGGACCACAGTCCTGGCCTCGATCCCGCTCGGCGATCAGCGGGAGCGGGACGACGACGTCCTCGCCCAGACCGCCTCGAGCCGGTCCGGGCCGAACGACGACTTGGGCACATAGGCCGCGGCGCCGCAGTCGTCGATGAGGTCGGCGAACTCCGCGGCGTCGTAGGAGGACAGCAGCACCACCACGACATCGGGGTGGGTGCCGCGCAGCTGCCGGCTCGCCTGCACGCCGTCCATGCCGGGCAGATTGAGATCCATCAGCACGAGGTCGGGCCGCAGCTGGTCGATCCGGTCGATCGCCTGCTCGGCCGTCTCGACGGAGTCCACGACGACGAAGCCGTCGACGGACTCGACCACCGCGCGCGCGGCGAGCCGGAACGGCGGCTGGTCGTCGACGATCAGCACCCGCACGGGGCCTCCGTCGGTCGTCTCACCCATTCCCGGTCCGGTCACGCAGCCTCACCTCCGATGTCGATCATCGCCCTGGCCGTCGGGCTGCTGCCAGGGGGCTGACCGCACGGTCGGCGCGGGGTGTCCCCCCGCCGCGGTCACTCCCCGGCGCGGTCCCAGGCGGCTTCCGTGGGGCAGCCGTCTCGCCGCCGGCTCGTCGTTCCCGGCTAGGGCGTCTCGCCCATGGACGCCACCGCGCCCGCGGCGCGGGCAGCCCAGTCGCCGCCCGCGGGGAGGAGCCGAATCGTGCGGGAATCGTCGGCGTTGCGGTCGATCTCGATCAGCAGCCGGTCCGCCGAGAGCCCGTCCGCGACGCCGGCGCCCCACTCGACGACGACCGCTGCGCGGGCGAGATCGGTGTCCAGGTCGAGGTCGTCGAGCTCGATGGCGCCGGTCAGCCGGTAGGCGTCGACGTGCACCAGCGGCACGGACGATGGGTGCGCCGCGTCCGGCCGGTGCACCCGGGCGATGACGAACGTCGGCGACATCACCGTGCCCGACACCCCCATGCCGACGGCGATCCCCTTGGTGAGCGCGGTCTTCCCGGCACCGAGCGCGCCGTCGAGGATCACCAGGTCGCCGGCGCGCAGCCGCTCGCCGAGCGCTCGACCGAACGCGAGGGTGGCGTCGACGGTCCGCAGCTGCACCACTGGCCCGGCACCGCCGTCGCCCGCCCTGCCCGACCCGTTCCCGGCCGCGCTCACCGGCGGGCCGTTCGCCGCCGCCGGGCGGCCCGCCCGCGGCCGTAGATGACCGACCGCTCCAGCATCCGGCGCAGGGCGTCGTTGGTGAGGTCCGGATCCTCCATGAGGGCAAGGTGGCCGGAACCCGGCGCGACGACATACTCGGCCTCCGGAAGCACGTCGGCGATCGCCTGCGACCGGGCCAGCGGCGTCATCCGGTCCTTGTCGCCTGCCACGATCACCGTCGGGATGCCGGCGAGCGCGGGGATCGCCGCTGTCTGGTCGAAGGCGAACAGCGCCGGGGCGTACTCCGCGATGACCTCGACCGGCGTCGCGGAGATCATCTCGTCGAGGTAGTCGACGAGTCGCCCCGAGACGTCCTTGCGCGCGAAGCCCAGACTTCGGGTGATGCAGCCAGACCGCGTCCGGGCTCGACGCGCGACCGCGCTCGAAGATGGCCGGGAACCGCGCGGCGACCGACGTGATCGCCCGCACCGCGGGGTTCGCCCTCGTGACCAGCAGCTGGTTCAGCGGGCTCTCCCGCAGATAGGTGGCGCCGGTGCAGACCAGCCCCACGCCCACCACCCGCTCGGCGAACAAGTCCGGATCCTCGGCGGCGAGGGTGAGGATCGCCATGCCGCCCATCGAGTGCCCGATCAGGCCCACCGGTCCGGTGGGCGCCGCCGTCGCGATGACCTGCCGCAGGTCCGCCGCCAGGTACTCCATGGTGGAGTGCCCCTCGGGCGCGCGGCCGGACTTGCCGTGCGAGCGCTGGTCGTAGAAGACGAGCCGCGCGGTGACGCCCGCGCCCGTCCCGAAGCCGGGCCCCCGCAGCCCCAGCCGCTGGAAGTGCCACGAGCCCATGCGCAGGGTCCAGCCGTGCGGGAACACGATCGTCACCGGGGCGTCGGTCGGGCCGACCTCCTCCACGTACAGCAGCACGCCGTCGTCGGCGACCACGGAGTACGACCGGTCCGCACCGAGACTGCCGAAGTTGGAACCGGTCTCGGTCAACGCGGACTGCGCGGACTCGTAGCGGCGGACCGCGACCCGCTGCGCGGTCATCCCGCCCAGCGCGGCCGCGCCGACCAGGCCGGTCGCGATCCCGGCGGCGCCCATGATCCGGCCCACGGTGCTCACGGCGTGGCCGCCCCGGCGCCCGATCCCGCCGGCGCCGCTGACTCGTCCTGATGCGTGCCGTCGCCGACGTACCGGCGGGGCACCCGGGGGCCGATCCGGGTGACGATCTCGTAGTCGATCGTGCCGCAGGCGTCGGCCCACTCGCGGGCCGTCGGCTCGCCGCGGTCGCCCGGCCCGAACACGGTGACCTCGTCGCCGGCCGCGACGGGATCGTCGCCGCAGTCGACCACCACCTGGTCCATGGCGACCCGACCCGCGATCCGGCGGCGCCGGCCGCCCAGCCAGACCTCGCCGACCGAGCTCGCCGCCCGCGGAATGCCGTCGGCGTACCCCAGCGGGACCAACGCCAGCGTCGTCTCGGCGACGGTCCGGTAGGTCAGCCCGTACGAGACGCCGTGCCCGGCCGGGACCCGCTTGACCAGGCCGACCGTGGCGCGCAGCGTCATCGCGGGGCGCAGCCCGGCCGGCGTGCGCACGGGGTTGAGCCCGTAGATCCCGATGCCGCACCGCGCGAGGTCGAAGACGGTGGCGGGGTGATCGATCACGGCCGGGGTGTTGGCCAGGTGCCGGTATCGCGGCACGATGCCGAGCCGCTCGGCCGCGCCCAGGGCGCGGCGAAACCCCGCGGTCTGCTCGGCGACGGACGGGTCCCCCGGCACGTCCGCGCTGGCCAGGTGGCTCATCACCCCGGCGATCTCCACCCGGCCGGCGCGCGCGGCGCCGGCCAGCGCGGCGAGCATGCCGGGGAGGTCGATCGGCCCGACGCCGTTCCGGCCGAGCCCGGTGTCGATCTTGAGGTGGACGCGCGGCGGACGCGGCGACGGCACCGCGAGGACCGCGTCGAGGTGGGCGAGGCTGGACACGCCGAGGTCCACGCGCGACGCCACGGCGGCCGAGATGTCCTCGCCGACCACCCACAGCCAGGCCAGCAGCGGCGCATCGATGCCCGCCGCCCGCAGCTCCAGGGCCTCGGTCGGAGTGGCGACGCCGAGCTGGCCGGCGCCGCCGCGCAGGGCGGCGCGGGCGACGGGCACGGCGCCGTGCCCGTACCCGTCGGCCTTCACCACGGCCATCAGCTCGCCCACCGGGTTGTGCCGGCGGACGGCGGCCAGCAACGCCGAGGTGTTGGCGGCGACGGCGTCCAGGTCGACGACCGCCTCGGCCCGGACGGCGGCGGTGCCCGGCGCGGGCGCGGAGGGATCCGCGTGCGCCGCCGTCGGGGAGTTCACCCCTCGATGGAATCACGTTCCACGACCGATCCGTCGGTGCCCGGCGGATGTCGCGTTCAAGATCAGCTGCGCAGGTGGTCCCAGAGCGCCTGCGCGCCGGCCTGCCCGGCGGCCTGCGCACGCTCGCCCGCCCTGCCGTGCAGGTGCGCCCCGGCCGCCGCGGCGATCAGCGGAGGCAGCCCAGCGGCCAGCAACGAGCCGATCACCCCGGACAGCACGTCGCCGGACCCGGCCGTCGCCAGCCACGGGGTTCCGGACAGGTTCACCGTCGCCGCGCCGTCCGGGGACGCGACCACGGTGCGGTGCCCCTTCAGCAGCACGGTCGCGCCGGAAACGTCGGCCGCGGAGCGCACGGCGCCCAGCCGGTCGGCGAGATCGATGCCGGGGAAGACCCGGGCGAACTCCCGGCCGTGCGGCGTGAGCAGCGTCTCGCGACCCGACCTGCGGCGCCGTCCGAGCAGCGCGTGCCGGGAGGCGAGCAGCGTCAGCCCGTCCGCGTCGACCAGCACCGGGACGTCCTGGTCCAGAACCCAGGCGAGCCGCGCGGCGGCCGCGTCGTCGGTGCCCATGCCGGGCCCGACGACCCAGGCCTGCACCTGGCCCGCCTGCCGCGGCTCGGCGGCGGCGACCACCTCGGGCCAGCGCGCCAGCACCGCCGTGGCTTGCGCGCCGGCGTACCGGACCATGCCGGGTCGCGTCCGGACCGCTCCCCCGGTGCACAGCACGGCGGCGCCCGGGTACCCGGGCGACCCGGCGGCGATGCCCAGCAGCCCGCCGGAGAACTTGTCCGCGTCGGGTGCCGGAGCGGGCAGCAGCCGATCCACGGCGCCGTCCGTCATCGCCACGAGATCGGGCCCGCGGTCGCTCATCTCCATGCCGATCGGGTCGCAGACGATCGTGCCGGTCTGCGCGTCGGCGATCAGCAGGCCGGTCTTGATGCCGCCGAAGGTCACCGTCACGTCGGCGAGAAAGGCGATGCCGCGAACGATCCCGGTGTCGGGCTCGACCCCGCTGGGCAGGTCGACGGCCACCCGCAGGGCGTCCGCGGCGTTCGCGAGGCCGACCAGATGGTCCGCCGGCGGGCGCAACGGCGGCCGCGCCGACAGGCCCACCAGACCGTCGACGACAACGTCGGCGCGCGCGATCAACCCTGGCACGGCGGCGTCGCCGGCGGTGACGATGCGCCCCCGGGCGCGCAGCAGCGCCGCCATCCCCGCCAGGTGCGCCTTGTCCACGTCCGTCACGACCGCGGTCACGACCAGGCCGCGCCGGCGCAGGAAGGCTCCGGCGAAAAGCGCGTCCCCGCCGTTGTTCCCGGAGCCCACGAGCAGGACCGCCCGCTTCCCCGGCAGCGGCGACGGGAGCCGGGTCGCGATCTCGTTCGCGAGCGCCGTGGCGGCGCGGCGCATCAGCGTGGCGTCCCCGTCGCGGGCGATCGCCAGACGCTCCACCTGGCGGATCGTGTCGACCGAGTAGGCGTGGATCACGGCCGCCCCAGCGCGAGGACGATCGCCGCCGCGATGCCGGCGTCGTGCGAGAGGGAAAGCTGCCAGTCGACGATGCCGCGCGCGGTGGCCGCCGCGAGAACGCTGTCCGTGACGCGCAACTCGGGCCGGCCACGGTCGGCGGTCAACACCCGGCAGTGATGCCAGTCCATGCCGGGCGGGACGCCGAGCGCCTTGGCCACGGCCTCCTTCACCGCGAACCGCGCGGCCAGCGACGCCGGGCCGCGGGCGTGGCCCGTCGGCGTGATCAGCTCCTCCGGGTCGAAGAGCCGGCGAACGAGCGCCGGCGTGCGGGCGATCGTGTCGGCGAAGCGCTGCACGGCGACCACGTCGATGCCGACCGAGATCACCGTCGCGCCGGGCGGAATCGCCGGCGGCGCACCCAGACTCCCCGTGGCAGCAGACATCAGCCCGGCATCACTCGACGGTCACCGACTTGGCCAGGTTGCGCGGCTTGTCGATGTCGTAGCCGCGGCCCCTGGCGATCTCCGCCGCCAGGATCTGCAGCGGCACCGTGGCGACCAGGGGCTGCATCAGCTTCGGCACCCGCGGCAGCTCGACCATGAAATCGGCGAAGGGGGCGACCGTCTCGTCACCCTGCTCGGCGATCACGATGGTGCGCGCGCCGCGCGCCTGGATCTCGCGGATGTTGGACAGCAGCTTGGAGTGCAGGACCGGGTCGGCCCGCGGGGACGGGGTGATGACCACGACGGGCAGCCCCTCCTCGATCAACGCGATCGGGCCGTGCTTGAGCTCACCGGCCGCGAAACCCTCGGCGTGCATGTACGCGAGTTCCTTGAGCTTGAGCGCACCCTCCAGCGCCACCGGGTACCCGACGTGCCGGCCGAGGAACAGGATCGCCTTCGATCGCCCGATCTCCTGCGGCGATCTTGCGCACCGGGTCCATCAGGGTCAGCGTCTCCGCGACCGCGTCCGGCATCTGCGAGAGCATCTCGAAGTCGCGGGCGATCTCGTCCCGGTACTTCGTGCCGCGTGCCTGCGCGAGGGCCAGCCCGACCAGGTAGTTCGCCACCACCTGGGTCAGGAACGCCTTCGTGGACGCGACCCCGATCTCCGGGCCGGCGTGGGTGTAGAGGACCGCGTCGGACTCGCGCGGGATCTGCGAGCCGTTGGTGTTGCACACCGCCAGCACCCGGGCGCGCTGCCGGCGGGCGTGCCGGACGGCCTCCAGGGTGTCGGCCGTCTCGCCGGACTGGGATACCGCGACGACCAGCGTGTCCCGGTCGAGAACCGGGTCGCGATAACGGAACTCGCTGGCGATCTCCACCTCGACCGGCAGCCGGACCCAGTGCTCGATGGCGTACTTCGCGAGCAGCCCCGAGTGGTAGGCGGTGCCGCACGCCACGACGAACACCTTGTCGATGGTGCGCAGCTCGTCCTCGCCGAGGCGCTGCTCGTCCAGCACGATGCCCGACCCGTCGAAGTGGCCGAGGAGCGTGTCGGCGATCGCCTGCGGCTGCTCGGCGATCTCCTTGTCCATGAACGTCTGGTAGCCGCCCTTCTCGGCGGCCGCGAGGTCCCAGTCGACGTGGAAGGCGGTGAAATCGGCGTCACCGCCGGCGAAGTTGGTGATCTCGTAGCCGTCCGGGGTGATCACCACGAGCTGGTCCTGGCCGAGCTCCACCGCGTCCCTGGTGTGCGCGATGAAGGCGGCGACGTCGCTGGCGACGAACATCTCACCGTCCCCGACGCCGACCACCAGCGGGCTGTTCCGCCGCGCGGCGACGAGCGTCTCGGGCCGGTCCGCGTGCATCGCGACCAGGGTGAAGGCGCCGTCCAGGTCGCGGCACACGGCGGCCATGCTGGCCGGCAGGTCGCCAGCCGTCGCGCCCTGCGCGAACGCGCGGCCGAGCAGGTGCGCGACCACCTCGGTGTCGGTGTCGCTGCGCATCTCGATGCCGCTGTTCTCCAGGTCCCGCCGGAGCACGGCGAAGTTCTCGATGATCCCGTTGTGGATGACGGCGACCTTGCCGGACAGGTCCGTGTGCGGGTGCGCGTTGCGGTCCGTCGGCCCGCCGTGCGTGGCCCAGCGCGTGTGACCCATCCCGGCGAAGCCGTTCAGCGCGACCTCGCCCTCGTCGATGTGCTTCTCGAGGTTGCCGAGCCCGCCTGCCTTCTTCGCGGTGTGCAGGCCGCCCTCGCCGTCCACGACGGCGACGCCCGAGGAGTCGTAGCCGCGGTACTCGAGCCGGCGCAGGCCCTCGAGAATCAGCGGGAGAGCCTGACGGGGACCGGTGTAACCGACGATGCCGCACATGGTTGACCAGGCTAGTGGCTGGGTTTCGCGGCGGGCGCCAGGCGGGCGGGCGGCGGCGCCCACGCCGAACGGCGGGCGCCTCGGTCCGGTCGCGCCGCGCCCGGAGCCGACTGCCCGTCAGGCCGGCGGCAGTACCACGCCGAAGCCGGCGACCGCGAGCCGGAGCACCACCTGGCCGGGCGCGAGCAGGTCGGCGATCTTCGCCGCGCTGAGCACCTCCAGCTCGGACAGCCGCCGCTCGTAGGCCGTCGGGCCGGCCAGCCGGGCGCGCTGCAGCTCCTCGGTGTTGTGCCAGACCTTGCGCCGGGCCTCCCGCAGGAACCGCTTGGAGCCCAACCGGTTCAGCGGTGTCAGCAGGCGGTCGAGCAGGCCCGCCGGCCCGCCGAGCTGGGCGTCCTCGGCGGAGACCCGCGACGCGAGCACGGCGTCGATGCGTTCGTGGTCGCGGCGGCGGCGGTCGAGCAGCACCGGGTCGGTGAACTCGTCGTCGTCGATGACGGCGAGCAGTGCCTGCGGCAGGTCGTAGTTCACGTGCGCGTTGATGCCCAGCAGCACGTGCCGCAGCGGCGGCAGGCTGGGCGGCGCGTCGAACGCGAGCCGCCACGGGCGCGGCACGTCGCCGGTCCGGCCGGCGCGGTCGGCGTCGTGGGCGTCCAGGAACAGGTCGGCGAAGGCGACGTCCCAGCGCTCGACCCAGCCCGGGTCCTCGAAGCTCGCCCGCCCCAGCGCGTCGCCCACCGCGAGGGTGGTGCGCTGGTAGGTGGTCGCGAAGATCCGGCGGTGCGCCAGCTCCGGCGGCAGGTCGTCGACCCGGTCCTGGATCCGCGCGACGACGGCCGCGATGGGCGTGCGCTGCTCGTGCTCGGCGGTCACCACGTCCTGCCCTTCGTCGCTGCGGCCGGCACCGGATGGGTGGATGCTGGCGCCAGCATTCTGTCGGTTTTCCGCTCGCTCGTCCGGCTCTGATCTCGGGGTGGGATGCCATGGTCTTCAGGGACGCGGCGGCCGTCGGACCCCGCAGCTTCGACCCTGTCGTCATCGGCCGGCTCGAGTGCGACTCCTGGGCCGCCTACTACCGGCACGAGTGGATCCGGTTCCTGCGGGCGGCGGTCGGCCTGGTGCGCGTCGGCTTCGGCATGAGCCGGGGGCGGACGCTGCTCGGCGCGTGGCACGTGCTGCGGGCCAACCAGGTGTGGGCGCCCGTCCCGGACAACGATCCGGACGCCGCGCGGGAGCACATGCGCCGGTTCTACGCGCTGGTCGCCGGCTCGGGCTGGCCCGACCTCGACCCCGTCCGGGCGGCCGCGCTCGAGGTGGAGTGGTGGCGCGTGCACCGGCTGCACCAGCGCCGGCCCGGCCGCCGTGACCTTGCGTCCCCTGGGGCGACTCCGTCGGCGCCGATTCGGCTGACGGCGACGCGGCCGGCGGGTCGACCGCCGACGAGGACCAACTCGTCGACGCGCTCGTCGCGCTCTACTCGTACACTTACGCGCTCCCGGCCGAGGCCGTCCGCGAGGCGTCCCGGCTGCGCGTCGCCGCGATGGACGCGTCCGACGCCTGGGTCGCGTCCGGCCGAGAGCTCCACCACCCGCTCCTCGCCCGCGAGCGACTGCTGCTCGTCGCGTCCTACACCGCGCTGCGCGACGCGATCGACCGCTCCTGAGGCCGCTTCGCACCGCCTGCGCCGACTGACCGCCTCGCGCGCCCGGCGCCGCCCGCGCTCTCACCTCCCGCCTCGCTCCGTCCGTCCGCTCGGGATTCATCTCCGCGACAGATGTGCTGACCTGGCGACCGCCCGGGATGTCGCTCAGTCGTCAACGGCGTCGCGAAGATCGCGGAGGCGACAGGAAGCTGTCCACAATCCGCGGCGAGATCGCCCGACCGGGCGGGCGGGTCGCCATCATCGGGCGATGCCCATCGATCTGGACGGTCCCGCGCTGACCCCGCCGCGCGCCGAGCTGGTCGTCGCGGATGGCTCGCCGCGGGCCGAACCGGTCGTCGCGGATCGCTCGCCGCGCGCCGAACCGGTCTGCCGTGATCACGAGGTCCGACGCCCTGCGCGACGGCTGGGGGTCGGACGAGATCCAGCGACTGCGCAGGCGGAGCGCGTGGTTCTCCCTGCGCCCCGGCGCCTATCTGGACGCCGCGATGGCCGCCGTGTCAGACGAGCGCCGCCTGCACGTCGCTCGGATCGCGGCGACGCTCCCGCGCGCGGCCGGCGATGCCGTGGTGAGCCACCTCTCGGCGGCCGTGCTGCACGGTGTCGCCCTGTGGAGACCGGTGCCGGAGCGCGTTCAGGTGACGCGGGTGGGACCCGGTGGCGGCCAGCTGCGTCGTCGGCTGCACACCCACCGCGCGACCCTCGACGACGACGAGATCGTCGAGCTCGCCGGTCACCGCGTGACGTCGATCGACCGCACGCTGGTCGACCTGGCGCGCTACCTGTCCTTCGCCGAGGCCGTGGTCGCGATCGACCATGCGCTGCATGCCCACCTGACGATGAAACCGATGCTGATCCGCTCGCTCGAGCGCGCCGGACCACGTCCCGGGATCAAGAAGGCCCGCCGCGCGGTCGCCTTCGCGGACCCCGCGAGCGAGAGCGTCGGCGAGTCCAGGAGCCGGGTGATCTTCTCCCGTGCCGGGCTCCCCGATCCGACGTGCCAGCTGGTCATTCGCGGGTCATCGGAAACGGTGGTCGGTCGCGTCGACTTCGCGTGGCAGGCGTACCGGACGATCGGCGAGTTCGACGGGGCCGCCAAGTACGGTCGGCTGCTGGGACCCGGTCAGGCTCCGGGCGACGCCGTGTTCCGCGAGAAGCTGCGCGAGGACGCGCTGCGCGACCTCGGCTGGACGGTCGTCCGGTGGACCTGGGCCGACCTCGATCGGCCCGACGAGCTCGTCGGCCGGGTCGCCCGTGCGTTGCATCGCGGCCGGGACGGTCGCTGAGTCACCCGCCTCGACACGCGTCCGCGCGTCCGAACCATCTCCGCGTCACCGTTGGCGACGTGGCGACCGCCCGAGCAGCAGCAAGGTCGCGAAAACCGCAGCAAGGTTGTCTCAGAGGACCAGGATCACCGTCGGGATGCCTCCGTGGGTAGCTGCCGCACGAAGAACCTCCCGAGCACCTGCCTGACGAAGAACCGGCGAATCAGGCCTCGACGGCGCGGCCGCCGCGGGAGAGCGCGGCCTCGGGGGTGACGGCGGCGGGGGCGCCGCCGGGGTCGGCGGTCGCGTAGCCCTCGCGGTCCTCGGGGGCGGACGCGGCCACGGCGCGGACGTCGGCCCAGGCCCGCAGGGCGGCGATCTGCTCGGCCTGGGTGACGGAGAGCGGGACGGTCTTGGAGATCTCGCGGAGCAGGTCGTCCCCGGACAGCGCGCGCCGCTCGTGGAACGCGTCGAAGCAGGACGAGATGACGACCTGCTCGATCTCGGCGCCGGAGAAGCCCTCGGTCGCGGCGACGAGCGAGTCGAGCAGCTCGTCGGTCACCGGCAGCGCGCCCAGCGCCGGCCCGGCCTTGAGCCGGGACGCGATGTGCAGCGAGAAGATCACCCGGCGCTCGGCGTCGGTCGGCAGGTCGATGAAGAAGATCTCGTCGAAGCGGCCCTTGCGCAGCATCTCCGGCGGCAGCAGGGCGATGTGGTTGGCGGTCGCGATCACGAACACGGGCGCGGTCTTCTCCTGCATCCAGGTCAGGAACGTGCCGAACACGCGCGCCGACGTGCCGGAGTCGCCGGAGCCGGAAGCACCTGCGGCGAAGCCCTTCTCGATCTCGTCGATCCACATGATGCACGGCGCGATGGCCTCGGCGGTGCGAGCGCGGTGCGCATGTTCTGCTCGGACGCGCCGACCAGCCCGCCGAACACCCGGCCGATGTCCAGGCGCACCAGCGGCAACGACCACGCGGACGACATCGCCTTCGCCGTCATGGATTTCCCGCAGCCCGGCACGCCGGTGACGAGCACGCCCTTGGGGGCCGGCAGCCCGTACGACCGCGCCTCGGCCATCCACGAGCCGTTCCGCTTGCGCAGCCAGGTCTTCAGGTTCTCCAGCCCGCCGATGTCGTCCAGGCCGATCGAGGACGACACGACCTCGAGCACGCCCGACTTCTGCACGATCTGCTTCTTCTCGTCCTGCACCAGGACGATGTCGTCGTCGCTGAGCCGGCCGTCGTCGACCATCGCCCTGGCGAAGGCGTTCTCGGCCTCGAACGCGGTCAGCCCCAGGGCCGCCTTCACCAGCCGCTCGGGCCCGTCCGGGCTGAGCGCGAGCGTCAGCGCCCCGGCCGCCGTGTTGCGGGCGATCATCCCGTCGAGCGTCGCCCGCAGCTGCGCCTCGGTGGGCAGCGGGAAGTCGACGACGGTGACGAGCGACTCGAGGTCCGGCGGGATCCGGGGCGTCGGCGACACGAGGATCAGGGTGCGCGGCACCGATCCGTCCTTGTAGTACCGGACGGTGTCCTTCAGCGCCCTGACGAGCTGGGTGTCCGGCGGACTCGAGCTCGTGCCGAGCCACGGGTGCAGGTCGAGCAGCACCACCACGCTCGGCGCGGCCAGCGCGGCGGCGGCGGTGAGCGCCGCGTGCGGGGTGCGGGTGTCCTGACTGCCGGCGCTGGCCCAGCCCCGCGAACCCGTTGGCGGTCGACCACGTGTAGACCTGACGCGCCGGCGTCACCTGGGTGCGATTGCCCACCACGGCGGCGATCTCGGCCAGCAGCCGGGACTCCTCCGCGGTCCTGATGCTGAAGCAGCGGGAACCGCGCGCGGATCAGGCGGCGCAGGTTCGTCGCGAAGTTGTCGGCCACGCTCGCATCCTCCTGGCGGTGGTCGTGCGCATGCTCGTGCATGGGTCACGGCGGTCGACGCCGATCGCCCGCGCCCGATGACCCCGTCGCGGTTCCACTCGCCCCGGACGGGCCCGGATGAGCCCGGATGAGGCGGGCCCGACCACCGGCTACTGTACGAGCACCGCATCGCGCGCAGCCGGGACGCGGGACGCCGACCGGCGACAAACCCTGGTGACGACGCGGGATCGGAGGACGAGATGGCCAAGGGCCCGCCGCCCAGCATCGCCCGGCCGACGCTGCCCTACTTCGCCTACCGCGGCCCGCACAAGGTCGCCACGGGTGACCTCTCGCCCGCGGGCATGCCAGGCGTGGTGTTCGCCCCCGCGTCCGGCAAGCGGCTGCCGATCGTCGCGTTCGGGCACGGCTGGCTGCAGACCGGCCAGCGCTACGCGGACACGATGCGCTACCTGGCCTCCTGGGGAATCATCGTCGTCGCCCCGAACACCCACCGCAGCCTGTTCTCCAGCCACCAGGGTCTCGCGCTCGACCTGTCCCGCGCGCTGCGGCTGATCGCCTACGGCCAGCTCGGCGGCGGCCTGGTGCGCGGCGATCTGCGCCGGATGGGCGTGATGGGCCACTCCACCGGCGGCGGCGCGGCGATGCTCGCGGCGGCCAAGGACCGCGGCATCAAGGCGGTTGTCACGGTCGCGGCGGCCGAGACCAGCCCCTCGGCGGTCGCGGCGGCCGGTCGGGTCGAGGTGCCGAGCCTGCACATCGTCGGCGACGACGACACCGTCTCCGAGGACGACGGGGTCAAGATCGCCAGCTCCTGCACGGGGCCGGCGCAGCTGCGCAAGGTGGACGGCGCGGGACACATGGGCCTCGTCGAGGGCCGGAACTGGACCAACACGCTGACCGGCCAGGGCCCGGACAAGGCGATGATGCAGGTCACCCGGATGCTCGCCAGCGCGTTCTTCATCCGGCACCTCACCGACGCCGACCAACTGGCCGACCAACTCGAGAAGAAGGTGCACGGCACCAAGCCGGAGAAGCTGGAGCCGGAGGAGCCGGAGACGCACTCCATTGCGTTCGAGGACATCAGCCGGGCGATCGCCGACATCTGATCGGCGCGCGCACCCTCCGCTCCCACCGCACGGGCACGCCCGGCGCGCGGGTCGCGACCCCGAGCGTCAGATGGTGCCGACGACCTTCGCGACGCGATCGGCGACGGTCCGCGCCTGGTCCTGGGTGGACGCCTCGACCATCACCCGCACGAGGGGCTCGGTGCCGGACGGCCGCAGCAGCACCCGGCCGGATCCGGCGAGCTCCGACTCGGCCCGGGTGACGGCCTCGACGACCTCGGGCGCCGACGCGACGGCGGCCTTGTCGGCGACCCGCACGTTGATCAGCACCTGCGGGAACTTGGTCACCATCGACGCCAGCTCCGCCAGCGGGCGTCCCGCCGCGGCGACGGTGGCCATCAGGTGCAGGGCCGACAACAGGCCGTCGCCCGTGGTGGCGTGGTCGGCCAGGATGATGTGCCCGGACTGCTCGCCGCCCAGCGAGAAGCCGCCGGCCTGCATCTCCTCGAGCACGTAGCGATCGCCGACGGCCGTCGTGCGGACCTCGATGCCGGCGCGCCGCATGGCCTGGTGGAAACCCAGGTTCGCCATCACGGTGGTGACGACCGTGTCCTGGACCAGCCGTCCGCGGGAGCGGAGTGAGGTCGCGAGCAGCGCCAGGATGGCGTCGCCGTCCACGTCGGAGCCGTCGGCGGCGACCGCCAGGCAGCGATCCGCGTCGCCGTCGTGCGCGATCCCCAGGTCGGCCTCGTGCTCGCGCACGGCCGCCCGCAGCGGGTCGAGGTGGGTGGACCCGACACCCTGATTGATGTTGAGGCCGTCCGGGCTGCCGCCGATGACGACGACCTCGGCGCCGGCCCTGCGGTACACCTCGGGCGCGAGCTCGGAGGAGGCGCCGTGGGCGCAGTCCACCACCACCCGCAGGCCGGTCAGCGGGTTCGGGGTGGCGATCAGCAGGTGGTCCAGATAGCGCCGGTCGGCGTCGACGGCGTGGGTGATGCGGCCGACGCCCTCCCCGGTGGGCAGCGGGCCGGGGTCGTCGATGGCCGCCTCGATGGCGTCCTCGATCGCGTCGTCGAGTTTCACCCCGCCCGCGCCGAAGATCTTGATGCCGTTGTCCGGCATCGCGTTGTGCGAGGCGGAGATGACGACGCCGAGGTCGGCCGCCAGGTCGGCGGTCAGGAAGGCCACGGCCGGCGTGGGCAGCACGCCCAGCAGCAGCACGTCGACGCCCGCCGAGGCGAGTCCGGCCGCGACCGCGGCCTCCAGCATCTCGCCGCTGGCCCGGGGGTCGCGACCGACGACGGCGAGCGCGCGCCCGGTGGTCGCCCGCGAGGTGGGCCGGACGACCGGTCCGCCCTCGGCGCGCGGAGCGGGTCGGGACGCACCCGCCGCGGCGAGCACGCGGGCCGCTGCCGTGGCCAGCCGCAGCGCGAGCGTGGGCGTGAGATCGGCGTTCGCGAGACCCCTGACCCCGTCGGTGCCGAACAGCCGGCCCACCGGCGACGTCAGCGCTTCGAGTACTGCGGCGCCTTGCGGGCCTTCTTCAGGCCGTACTTCTTCCGCTCCTTGGCGCGCGCGTCGCGGGTGAGGAAGCCGACCTTCTTCAGCGCCGGCCGGTCCGCCTCGTCGAGCTCGATCAGCGCCCGCGCGATGGCCAGGCGCAGCGCGCCGGCCTGGCCGGTGACGCCGCCGCCCTTGAGGCTGGCGTGCACGTCGTAGATCTCGGCCTTCTCCAGGGTCACCAGCGGCTCCTTGACGAGCTGCTGGTGCACCTTGTTCGGGAAGTAGCTGTCCAGCGTGCGGCCGTTCAGCGTGAAGCTGCCGGTGCCGGGGACGAGGCGCACGCGGACGATGGCCTCCTTGCGCCGGCCGACGGTCTGCACCGGGCGGTCGACGGCGACGGGGACGATCGACGGCGCAACGACGGGGGCCTCGGCCGGCGTCTCGGCGACCTCGACCGGCGCGTCGACGACGGTGTCAGCGACGACGACGTCACCGTCGGGCAGCTCGGCCACCTCGACATCCTCGACGACGTCGGTGACCTCGGCAGGGGCCGCGGTGGGGATGTCCGCCTCAGCGGCGTACTCGGAGTTCTCGCTCACGGACTGGCTTCTCTCGATTCGGATCTGAACGCTTGCGCGCTACTACTGGGCGACCTGGACGATGTCGAACGGCTGCGGCTGCTGGGCCTGGTGCGGGTGGGTCGGACCGGAGTAGACCTTGAGCTTGCGGGCCATCGACCGGCCGAGCGAGTTGTGCGGCAGCATGCCGATGATCGCCTTCTCCACGAGCTTGTCCGGCCGCGCCTCGAGCAGATTGCCCACGGTCTGCCGGCGCAGGCCGCCCGGGTAGCCCGAGTGCCGGTACAGGTACTTGGTCTCGCGCTTGTTGCCGGAGATCGCCACCTTGTCGGCGTTGATGATGATCACGAAGTCGCCCGTGTCCACGTGCGGCGCGTAGATCGGCTTGTGCTTGCCCCGCAGCAGCTGCGCAGCCTGGCTGGCCAGCCGGCCGAGCACGACGTCGGTCGCGTCGATCACGTGCCAGGCGTGGGTCACATCGCCGGGCTTGGGGCTGTACGTGCGCACAGGTCTGCTCTCTTCACTGTCGTCGGTGCTCGCTTGCGTCGGTTCTCTGCTCGCCGAGGGGCCGTGCGGACCCGCGATCGAGCGGCGCCACGCGGTCAGATGCTCGTCTGGCACGAGATCGAACCTCACTGCAACCACGGTCTCGCCGTACACGACAAAACCGCCGCGAGCAGCCGCGCGGCACACCGACTGACCAGATTACCTCGTGCGCTCAGGGAAGGTCAAAGTGCGGCGGTCACGGCGCGGGCTCGCGCCCTGGCGCGTCGTGGTGCCCGACGAGCCACGTGCGCGCGTCGGCATAGGCCGCGAGGGTGGACTCGCCGATCACCTCGGTCGCCGCGAAGAGGTGCACCGCGTCGGCGTGGTCGGCGACGTGCATGCCCTCGAACCGCGCCATGATGTCCGGCGAGACGCCGGACAGATAGAGACGTCCCCCGGACTCGGCCATCACCGCGGCGTAGCCGGAGACCACGCCGAAGAACGTGGCGCCGAGGGACGTCCGGCCGCGCAACCTGAGCACCAGCGTCGGGTGCTCCACGCCGTGCGGGTCGGGCAGCCGGGCGCCCAGGGTGCGGGAGCCCGCGTAGAGCAGGCTGCCGTAGACGTCCAGCACGAGCGGCCTGCCCACCGGGAACGTCTTGGGTGCGGGACGCTCCATGAGCCGCCCGTCGGGCATCGGCTCCAGCTGCACCAGGCGTAGGTCGAGTGCCTCCTTGTTCAGCTGCAGCAGCAGTGAACAGATCAACCCCACCGCGACGGCCGCCGAGACCGGGAGCGCGAGGGTCGCGATGAACGTCACCATCAGCGCCAGCTTGCCGGTGTGCGCGGTGCGCCAGACCTCGAGCATGTCCAGGAATTTCAGCGCTCGGGCCGCGGCGTAGATCAGCACGGCGGCCAGGGTGGGCATCAGCACCAGCCCGACCAGCTCGGAGAGCGCGAGCAGGATGATCAGCATCCAGAGCCCGGCGAGGATCGACCCCCACCGGCTGCGGGCGCCCGCAGTGATGTTCAGCGAAGTGGCCGTGACGGAGCCGCCGACCGGCGTGCCGTGGAACAGCCCGGAGGCCACGTTAGCCACACCCTGGCCGATGAAGTCGCGATTCGTCGAGGAATGACTGCCGTCCGGGTTTGGGGCGGACTCGGCCACGCCGGCACCCTGGACGACCACGATCGCGGCGATGGACAGCGCCCCGATGACGACGCCCACGCTGAGGTCGGACAGTTGCGGCAACACGAGAGGCGGCATGCCGCTGGGGATGTCGCCCGCGTCGTTGACCGTGTCGATCGCGTCCGGAGAGAGCCACGCGAACAGCGCCGACGGCACGACGACGGCGACCAGCGAGCCGTACAGCGAGAAGCGAGTACGGCCCAGCACGATCAGCGTCAGCAGCGCGGCGACGCCGATCGCCGCGGCCGGCCAGACGATGTCGCCTGGGTGGGTGATGACGTACCACGCCTTCTGTGCGGCCACACCGCTCGGCGGGGTCACCCCCGTCAGGTCCGGCAGCTGCCCGAGCAGGATGTTGACCGCGACGCCGGTGAGGAAGCCGAGCATCACGGAGCGCGAGACGAACCGGACGAAGCGGCCCAGCCGCAGGACGCCGAGGGCGATGATGACGACCCCGGTGAGCAGGGTGAGCAGCACGATCGAGCGATCCCTGGCGTCCGGCGCCAGGCCCTCGAGCGCGGAGCCGGCGGCCAGGGACGCGGCGGTCGTGGTGGTGACGACCATGAGCGACGTGCTGGTGGTCAGCCCGCCGCCGATCTTCCCGGCGAACGACGCGTACAGCCCGTAGGCCGGGTTGACGCCGGCCAGCACCGCGGTGGCCATGCCGTCCGGCACCGAGCTGATCGCGCCCGGGATGCCGGCGACCGCGTCCGCGCCGATGGTCGCCCGGCGCGGACGCACGCCGGCCAGCCAGGACCGGATCCGGCCCGGCAGCGAGCGCTCGGTGGGTGGGGTCACGCGGCTCCTCGAGGTGTGCCGCCGACGCTTTCACAGGGGCCGCGTCGTGGGCGCGCCGCGCGCCGATTCATCCCGGTCGGGCGAGGCGGCCGGGACGAATCGTCTCCGCCGGTGCGCCGACCGCGCGGACCGGCGATCGGACCGACAGGCGATGCACGCCAGCGGGTCTCAGCGGCCGGGGGACGGCTCGCCGGGACGCACGGCCCTCGTCTGCGCGGCGCGGGCGGCGAGGTCGGCGTCCGCGGGGTACTCGACGTGCACGAGCGTCAGGCCGTGCGCGGGCGCCACCGCGATCGCCGCCGTGCGCTCGCCGGCCGCCAGCAACGCGGCCGGGGCGGAGACCGGGTGGCGCCCGTCGCCGACGGCCAGGAGCGCGCCGACCAGCGCCCTGACCATCGAGTGGCAGAACGCGTCCGCGGTCACGTCCACGTGCACCTCCGCGCAGTGGCCGGTGACTTCATCGGTGCCCTGGTCGGCGCGGTGGCCGGCGCCGCGCTCGCCGACATCGAGTCGCAGCAGGTGCCGGATCGTGGTCGCGCCGGGCCGCGGCCGGCAGTACGCGGCGAAGTCGTGCAGCCCCAGCAGCCCTGCGGCGGCGTCCTGCATCGCCGCCACGTCCAGGGGGCGTCGCCAGGCCAGCACGAGGCGCCGATCGGCGGGGGCGGCGCCCCACTCCGTCGTCGAGATCCGGTAGCGGTAGCTGCGCGAGACGGCCGAGAAGCGGGCGTCGAACCCGGGCGCGGCGGGGGCGACGGAGCGGACCCGGACGTCGGCCGGCAGCACCCCGGCGAGGCGGCGGCGCAGCCCCACGCAACCCGGGTCGACCGCGGGATCCGAGGGCGAGCCGGCCAGGTGCCGCGGGGCGAGGGCGGCGAGCCGGTCGGCGGGCGCGTCCACGTGTGCCACCTGCCCGGTGGCGTGCACGCCGGCGTCGGTGCGGCCGGCGACCACGAGCCGGGTCGGCGCGCGCAGCACGGTGCCCAGCGCGTCCTGCAGCACGCCCGCAACGGTGCGCCGGCCGGGCTGGACGGCCCACCCGGAGAAGTGCGTGCCCTCGTAGCTCAGGTCGAGCCGGAGACGCCGAACTCCATGGCCGAGCTCGTGTTGGTCCGCCATGGAGTCCGGGGGGAGTTCGGGGCTCGCGGAACTACTTGCTGTCGTCCGCACCCTCGGCCGGCTCCTCATCGGCGGCCGCCATGGCCTGCGTCGAGGTGTGGTCGCCGCCGTTGGCGTCGGTGCCCTCCGCGTCTCTCTCCCAGGTCGCGGCGTCGGCATCGCCGGCGTCGCTGGCGCCCTCGGCCGGCGCCTCGGTCACATCTGAGGCGCCCTCCGCGGGCGCCTCGGCGGCGGCCTCGATGATCTGCGCCGACGTGCTGTCGCCGCCGTCCGGGTCCAGGTCGGTCTGCTCGTTGGTCTCGCTCACGGCCTCAGCATCCTCCGACGCGGCGTCGGGCGCAGCGGCGGCGATGGTCGCGTCCTCGGCAGTGGCGTCGGCGGCGGCGGCCCCGGCAGCGGCGGACGTGGCCGCGGTACGCGCGGCGGCGCGGCGGGACGCGGCGCGGCGGGCCTCGCGGTTGGCCGCGGACGACACCGACTCCTCGTCGATCAGCTCGATGACGGCCATCGGGGCGTTGTCGCCCTTGCGCGGTCCGGCCTTGGTGATCCGGGTGTAGCCACCCTCACGCGTGGCGAACGAGGGCCCGATCTCCGCGAAAAGCTTGTGCACGACGTCCTTGTCGCGGATGACCTTGAGCACCTCGCGGCGCGAGTGCAGGGTGCCGCGCTTGGCCGAGGTGATCAGCTTCTCGGCGAACGGCCGCAGCCGCTTCGCCTTGGTCTCCGTGGTGGTGATGCGGCCGTGCTCGAACAGCGCCGTGGCGAGGTTCGAGAGGATGAGGCGCTCGTGGGCGGGCGAGCCGCCGAGGCGGGGGCCCTTCGCGGGGGTCGGCATGCTGGTCGCTTCCTTGTCGATCGTGGTCCGCGGGAGCGGTGCTCTCGCGGGTGAGGCGGCAGCCCGGGAGCGAACTCCCGGGTGCCGACGGTTTCCTGTCCGAGTTCGGCGGGACGGTCGGGTGTCGACCCCGTCCCGCACGCCCACCCGACGAACGGGTGGACCAGTGCTGTGTGTGAACCACCGATCGACGTGCCTCGGAACGGCCGTCCCCGGTCTCGGGGAGGACGTTCTCCGGCAACTCGATCAGCGGTGCATCACGTCAGCGGTGCATCAGATCTGCTCGGTCTCCGCGTAGTCCACGTCGTCCGAGTTCGCGCCGTTGGTGGTGGCGGCGCCGTAGCCGCCGAAGCCGTTGCCGGCCTCGTCGCCCTCGTCGTTCCAGTCCGTCTCGCCGTAGGCCAGCGCGGCGGCCGCCGGATCGAAGCCGGCCGGCGAGTCCTTCAGGGACAGGCCCATGCCGGCGAGCTTGATCTTGACCTCGTCGATCGACTTCTGCCCGAAGTTGCGGATGTCCAGCAGGTCGGCCTCCGTGCGCGAGACCAGCTCGCCCACGGTGTGGATGCCCTCCCGCTTGAGGCAGTTGTAGGAGCGGACGGTCAGGTCCATCTCCTCGATCGGCAGCGCGAACGCGGCGATGTGGTCCGCCTCGGCCGGCGACGGGCCGATCTCGATGCCCTCGGCGTCGATGTTGAGCTCGCGGGCAAGGCCGAACAGCTCCACCAGGGTGGTGCCGGCGGAGGCCAGCGCGTCCCGCGGGGTGATCGACGGCTTGGTCTCCACGTCCAGCACGAGCCGGTCGAAGTCGGTGCGCTGCTCGACGCGGGTGGCCTCGACGCGGTATGTCACCTTGAGCACCGGCGAGTAGATGGAATCGACCGGGATGCGGCCGATCTCGGCGCCGACGACCTTGTTCGGCGAGGCCGGCACGTAGCCGCGGCCGCGCTCGACGACCAGCTCGATCTCGAGCTTGCCCTTCTTGGTGAGCGTCGCCAGCTTGAGATCGGGGTTGTGCACGGTGACTCCGGCCGGGGGCGCGATGTCCGCGGCAGTGACCTCACCCGGGCCCTGCTTGCGCAGGTACATGGTGACGGGCTCGTCGTCCTCGGACGACACGACCAGATCCTTGAGGTTCAGGATCAGCTCGGTGACGTCCTCCTTCACCCCGGGAACGGTGGTGAACTCGTGCAGCACGCCGTCGATGCGGATGCTGGTGACGCTGGCCCCCGGAATGGAGGACAGCAGGGTCCGGCGCAGGGAATTCCCGAGGGTGTACCCGAAACCCGGCTCCAGCGGCTCGATCACGAACCGCGACCGGTTGTCGGCCACGACCTCTTCGGTCAGTGCGGGGCGCTGAGAAATCAGCATGGAACAACGACCTCCAGAAATGACAGGTGGCGACCGCCATATGACGCCACACTCGGTACCGCTGCGGCGCGTGGGCGGACCCACGAACCGAAACCCGTTGCCCGGCGACGGATCTCTCCGGCGCCGGGCAGTCGGGACTACTTGGAGTAGAACTCCACGATCAGCTGCTCGGTGACCTGCGAATCGATCTGCGCGCGCACCGGCAGGGAGTGGATCAGGATCTGCAGCGACTCCGGCACGACCTTCATCCACGCCGGGACCGGACGGTCACCGAAGGTGGCCCGCGCCAGCTCGAACGGGAACAGCTCGGTCGACTGCTTGCGAACCGTGATGATGTCGTACTGCTCGACGCGGTAGGACGGCACGTCCACCCGCACGCCGTTGACCTCGAAGTGGCCGTGCGTGACGAGCTGCCGTGCGGCCCGGCGGGTGCGGGCGAGACCGGCGCGGTAGACGACGTTGTCCAGCCGGGATTCGAGGATCTGCAGCAGGGTGTCGCCGGTCTTGCCGGCCCGCGATGCGGCCTCGGCGTAGTAGCGACGGAACTGCTTCTCCATGACGCCGTAGGTGAAGCGGGCCTTCTGCTTCTCCTGCAGCTGGGTCAGGTATTCCTTCTCCTTGGTCCGCGCGCGGCCGTGCTGGCCGGGCGGGAAGGGACGGCGTTCGAAGGCCATGTCGCCGCCGACCAGGTCGGTCTTCAGGCGGCGGGACTTCTTCGTGACGGGACCGGTGTATCGAGCCATGACTGTGCCAATTCTCCTTTCGGTCCCGCTCAGACCCGGCGCCGCTTGGGCGGCCGGGTGCCGTTGTGTGCCTGCGGGGTGACATCCGAGATCGCGCCGACCTCCAGGCCGGCGGCCTGCAGCGATCGGATCGCGGTCTCGCGGCCCGAGCCCGGGCCCTTGACGAAGACGTCCACCTTGCGCATGCCGTGCTCGATGGCCTGGCGGGCGGCGTTCTCCGCCGCCATCTGCGCGGCGAACGGCGTGGACTTGCGCGAGCCCTTGAAGCCGACGTGGCCGGCGGAGGCCCAGGAAATCACCGCGCCGGTGGGGTCGGTGATGGACACGATGGTGTTGTTGAACGTGCTCTTGATGTGGGCGTGGCCGTGGGAGATGTTCTTCTTCTCCTTGCGGCGGACCTTCTTGACCGCCGCAGGGCCCTGACGAGTCTTGGGGGGCATGGAATTACCTGGCCTTCTTCTTGCCGGCGATCGTCTTCTTGGGGCCCTTGCGGGTGCGGGCGTTCGTCTTGGTCCGCTGGCCGCGCACCGGGAGGTGGCGGCGGTGACGCAGACCCTGGTACGAGCCGATCTCCATCTTGCGGCGGATGTCCGCCTGCACCTCGCGGCGCAGGTCACCCTCGACCTTGAGGTCGGCCGCGTCGATGGCGTCCCGCAGGGCGAGGACGTCCTCGTCGGACAGGTCCTTGCTCCGCAGATCAGGGCTGATGCCGGTGGCCTTCAGCAGTTCCAGGGATCGGGTACGCCCGATCCCGTAGATGTAGGTGAGTGCGATCTCCATCCGCTTGTCGCGGGGCAGATCGACTCCGACGAGTCGTGCCATCTGGCGCGATGCTCCTTCTGGTCGCCCACAGGTGTCGGTCGCGTCCCGTCCCGGACTGGTGCCGGGCCCCGGCCCGTGGTCCGGGGGTGTCCCGCGCTCGGTGCCGGATCTGGCGATCCGGCCCGCGGGGCGGGTGGCGACGCGATGGTGGTGCAGCGGTGGTGAGCACCCGGCGACCCTGCGGGCCGCCGGAGGATCAGCCCTGGCGCTGCTTGTGCCGCACGTTCTCGCAGATGACCATGACGCGACCGTGCCGGCGGATCACCTTGCACTTGTCGCAGATCTTCTTGACGCTCGGCTGGACCTTCATGGCTGTTCCTGTCCTCTAGTACCGACCCGGGTGGGCCGGACCACGCGCGGCCGGTCGGCCGCGCTCCCTACCGGTCCCCCATCGGATGGGAGCCGGTCGACCCGGGCCGGATCGTTGCGATCCGGGTCCCAGGCCCGCCCTTGAGCGGGGCGGCTGGTCATGCTGTGCTGTCGTGCTCGGGGCCGGGCCGTCTACTTGTAGCGGTAGACGATCCGGCCGCGGGTCAGGTCATATGGCGAGAGTTCGACGACCACGCGGTCCTCCGGCAGGATCCGGATGTAGTGCTGCCGCATCTTGCCGCTGATGTGCGCGAGCACGCGGTGCCCGTTCTCCAGCTCCACGCGGAACATCGCGTTCGGCAGCGGCTCCACCACGCGGCCCTCGACCTCGATGGCCCCGTCCTTCTTCCCCATGTCCTCCGCAATCTCGGTGCTTGCTCGTCGGTGCGTCCCCGCGCGGTGGCGCCCGGCAGGATTGCCGGATCGTCCGTCCAGGGCTGGTGGCGCCGCGCTGCCCGGGCCCGTGGCGGCGAAAGCCGAAGCGAGGCGGATCGAGCGCAGCACCAAAAAGGGCGCGACAACGCGCGCCGACCGTCCACTCTACGCCGATCGGACGCCCGGTCCAACTCGCCCGCCGCCCCCGCGCGGCGTTCCCCGAGCCGCCTCGGATGATGATTGCCCGCGGTCGTACCGCGAGCCGGGATGCCGGAACCCGCGCGGGGATCGCGGCGTTGCACGTTCATGACCCTGATCTGCCCGAAGTGCCACGACACGATGAAGAGCTACGAGCGCAACGGCGTGACGATCGAGCAGTGCTCGGAATGCCGGGGGATCTTCCTGGACCGGGGGGAACTCGAGCACCTGGTGGCCGCCGAGGCGCGCTACAACGCGGTGGTGGAGGGCGTGCCCGCGGCCGCGCCGCCGCCGCCCGCGCCGGGGTACCAGGAGCCCCGCTACGAGCAGCGGCCCGAGCCGCGGTACGACCCCCGCCACGACCAGCGCTACCGCGACGACCGCCGGGACAGCGACTACCGCGCCGACTACCCACGCGCCGACTACCAACGCGGCGACTCGTACTACAAGAAGAAGCGCAAGAAGTCGTTCCTGGAGGACTTCTTCGACTGACCGGACACCACGGTCCCACGACACGCCGGCGCGCCTAGTTTCCGGGCGCGCCGGCGTCGTCGCGCCCGGCGCCGACCGGGAGCCCGACAGACCAGCGATGATGTGAGCCGGCGGCGGGCCGAACGGCGCGCGCCCACGCGGACCGGCAGCCGACCGGCCGGCCAGGGACGGAGGAGCGCTGATCCAGTCGCCGCAGGCCGCATCCCTCGTCGCGCTCGCGCGGGACGAGGCGGACGACGACCTCTTCTTCGAGTACGGGTACGTGTGGCTGCCCTACGCGATCGCCGCGCTGGCGTTGCTCGCGGTCGGTGCCGTGGCGGCCATCCGGTCGCGGAGGGATTCGACGGGGCTCGCGGGGACCCTGATCACCGCCGGCGCGGTGCTCGCCCTCGCGACCGCGATCATCGCGGGGCTGGCCGAGGCGGCGCTGGACGGGAACGGCATAGCGCTGATCGACCCTCCGGTCTGGTCCTGGATGATCGAGCACCGGACGCCCGCGCTCACCTGGCTGGCGATCGCCGTCAGCGACGTCGGCAGCACGATCGGCATGGCCGTGATCGCGATCGTCACCGCCGGCCTGCTGTGGTGGCGCGGCCGGCGGTCGGACGCGCTGCTGGTCGCCGTCGTCGCGGTCGGCGCCGGCGTCCTCGTCCGGGTCGGCAAGTCGACGATCGGCCGGGAACGCCCGCCCGAGGAGTTCTGGCTGGTGGTGGAGTCCAACGAGTCGTTCCCCTCCGGGCACTCGCTGGCGTCCGCCGCGATCCTGGGCGTGGTCGTCGTCGTGCTGGTGCCGCTCCTGCACGCCACCTGGGCCAGGGTGACGCTGATCGCGGTGGCCACCGTGTTCGCGCTGGCGATCGGCGTCAGCCGGCCGTACCTGGGCGTGCATTGGGCCACCGACGTCCTCGGCGGCTGGGCCATCGGCCTGACCTGGCTGTTCTTCTGTGTGACGGTCCGGTCGGTGTGGCAGCGCCGGCGCGACATCGCGTCCGCGGTCGACGAGGACGTGCCGACCGTCGACGAGGAGTCCACCGCGCCGGGCGACCGCCCGGCGGGTTCGCCGTCGTGATCGTCTCCGCCAGCCTCGCCGACGCCGACACCGGCGAGGACCTGCTCGGCGAGCGGGCCGACCGCGTGCAGCGCACGGCGTCCGTGGGAAAGCTGTTGCTGCTCATCGAGTGCGCGACCCGGTTCCTGACCGGCGAGCTGGACCCCGCCCGCCCGCTGAGCCGCACGGCAGGAGACACCGTCGCGGACTCGGGCCTGTGGCAGCACCTGCGGGCGGGCGAGCTGCCAGCGGGTGACCTCGCCGTGCTCGTCGGCGCGGTGAGCGACAACCTCGCGACCAACGTCCTGCTGCGTGCGATCGACCTCGGCGCCGTGGCGCGGCTGCAGGCGCGGCTCGGGCTGGTCGCGACGGCGCTACACGACCGGGTGCGCGACGAGCGCGGTCCCGGCGACCCGCCGGCGCTGTCGACGGGCAGCGCGGCCGAGCTGACCGGGTTGATGGTTCGCCTGCACCGGGACGAGCTCCTCGGGGTGCGCGGCGTCGGCCCGCTGGTGCTGTCCTGGCTCGCGCTGGACACCGACACCTCGATGGTCGCGGGAGCCTTCCATCTCGACCCGCTCGCGCACGTCGGGGCGGACCGCGGTCTGCGGCTGGCGCACAAGACCGGCACGGACGCCGGCGTGCGGGCGGACGTCGGCCTGGTCGGCGGGCCGGCGCGGACGGTCGCCTACGCGGTGCTGGCCGAGTTCGACGACGCCGAGCGCGACGCCGCGCTGGACGCGATGCGGGAATGGGGTCGCGCAGTCCGCGCCCTGGTCGCCCCGTGACGGACGCCGGTCGCGCCCGCGACCGGGTCTGCGGGCTGCTGGCGGTCGCCGCGCTGCTCGCGGGCTGAACCGGCGCCGCGCCGCGAGTTCGCCGACGGATTCCAGGCGCACGAGGTCTACGACGGCTTCGGCACCGGGAACAGGTTCGCCGCGAACCGGGTCACGGGACCGATTCCGGGGTTCGGCGTCGCCCTGTACCCGGCGGCAGGCAACGTCGCCCGCTGCGACAACGCCGCTGCAGGAGCCGCTCTCGGCCTGGTCGGCGACCACGGCCGACCGGCGCGGTGCACCGGGTGATCCCGGGCCGACCCGGCACCTCGGGCCGCGGCAGCGTCATGCGACGGCTCAGGCGACGGCGACAGTCTCCGGGCTGATGTTGAAGTTGTCGCGGAACACGTTGTCCGGATCCACCTCTCGCTTCAGCGCCCGCAGCCGCCGCAGCGTGTCGACGGGGAACGCATCGGTCAGGCGCTCGCGGCGCAGGTCGGTCTCGAAGCTGAGGTAGAGCCCCGAGAAGTGCCCGAGCAGGTCGTCCCACTCCCGGTCGAGCGCGGCGCGGTCGGCGCCGAAGGCGGTGACCGAGAAGTTCGCCGAGCGGTGCGCGTACGCGGTGGCGTCGGGGCCGACGTCGGCGACGGCCCCGCCCACGGAACGGATGCTGAAGAAGTGCACGGCGCCGCTGCGGATCAGCCGCTCGGCCGCGCGGACGAACTCCGGCGTGAGGTGATCGATCAGACCGGAGCGGGAGACCGGCTCGCCCTGGCCCGCATGGGTCGCGGGCGGCACGTTCATGATGCTGGCGTAGGGCAGGATCTGCGCCGCCTGGTCGAGGATCGGCGCCACATCGGCGATGGGCTGCAGCCGGTCGATCACCGTGTCCGGATCGTCCGCGTCCACCACGACGAGGGCCTGCGCGACCTGCTGCCGGCCCGGCTGAAACCGGCCCATCATCAGGAAGCTCGTGACGTCGCGCGGCGCCGACTCGACGGCTGACCCCCAGCGCAGCAACAGTCGGGCGGTTTCGTCGGCGTCGTACGCGAACTGCCCGAAGCCGACGTCCCCGACCGCATCGACCTCGAACTCGAACGATGTCGCGATGCCCAGGTTCGCGCCCGCGCCGCGGACTCCCCAGAAGAGCTCGGCATTCTCGTCCTCGGCGGCGCGCACGCGCGAGCCGTCGGCCAGCACCAGCTCGACGGCCCGCAGGTGGTCGATGGTCAGGCCGTGCTCTCGGACGAGCCATCCGATGCCGCCCGCGGTGGCCAGGCCGCCCACCCCGACGCCGCCGTAGTCGCCGGAGCTCAGCGCCCACCCGTGCCCGGCGAGTGCGGCCGCCACGTCCGACCAGCGCGCGCCGGGCTCGACCCGCACCCGTCGGGCCGCCTCGTCGATCACCTCGATCGCCGACATCCGGGACAGATCGATCACGATGCCGCCGTCGTTCGTCGAGCGCCCGCTGATCCCGTGCCCGCCGCTGCGCACGGACAGCGGCACCCGCTGCTTCCTGGCGAACCGCAGCGCCTCGGCCACCTGGCCGGCATCCGTCGGCCGCAGCACGAGACCCGGTGCGCCGCCGCGCATGTAAGTCGAGCGGACGCGCGCGTACGCCGCGTCGCCCGGCTCCACCGCGTCCGCTTCGAGGGATTCCGGGACGCCGTCGTAGTCGATGCCGGCACGTCGCCGGCCGCGGGCAGCGGCGCTGCGGAGCGTGCCCTCGCGGACACCGCCGGCGGCACGCTCGCCGGCCACCGCCTCGCTGACCGCCGGCATCACCTCCTCGGCGAAGACGCGCACGGTGCCGGGATCGTCCGAGCCGAGGATGAAGGTGCCGATGCCGTCCTCCAGTGCGAGCGCCACCAGCTGCTCCACCCACCCCGCGGGGGAGCCCTGCAGCATCCCGGCACCGCTCTCCGAGAACGACCCGAACACATTGAGCAGCCTGCGGATCTCCCGCGGGTCACGCCCGGCCGCGGTGGCGGCGGCGTCGATGGTCGCGTTGCCGCGGGCGAGGTCGCCGGGCCGCAGGTAAGACAGCGAGGGCAACCAGCCGTCGGCCTTGGCGCCCAGCAGGCGCAGCATCCGCGGCTTGTAGGCGCCGATCCAGATCGGCATGTCGTGCGCGGGCGCCGGTCCACGCTTCGCACCGTGCAGTCCGTAGTGCTCGCCGTCGTAGCGCAGCGGCGCGCGATCGTCGACCGACCAGATCGACCGGATCACGTCGATCGCCTCGCCGAGGGCGTCCACCGACTCCCCCGGTGTCAGCCGGCGATCGACGCCCATCGCCTGCATCGCGTCCCAGAAGCCGCCGGCGCCGAGCGCGAGATCGAACCGCCCGCCCGACAGCAGGTCCAGGCTGGCCGCGGCGCGCGCGGTCACCGCCGGCGGGCGCATCGGCACGTTGAGCACATTCGGCGCGATGTGCACGCGCTCGGTCCTGGCCGCCACCCAGGTCATCAGCGTCCAGGTGTCCAGAAACCGCGGCTGGTACGGGTGGTCCTGGAACGTGACCAGGTCGAAACCCAGCGCCTCGGCGAGCTGCGCCAGCTCGACGGCGGTCTCCGGTGGGTGGTTCACCGGGGTGACGAAGGTGCCGAACTGCAGCGGATGTCCGTAATCCATGGCCTCTCCCGACTATGTGGTGTCATCGATCATATGCTTGACAGATCATCTGTCGAGCAGATGATGCGCTACGCTGACCGCATGGCAGGCGACCCCGACCTCGGTTGGTCGCTCGGTGTGCTGTTCCGCACGTGGCAGGCGGGGGTGACCCTGCGCGCTCGACGGGCTGCCGCACGGTGCCCGCGGCTTCCAGATCATGCTCACCGTGACCCACGACGGCCCGCCCACGCAGGCCGCGCTGGCCGCGCACCTCGGCATCGATCGGACCGTGTTGACCTACGTCCTCGACGACCTCGTCGCGGCGGGGCTGTTGGAGCGTCAGGTCGACGCGACCGACCGGCGGGTCCGCCGGCTGGTGCCGACGCGGACCGGCCGCGCCCGGCTGGCCCGGCTCGAGCGGCGGGTGGCCGCAGCGGAGGACGACCTGCTCGCCGGGCTCAGCGCGGACGAGCGGCGCGCGCTGCGCACCTCCCTGCATCACGCCGCGAGCCGGATCCACGGCAGTGAGCCCGGGCACGACGCGTGCTCAGCGGTCGCGGAGCTGCTGGACGAACCGTCCGCGACGGCCGGTGCGCGGCGCCCCGCCGCGGCCGGCTGAGCGCGACCGCACGAACCGACCACGGCTCCCCGGTCGCCACCCACAGGTCGCGGCCCCCGCGGGACGCTGCCCGATCGGGAACGACTCCGGGGTCATCCGGGCCCGGTTCCGCGCTTCGGGCCCGCGGCGGTCCGGTACCGCCGTAGCGTGAGGCGATGGGCCCGGCCACCCGGACCGCCACCGACGCCGCGCGAGGCGCGACCACCCGCCCCGCGGTGGCCGCGCATGCCCACCCGGACCACCCGCAGCGCTCGGCCGCCCTGCTGCCGCGAACCTCGACCACCGGCCTCCACCGCCTCGTCGGGGCGCTGTCGATCGCCGGGAACCGCGCCACCGTCGACCTTCTCGATCACCAACGGGCCGCGACGGCGACGCCGCCCGCGGTGCAGCGGCGAGACCTGCACGCCGGCGCGTCGGTTCCCGACGCGGCCGCGCAGAGCGCGATCACCGGCGCGATGAACCCGAGCGCGTCGGTGAGCTCGTCCGGAACGGTCACCGTCCGCACCTGGGGTGGGCGGCTGACACCGCCGAGCACCACCCCGACCCGCGCGCAGCAGCGGGTCAGGAACCAGACCCTCGCCGCGCTGCGCCGGGCGATCAACGGCGCGCTGAACCAGGCACTGCCGGATGTGCGGTCCAGCGAGCGCCGGTACGCGAGGGGCGCGACCCCGACGACCGACCTGGCGCCGGCCGGCAACGCCGCGGCCGACGTCGTCCGCGGCCACGTCGGGGGCTACATCCGCAATTCCGTCGGCGGGGCCGCGCGCATCAGGCACGGATTCGTCGCCGGCGCCAACCTTCTCGACGCCTACGACCCAAGCGACCGCGCGACGGCGGGCGAGCCGATCTCGGCCGAGGCCGTCGTGGAATGGGCACTGCGCAATTCCCCGGCCGCCGCCGTGCGGTCGCGGTTCGCCTTCAATCCGGACGACAGCGACGAGTCCAGATGGCTCAGGGACACGGGGATCGCCGCCATCATCGGTGGCAGGCGCACCGAGTTCGAGCTGTGGGACCAGTTCGGGTTCGCCATGGTCGGCTCGGTCGCCGGGCCGATGGGCGACAGGGTCCTGGCCACGACGGTGCCGCCCGCCGGCCTGTCCGGCCGCCGGCCGCCCGCGGGCGGGCTGTCCCCGGCCCAGCGCGGCGCCCGCTGGTTCGCGTTCCAGGAACTGATGCACGAGTTCTTCCACCTGGTCGAGCACCCGGTGCACGAGACGGCGCGCCAGGCCAGCTCGCTGGATTCGGCGCTGAACGAGGGCGTGACCGACATCCTCACCGAGGATGCCTACAACTCGACCGTCGCCCGGGTCCGCCGGGACCCCGCCGTGATCACCGCGGTCGAGGGTCGCGCGCCCGCCCGCGGCGCCGCGGTGCCCGAGCGCTACCTCCCCCGGCGCTACCCCATCGCCTACCCGGACGAGGTGGCCGACGTGCGTGGCGCTCTCGGCTCGGTCAACCTCGACGGATTCAAGGCCGCCTACCTCACCGGCCACGTCGAGTACGTGGGGCTGCTGCCGGGCGGGGCGGACCGCCCACCCGTCGCGGCCGGCACAGGCCAGGGCATCGACCTGCACTCCGCGGCGGTGTTCACGCTCGCCCAGTTGTCCCGGCGCACCGGCGTGGCCAAGCGGCTGATCACGGGCGCGAATCCGGGCGTCCGCTGGAGCCCGCTCCCCGCCAGGGCGAACGTGCCGGGGTGGCGCGAGCACGTCGTGGTGTCGTCGAGTGGGCTATCCGAGACCCGGGACCAGATCGCCGCCCAGCACGACGTGTCCGTCGCCGACCTCAACGCCAACAACGGGCACCTGCCCGGCTGGCCGCTGCTTCCCGCCGGCCGTCGGGTCCTCATCCCGCCGCCGGGATTCCGGCCGTGACCGCGTCCACCGGGCGATCGGCCGTCGTGCGCGCGGTGATCGACCTCGACCTGGCCGACTTCACGGGTCTTCCGGCCGGCACCGCCCGCTCGGACGTCATCGAGGTTGCCGGCGCGCCCGTCGCGGAGGCGGGGGGGTCGTCCCCCGAACGTCTCCGGATGACGGTGCACGACATCGGCCCGCAGCGCCGGCTGACCGCGTGGTACGCGGACGGTGCCGAGGGGGCCGGGGGCGACGTGGTGGTCGCGCTCGAGCGACCGATCGTGCCCGGTGACGTGGAGGCGCTGCTCGCGCGAGAGGGACACCGACCGCGGGGATCTCGCCGCCTCACCGCCTGGCCCGACCGCGGGTTGGCCGTCTGGTTCAGCGCGCGGTCCACACTCCCGACGATCCTGCTGGCCTTCCCCGCGATGACGCCCGCGCAGTTCGACGGCTCGCCCCTGGCCCGCCGCGCCTGAGCCCGCACCCGGGCTCCGGGCATTCGGCGCCGCCGTCGCTGGGGCCGGCCGGTCGTGGCCATCTCCGCGACGGTCGTGCTCTCTCCGCGACCGCCCGCGCGGTCGCCACGTCACTAACAGCGTCGCCAAGGCGCGATCGACCGTCGCGGAGCGGACGACGACGAGCGTGACGCCCGGTGAGCACTCGGCCCGCCTGGCGTCACACCCGTCGCCCCATCCGACCCACGGAAGGCCGCGCGGCCTTCCGGATCAGCGAGATCTCAGTGCGAAACCGCCTTCTCGGCATGCGCGCCGGTGAGGGAGCGCACCTCCATCTCGGCCCACTTGGCCTTGTCGAGCTCCTTGCTGGTCAGCGTCCCGATGATCGCGAACAGGAAGCCCAGCGGGATCGACACGAGGCCGGGGTTGTCCAGCGGGAACCAGTGGAAGTCGATGTCCGGGTTGGTGAACAGGCTGGTGGACAGCCCGGTCGCCGGGTTCACCGGCTTGCCCGAGACCACCGGCGAGAACAGCAGCAGGAACAGCGCGGAGCCGAGACCGCCGTAGATGCCCCAGGTCGCGCCCCTGGTGTTGAACCGCTTCCAGAACAGCGACAGCAGGATCGACGGCAGGTTGGCCGACGCGGCGATGGCGAACGCCAGCGCCACCAGGAAGGCGACGTTCAGGCTCTGCGCGGGGATGGCCAGCGCTATCGCGATCCCACCGATGACGACTGCCGAGATCCGGCCCACCCGAACCTCTTCCTGCTCGGTGGCCTTGCCCTTGCGGATCACGTTGGCGTAGAAGTCGTGCGAGAGCGACGACGACGACGCCAGCGTCAGGCCGGCGACCACCGCGAGGATCGTGGCGAAGGCGACGGCCGCGATCACCGACAGCATCACGGCGCCCATGCCGGTGCCCACCCCGCCGAGCGCCTCCGCCAATTGAGGTGCGGCCGTGTTGCCGGCGGGATTCCGATCGGTGATCTCCTTCTGGCTGAGCAGCGCGGCGGCACCGAAGCCGATGACCAGGGTCATCAGGTAGAAGCCGCCGATGATGCCGATCGCCCAGATCACCGACTTCCGCGCGGTCTTCGAGTCCGGCACCGTGTAGAAGCGGATCAGGATGTGCGGCAGGCCGGCGGTGCCGAGCACCAGGGCGAGGGCGAGCGAGATGAAGTCGAGCTTCGAGACGATCGTCGCCCAGGTGGTCGCGCCCTCCTTGCCGTAGTAGAGGCCGGGCTGGAGAAAGCCCTCCTTGCCCGAGTTCTCGGCCGCGGCACCCAGCAGGCTGGAGATGTTGAAGCCGTACTTGGCGAGCACCCAGATGGTCATCACCGCGGCGCCGGTGATCAGCAGCACGGCCTTGACGATCTGCACCCAGGTGGTGCCCTTCATCCCGCCGAACACCACGTAGATGATCATCAGCACGCCGACCGCGACGACGACCAGGTTGCGCGCCGCCTGCGACGTGATGCCGAGCAGCAGGGCGACAAGCGTTCCGGCGCCGACCATCTGGGCCAGCAGGTAGAAGATCGACACGACGACGGTGGACAGCGACGCCGCGGTGCGCACCGGCCGCTGGCGCATCCGGAAGCTCAGCACGTCGGCCATGGTGAACTTGCCCGTGTTGCGCATCAGCTCGGCGACGAGCAGCAGCGCGACCAGCCACGCCACCAGGAAGCCGATCGAGTACAGGAAGCCGTCGTAGCCGTAGAGCGCGATGGTGCCGGCGATGCCGAGGAACGAGGCGGCGGACATGTAGTCGCCGCCGATGGCCAGGCCGTTCTGCATGCCGGTGAACGAGCGGCCGCCGGCGTAGTAGTCGGCGGCCGTGCGGTTCTGCCGGCTGGCCCAGATCGTGATGCCCAGGGTGGCGGCGACGAAGACGCTGAACAGCACGATGGTCAGGGTCTGGTGCGAGGTGTCGGATTCGGCGGCCTGCGCCAGCGAGGCGTCCAGCGCGACACCGGGGAGGGCGAGACTCATCGGGCGGCTCCGTTCGTCAGGCCGCCTTCGATGTCGTCCCGCAGCTCATCGGCGAGTGGGTCCATCCGGCGGTTGGCGTAGCGGGCGTAGAGCGCGGCGATGGTGAACGTCGAGACGAACTGCAGCAGGCCGAAGATCAGCCCCATGCTGATGTTGCCGAACACCTTGATGTTCATGAAGTCCCGGGCGAACGCCGCCATCAGCACGTACAGCAGGTACCAGGACAGAAATGCGGCCGTCGTCGGAAAGATGAACGAGCGGACAGCGTGTCGGAGCCGGGCGAACTCCGGGCCCGCCTGCACGGTCTCCCACTCGGCCGCCGTGATCGTCGATGTGTGCGGGGGGATCTGCCATGAGGACCTCCTCGTCCCGAACCCGGCGGCCTCGGGGTCACCTGTGCTACGCGGGACCCTAGGGAGGGCGAGCGCGAGCGGAGGGACCGGATCGAGCAGCGCGGCCGTTCGTGCGCCGAACGGTCGGTGCCGACCGACGAGCGGCAGGCGGCTCGATCACGACGGGAGCCCAGACACTCTCCGACGCAAGGAGAGTCATCGCGCGGTATGTACGTTTCGCCGGTTTGGGTCACGAGGCGTTCGCCTTGCTGCGAGCCGTCCGCGCCGATACAGGCCGGTCGCTCCGGGCTCCCGGGGGCGACGAACGGCAGGACTCGACCCAGTCCCGCGTCACCCCGCCGCGGGGTTGGTCCGCGACGCGAGCGGGCCGGCGTCGAAGCCGCCGTGCCGGCGGGCGGCGGCGGGCAGGTGCAGCATGGCCAGCACCGCGTCCGCGCGCGGCGGGACCGCGGACCGGGTGGCCAGGGACACCGAGACCATGGTGACGAACGCGGCCGGCACCGAGATCACCGCGGGCTGGCCGAGCAGCGAGTCGGCGAGCGGCGGCAGGCTGCCGCCGAAGGCGACCGACGTGATCAGCGACCCGAGGGACAGCGCGCCGCCGACGAGCAACCCGGACACGGCGCCGGCGGTGGTCAGCCCGCGCCACCAGATGCCGAGCACGAGCAGTGGGCAGAAGGTCGACGCCGCCACCGCGAACGCCATGCCGACGACGCGGGAGATGTCCAGGCTGGTGGTCGGCAAGGCCAGCGCGAGCGGCACCAGCCCGGCGACCACCGCGGCCACCCGGAAGTCCCGCACCCGGCCGCGCAGCACGTCTGTCGACAGCACGCCGGCGGCCGCCACCACCAGCCCGGACGACGTCGCCAGGAACGCGGCGATCGCCCCCGCAGCGACCAGCGCGCCCATCGCCTGGCCGAGCGCGCCGCCCACGGTCTCGCCCGGGCAGGGACAGCAGGAGCGAGTCGGCGCTGCCGCTCTGCGGGGTCGCCAGCAGCCCGTGCATGGTCACTCCCGCGAGCGTCGGGAAGAGGTAGAACAGCCCGAGCAGGCCGAGCACGCGCACGGTGGTGGCGCGCGCCGACGCCCCGTCGATGTTGGTGTAGAAGCGCACCAGCACGTGCGGAAGTCCCATCGTGCCCAGGAATGTCGCGAGCATCAGGGAATAGATCTCGGCGGCGGGATGGGTGCCGCCGAGCCCGGCGCCCGGCTCGGCCCAGCTGGTGCCGAACAGCTCCTGCACGCCGGGGCGGTTCACCGCGAGCACCACGATGACGGGTAGCGCGATGGCGAGCACCTTGAACCAGTACTGCAGGGCCTGCACCAGGGTGATCGATCGCATGCCGCCGGCGACGACGTTCATCGTGACGACCACGGCGACGGCCGTGACGCCGACCCAGCGCGGCAGCCCGGTCACCTCGAGCAGCACGAGGCCGGCGCCGTGCAGCTGCGGGACCAGGTACAGCCACGCGATGGCCAGCACCAGCGCGGTGGACAGCGCGCGGAGTCGCTTGGAGCCCCAGCGGATCTCGGCGAAGTCCGGGACGGTGTAGGCGCCGGACCGGCGCAGCGGCGCGGCCACGAACAGCTGCAGGCCGAGGTAGCCCGCGGTGAACCCGACCGGGTACCACAGCCCGTCCGGCCCGTACACCGCGATCAGCCCGGCGACGCCGAGAAACGAAGCGGCGGAGAGATACTCGCCGGCGATGGCGGCCGCATTCCAGCCCGGCTTGACCGTCCGCGACGCGACCAGGAAGTCGCTGGTCGTCCGCGCGAACCGCAGCCCGAAGGCGCCGATCACGCCGGTGGCGACGACGACGAGGGCGATCGCCACCAGCGCCGCGGTGTTGGACCCGGTCATCGTCCGCCGTCAGCCCTTGTCCAGCAGGTCGGTGAAGTCCTGTTCGATGCGCTCGGCCTGCCGCCGGTGCGTCCTGGCCAGCAGGTACAGCACGGGGTACACGGCGAGGCCGAGCACCCACCAGGCCAGCGGGATCCCGGCGATGCGGGCCTCCTGCACCGCCGGCACCAGCGCGAAGAGCGCGGGCAGCGGGCCGAACACCAGGATCGCGATGCCGGCGATCCGCAGCGACGTCGCGAGCTGTGCGCGCACGAGGCCGCGGACGAGCTCCCGGCCCACCTCCGTCTGCTCGGCGACCTCGGCGCCGCGGTGCACGGTGGTCGGCGGTGCGGGCAGCGGCCGGCGGTCGGCCAGCACGATCCGGACCCGGCGCGGCGGG
Organism: uncultured Actinomycetota bacterium; assembly: GCA_963829945.1. Taxonomy (GTDB): domain Bacteria; phylum Actinomycetota; class Actinomycetes; order Mycobacteriales; family Nakamurellaceae; genus Nakamurella. The sequence continues at coordinate 61,527 of CAWHKH010000004.1, read as the reverse complement.
TGGCGGTCGGTCATCGGCCCGGCCGACGCCCGGCGAGCAACCGCTGGCGCAGCATCCGGACCTGCCGGCGGCTGACCGGCAGGTCTGCGGTGACGGGCTGCCCGCTCACCCGGATCCGGTGCCCGCTGTCCTCCGTGCGCAGTTCGATGATGCGGTGCAGCGCGACGAGGTAGCTGCGGTGCACGCGCACGAAGCCCGCCTGGTCCCACTCGGCCTGCAGCACGGTGAGCGGGGTGCGCAGCAGGTGGCTGCCGCCGCCGGCCATGTGCAGGCGGGCGTAGTCGCCCTGCGCCTCGGCCCAGCAGACCTCGGACCTGGAGACGAACTTCGTCGTGCCGGCGAGCTCGACGGCGATCATCGTCGGTTCGCCCGCATCGCCGCCGGACGGCGCGCCGGTCGCCGCGACGCGGGGCAACCGCTCCGGCTCCGCGGCCTCAGCCGGCCCGCCACCGCGCATCGGCAGGTCACGGGCCGCCACCAGCCGGCTGACCGCCTCCGCGAGCCGGGCCGCCCGCACGGGCTTGAGAAGGTAGTCCACGGCACCGATCTCGTAGGCGTCGACCGCCCGGTCGTCGTGCGCGGACAGGAACGCCACGGGCGGCGGGTTCGGCAGGCCGGCCAGCACCCGCGCCAGCTGGACGCCGTCCCAGCCCGGCATCGCGATGTCCAGCAGCACGGCATCCGGCGCCGGATGGTCCGCGGACGGCTGCAGCACCGCCACCGCCGCCGCCGCGTCGTGCGCGGTCAGCACAGTGGCCACCCGCGGGTCGCGCCGCAACAGGAAGGCGATCTCGTCCAGCGCCGGCGCCTCGTCGTCGACGGCCAGCACGACGAGGCCGGCCGGGTCCGCGGGTCGCCCCCGGTCCCCCGACCATCCCGTCGTGCTCACCGGTCCGGCCTCGCTCTCCGCCGCAGCGCTCTCGCGCACCGCCGGCGCCGCGCGGCGCCTCGGCCCCGCCGCCCCGTCGGCGGCCGGACGCACCCATGCTGACCGCCGCGCGGGCGGGAAGACAAGGGGCGCGCCGCACGGGCCCCCGCGGCGTGGGACGGCCGCGGCCGACACCGGGTTCGCCGGCCGACTCAGCGATCGGCGCTCACCCCGGGCGCGAACTTCGGCAGCCGGACGATCACCTTGGTGCCGGCGTCCGGCGCCGTCTCCACGACGAGCCCGTAGTCCTCGCCGAACGCCGCGCGCAGCCGCACATCGACGTTCGCCAGGCCGACGTGTGCCCCGCCGGGTTCCCCCGCCGGCGCCCGACCGACCGTCTCGGGATCCATGCCCACGCCGTCGTCCTCGACGCTGATCACGCAGTCCGGCCCGACGTCCTCGGCCAGCACGGACACCGTGCCCACCCCCGACCGCCCGGCCAGGCCGTGCCGCACGGCGTTCTCCACCAGCGGCTGGATGGCGAGGAACGGCAGCACCACGCCGAGCACCTCCGGCGCGACCCGCCAGCGCACGTTCAGCCGGTCGCCGAACCGCGCCCGTTCGAGCGTGAGATACCGCTCGATGTTGTTCATCTCGTCGGCCAGCGTGGTGAACTCGCCGGCCTGCCGGAACGAGTAGCGGGTGAAGTCGGCGAACTCGAGCAGCAGCTCCCTGGCCCGATCGGGATCGCTGCGGACGAAGGCGGCGATGGTGGTCAGCGCGTTGTAGATGAAGTGCGGCGAGATCTGCGCGCGCAGCGCCCGCACCTCGGCCCTGGCGAGATCGGCGCGGGAGACGTCGAAATCGGCCAGCTCGAGCTGGGTCGCGATGAAGCGCGCGGTCTCGTCCGTCGCCCGGATCAGCGACGGACCGGCCTGCCCGGTGAGCACCACCAGCGCGCCGGCCGCGCCCCCGGCGGTGTCCAGCGGCGCGATGATCGCCCGCGTCACCGAGCACCCCGCCCGACCGCAGGGCAGGCACCGCGCCAGCTGTCGGCGCCCGCTCGTGACGGCGGTGACGACCGTGGGCCCGACGTCGTCGGCGTGGTGCGCGCCGGCGCCGTGCGCGCCGACCACGGAGCCATCGGGGTGGCTGAGAGCGACGCCCTGCGCCTGGAGCATGGCCTGCAGCCGCGGCAGCGCCTGGGACGCGGCATGCGCCGTCAGCCCTTCGCGGAGCGGCGGCGCGGCCAGCCCCGCCGCGCGCAACGCCTGGGCAGCGTCGCGGACACCTACGGGATCCAGCATCCGGCGGCGGATCCACCGGCCCGCGACGACGAGCAGCACCGCGGCCGCCATGACGACGAGGACGACGACGAGCCAGTTCATCGTGTCGATCCTGGCCCGGCGCATCCGGAACCGGCTCGGGGCAGCGGCATGGGACCATCTCACATGCCCGGAGCCGACGATGGCGGGACCCGCCGGCCTCAGATTCGCGCGACCACCGTGCGACCGGCGCGGGTCAGGGCGAGCGCGACGGCATCGGGATCGCCGAGATAGCCGCTGACCATCGCGCCGTCGCGCAGCATCACCAGGTCGTCCGCGGCGGAATCCGGGTCGCCGACGCCGATCTCGATGGCCAGCTCCCGCATGGTCTCCCGGAACCACGCGCGGTGGGCCGCGATCGCGGCCCGGACCGGGCTGGTCGGGTCGGCGTACTCGGCCGCCGCGTTGATGTACGGGCAGCCGCGGAAACCCGGCGTCGTGAACTCGGCGCGCATCATCGCCACGATGTCGCGCAGCACCGCCCGCGGGTCGCCCGGGTGCCGCGCGCGGAAGTCGGCCACCCGCGCGCGCTCGGCCGCCGATCGAGCGGTCAGGTAGGCCACGACCAGGTCGTCCTTGGACGGGAACTGCCGGTAGAAGGTCAGTCTCGACACCTCGGACTCGGTGACGAGCCGCTCGACCCCGACCGCGCGGATGCCCTCCCCGCTGAACAACCGGTCGGCTGCATCCAGGATCCGGGCGCGCGCCGCCGACGGCCTGCGCGCCGGCGCCGGCGTCCGCGTCGGCGCCGGCGTCCGCGATCGTCCTCTTCGTCATGGCGGTCTTCCCCTCCCGGCGCCGCGGTGCTAGCTTCCATAGTAGGTAGAACGTTCACCCTACATCCCATCCCCACCGCTCGAGCGCCGGAGACCCGCCATGACCGCTGACCGCCCCACCGTCGTCTTCGTCCACGGCCTCTGGCTGCACTCCACCAGCTGGGCCGCGTGGCAGCACCTGTTCACCGAGGCCGGGTATCGGACGCTCGCGCCCGAGTGGCCGGGCGTCTCCGACTCCATCGAGACGGCCAGGGCGAATCCCGACGGCCAGGCCGGGAAGGGCATCGCGGACGTCGTCGCGCAGTACGCCGCCGTGATCCACGGCCTGGACCGGCCGCCGATCGTGATCGGCCACTCGTTCGGCGGGCTGATCGCGCAGCGGCTGTTGGGCGAGAACCTCGCCGCCGCAGCGGTTGCCATCGACCCGGCGCAGATCAAGGGGGTGCGGGTGCTGCCGCCCGCCCAGCTCCGCGCCGGCTTCCCGGTGCTCGGCAACCCGGCGAACCGCAAGCGCACCGTGGCGCTCACCCCGGCCCAGTTCCGCTACGGGTTCGGCAACGCGCTCAGCCAGGCGGAGTCCGACGAGCTGCACGCGCGGTGGACCATCCCGAGCCCGGGCCGCCCGCTGTTCGAGGCCGCCTTCGCCAACTTCTCCCGGCACTCCCCCGCCGAGGTCAACACGCGCAACGCGAATCGTGGCCCGCTGCTGCTGATCTCGGGCGGCCAGGACCACACGGTGCCCGGACGCCGTCACGCGGTCGACCTACAAGCAGTACCGCAACTCGGCCGCGACGACGGCGCTGCGCCAATTCCCCGACCGGGGGCACTCGCTGACCATCGACCACGGCTGGCGGGATATCGCCGACGCGTCCCTCGAGTGGCTCGGCTCCGACGCGATCGCCCGGTCATGGAACTGAGTCTGGACGGCCGGGTCGCCGTCGTCACCGGTGCGTCGAAGGGCATCGGGCTGGCCGTCGCCACCGCGCTCGCCGACGAGGGCGCGCGGGTCGTCGCCGGCGCCCGCTCGGTCGACTCCCTCCGCGGCGCGCACGAGCGCATCCATCCCGTTGCCGTCGACCTCGCCGTCGCCGACGGGCCGGCACGTCTCGTCGAGGAGGCGGTCGCCACCTTCGGCGGCGTCGACATCCTCGTCAACAACGTCGGTCTGGTCCGTCCACACCCGGCCGGATTTCTCGCGATCACCGACGAGATGTGGCTCAGCGCCTGGAACCTCAATCTGATGATGGCGGTCCGCTCGACCAGGGCGGCCGTGCCGCGGCTGCTCGAGCGGCGCGGCACCATCGTGACGGTCAGCTCCGTCAACGCGTTCCTGCCGGACCCGCCGATCATGGACTACACCGCGGCCAAGGCGGCGCTGACGAACTTCTCCAAGGCGCTGTCCAAGGAGCTGGGCCCGCAGGGCGTCAGGGTGAACACCGTCAGCCCGGGCCCGGTGGGCACCCAGCTCTGGCTCGGCGCCGGCGGGGTCGCCGAGACATTCGCCGCGGCAACCGGTTCCGCTCCCGAGGAGATCGCTGCCGGCGCGGTCGCGGGTGCGGCCACCGGCCGGTTCACCACACCCGAGGAGGTGGCCGACCTGGTCGTGCTGCTGGCCAGCGGGCGAGCCGGCAACGTCACCGGGGCCGACTTCGTCATCGACGGCGGCCTGATCCAGACGCTCTGACCGGGCGGCCTACGGTGGAGGAACCGACCCGCTCGAGAAAGGCGCGACGATGAGCCCGACCTCGACCCTGCCCAGCCACGTCGACATCCGCGAGGTCGGCCCCCGGGACGGGCTGCAGATCGAGGCGCCGCTGCCCACCGAGGCCAAGATCCGGCTGCTGCGCGCGCTCGTCGCGACCGGCGTGCGGCGGATCGAGGCGACCGCTTTCGTGTCACCGCGGGCGGTGCCCGCCATGGCCGACGCCGAGGAGATCGCGGCGTTCGTCGCGACCGTGCCCGACGTCGACTGGTCGGGGCTGGTGGCGAGCCCGGGCGGCGCGCGGCGCGCGGTGGCGGCCGGCATGCTCGCGATCGAGTACGTGGTGTCGGCGGCGGACGGGCACAGCCGGGCAAACGTCCGACGCTCGACCGCGGAGGCGCTGGACGCGGTGGCCGAGGTGGCCGAAGTGGTGCACGACGCGGGCGGGCGCTGCGAGGTCATCATCGCGACGGCCTGGGACTGCCCGTTCGACGGGCCGACGCCCGCGGCTCGGACCGCGTCGATCGCGGCGAGGGCGATGGAGCTCGGCGCCGACCAGATCTGTCTCGGCGACACCATCGGCACGACGACCCCGCTCCGGGTGTGGGCGCTGCTGGACGCCGTGCGCTCCGCGATCGGCCCGGACGTGCCGCTCGGCGCGCACTTCCACAACACCAGGGGCACCGGGATCGCGAGCGCGTTCGCCGCCGTGCAGGCCGGCGTCACGCAGCTGGACGCGTCGGTCGGCGGGCTGGGCGGGTGCCCGTTCGCCCCGGGAGCGAGCGGGAACATCGCGACCGAGGAGCTCGTGTACCTGCTGGACGACGCCGGCATCAGCACCGGGGTCGACATGGCCGCCGCGCTCGAGGCGGCCGCGCTGGCGCGGGAACTGGTCGGGCACCCGTTGGAGAGCAACCTCTTCCGGGCCGGCGGCCGCTCGCGGCCGCGCCCCCTGCCGATCGGGTCCTGACGCCGGCGGCGGACCCGCACGCGGCCCGAGAGGTCGGCACGCGCGCCCGGCAACCCGCCACCCCGGGGCAAATCTCCGTACTCGGCGGTGTCGTCTTCCGTAGTTGTCACGGATGCCGCGCCGTGCCAGCCGGCGGGATCGTGGGGCTCGTTCCGGAAACCACCGCCGACGACCACGGTCACGCCGACCGCCGGTCATCGGCCCCCGGCGGGCCCGACCGAGCGCGCCGCCCCACGATCGTCAGGGAGACGACCACCGATGACCGACATTCTCGATCGCACCGCATCCATCCTCGAGCGGCCGACCCAGGACACCTTCGCCGCGCTGCGCGCCGACGGCCTGCTGCCCGCGACCACCACGGAGACGATCTACGTGCGGGACGCCGCGCAGGTCCAGCCGTCCTTCGCCTCGTTGGCGCAGATCGATCCCCGCCGGACCCACACCCCTGGCCGGGCGTCGCTGTCCATCTCGGGCGCGACCTGGTTCTTCACCAACGACAGCAGCGGGGAGGCGTCGATCAAGTCCGGCACCGGCCAGTTCTCCGCGATCTTCCTGAGCTTCGTGGGCCTGGGCGCGAACCGGAAGCTGATCGGCTGGTTCGACCTTCGGGTGTTCGGGCCCGGATCGTCGTCGCTGACCATCGGGGGCAGCGGGAACCCGTCGACGGTCGTGGTGAGCAACCAGCAGACCGGCGGCGCCCGCACCTCGGTGCCGTTCGCGATGACGGCGACCGCCGACGGGCGGGCGACCGCCTACATCGTGGGCACGCTCAACGGCCACGGCGGTTCGTGGTACGGCACGACCCTCTGGGGCTTCTGAGCCCGCGGGGCCTCGCGGGTCACCCGGCGGCCCGTATGACGGCAGCTGCTCCGGTATGACGCTATGGCGTCATACCGGAGCGGCCGCGGTCAGATCCGTTGGGGCCGGTGTCGTGCGGCCGGCTTCGTGCGGCCGGGTCGTGCGGCCGGGTTCGTGCGGCCGGCGTTGTGCGGCCGCCGTCGTGCGGCCGCGCATCCCGTCGGCGCGCCCGCTGTCACACCGCTTGCGTCGAAGGGGGATCGGCGGCGGTGAGCTGGCGCATCAGGCCGGCGTCGTCGCGCACCGCCCAGTGCTCGACCCCCCGGCCGTCGACCACCCGCACCACGTGCATCTGCTTGTAGGCGAAGGTCCTTCCGGTGGCGGGGATCCCGAAGTACTCACCGGTGTGCCGCCCGCTGTGCACGCAGTACATCGCGACGAGATCACCCTCGGCGACGACCTTCTCCATTGTCCAGTGCTGATCGGAGAACGCCCGTGCGAGCAGGTGCATGAAGTACGCGGCGCCGCCCGGCCCCGGCGGGGTACCCGGAGGCGCCTCGTGGTTGACGAAGTCGTCGCTCACCAGCTCGTAGAGGGCGGCCTCGTCGTCGGCGGGAAAGACCTCCTCCAGCACGCGCCGCGCCGCGGCCTTGTTCTCGGCGATCAGATCGATCCCGGTGCTCGTCATGACCGGCCTCCTCGGTTCCGCCGGACACGGCGTGGCGTCCGGTCGTCGGATATTCATGACAGTATCGTTCTCATCAATGTCAGACGCAAGAGAGAATCCGTCGGCGCGTCGATACGACTCGACCAAGCGCCGGGAACGGGCCGCGCAGACCAGGATCCGGGTGATCGACGCCGCGTACCGGGTCTTCGTCGACCGGGGGTACACCGGCGCGACTATCCCGCTCATCGCCGCCGAGGCCGGCGTCGCGGTCGAGACGGTGTACCGGGCGGCTCCCGGCAAGGCCGGCCTGCTCGCCGCGGCGGTCCAGGCGGCGCTCGCCGGCGGCGCGGAGCGCGCCGAACGTCCGGTCGAGCAGCGGGCCGGCATCCGGCGGGTGATCGACGAGCCCGACGCGCGCCTGGCCGTCCGGCGGTACGCCGCGACGCAGCCGGGGATCTGGTCCAGAACCGGGCCGCTGCTGCGGGTCCTGGACGCGGCCGCCGCCGGCCATCCCGACCTCCGAGAGCTGCAGCAGAGCCTGGCGGAGCAGCGCCTGCACGGCCAGGGGCGGCTCGCCGACATGCTGGCGGAGCGCGGTGCCCTGCGCCGCGGGCTGCCCGTGGAACGCGCCCGGGACGTGGTCTGGACCCTCTGCGCGCAGGCCAACTTCGACGCCCTGGTCACCGCGCGCGGGTGGAGTCACGAGGAGTTCCGGGACTGGCTGGGCGACATGCTGGCGGCCGCGCTGCTCGACCCGCCGGAACCAGAGACTCGTTGACGCCCCGTGCGGTCACCGGTCCGTGCCGAGACCGCGCTCCACCCGCGCCCAGAATCCGGCCACGAGATCGTTGAACTCCGCCGGGCTCTCCTGGAACGGCTGGTGCGCCTCGCCCGGCAGCACGACGAATTGGGCGCCCGGGATCGCCTGCGCCACGGCACGACCGAGCCGGGGCGGCGTCGCGATGTCGAGTTCGCCGGCGATCACCAGGGTGGGCACGGCGATCAGCGGCAGCCGGTCGTAGGTGTCGTGCCGCATCCAGGCGGCGAGCTGCCGCCGGAAGTCGCCGGCGGACTGCGGATGCGCGAAGGCGAGCGCGTCGTCGACGATGCCGGCGACCATCCCGCTCTCGTGCGCCCGCGCCGTGTAGATCCACAGGAAGAACGCCTCCAGCGCGGCGCGCTCGCTCGGCGCGGCCTCGACCTGCCACGCCCAGCTGTCGGCCATGGCGCGGAGGGCGGCATCGGCTCGGCCCCAGGTGCTGACCAGCACGAGGCTGCGGACGAGTTCCGGGTGGCGCAGTGCGAGCTCCTGCGCGGTGGCGCTGCCGCCCGAGAAGCCGGCCACATGCACCGGTCCGGCACGGAGCGCGCGGATCAGCCCGGCCGCGTCGTCTGCGAGGTCCGCCACGGTCGCGCCGGCCGGCAGCGCCGGCGAGCGCCCGGCGCTCCGGTTGTCGAAGGCCGTCAGCCGGTACCGGTCGGCGAGCCCGTCGAGCTGACAGGACCAGGACTCGATGGTGTCCCCCAGCCCGGCGATCAGCAGCACGTCAGCGCCGGCGCCGCGGGTCTCGGCCCAGAGGCGGCGGTCGCCGATGTCGATCGGCCCGGCGGCGGCGCCCGGACGGGTGAGGGGGATCTGCGGGGTCGGGGTCACGGTCGTGGACATGGATCTCCTCCGTCGAACGGGTCGGGCCGCCGGGCGGCGGCGCTCACCCCCATCGGCGTGATCCGTGCCGTCACAGCGTGACATCGGTCGTCACGACCAACCGCCTGCGCGGCTGCCGGTCAGCGACGCCAGTCCACCGGGCGCTCCGGGCGGTAGGCGCAATAGCTGCCGGTGCTGACCGACGCCTCCAAGTGCCGGGCGAATTCCGGATGCGCGGCGCGCACCGCCCGGATGGTCGACCTGATCCGCTGGGTGACCGCGGACCGCGCCCGCTCGGCGGACCCGCCCGATCGCCTGCCACGTCCGGCGAGCCCGAGCGCCGCGGTGAGATGGTCGACCAGGGCGTCCATCTCGAGCTCCGCCCGGTCCGCCCTGCCCCGGTCATGATCCGCCCGCGCGGCGTCGACCTCCGCCTGCAGGTCGCGGATCCGTTGCTCGTACTGCAGTCTCGCCGATCGGTCGAGGAGATCGCCGGTCGTCGGCTCCTCGACGGCGGCGCCCATCAGCTCCAGGCAGTGCAGTTCACGCTCGGGCGAGGACAGCAGGCGGGCGATGTCGGACATTCCCTTCGACGGCTTGAGATGCGCGACGCGCCCGGCGAACTCGACCTCCCAGTACTGCCCGCGGTCGGCGAGGCGCGCGAGGTCGGCCGCCGCGCGACCGGACTGCGCCGGGCGGGTGCCGGGCGGGTCGGCCGGGGCGGCCAGCTGGGCGCGCAACGCGCGGCGGACCAGGATGATCGCGTCCCGTCGCTCGATCGGCGTCGCGTCCGACGGTGGGATCGCGGCCAGCGCGTCCAGCGCACTGCCGACCGGGCCGGTCGGGGGCAGCGACCAGGCCGTGGCGGCGAGCACCGGCCACCCGGGGTCGCCGACGGCGTGCAGCAGCTCGGCCGCGGTCAGCAGCGCGCCGCGGAGGTCGGCGATCCCGCCGCCCGACAGGACGTGATCGACCAGGCCGAGCAGCGTCCGCGCGGCCTCGGGATACCGGCCGGCCCGGATGAGTCCCCACGCCAGCGTCCGCATGTTGACGGCGATCGCCGCGGAGTAGTGCAACCGCCGGGCCGCGTCCAGTGCGGCCGAGACAGCTGCGAGCCCGGCGGTGTCGGGATCGGTGGCGCCGTCGGCGCGCAGGTCGAACTGCGCCAGGATCGACCGCGCCCACACCTCGTTGATCGGCGAATCCGCCCGGATCGCCTCGGCTCTCGCGGCCGAGGCGAGGGCCCGACCCGCGGACAGGTCGCCCGCGTCGGCGAGCAGCTGTGCCCGGTTGACGTCGGCCTCCAGCGCCAGCGCGAGCAGCCCGCCGTTCCTGGCGCCGTCCGCCACGGCCGCGAAGAGTCGCTCAGCGGCGGAGCGGTCGCCGGTCGCGCACGCCGCGTAGGCCATCGCGCGCCGAAGCAGGACGGGCGCCGTCGAGGATGCGCCGGCGGAGTCCAGCGCGGTCCGGGCGAGCCCGAGCGCCCCGTCGGGATCGCCGACGAGGAACCGTGCGGTGGCGGCCGTCGCGATCGCGTCCGCGGCCTGCGGCGCCGCGGGATCCGGCCAGCGCGCAAGGGTCTCGTCACAGAGCACCGCGATCTCGTCGGTGTGGCCCTGGTGCACGACGCCCCACAGCAGCGCGCACAGGGTGAGCGCCCGGTCGCCGGTTCGATCGTGCGCGAGGCACCAGCGCAGTGCGGCGACGGCGTTGTCGTACATCCCGAGCATGCGCACGAACGACCCGCCGTCCCAGCGCCGGATGCCCGCGAACTCGTCGGCGGCGGCGGCCACGACGTGGTCGACCAGCAGCCCACACGCCTCGTCGTACCGTCCGGATTCACGCAGCTGCCGGAGCGCGAACATCCGCACGCTCTCCGGCAACCGGAACCGGGTGACCTCGGCCGACGTGTCCGCCACGACGAGCGACGAATCGACCAGCAGCCGGAGCGCGTCCGCCGCCTCGTCGGGGCCGAGACCGGCGTCGCCGCCGAGCGACGCGGCCAGCGCGGCGGTGAACGGCCCGGCGCAGACACCGAGCCGGTCCAACAGCGCCACCGCGGCCGGCGGCAGCAACCGGTAGGACCACTGCACCATCCCGGTGAGGCTGCGGTGCCGGTCGGGCCCGCGGAACCGCGCCCGCACCAGCACGTCCGTGCCCTCCCGCAGCCGCTCGAGGATCTCGCCGGGTGGCATGGCCCTGGTCTGCGCCGCGGCCAGCTCCAGCGCGAGCGGCACGCCGTCGAGCTGCCGGCAGAGCAGCGCGACCGCGTCCAGCTGGTCGTCCGCGATCGCCGAGCCCGCGTCCCGGGTGCGATCGAGAAACAGCCGCACCGCGTCGGTGTCGCCGTCGGCGGAGCCGGGCGGCGGGAGGCCGAGCGGACCGAGCACCACCAGGGACTCGCCCGGCAGGTCCAGCGGGGACCGGCTCGTGGCCAGCACGCGTGGCGAGTCACAGGACGCCAGCAGGTCCGCGATCGCGTCGGCCGCGACCGCCGTGACGTGCTCGCAGTTGTCGACCACGACCAGCGCGGGCTGCTCGGACGGCGAGTTGACCAGGGCGTCGAAGGTCGCGAAGCCCAGCTGTCCGGCGAGGGCGCCGGGGACGTCCTGCGGGTCGTCGACCCTGGTCAGGTCCACGAAGAAGGCGCCGAACTCGAAGTCGCCCGCGATATCGCCCATCACGCGGCGCGCGAGGGCGGTCTTCCCGATGCCGGCCGGGCCCATCAGGGTGACCAGCCGGCGGTCGCGCAGGCGCTGCACGACGTCCGCGATCTCCCGCGTCCGGCCGATCAGCTCCATGGCGCGCCACCCAGCGGTCGCTGCCGACGCGCGGGCCGCGGAGCGCCGCCCGTCACATCGTGAGACGGAACCTAACGCCTCCCCGGTGTCCCCTCAATCGTCCGGTTGCGATGATCGGTCGAGATCCCTCGGTCGAATCCCGACCCCACACCGCAGGAGCCACATCATGTCCACCTACCGGCACGACCTGCCGCAGCTCGGCCCCGACGTCTTCCTCGCCGACGGGGGCCTGGAGACCACCCTGGTCTTCGACGACGGTTTCGAGCTGCCCGATTTCGCCGCGTTCCCGCTGCTGGCCGACCGCGACGGCCGCGCGGCCCTGGACCGTTACTTCGACTCCTACGCATCCATCGCGGCCCGCGACGGCGTCGGGATCGTGCTGGACACGCCGACCTGGCGGGCCAGCCCAGACTGGGGCGCGCGGCAGGGCCTGACGGCCGAGGAGCTGGCGACGGTCAACCGCGACGCGGTACAGCTGCTGACCGGGGTGCGTTCGCGGCACGAGTCGGCCGCCACGCCCGTCGTCATCAGCGGTGCCGTCGGGCCCCGCGGCGACGGCTACCAGGTCGGCGCCACGATGACGGCCGACGAGGCCCGCGCGTACCACGGGGTGCAGGCGCGGGCGTTCGCCGCGACCGAGGCCGACCTGATCACCGCGGTCACCATGACCTACGCCGACGAGGCGATCGGCGTCGCCGAGGCGGCCAGGATCGTCGACATGCCGGTCGTGCTGTCGTTCACGGTGGAGACCGACGGGCGGTTGCCGTCCGGGCAGCCGCTCGGCGAGGCGATCCGGGCGGTCGACGCCGCAACGGACGCCTATCCGGCGTACTTCATGGTCAACTGCGCCCACCCGACGCACTTCCGGCACGTCCTCGACGGGTCGCCGGCATGGGCGTCGCGGCTGGGCGGGGTGCGCGCGAACGCGTCAGCGCTGAGCCACGCCGAGCTCGACGAAGCCGAGACGCTGGACAGCGGCGACCCGGTCGACCTCGCCAACCGGTACCGGGACCTGCGCTCGGCGGTCCCGTCGCTCCGGGTGCTCGGCGGCTGCTGCGGCACGGACGCACGGCACATCGACGCGATGAGCCGGCTCGCCCGCTGAGCCCAGGTGTCGTGGCGAGTATCAGTCCAGCGAGACGGGCACGACGTCCCACCGGGCCAGGCCGGCGGCCCCGCCGTCGAGGGCGGTGAGCACCGTGACGCCGTCCTCGGTGATCCCGATGGAGTGCTCGAAGTGGGCGGAGCGGGCGCCGTCCCTGGTCACCACGGTCCACCCGTCGGAGAGCTCCCTCGTGGCCGGACGGCCGAGGGTCACCATCGGCTCGATGGCCAGCGCCATGCCGGGCAACAGGCGGGGACCCTTGCCCCGCTTGCCCTGGTTCGCGACGAACGGCGCCATGTGCATCGCCGTGCCGATGCCGTGGCCGCCGTAGCCGGCGACCGACCCGTACCGCCGGCCGTCCTGGCGGCCGGAGCGCTCGACGGAGTTGCCGATCGCCCACGACACGTCGCCGAGCCGGCCGTGCGGGCGGGCCGCGGCGATGCCGGCCCACATCGCCGACTCGCAGGCGGCGACGAGGTCGACCTCCTCCATCGACGGCGGGGCGCCGACGTGCACCGAGACCGCGGAGTCGGCGTGCCAGCCGTCGAGGATGCAGCCGGCGTCGATCGACAGCAGGTCGCCCTCGTGGAGCCGCCGGATCGGCGACGGGATGCCGTGCACGACTTCCTCGTTGACCGAGGCGCAGATCGTCGCCGGGAAGGCACCGGCGCCGTCCGAGGCGCCGCCGTAACCCAGGAAGCTGCTGACGGCGCCGCCCTCGCGGATCACGGTGGCGACCGCCTCGTCGATGTCGGCGGTCGTCGCGCCCGGCGCCACCGCCGCGCGGCCGGCGGCGATGGCCTCGGCCAGCAGCAGGCCGGACGCCCGCATGGCCTCGAGCTCGCCGCGGGTCTTGAGCTGGATGGCGCGATCGTTCACGGTGTCAGCGTTCTGTTCCGGGATGGACGGGTCAGCGGTTGAGGGCGGACAGCGCCCGCTGCTGGACCTCGGCGATGGGCCCGACGCCGTCGATCGCCACGACGAGGTCGCCGTAGTAGTCGAGCAACGGCTTCGTCTCCGTGTGATACAGCTCGAGCCGCCGCGCGATCGCCTCCGCGGTGTCGTCGGCGCGGCCGCGGGCGAGCATGCGCTCCAGCAGCACCTCGTCGGGCGCCTCCACGAGCAGCACGGCGTCGAGCTTCTGGCCGCGATCCTCCAGCAGCCCGGCCAGCCACTGGGCCTGCGGGACGGTGCGCGGGAAGCCGTCCAGCAGGAAGCCCGGCTCCGCGTCCGGCTCGGCGAGCCGGGCCGCCACCATCGCGCTGGTCACCTCGTCGGGCACCAGGTCGCCCGCGTCCATGTACTGCTTGGCCAGCACGCCGAGCTCGGTGCCCGCGGTGACGTTCGCGCGGAAGATGTCCCCCGTCGACACGTGCGGCACGCCGAGGTTCTCCGACAGCAACGCGGCCTGGGTGCCCTTGCCGGCGCCCTGGGGACCCACGATCAGAATTCGCATCAGCGCAGGAACCCTTCGTAGTTGCGTTGCATCAGCTGGGTCTCGATCTGCTTCACGGTGTCCAGGCCGACGCCGACCATGATGAGCACCGCGGTGCCGCCGAACGGGAAGTTCTGGTTGTTCCCCTCGCCGGTGATCTCCAGGAACAGGTTGGGCAGGATCGCCACGATGCCAAGGTAGATGGAGCCGGGCAGGGTGATCCGGTTGAGCACGAACTGCAGGTACTCGGCGGTCGGCCGGCCGGGCCGGATGCCGGGGATGAACCCGCCGTATTTCTTCAGCTCGTCGGCCCGCTCGGTCGGGTTGAACGTGATGCCGACGTAGAAGTAGGTGAAGAAGATGATCAGCGCGAAGTACAGCAGGATGTGCGTCCAGCTCGACTGGTTGACGACGTAGACCTGCAGGAACGAGACCCAGCCGCTGACCTCGGTGGTCCCGTCGGCGTTCACGGTGGTCGGCGCGACGAGCTGCACGAGCAACAGCGGCAGGTACAGCAGCGAGGTCGCGAAGATGACCGGGATGACGCCCGCCTGGTTCACCTTGAGCGGTAGGTACGTGGACGTGCCGCCGTACATCTTGCGGCCGATCATCCGTTTCGCGTACTGCACCGGCAGCCGGCGCTGACCCTGCTCGATGAACACGACCGTGGCGATGATGGCCAGCGCGAGGACCAGGACGACCGCGAAGACGACCCCACCCTGGTTGTCCAGGATGTTCTTGCCCTCGGCCGGGATGCGGGCGGCGATCGAGGTGAAGATCAGGATCGACATGCCGTTGCCGATGCCGCGGTCGGTGATCAGTTCGCCCATCCACATGATGGCGGCCGTGCCGGCGGTCATCGTGAGCACGAGCACGATCAGGGCGAACGCGCTCTGATCGGGGATGATCTGGTCGTTGACCGTGCAGCCCGGGAACATCTGGCCGTTGATGGCCAGCGCCAGGAACGCCGTCGACTGCAGGATCCCGAGGCCGATGGTCAGGTACCGGGTGTACTGCGTGAGCTTGGCCTGGCCGGCCTGCCCGAGCTTCTTGAGCTGCTCGAACCGCGGGATCACCACCCCCAACAGCTGGATGATGATCGACGCCGTGATGTACGGCATGATGCCCAGCGCGAACACGGAAAGCTGCAGCAGCGCGCCGCCCGAGAACAGGTTGAGCACGGTGAACAGGTCGTTCCCGGTGCCGGCCTCGGCGATGCACTGGCTGACGGCGGTGTAGGAGACGCCCGGCGACGGAATCGTCGCGCCGAGGCGATAGACGGCAACCAACCCGAGCGTGAAGAGGATCTTCTTGCGCAGATCGGGCGTCTTCAGCGCCGAGACGAACGCGGTGAGCAATGATCCTCCTGGCTGCACCGGACCCGGTGGTTCTGGCCCGGTGGCGGGGACCGTCCTTGGCCGGATCCCCGTCGTTCCTGTGGCGGCCCGGAGGCCCCTTGTGTTCGTCGTCTGTGCTGGTCGTCGCGAGGCGGCCGGGACGCGGCTCGTGCTGCGTTGCGCGGGCTCCATCACAGGGCCGGCAACCGCCGGCCGCAGCCTTCGACTGTAACCTACGCGGCCCCCTCGACCGGAATCCGAAGCCGGCCTCCGCCGGGCTCGCGCCGGCTCAGGCGGTGCGGTCCAGGATCTCCTGCACGAGCCACATCGGGGTGTGCGGGTGCAGGAACGCGAAGCGCCCGACCGTCTCGCCCTCCCACTTCGTCGGCGGGATGAAGGCGACGCCCTCCTCGTGCAGGGCCCGTGCCCACGCGTCGTAGTCCTCGGGCTGCCAGCCCACCCGGCGGAACAGCACGACGCCGAGGTCGGGCGCGCGGATCAGCTCGAGCTGCGGCGCCGCCTCGATCAGCACCGCGGTGTCCCGCGCCAGCTGCGCGGCCACCTCGATCGCCTCCCGGTACGCCTCGACGCCGTACACCGCGAGCGAGAACCACAGCGGCAGGCCCCTCGCGCGTCGCGTCAGGTGGTACGCGTAGTCGGTCGGGTTCCACTCGCCGTCGCCCCCGTCGGGCGTCGTGTGGATGACGTCCAGGTAGGAGGCGTCCTGGGTGTGCGTCGCCTTGGCCAGCTCCGGCTCGCGGTACAGCAGGGCGCAGCAGTCGAACGGCGTGAAGAGCCACTTGTGCGGATCGAGGATGAACGAGTCGGCCCGCTCGATCCCGTCGTACTTGCCGCGCAGCGAACGCGCGAAGAGGCCGGAACCGCCGTACGCGCCGTCGACGTGGAACCACCAGCCGCGGGCCTTCGCGATGGCGCCGACCCCGGCGAGGTCGTCGATGATCCCGGCGTTGGTGGTGCCCGAGGTGCAGACGACGGCGACCACGTCGGCGCCGCCGCCGTCGACACCGCCCTCGCCACCGCCGTCCTCGCCGTCCGCGCCTTCCGTGTCCAGGGCCGCCTGCACCGCCGCCGCGGTGAGCCGGTGGTCGGGCGTGGCCACCACGAGCGCGTCCATCTCGAGCAGGCGCAGGGTGTTCACGATCGAGGAGTGCGCGTCCTCGCCCACCACGACGCGCGGTCGCCGGCCCGCCGCGGCCGGCCCGGTGATGCCGAGCCGGTGCTTGCCCGTCTCCCGGGCGACCGCCAGGGCGGAGAGGTTGCCGGCCGATCCGCCGGAGACGAAGCAACCCCCCGCCGACGCGGGCAGCCCGGCCTCGTCCGCGATGAGCCGGAGCACGGTGTTCTCCGCGGCGATCGCGCCGGAGGCCTCCAGCCAGGAGATGCCCTGGATGGACGCGCAGGAGATGAGCATGTCGAACAGCAGGCTGGCCTTGGTCGGGGCGGCCGGGATGAAGCCGAGGAAACGCGGGCTGTCCGCGGAGATGATGCTCGGCGCGATCGCCGAGGAGTAGACGCCCAGCACCTCGTCAGGCTGCCGGGGCTCGTCCCGGATGAGGCCGTTCAGCGCGCCGTACAGCTCCGCCGGGGTCTTCGTGCCCTTGTCCAGGGGCACCGGGCTCATCCGGAGCCGGTTCTCCGCGTAGGCCAGCACGCTGCGCACCATCGAGTCGGTGGTGGGGTCGACGGAGTGCATGACTCATCCCTTCCCGGGGCCCTGGTCGGGCTCGTCGGCGGCCAACAGGCCGACCTGCTCGTGCCGTCCCAGGTGGGAGTGCTTGATCCCGTAGGAGAAGTACCAGATGGCGGCGACCGCGACCCAGCCGACGAACACGAGCAGCGTGTCCACGCCCAGGTCCTTGATGATCCACAGGCAGCCGAGGATCGACAGGATCGGCGTGACGGGATACAGCGGGACCCGGAACGAGCGCGGCAGGTCCGGCTCGCGGCGGCGGAGCACCATGACCGCGATCGACACGACCAGGAAGGCGACCAGCGTGCCCACGCTGGTCATGTCGGCCAGGAAGGAGATGGGGATGAAGCCGGCCAGCACCGCGATCGCGCTGGCGACGATCACCGTGTTGGCGATCGGCGTCCGGGTGCGCGGGTTCACCCGATGGAACAGCTCGGGGATCATCCCGTCCCGGGCCATCGTGAACAGGATGCGGGTCTGCCCGTAGATCACCACCAGGGTGACGCTGAAGATCGAGATGACGGCGCCGGCCGCGACCGCCGTGCCCGGCCAGGTCGATCCGGTGATGTCCTCCAGGATCTGCGCGAGCCCCGCCTCCTGGCCCTCGAACGCCGTGTAGGGCTGCGCGGCGACCGCGACGACCGTGGTCAGGATGTACAGCCCGGTCACGGTGATCAGCGCGATGATGATCGCCATGGGCAGCGTGCGGTGCGGGTTCTTCACCTCGTCCCCGGCCGTCGACACGGCGTCCAGCCCGATGTAGGAGAAGAAGATGATGCCGGCCGCCGTGGTGATGCCGGACAGCCCGAACGGCGCGAAGTCGGCCAGGTTGTCGGTGTTCCAGCCGGTGATGCCGATGGCGATGAACATCACCAGCACACCGATCTTGATCAGCACCATGATCGCGTTGATCGTCGCGGACTCGCTGGCGCCCCGGATCAACAGCAGGGCGCAGAGCGCGATCAGGATGACCGCCGGCAGGTTGATGACCCCGCCCTCCTCGGGCGCGTTCGAGAGCGCCTCGGGCAGCTGGAAGCCGAACAGGTTGTCCAGCAGCTCGTTGAGGTACTGCGACCAGCCGACCGCCACCGCCGCCCCGGACACGCCGTACTCGAGCAGCAGGCACGCGGCCACCCCCATCGCGGGCAGCTCGCCGAGCGTCGCGTACGCGTAGGAGTACGACGACCCCGAGACCGGCACCGCCCCAGCCAGTTCCGCGTAGCAGACCGCGGTCAGCCCCGCGACCACACCGGCCAGCACGAACGCCCAGATCACCGCGGGACCCGCGATCGGCACCGCCTCCGACAGCACGAAGAAGATGCCGGTGCCGATGGTCGCGCCGATCCCGAACATCGACAGCTGGAACAGGCCGATGCTGCGGGACAGCTCGCTCTTACCCGTCTCGCTCCCCGTCTCCGCCTCCATCTGGACAACGGGCTTGCGCCGGAACAGCTTCTGGCCCAGGGTCGTCATCGCGCACCTCCAGATCGGGCCGTGCCGCCGACAACCGTTGCGGCGTCGGCCGTCCGGCGGTTCACCGCGTATTCGCGACGTTCGCTACCGTGCCCATCCCGTTGCCCGCCCGTCAACCCACGTCGCGCGCGGACAGGTCCGCCCAGGTCTCGCGGCGCACGACCAGCCGGGCGGCGCCATCGGCGGCGAACACCACGGGGATCCGCCGGGTGCCGTTGTAGTTGTTGGCCATCGTGTAGCAGTAGGCGCCGGTGGCCGGGACGACGAGCAGATCGCCGACGGCGGGCGCGTCCAGGTCGATCCCGTCGATCAGCACGTCGCCGCTCTCGCAGTGCCGGCCCACGACCGTGACCCGCTCGGCGAGTGTTCCCGAATCGTCGGCACTCTCGCCCGGCGGCCCGGCACCGAGTCGGGTCGCCAGCCCCGCCTCGAAGCGCTGCCCGAACAGGGCAACCTCGAGGTTGTCGCCCATCCCGCCGTCCACTGCGACGAACGTGAACGCCCCGCGCTTGACGGTGGTCACCCGGTAGAGCGTCACCGCGTTGGCCGCCACCATGCTGCGGCCCGGCTCGACGATGATCTGCGCGGCCGCCGGGAGGTGCTCGCGCGCGGCGCCGACCAGCGCGTCGAGATAGTCGCCGACCGCGGGCGGCCGGTCCGCCCAGGTGTACCTGGCGCCGAGCCCGCCACCGAGGTCGTAGATCTCGAACTCGCCGAGCGCGGCCACCGGGGCCACGGACTGCGCGAACGGCGCGGTGTCCAGGATCTGCGATCCGACGTGCACGTGCAGGCCGCGCATCCGGAGGCGATCGCTGTGCTCGATGCGCCGGATGAGCTCGGCCGCTGCGGGCGGGGCCAGGCCGAACTTGGAACCTTCGTGCCCGGTCAGCACGTGCGCGTGCACGTCGGCCGTGACGCCGGGGATGACCCGCACGAGCACGTCCTGGCGACGGCCGGCCGGCACGATCTCCTCCAGGCGGTCCACGTCGTCCGGGCCGTCCACGACGACGAGGCCGATCCCGCGGTCGACCGCCAGCGTCAGCTCGTCGACGCTCTTCGCGTTGCCGTGCAGCACGATGAGCGCGGGATCCACGCCCGCCTTGAGGGCCGTTCGGATCTCGCCGCCACCGGCCACGTCCAGGCCGAGCCCCTCCTGCACCATCACGCGCTGCACCGCCGTGCACGGAAAGGCCTTGGATGCGAACACCACTCGGGAGTTCGCCCAGCGCCGGCCCAGCTCGGTGACGTACTCCCTGGCCCGCGCGCGCAGCGCCGGCTCCGCCACCACGAGCACCGGGGTGCCGAACTCGGCGGCCAGGTCGTCGGCGCGGCAGCCGGCGACCGTGAGCGTCCCGTCGTCCGCCATGCCGCTGCCCGGTGGGCAGAGCTCCAGCAAGTCGCGCGCGTCCGTCCCCGTGGCGCTGGCGGCGGCGACAGCCATCAGCTGACCTCCCGGTGCCGGGTTAGCGGCGCGCACACCCGGGCGCGAGGGCGACCTCGACGTCGACCCTGCAGTGCGCTTTGTCCTGATCGTGCCATCCCGCGCAAGGCCACCCACGCGGTGCGACCCCACCCACATGCGAGCCGCGGAAGGGGATGCAGGGACGACCTCTGCAACCGGGCGCGACCCGACGATCACCGGCGGCGTGCCGCGCCGCGGCGAGCACGCCCGCGGTTGGGCCGCGGGCCGTTTCAGATCTGTGTCAATGGGGCAATCGCCGCGGTCGCGTGCGCGCGGGGCCGCGGGCGTTCTCAACTGATCGTCCCGGTCCTGGCGCAGACGAAGCCGCCCGGATCCTGACGTACGGATCCGGGCGGATTTCGATGCTCGCGGGCGCCGGTGGTCAGCCGGTGGTGGCACTCCCGCCGGCCGCGGCCAGCTTCTCCCGCGCGGACGCGGAGAACGCGTCGGCGGTGACCTGCAGGGTGACGCCGGCGAGGTCGCCGTCACCGAGGACCTTCACGGGCTGGCCGGCGCGCACGGCACCGGCCTGCACCAGTTCGTCGACGCCGACGGCGCCGCCATCGGGGAACAGCTCGGCCAGCTGGCCGACGTTGACCACCTGGTAGGTGGTGCGGAACCGGTTCTTGAAGCCCTTGAGCTTGGGCAGCCGCATGTGCAGCGGCAGCTGGCCGCCCTCGAAGTTGGCGGGCACGTTCTTCCGCGCGCCGGTGCCCTTGGTGCCGCGGCCGGCGGTCTTGCCCTTCGAACCGTCACCGCGACCCACGCGGGTCTTGGCGGTCTTCGCACCCGGGGCGGGGCGGAGATGGTGGACCTTGATCGTCACTGCTCGTCACTTCCCTCGGACACCGCGGCATCCACGGGCTCGACCTCGAGCAGGTGGGTGGCGGTGTTGATGTAGCCGCGGGTCACCGGGTTGTCGTCGACGACCACGCTGTGATGGATCCGCTTGAGTCCGAGCGACCGCACGGACTCCCGCGCGGGGCGCTTGTTCCCGATGGTCGAGCGGATCTGGGTCACCTTGAGCTGAGCCACGGTCGTCACGCTCCCTGGGCCGCCGCGCGCGCCCGCAGCATGGCGGCCGGGGCGACGTCCTCGATGGGCAGGCCCCGCCGCGCCGCGACGTCCTCCGGGCGCTGCAGGTTCTTCAGCGCCTGGATGGTGGCGTGCACGATGTTGATCGGGTTGTCCGAGCCGAGCGACTTGCTGAGAACGTCGTGGATGCCGGCGCACTCCAGCACGGCACGCACCGGGCCGCCGGCGATGACGCCGGTACCGGGCGAGGCCGGGCGGAGCAGCACGACGCCGGCGGCCGCCTCACCCTGCACCGGGTGCGGGATGGTCGAGCCGATGCGCGGCACCTTGAACATGTACTTCTTGGCCTCCTCGACGCCCTTGGCGATGGCCGCGGGGATCTCCTTGGCCTTTCCGTAGCCGACGCCGACCTGGCCGTCGCCGTCGCCGACGACGACGAGCGCGGTGAAGCTGAACCGGCGACCGCCCTTGACGACCTTGGCGACGCGATTGGTCACGACGATGCGCTCGAGCAGCGGGTTCTTCTCGGCGGGCGCGTCCCGCCGACCGCCGTCGCGACGGTCGCGGCGATCCCGCCGGTCGCCGCCGCGGTCACTGCCGCTGCGGTCGCCGAAGCCGCCGCCGCGCTGGGGTCCGGGCATCAGATATCCCTCTCGATCATGAGCATGGTGGTGCGAAAGTCGTTCATCAGAACTCCAGTCCGGCGCTGCGGGCGCCGTCCGCCAGCGCGGCGATCCGGCCGTGGTAGGCGTCGCCGCCGCGGTCGAACACCGCCGCCGACACGCCGAGCGCCACGGCCCGCTGGCCGACGAGCTCGCCGACCCGGCGGGCCTTGTCGGTCTTGTCGCCGTCCGCGGCGCGCAGCTCGGCCTCGAGGGTCGACGCCGACGCGAGGGTGCGGCCGACCGAGTCGTCGACCAGTTGGGCGCCGATGTGCCGGGACGACCGGGTGACGACCAGGCGCGGACGGGCCGCCGTACCGGCGACCTTCTTGCGCAGCCGGAAGTGGCGTCGCGTCCGCGCGGTGCGCCGCACGGCAGACATGTTCGTTGGCATCGTCACTTACCCGTCTTTCCGACCTTGCGCCGGACGACCTCGCCGGCGTACCGCACACCCTTGCCCTTGTACGGGTCGGGCTTGCGCAGCTTCCTGATGTTGGCGGCGACCTCGCCGACCAGCTGCTTGTCGATCCCCTCGACGCGGAACCGGGTCGGGGTCTCCACCACGAAGGTGATGCCGGGGGGCGCCTCCACGGGCACCGGGTGCGAGAAGCCCAGCGCGAACTCGAGATTCGAGCCCTTCGCGGCCACGCGGTACCCGACGCCGACGATCTCCAGGGACTTCGAGTAGCCCTGGGTCACCCCGACCACCATGTTGTTGACCAGCGTGCGGGTCAGGCCGTGCCGGGCGCGGGAATCGCGCTCGTCGTCCGGCCGGGTGACCAGCAGCTCGCCGTCCTCCTTGGCGATGGAGATGGGCGACACCACCGAATGCGACAGCGACCCCTTCGGGCCCTTCACCGTCACCTGCGATCCGTTGATCGTCACGTCGACCCCCGTGGGCACGGGAATCGGCAGTCTTCCGATTCGCGACATGTCGGCGTCCCCTACCAGACGTAGGCGAGGACTTCCCCGCCCACCTTGTTCTTGGCGGCCTGCCGGTCGGTCAGCAGACCGGTCGAGGTCGAGATGATGGCGATGCCCAGCCCGCCGAGCACCTTGGGCAGCTCGGTGGACCGCGCGTACACGCGCAGGCCCGGCTTGGACACGCGGCGGACGCCGGCGATCGAACGCTCCCGGTTCGGGCCGTACTTGAGCGTGATCACCAGGCTCTTGCCGACGGGCGCCTCGGCCGTCGTCCAGGAGGCGATGTAGCCCTCCTTGACCAGGATGTCGCTGATGCTGCCCTTGAGCTTGGAGAAGGGCATCACGACCTCGTCGTGGTACGCCGAGCTGGCGTTGCGGATCCTGGTCAGGAAGTCCGCGATCGGGTCGGTCATGGTCATGGTGGTGGTGCCTTCCTCGCCTGGTTCCCCGGCCGGCCGCGCCGGTTCAGGGCCTGAGCGAAATCTGGACTGCGAAAAAGGGTTTCGGTCTACGGGCTCGGCTTCGTCACGCCGGGACAGACGGTGTCACCGGCGTCGACGTGGTCGAGGTGCCTACCACGACGACTTGGTGACGCCGGGCAGCTCCCCGGCGTGCGCCATCTCGCGCAGGCAGATCCGGCACAGGCCGAACTTGCGGTACACCGAGTGCGGGCGGCCGCACTTGCTGCAGCGGGTGTACCCGCGCACCGCGTACTTCGGCTTGCGCTTGGCCTTGTTGATCAGCGCGGTCTTGGCCATGGCTCAGTTCTCCCTGAACGGGAAGCCGAGCTGCCGCAGCAGCGCGCGTCCCTGGTCGTCCGTGGTGGCCGTCGTGACGACCGTGATGTCCATCCCGCGCGGCCGGTCGATCCGGTCGATGTCGATCTCGTGGAACATCGACTGCTCCGACAGGCCGAACGTGTAGTTGCCGTTGCCGTCGAACTGCTTCGGCGACAGCCCGCGGAAGTCCCGGATACGCGGCAGCGCGATGGTCAGCAGCCGGTCCAGGAACTCCCACATCCGGTCGCCCCGCAGGGTGACCTTGGCGCCGATCGGCATGCCCTCGCGCAGCTTGAACTGCGCGATCGACTTCGTCGCCTTGCGGATGATCGGCTTCTGGCCGGTGATCGTGGCGAGGTCGCGGACCGCGCCCTCGATCAGCTTCGCGTCCCTGGCCGCCTCGCCGACGCCCATGTTGACGACGACCTTGACCACCTTCGGCACCTGCATCGGGTTCGCGAACGCGAACTCCTGCTGCAGGCCCGAGCGGACCTGGTCGTGGTACTTGACCTTCAGCCGGGGCACGTCGGCCTCGGCCGGGGCCGGCTTCTCAGTGGTGGTCATGCTCAGATGTCCTTACCGGAGCGGCGGGAGAACCGAACCCGGCGCCCTTCCGAATCGATGCGCTTGCCGATCCTGGTCGGCTTGTTGTCGGCGTCCACGACCTGCACGTTCGACACGTGGATCGCCGCCTCCTGGGTGACGATGCCGCCGGACTTCGCACCGCGCTGGGTCGTCGAGACCTTGGTGTGCTTCTTGATCCGGTTGACACCCTCGACCAGGACGCGGTCGCTCTCCGGGTAGGCCTGGATGACCTTGCCCTTCGCGCCCTTGTCCTTGCCGGCGATGACCAGCACGGTGTCGCCCTTCTTGACCTTCATGCTCATGGTCAGAGCACCTCCGGAGCCAGCGAAATGATCTTCATGTAGCGCTTGTCCCGCAGCTCCCGGCCGACCGGCCCGAAGATGCGCGTCCCGCGCGGGTCGCCGTCGCTCTTCAGCAGCACGGCGGCGTTCTCGTCGAACTTGATGTAGGAACCGTCCGGACGGCGGCGCTCCTTGGTCGTGCGCACGACGACGGCCTTGACGACGTCGCCCTTCTTCACGCCGGCACCGGGAATCGCGTCCTTGACGGTCGCGACGATGACGTCGCCGATCCCCGCGTACCGGCGGGCGGACCCACCGAGCACGCGGATGCACAGGATCTCCTTGGCGCCCGTGTTGTCGGCCACCCGGAGCCTGGACTCCTGCTGAATCACGTCAGTCCCAACCTTCGCGATGTGCGCCCGCCGGTCGGCATGCCGCCCGTGAGCACTGGTTTGCTACTTGCTCTGTTGTGTGTGCGTTCTGTCCTGCGGTGACCCGGTGCCGGGCGGACTACTGTGCCCGCTCGAGCACCCGCACCAGCCGCCACCGCTTGGTGGCGGACAGCGGACGGGTCTCGGCCAGCAGCACGCGGTCCCCGACACCGGCGGTGCCGTTCTCGTCGTGCGCCTTGACCTTGGTGGTGCGGCGGATGACCTTGGAGTACCGCGGGTGCTTCACCCGGTCCTCCAGCTCGACCACGATCGTCTTCTCCATCTTGTCCGAGACGACCATGCCCTCGCGGGTCTTCCGCTCGCCGCGCGCCTTGACGGTCGCGGCGGCCTCGGGCGCCTCGGCGGGGGCGCCGGCCTGGGCGGCGTTCTCGCTCATGCGACTCCTGTCTGGCTTACCTCGTCAGGTCCCACCGAGAGACCCAGTTCGCGTTCCCGCATCACGGTGTAGATGCGGGCGATGTCGTGCCGGACGGTGCGCAGCCGGCGGTTGTTGTCCATCTGGCCGGTGGCCATCTGGAACCGGAGGTTGAACAGCTCCTCCTTGGCTTCGCGCAGCCGGGCGACGAGCTCCTCCGACCCGAGCTCGCGCAGCTCGTTGGCGGCGAGTGCGGCCATCAGGACTCACCACCTTCCCGGGTGACGATGCGGCACTTCATGGGCAGCTTGTGCATGGCGCGGCGCAGGGCCTCGCGGGCGACGGCCTCGGTCGGGTAGCTCATTTCGAACATCACCCGGCCCGGCTTGACGTTCGCGACCCACCACTCCGGCGAGCCCTTGCCGGAACCCATCCGGGTCTCGGCCGGCTTCTTGGTCAGCGGGCGGTCCGGGTAGATGTTGATCCAGACCTTGCCGCCACGCCGGATGTGCCGGTTGATGGCGATACGGGCCGACTCGATCTGCCGGTTCGTCACGTAGGCCGGCTCCAGCGCCTGGATGCCGAAGTCGCCGAACGTCACGGTGGTGCCGCCGCTGGCCATCCCGGTCCGGTGCGGCCGGTGCTGCTTGCGGTGCTTGACCTTGCGTGGAATGAGCACGATCAGCTCCCTTCCGTCGACCCGCTGGGGGCCGCCGTGGTGGCGCCGACGGCCTCGGGGTTCTCCTCGACCGCGGCCCGACCGGCGTCCGTGGACGTCGGCGTGGTGCCCGATGCGCCGGAGCGCCGGCGACCCGGTCGGTCGGGGCGGTCCCCGCGACCCTCACCGCGGGCGCTGCGCTGCGCGGCGGCCGCCTCGGCGGCGCGCTGCTCGGCGAGCGTCCCGGACTTGTCGCCCTTGTAGATCCAGACCTTCACGCCGATCCGGCCGAACGTCGTCTTGGCCTCGAAGAAGCCGTAGTCGATGTCCGCGCGGAGCGTGTGCAGCGGCACCCGGCCCTCGCGGTAGAACTCCGAGCGGCTCATCTCGGCGCCGCCCAGGCGACCGGAGCACTGCACCCGGATGCCCTTGACGGCCGGCGAGCGCAGCGCGGACTGCATCGACTTGCGCATCGCGCGCCGGAAGCTGACGCGGTTGCTCAGCTGCTCGGCCACGCCCTGGGCCACCAGCTGCGCATCCGACTCGGGGTTGCGGACCTCGAGGATGTTCAGCTGCACCTGCTTGCCGGTGAGCTTCTCCAGCGCGCCCCTGATCCGGTCGGCCTCGGCGCCGCGGCGGCCGATCACGATGCCGGGGCGGGCCGTGTGGATGTCCACGCGGACCCGGTCCCGGGTGCGCTCGATCTCGACCTTGGAGATGCCCGCCCGCTCCATGCCCTTCGACATGAGCTTGCGGATCTCGACATCCTCGGCCACGTACTCCGAGTAGGCCTTGTCGGCGTACCAGCGGGAGCTCCAGTCGGTCGTGATACCCAGGCGGAACCCGTGCGGGTTGATCTTCTGACCCACTAGCGGGTCCTTCCCTTCGCACTCTGGTCGCCGCGCGTGCGACGCCCTTCGTTTCTCCGAGACCGGCCGGTCCCGGCGCCCTCGTCGGCGGCGGGCACCGAGACGAGCTCGATGGTGATGTGGCTGCTGCGCTTGCGGATCCGGAACGCCCGGCCCTGCGCGCGCGGCTGGAACCGCTTGAGCGTCGGACCCTCGTCCACGTACGCCTTGTCCACGACCAGCGTCGACGGATCCAGGCCCTGGTTGTTCTCCGCGTTCGCGACCGCGGAGGCCAGCAGCTTGGCCACCGGCTCGCTCGCGGCGTGCGGCGAGAACTGCAGGATGGCCGCCGCGGCGGCGACGTCGGTGCCGCGGATGAGGTCGACCACGCGTCGGGTCTTCATCGGCGTCATCCGCACGTACTTAGCCTGCGCCCTGGCGCGCGGCAGCTCGGCCGTGTCGACCGGCTGTGCCGCTTGACTCCTGGGGGCGTTCATCTACCTGTTCCTCTTCGCTTCGAATTCATCCGGTTCATCGGTCTGGGATCCGGCGCGGATCCTGCACTGCCCGCGTCAGCCCCGGCGGCTGCGGCGGTCGTCCCTGATGTGCCCCCTGAAGGTGCGCGTCGGGGCGAACTCGCCGAGCTTGTGGCCGACCATCGACTCGGTGACGAACACCGGGACGTGCTTGCGGCCGTCGTGCACCGCGATCGTGTGCCCGAGCATGTCGGGGATGATCGTGGAGCGGCGCGACCAGGTCTTGATCACTGCCTTGGAATTCTTGTCGTTCGCCGCGTCCACCTTCTTGAGCAGGTGGTCGTCGACGAACGGGCCCTTCTTCAGACTGCGTGGCATCTGCGATCAGTGCTCCATGGTCGGCGAGCTGCCGACGCGGTCGAGGGCGGTCGAGGTTCCGGTGGCTGATGTCGTCACTCGCCTCACCGCTTCTTTCCGGACTTGCGACGACGACGGACGATCAGCTTGTCGCTTGCCTTGTTCGGGCGGCGGGTGCGGCCCTCGGGCTTGCCGCCCGGGTTGACCGGATGCCGCCCACCCGAGGTCTTGCCCTCGCCGCCGCCGTGCGGGTGGTCCACCGGGTTCATGGCCACGCCGCGCACCGTCGGGCGCCTGCCCTTCCAGCGCATGCGCCCGGCCTTGCCCCAGTTGATGTTCGCCTGCTCGGCGTTGCCGACCTCGCCGATGGTCGCGCGGCAGCGCACGTCGACGTTGCGGATCTCGCCCGACGGCATGCGCAGCTGCGCGTAGGGGCCGTCCTTGGCGACGAGCTGCACCTTGGCGCCGGCCGAGCGGGCGATCTTCGCGCCGCCGCCGGGCCGCAGCTCGATGGCGTGCACGACGGTGCCGACCGGGATGTTGCGCAGCGGCAGGTTGTTGCCCGGCTTGATGTCGGCCCGCGGGCCGGTCTCCACCGTGGCGCCCTGACGCAGCTTGTCCGGCGCGATGATGTAACGCTTGTCGCCGTCCGCGAAGTGCAGCAGCGCGATCCGCGCCGTGCGGTTCGGGTCGTATTCGATGTGCGCGACCGTGGCCGGCACGCCGTCCTTCTCCGAGCGGCGGAAATCGATCAGCCGGTAGGCACGCTTGTGCCCGCCGCCCTGGTGCCGCGTGGTGACCCGGCCGTGCACGTTCCGGCCGCCCTTGCCGTGCAGCGGCCGCACGAGCGACTTCTCCGGGGTGTCGCGGGTGATCTCGGCGAAATCAGCCACCGAGGAGCCGCGTCGACCCGGAGTGGTCGGCTTGTACTTACGGATGCCCATAGTCAGTCCCTGTCAGTCCTCTGCTCGACTCTTCGATCCCGCGCTCAGGCGCCCGAGAACACGTCGATCGCCTTGCTGCCGGGGGCGAGCGTGACGATGGCGCGCTTGGTCGACCTGCGCTGGCCGTAACCCATCCGGGTGCGCTTGCGCTTGCCCTGACGGTTGAGCGTGTTCACCGACTGGACCTTGACGCCGGCGAAGATCTGCTCGATCGCGATCTTCACCTGCGTCTTGTTCGCGTCCGGTCGGACCTCGAAGGTGTACCGACCGGTCTCGAGCAGGCCGTAGCTCTTCTCGGAGACGATCGGGCGCAGGATGATGTCGCGCGGATCGGCGATCACTTCGTGCCCTCCTCGCTGCTGGTGCTGTCCGGCGTCAGGGTGACGCTCGACGCGCCCGCCGTGGTGCCGGCGCTGCCGGCGGCCGTGCCGGACTCGAGCTCCAGCTCGGTCGGCGCGGCCGTGGTCTTGGCCTCGGTGTCGAGTGCGGCCACGTCGACCTCGGTCGCCTCGCCGGTGTCGAGTGCGGCCACGTCGACCTCGGTCGCCTCGCCGGTGTCGAGTGCCGCCACGTCGACCTCGGTCGCCTCGCCGGTGCCGAGTGCCGCCACGTCGACCTCGGTCGCCTCATCGGTCTCGTCCGCGGCCTCGTCGACCGGGGCGGTGGTGTCCGTCGACTCGGTTCCCGTCGCCTCATCGGCGGCGTGCCGGCCCGCCTTCGGGGTCTCGGCCCGCGGGGTCCCGCTCCGCGCGGCCGTCACCTGGGCGACGTCCAGGAACTCCTCGAGCGCCTCGCGGGTGAACACCACTTCGTCGCTGACCAGGACGTCGTACGTGTTCAGCTGGCCGGCGCTGAGGAGGTGCACCTCGGGCACGTTGCGCAGGCTGAGCCAGCCGACGACGTCGTCGCGGCCGAGCACCACGAGGATGTTCTTCGCGGTCGACACGGCGGCCAGCGCCTTGCGGGCGGTCTTGGTTGACGGGGTGTCCCCGCCGACCAGGCTCGACAGCACGTGCACGTTCCCGCCGCGGGCCCGGTCGGAGAGGGCACCGCGGAGCGCGGCGGCCTTCATCTTCTTCGGGGTCCGCTGGGCGTAGCCGTGCGGCACGGGGCCGTGCACGGTGCCGCCGCCGTTGAACTGCGGCGCGCGGGTCGAGCCCTGGCGGGCGCGGCCGGTGCCCTTCTGCCGGTACGGCTTCTTGCCGCCGCCGGACACCTCGCCGCGGGTCTTGGTCTTGTGGTTGCCCGTGCGCGCGGCCGCGAGCTGCGCGACCACGACCTGGTGCATCAGGGGCACGTTGGCGGTCGCGTCGAAGATCTCATCCGGGAGTTCGACGCTGCCCTCCCGGCCGCCGGCCGGGCTGGTGATCTGGACGGTGGTCATCAGGCGGCACCACCCTTCTTCACGGCGGACTTGATCAGCACGACGCCGCCCTTGGGGCCGGGCACCGCGCCCTCGATGAGCACGAGGCCCTTGTCCGCGTCGATCGCGTGGACGGTCAGGTTCTGGGTGGTCACCTTCTGGTTGCCCATCCGGCCGGCCATCCGCAGGCCCTTGAACACCCGGCCCGGGGTGGAGCAGCCGCCGATGGAGCCCGGCGAGCGGTGCTTGCGCTGCACGCCGTGGCCGGCGCCCAGCCCGGAGAATCCGTGCCGCTTCATGACGCCCGCGGTGCCCTTGCCCTTGGAGGTGCCGGTCACGTCGACCACGGCACCCGCGTCGAACACCTCGGACGCGGTGAGCTCCTGGCCGACGGTGTAGCCGGAGACGTCGTCGGTGCGCAGCTCGGCGACCGTCCGGCGCGGCGTCACGCCGGCCTTGGCGAAGTGGCCGGCGACGGGCTTGGTGACCTTGCGCGGGTCGACGGCGCCGAAGGCGAACTGGACGGCCGAGTAGCCGTCGGTGTCGGGGGTGCGGACGGCTGTCACGACGACCGGGCCGGCCGCGACGACGGTCACCGGGACGACCCGGTTGGCCTCGTCGAAGACCTGGGTCATCCCGAGCTTGTGGCCCAGGATCCCCTTGATCGTTGATGCCATGGTGGCGGTACCTATCTCCTCGAAGTCCTCGAAAGCGGCGCGTGTGATCCCGTGCGGGACCGGCGCGATCCCTACTGGATGTTGACGTCCACGGACGCCGGCAGGTCGATGCGCATCAGCGCGTCCACCGTCTTCGGCGTCGGGTCGAGGATGTCGATCAGGCGCTTGTGCGTGCGCATCTCGAAGTGCTCGCGGGAGTCCTTGTACTTGTGCGGCGAGCGGATGACGCAGTACACGTTCTTCTCGGTGGGCAACGGCACCGGGCCGACAACCCGGGCGCCGGTGCGGGTGACCGTCTCGACGATCTTGCGCGCGGACGCGTCGATCGCCTCGTGGTCGTAGGCCTTGAGCCGGATGCGGATCTTCTGTCCCGCCACGCTTGCCGTCCCTCTCTTGTCGCGGATCGCTCCGCGTCGGTGGTGCCTCGTCCGTGCTGCTTCGCTCTGCCCGGCCGTGCTCTGGTCTCGCTGTGCTGCGCTGCTGCGCTCGGCCGTGCTGGTGCATCTGTCCTGCCGTACTGCCGTCGTGCTGCGCCTGTGGTCGTGCTCCGCGCGGTCGCGGCCGGAGCCGCTGCCTCTCGGCTCGGTGCGCACAGACCCGCACCGGCCGGCGGACATGGTCCGCTGCCCTGTTCTGCTGTCCCCTTGTCCGGTCCACGCAGTCGGGCGTGTCGCCCGCTCCCTCACGCATCCGCCGTTGTCGCTCTGGCGGAGGTGGTGGACCGGCCGCGCTCGTGGGAGCGCGGGCGTCGGATCCGCCGGGATCCGACTGGTCGCCGCGCTCTGACATCCGAGCGCGCCTGCTCGTAGGTACTGTTTCCGTCCGTTGCCATCCGCGGGCCGTCCGGCTCCGGCCCGGCGACCGTCCGGAGACGATCCCTGCCAGGCATCCGCCGACCCGTTCAGGGCCGCGCAAAACCACGACCCCCGCAGAGGGCAACCTGAAAAGTATGCCTTACGCGGGGGGGTCACTTCAAACCGGGGGACTCCCGGGAGGCGCGCGAGAGGCGCGCCGGCCACCCGCCAGTGGTTCCGCCGGGACCCGTCAGCGTTCCCCACAAGGCGCGGTGCGTCCGCACGAGGCGCGGGATCCGTGTGCGGACGCACCTACCGTTGTGCGGACGCGATCCGATCTGCATGCGCACGTGCCGCGGACGTCGCCTGGGGGTCTACGGCGCCGGACGAATGGGGACGGCCGGCTCGACGAACCAGGTCCCGGCCAGTCCGCCGGCCGCGAGCGTGCGCCGCCCCACGGTCCAGCGCCCGCCGGACCTGGGCAACCATCGCGGCCGGCTCACGCAGGTCCGACCACGCGAAGCCGACGACGGTGACCCCAGGTCGCGGAGGCGGTCCTCGCGCCGCTTCTCCGCGATCACGACCTCGTGCGGCTGCCGCCCCGGCCGGCCGCTCCCCTCGCCTTCCCGCCCGCTGGACCTGATCGAGCCGCCGTATTTGATGGCGCCGTCGAACTCGATCAGCACTCCCAGCTCGGGATAGCCCAGATCGACCCGACCGACGAAGCGTCCGTCCGGCGCGATGACCCTGATCTGGAGCGCTGGCCGTGGCAGTCCGCCGACGATCAACGCGAGCCGCACCCGTGTCTCGCCCGGACTCTCGCTGAGACCGTCGGCCAGATCGAGAGCCCGCCTCGCTCTGCCGATCCCGCCGACGTGGCGGGCGCGGCTCAGCGCCGCGCCGAGGTCGGCGGCCGCGAGCCGGCGTTCCTGCAGGGCGAAATCCGCGGCCACCACGGCGGTCTCCACCGAGCACGAGCGCGCGATGTCGACGGCGGTGCGCGCCGGCGATGTCACCGGCATGCCGGACTGGCGGACCACCTCGTCCGTCGCGATCCGGCCGCTGTGCACGACACGCTCCGCGGACTGTGGTTTCCGCCCGGCCCGCGGCGGATGAGGTGCACCCGCCCGAGCGCCGCGTCCCAGATCGGCCAGCCGTGCGCGACCGCCGCCGAGATGTGGCTGACGACAAAGTCCGGCGATCGACCTGCGACTGCGCGAGCGCGGAGCAGATGCCGCTCGACGTCGTCGAATGTGGCGACCGACTCCGACTCGCAGTAGGTGCCGCGCCGGACGAGCGTCCAACTTCCGGTCGGATCGCGACGCGGATCTCGTTGGCACTGTGCCCGGCGGCGATCAGCTCGCTGCGCAGCAGGAGCCGTTGGGGAGCGTCGGTCTTACGACATGAGCGGATCGTGCCGCGAACCGCGCGTCGGCCCGGGTCGTTGTCCACAGCCGGGCTCGGACGGCGCCGACGGCTGGCCGAACCGCGCGCGTGATCCGCATCGGGTCGCCTGAAGCGGCACGGTTGCCACATCGGACGCGCCGTCACCGGGTCTGCTCCCGCGATGCACAGACGCCCTGAAGAGTCTGGGTCGGCTAGCAGTCCGGTTCGGGAACGTCGATCCGCCTCGACGGCGCGGTGCTGAATTGTGGCGGCACGATCACGGTGACCGACAGCTTCGCCTCGCCCGGGCCGAGGTTCTCCACATAGTGCGGTCCCACCTCGACGAAAGATTCGTTCGGCTCGAAGGTCTCCGCGGGTCCACATCCCAGGGTGCGTCGGACGCTGCCCGCGATCACCGTCGCGATGACGACGCCCGGATGCTCGTGCCAACCGGAGTTGGTGCCCGCCGGATAGGTGAGCGTGGCATCGAGAACCCGAACGTCGCCCTTGGTCTTGAGCTCGATGCCGTAGTCCTTTGCCTTGAGCTTGCCGTCGATCACCCCATTGGCGATGGGCGCGGTGACGATTCCTTCGCTGGGCGGAGTCGCGCTCGCGATCGAATTGATCGCCAATCCAGCCACCAATGTCGCCGCCGCTGCGGCGATCGGGATCTTCCACAGCAGGCCTCGATCCGCCATGTCATTGCCTTCCCAGAGATGGGCGTCATTCGTGGTTACGTTCGGTGCATCTCGGTGCCGGATGCGAAGTATGTCCCTCACCCAACAGCGGGTCAACGGCGCATTTGCCGTACGAAATTGACGGATTGGTGACGTTCTGCCGCCGCACCGACGGCCGGGGCCGGGACCGGCGCTCCGCAACGGGATCTCGGGATCGCGCGGCGTCGCCGGGCTCGGCCGCCATTCATACCGGCGGCCCGCGCGGTCGCACCGGAGCTCGCACGGACGCAGAACTCGATGATCGTTGTGCACCACGCCGGCCCAGATCTGTGGTGGCGCAGCACGTTCCGCCGCATGATCGCCGCGAGGAACCTCGCATGCTGGTTGTTCCTCGGGGCGCCGCTCCTCGTCGTCGCGCGCTCGGCGCGGCCCGCGCTCGGCCGGCTACCCCGTCGGGGCGTCGCGGTGACGCGAAAGGCCCCGCCACGACACGGAGGTCGTGGACGGGGCCCTCGCTCCGGCGGATCGGTCGCGAGACCGGCCGCGGTGCTGCAGCCGCCAGGGGGCGGTCGGCGAGTGAGCCCGGCCGCGGCGAACCGCGGCGCGGGCGTCAGCTCACTTGATGATGCTGGTGACGGAACCGGCGCCGACGGTCCGGCCACCCTCGCGGATGGCGAAGCGCAGACCCGGCTCGATGGCGATCGGCTGGATCAGCTGGACCTTCATGTCGGTGGTGTCGCCCGGCATCACCATCTCGGTGCCCTCGGGCAGGTTCACCACGCCGGTCACGTCGGTGGTGCGGAAGAAGAACTGCGGGCGGTAGTTGTTGAAGAACGGCGTGTGCCGTCCGCCCTCGTCCTTGCCCAGGATGTAGACCTGCGCCTCGAACTCCGTGTGCGGGGTGATCGAGCCCGGCTTGACGACGACCTGGCCGCGCTCCACCTCCTCGCGCTTGGTGCCACGGAGCAGCAGGCCGACGTTGTCGCCCGCCTGGCCCGAGTCGAGCAGCTTGCGGAACATCTCGACGCCGGTGACGGTCGTCTGGAAAGACTTCGGCTTGATGCCGACGATCTCGACGGTCTCGTTGACGTTGACCTTGCCGCGCTCCACCTTGCCGGTCACCACGGTGCCGCGGCCGGTGATCGTGAAGACGTCCTCGATCGGCATCAGGAACGGCTTGTCGGTGTCGCGCACCGGCTCCGGGATCGACTCGTCGACCGCGTCCATCAGGTCCTCGACGGTCTTGACCCACTCCGGGTCACCCTCGAGCGCCTTCAGGCCGGACGTCCGGATGACCGGGGCCTCCTCGTCGAACTCCTGCGCCGCGAGCAGCTCGCGGACCTCAAGCTCGACGAGCTCCAGGATCTCCTCGTCGTCGACCATGTCGGCCTTGTTCAGGGCGACGAGGATGTAGGGCACGCCGACCTGACGGGCGAGCAGCACGTGCTCCTTCGTCTGCGGCATCGGGCCGTCGGTGGCGGCCACGACCAGGATCGCGCCGTCCATCTGGGCGGCACCGGTGATCATGTTCTTGATGTAGTCCGCGTGACCCGGGGCGTCCACGTGCGCGTAGTGCCGCTTCGCGGTCTGGTACTCGACGTGCGCGATGTTGATGGTGATACCGCGCTGCCGCTCCTCGGGAGCCTTGTCGATCTGATCGAAGGCGGAGACCTCGTTCAGGGTCGGGTACTTGTCGTGCAGCACCTTGGTGATCGCCGCCGTCAGGGTCGTCTTGCCATGGTCGACGTGACCGATGGTGCCGATGTTGACGTGCGGCTTGCTCCGGTCGAACTTCGCCTTCGCCACTGCTGTCCTCCTCAGGACTCTTCCTTGCGCCTGCGACTCAGTTTCCGAAATCTCGAGAATCGGCAGGGCGGTGGTGGATGGATCTGGACCGAACCCTTGCTGGTCCGGACCCGTGACGGCGCGGCCGGTCGGCCCCACCATCGACGACTGTGCAGGGTACGGACGGCCGCTCGTCGCGGCCATCCGAATCCCTGGTTATGGAGTTATCTCGTACTCGGGGCTTGCACCTTGCAATTCCGCTCACGGAACTCGCGCTTCGCGCGAGCGCCTTCACTGTTCACACAGTGGCCAACTGCTCGGCTCCGGCCTCGCTCCGGGCCTCGCTCGCTTCGCTCACTCGTGTCCTCACTCGCCCGTCGCCTTCGCGATGTCCGATTGCTCGGCTCCGGCCTCGCTCCGGGCCTCGCTCGCTTCGCTCACTCGTGTCCTCACTCGCCCGTCGCCTTCGCGATGATCTCCTTCGCCACGTTCGCCGGGACCTCCGCGTACGAATCGAACACCATCGAGTACGACGCCCGGCCCTGCGTCCGCGACCGGAGGTCGCCGACGTAGCCGAACATCTCCGACAGCGGCACCAGCGCCGTGACGACCCGCGCCCCGCCCCGCTCGGCCATCGAGTGGATCTGCCCGCGACGCGAGTTGAGGTCGCCGATGACGTCGCCCATGTTCTCCTCGGGCGTGACGACCTCGACGCTCATCATCGGCTCGAGCAGCACGGGCTTCGCCTTGCGCGCGGCCTCCTTCATCGCGATCGAGCCGGCGATCTTGAACGCCATCTCGGACGAGTCGACCTCGTGGTACGCACCGTCGAGCAGGGTGAGCTTGACGCCCAGCACCGGATAGCCGGCGAGGATGCCGTACTGCAGCGCGTCCTGCGCCCCGGCGTCGACCGACGGGATGTACTCCTTCGGGATGCGGCCGCCCGTCACTGCGTTGACGAACTCGTACGTGGCACCCGCTGCGTCCCCGGTGGCCGCCATGTCCAGCGGCTCGACCTTGATGATCACCTTCGCGTACTGGCCGGAGCCACCCGTCTGCTTCTTGTGCACGTAGTCGAGCTTGTCCACGGTCCCGCGAATGGTCTCGCGGTAGGCCACCTGCGGCTTGCCGACATTGGCCTCTACCTTGAACTCGCGACGCATCCGGTCGACCAGGATGTCGAGGTGCAGCTCGCCCATCCCGGAGATGACGGTCTGCCCGGTCTCCTCGTCGTTCTTGACCTTGAACGTCGGGTCTTCCTCGGCGAGCTTCTGGATCGCGGTGCCCAGCTTCTCCTGGTCGCCCTTCGTCTTCGGCTCGATGGCCACCGAGATCACCGGATCCGGGAAGCTCATCGACTCCAGCACGATCGGGTTCGCCGGGTCGGACAGCGTGTCGCCGGTGGTCGTCTGCTTGAGCCCCATGACCGCGCAGATGTCGCCGGCCACGACCTGGCTGATCTCCTCACGCTTGTTCGCGTGCATCTGGTAGATCTTGCCGATCCGTTCCTTGCGGTCCTTGGTCGCGTTGATGACCTGGGACCCGGAGTCGAGCGTGCCGGAGTAGACCCGCATGAAGGTCAACTTGCCCAGGTGCGGGTCGGTGGCGACCTTGAACGCGAGCCCGGAGAACGGCGCCTTGGGGTCGGGCATGCGCTGGGCCTCGGTCTGCCCGTCGAGCAGCAGGCCGGTGATCGCCCCGACGTCCAGCGGCGACGGCAGGTAGGCGACGACCGCGTCCAGCATCGGCTGCACGCCCTTGTTCTTGAACGCGGAGCCGGTGACGACCGGGTTGAGTTTGCCAGCGATGGTCGCGCGGCGGATGCCGGCGTTCAGCACGTCCAGCGAGATCTCCTCGCCGTGCAGGTAGAGCTCCATGATCTCGTCGTCGTTCTCGGCGACGGTCTCGACGAGCTTCTCCCGCCACTCCTCGGCGTCGTTCTGCATGTCGGCGGGGATGGGCTCAACGGCGTAGTCCTCGCCCTTGACGGTCTCGCCCCGCCAGGTCAGCGCGCGCATCTGCAGCAGGTCGACGACGCCGATGAAGTCTGCCTCGGCGCCGATCGGCAGCTGCAGCACCAGCGGGGTCGCCCCCAGCCGCTCGACCATCATGTCGACGCAACGGAAGAAGTCGGCGCCCGTGCGGTCCAGCTTGTTCACGAAGCACATGCGGGGCACGCCGTACTTCTCCGCCTGCCGCCACACCTGCTCGGTCTGCGGCTCCACGCCGGCGACACCGTCGTAGACCGCGACCGCACCGTCGAGCACCCGCAGCGACCGCTCGACCTCGACGGTGAAGTCGACGTGGCCGGGCGTGTCGATGATGTTGATCGTGTAGCCCTTCCACGTCGTCTTGGTCGCCGCGGAGGTGATGGTGATGCCGCGCTCCTGCTCCTGCTCCATCCAGTCCATGACGGCCGCGCCCTCGTGGACCTCACCGATCTTGTAGGTGATGCCGGTGTAGAAGAGGATGCGCTCCGTCGTGGTGGTCTTGCCCGCGTCGATGTGCGCCATGATCCCGATGTTGCGGACCTTGTCGAGGGCAGTGGTGGCCACGGTTCTTCCTTGTCTCGGGTGCCTGTCCGGAGGTCCTGCGATGCAGGGTCCGGCCGGTTCTCTGTGTGCCTCCCCGGACCCGGTGACGGGTCCGGCTGCGGGAGGGGGTGGTGCCGCACACAATCCGGGACGATCCGTTGCGGATCGCTGAGCCCGGCGGGCAGCACCCGGTACAGCGCCGGACGGGAGTTCGATATTCCCGGCGGCGCTGCGCCACCTCCTACCAGCGGTAGTGGGCGAAGGCCTTGTTCGACTCGGCCATCTTGTGTGTGTCCTCGCGCCGCTTCACCGAGGCGCCGAGTCCGTTCGAGGCGTCCAGCAGCTCGTTCATCAGCCGCTCGGTCATCGTCTTCTCGCGGCGCGCCTTCGAGTAGCCGACGAGCCAGCGCAGCGCGAGCGTCGTCGACCGCGACGCCTTGACCTCGACCGGCACCTGGTAGGTGGCGCCGCCGACGCGCCGGCTCTTCACCTCGAGCGCGGGCTTCACGTTGTCCAGCGCGCGCTTGAGCGTGACGACCGGATCGTTGCCCGTCTTGTCGCGGCAGCCCTCGAGGGCGCCGTAGACGATCGACTGGGCGATGGAGCGCTTGCCGTCGAGCAGCACCTTGTTCACCAGCTGGGTGACCAGCGGCGAGTTGTAGACCGGATCGGCCATCAGCGGCCGGCGCGGCGCGGGTCCCTTGCGGGGCATCAGCTCTTCTCCTTCTTCGCGCCGTACCGGCTGCGAGCCTGCTTGCGGTTCTTCACGCCCTGGGTGTCGAGCGAACCGCGGATGATCTTGTAGCGGACGCCGGGAAGGTCCTTCACCCGGCCGCCGCGGACCAGCACGATCGAGTGCTCCTGCAGGTTGTGGCCCTCACCGGGGATGTAGGCGGTGACCTCGACCTGGCTCGTGAGCTTGACCCGGGCGACCTTGCGCAGCGCCGAGTTCGGCTTCTTGGGCGTCGTGGTGTACACGCGGGTGCACACGCCGCGCCGCTGCGGGCTGCCCTTCAGGGCGGGCGTCTTGGTCTTGCCGATCTTCTCGGTGCGGCCCTTGCGGACCAACTGCTGGATCGTGGGCATGTGCTGGCGGCTTCTTCCTTCTGGCGCTGGATCAGATCTCGACTGCGGGCAGGGCAACGCGGTGACGCTCTCGTGCTGCGTGAGTTTTCGGGAGGTCGAGCGGCGGGAACGCCGCCCGGCGGGGCCCGGGAATTCGCGCGGATCGCCACCTGCCTGAGCGCATGCGACGACGACCCAGCGGGACCGGGCCAGTCGTCCAGGCTACCCGCGCGTGCGGGACGCCTGCAAATCGCCTGGCACGTCAATGCTGGACGCCGTGGACCCGGCCGTTCGACCGGCCGAACACGGGCGCCGGTCCGGCCCCCGACCCGCCCGCGGATGCCGGCGCAACGATCGGCAGACCAGGCCTCAGCGCTGGGTGCTTGGCCAGCAGCCTAGCCGCGCGGGGGCGACCGCCACACCGCCAGGGCACCCGCCGGCGGTCGGCGGGCGGGTATCTGCGACGACCGCCAGCGACTCCGAGAACTGACAGCCTGACCCTCCGTCAGGCCGCCTCGAGCGACACCGGCGAACGCGGGGGACTCCGCCATGGTCGAACAGTCCACGATCCGCTCCGCCGCCGCGCCGCACGCGCTGCCGCCGGGCATCCAGCCGCCGGACGGGCCGCTGGACGGCGTGACCGAGATCAGGATCCACGGTGTCGGCGGCGCGACGCCGCAGAGCATGCTCGACGACGCGAACCCCCGCCAGGTCTCGGGTGACCGGGTGGCCGGCTTCTACCGCACGGCGGACACCCAAGGCCGGCACGTGGAGGCCTACTCGTGGGGCGGGCTGACCTCGCGCAGCCGGACCCGTGCGCTGTGGATCCTGCTGCTGCCCTTCCTGCTCACGAACCTGGCCGGCTGGATGGCGCCCGCCCGGGCGGCGGGCCCGCCGGGCACATCGCGGCCGCCGACCTCGCGCTGGTACCGGTGGGCGGCCCGGCTCTCGTCGCTGTCGGTGACGCTGGCCGTGCTGATGGTGCTGTGCCTGCTCGCCCTCGACGTGATCGCCTACCAGTGCGGGGGGCAGCCCGGTTGCGTCGACGCCTGGTGGCTCGCGCCGCTCGGTGCGGCGGACGTCGGGCCGTTCCCCGCTCGCAGGCTGCTGGTCGGCGCGGTGCTCCCGCTCGGCGTGCTGGGCGTGTTCGCGATCCTGTCGTACGCCTCCCGCACCCGGTACGAGCGCGTCGATCCGCCGGTCGCGGCCGGCACCCCTGTCGACAGGACGACGCGCGGGCACCTCCGCGGCGGCCCTGCCCGACGGCCTCGCCGACCCGGAGTTCTGGCAGGGCAAGCGCGCGCACGCCTGGCTCTCCCGGCTGCATCTGGCCGTCGGGCTGGCGCTGGTCGCCCTCGTCATCGCCCTCTGCACCGCGCGCATCGGGCAGAGCGCCGGCGTCACCGCCGCGATCCCGGCGCTGGGCTGGCTCTCCGGCCTGCTCGGCGGCGCCGTCGTGGTGACGACCGTGCTCGTGCTCGCGCGCGACACGCCCGCCCGCGGCGTCGGGACCGGCCTGCTCGTCGCGGGCGGCGCCAGCCTGCTCGCGGCCGCGATCTTCGCCTGGGCGCAGCCGGCGAGCGCGCCCGCCGCCGGGCCTCTCCCCGGCATCGTCGTCGCGTTCAATGCGACGTGGGGCATCGTCGTCGCGGGGCTCGTCGCCCTCGTCGCGGTGCTCTTCGTCATGCGCCGGCAGGCCCGCACCCCCGATGCGCGCCTCGAGCAGGCACGCGAATCGGCGACCACGTTCGGCTGGGCCGCACCCGTCGTCGTGCTCGCGTTCGGGTTCGTCCTGTCGCACACGATCCTGCTGTCAGTGGTCGTCTTCGTCGCCGGACTCTTCGGCGGCATCGGCTACTACTGGCCGTCCGACGCGACCCCCGACCGCGTCGCCGGGACGCTCTGGCTGCCCGAGATGGTGCGGGTCGCCACCACCGTGCTCGTGCTCGGCGCGCTGCTGGTCATCGCCGGATTCGCGGCCTGCCAGCTCCTGCGCTACGCGCGGCGGCGCGGCGAGAGCCTCCGCACGTTCGCGCGCACTGCGCAGAGCGACTACCCGGGCCAGGCCAGCACACCCGGCGGCATCGGATCGCCTGACGCGTGGCTGATGTCGGCGTTGACCGACGACCCCGGCGGTTCCCGACCGAGGTCCGCGCGCCGGCACCCGGACCCGGCCGGGAGACCGCCGACCCGATGGGTGCGGCGCGCCGTCCGGTGGCGCTTCCTCTCCCGCGCGACGCAGACGGTGTCGACGCTCCTCGGCTGGATGATCGGCATCGCCCTCGGTGTGGTGATCCCCGTCGAGATCCTCTTCGCGCTCGGTCGCCTCCCGGATTTCCTCACTCTCCCGCCGATGCTGACGAACGTGGCGACACGGATCGCGGTCGCGATTCCGCCTGCGATGCTCGCGCTCGTCGTCGTCTCCTGGCGGCAGCTGGGGCGCCGACGGGTCGTCGGCACGCTGTGGGACGTCGGCACCTTCTGGCCGCGCGCCTTCCACCCCTTCGCGCCGCCCTGCTACACCGAGCGCGCCGTGCCGGAGCTCACCCGGCGGATCTGGTGGCTGCACGACAACCAGGGCCGGGTGACGCTCGCCGCGCACAGCCAGGGATCGGTACTCGCCGCGGCCGTCGTCCTGCAGCGGTCCCCGCGATCGCCCGAGAAGCGGATCGCCCTGGTCACTTTCGGCGCGCCGCTACGCAAGCTCTACCACTGGGCCTTCCCGGCCTACCTGCCGCTCGCCTCCCTGGACGACATCGCCGCCGGCCGCACCACGTCCATGCCCGCCACCTGGCGGAACGTGTACTACCCCACCGACTACATCGGCGGCCCGGTCGGCGCCGGGCACCCGCCGGCCGACACCGCCGAGGCCGAGCGGCTTCTGGTCGCCGCCGACGAGCGGCTGCCGGATCCCCCGTCGAGCATGTACGTCTACGGTCAGGACCCGCCCGCGGTGCTCAGCCACACGGGCTACTGGGCGGATGCGCGGTTCCGCCGGGTCGTCGACCTCGCCGCCGCGCGGCTGGCGGACGACACGGCGACCGCGCCCGCACCCGCGGCGCCGGCCACCACGGCCATCAGCACCGCAGCGGGTGAGCCGGCGGGGACCGCGCGCCGCGTGTCGACGACGACCTGAGGGCCACCGCGCCGGGCCGCCCGGGCGCGCCGGTGCAGGACTCGCTAGCCCGCCGCGGCGGCCACCGGGCGGCCCAGCCGTGCCTCGGTCTCCAGCCCGGCCAGCCGCTCGCGGGTGGCCGGCGCCGCCGACGTCGCCCGTTGCGCGCAGGTCCAGCGCGCGGCCAGCTGGCCGTACCCGACCGCCTCCTCCACCGACCGCCCCTGGAAGACCCGGGCGTCGAGGAAACCGACGGCCAGCGCGTCGCCCGCCCCGTTCGTGTCGACGATCGGCAACGAGAGGTGGGGCGGCGGGAAGACGTCGATGCCGCTCGTCGTCGCGGTCGCCACGCCGAGCCCGCCGCGGCCGCAGACGACCAGGGCGCCGTCGCTCAGCTCGACCAGCCGCTTCAGCATGTGCGACGGGTTGTGATGTCGGGCGGAGGAGACGAACAGCACGTCAGCGGCCTCGATGAAGTCCCGTCGATACGCGTCGTCGGGATCCCCGATGTCCTGCAGGTCGCAGGCCACCACGGCGCCGGACGCGCGGGCGATCGGCAGCAGGCGGCGGGCCCAGTCGGGCAGGTGCACCATCACGACGCGCGCGCCCGCCATCAGCTCCGCGGCGAGATCCAGGTCGACGTCGAGCGTCTCGCGGCCGCGGCGGTCGTCGAAGCTGATCCGGGAGCCGTCCGGGCCCATGATGTTGACGCTGCGTGGAGTGCCGGCCGGGTTCACGCCGAGGCCGCGCAGGTCGATCCCGTCCGCCGCCAGTTCGGCGCGCACCTGCTCGCCGGCCGGGTCGTCGCCGACATGACCGAGGAACGCCGTGGCGTGCCCGAGCGCGGCGAACCCCCGGCTGCCGTAGCCGCCGGCCTGGCCGACGTAGTCCACGTTCTCCGAGAAGTGGCTCTCGCGCGCCAGGTCGAGCGGGGCGGACAGGAACACGTTCGTGTCGATGCCGGCGGCGCCGACGACGACGACGTCAGTCGCGGGTATCGGGGTCATCTGTCGACCCCATCGGTGGACGCCGGGCGTGTCAACGGGTCACGTGTCAACAGTGTGACAACTTTCGTCACGGACGTTCACACGGGACGCTGGTCCCACAGGCGCACGGCGACGATTCCGGGAGGGTGAGGGCCGGTGGCCGGCAGATCGAGCGGGCAGCAGGCGGACGAGACGCGGGACGGGGTGGGCCTCACGCACCTGGACAGGCCGCTGTTCGACGAGTCGGACGTGACCAAGCGCGAGCTCGTGGACTATCTCGACGCCGTCCGCGACCGGATCCTGCCGGTGTTGCGTGGCCGCCCGCTCTCCGTGGTGCGGGTGCGGCCGGGACAGCCGTCGTTCATGCAGAAGAACCTGCCGAAGTACACGCCCGACTGGGTGCAGCGGACCACGATCTGGGCGGAGGCGTCGCGGCGCGAGGTCAGCTACGCCCTGTGTGAGGACAGGCGGACGCTGCTCTGGCTCGCCAACCAGCGGGCCGTGGAGTTCCACCCGACGCTCGTCGCCGGCTCCGACCCGTCTCCCACGCATCTGATCCTCGACCTGGATCCGCCCGGCGGCGCCGACTTCTCGGTGGTGGTGGCCACGGCGCGGCTCGTCGAGCGCGCGCTCGCCGACTCCGGACTGGCCGGCGCGGCGAAGACGAGCGGCGCCAAGGGCCTGCACGTCTTCGTCCCGCTCGCGGCGGGCACGTCGCACGAGGACGCGGCCGCGGCGACCCGCGCGCTCGCCGCCAGGTCGGCGCGGCTCGACCCGCGCGTGGCCACCACCGCGTATCTGCTGGAGGACCGCGAGCACAAGGTGTTCGTGGACTCGACCCGGTCCGGCGGCGCCACTGTCGTCGCCGCCTACAGCCCGCGGGTGCGGCCGGACGTGCCGGTGTCCTTTCCGGTCGCCTGGGATCGGCTCGAGCAGGTGCACCCGCGGGACTTCACCGTCCGCACGGCCGCCGCGCTGCTCGGCGACGGCGACCCGTGGCGGGAGGCGATGCCGCCGCCGCAGACGCTGCCGGCGGACGTCCTCGCGGAGGGTCACGAGATCCCGATCGCCCGGGTGGTCGCGATGCACGAGGGCAAGCGGCGCAAGCGCGCGCAACGCGGCTGAGCGCCCGGCCGGGGCCGGGTGCGGATGCGGGTCGGCCACACGCTGCAGCGTCCGGGTCGGCGGCCGGGCGCCGCGAACCGGTCGGGTGGGGCACAGTGGGCCCACCCGCCCCGCGCCCATCCACCCCCACCCCACCGGAGCGTCCCGATGCCACCATCCCCCGCTGGACCCGTGCTGATCACCGGCTGCTCCACGGGCATCGGCCGCGCCGCGGCGATCGCCCTGCACGACGCCGGCCACCCGGTCGTGGCGACCGCCCGGCGCCCCGAGACTCTGACCGAGCTCGCCGACCGCGGCATCCGCTCGCTGGCGCTCGACGTCACCGACGAGCAGTCCATGGCAGCGGCGGTGCGCGCCGTCGAGGACGAGTTCGGCCCGGTCGAGGTGCTGATCAACAACGCGGGGTACGGCCTGTACGGCGTCGTCGAGCAGACCCCGATGGAGGAGATCCGGCGGCAGTTCGAGACCAACTTCTTCGGCCTGGTCCGGCTGACGCAGCTGGTGCTGCCGGGCATGCGGGAGGCGCGCCGCGGCCGCATCCTCAACGTCTCGTCGATGGGCGGCCGCGTCTCGCTGCCGGGCGGCTCGTTCTACCACGCCAGCAAGTTCGCGGTGGAGGCGCTCAGCGACGGCCTGCGGATGGAGATGGCGCCGTTCGGCGTGCGGGTGGTGCTGATCGAGCCCGGCCCGGTGAACACCCCGTGGAACGACGTGGCCGTCGCCTCGCTCACCGAGACCGACCGGGCCGCGGCGGACGACGACCCGTACGCCGCCTACAAGGCGTCGGTCAGCGGCTCGTTCGCCACGGCGACCGCGGGCCCGCTCGCCCGGCTGGGCTCCGAGGCCGAGGACGTCGCGGCGGTGATCGTGACCGCCGTGACCGCGGACCGGCCGCGGGCGCGCTACCTGATCAACGCCGTCGCGCGGACGCTGGTGGTGTCCAGGGCGGTGCTGCCGACGAGGGCCTGGGACTTCGTGGTCCGGCGGATGTACTCGA
Source organism: uncultured Actinomycetota bacterium (assembly GCA_963829945.1). Classification (GTDB taxonomy): domain Bacteria; phylum Actinomycetota; class Actinomycetes; order Mycobacteriales; family Nakamurellaceae; genus Nakamurella. The sequence goes on along the minus strand of CAWHKH010000004.1, from coordinate 16,592 downwards.
TGCCGACGTGATGCGGTCTGCCCATCCGGCGTGAGTCGCTTCGGGAGAGCCGCCGACATTGTTCCGAGAATCTCCCGCGGAACCGTCAGAACCGAACGTCCCCGTTCGTCGTATGAGTATCAGGAGGCGGGGCCACCGCTCCTGACCCGGCCGGACGAGAACGCGACCACCGCGAGAGCCGCCGGCACGACGAGCCTTTCGAAGGGGCGATTGCCATGAGCGACATCAGGCCGAATGCAGGCATCGGGTTCACCCACATCAGCGTCGCGAACGTGAACTACCCGTTCGCGGAGCCGCGGCGGAGCCGGCCGACCCGGACCGTCAAGGCGCGGGGCCGCTGGGGCCTCGGCCGGCGCGGCAACGCCTCCTGATCGCGCGCTGCCCGGACGGGCACCGCTGACCGGTCCGTCCCGGCGAGGACGGGCTCGCCCGATCTCGCCGCGCGAACTGACGCGTTTGTGCAAGACAGCACGGCCGGGGTGGACGAGGCTGGAGTCATGTCCCACTACCCACCGATCACCCCGCATCTGGCCATCACGGACATCGGCTCCGCCATCGACTTCTACACCGAGGCCTTCGGCGCCGCGGAACGCCTGCGGCTCACCATGCCGGACGGCACCATCGCCCACGCCGAGCTCACCCTCGCGGACGGTCTCATCACGCTCGGCGCCGCGATCCCGGAGTACCAGCTCGAGGCGCCGGATCCGGACCGCAGCGTGCAGGTGGCCATCACCGTCGTCGGGCTCGATGTCGACGAGGCGTACCGGCGGGCGGTGGCCGCCGGCGCCACGTCGATGGCCGAACCCACCGACCAGTTCCACGGCGACCGGACTGCCGCCGTGCGCTGCCCGTTCGGCCACAAGTGGATCTTCAGCCAGCACCTCGAGGACGTCTCTCAGAAGGAGATGCAGCGGCGGCTCGACGCGCTCATGTCCGGCACCGGCTGACCAAGGGGCGACCACCGGCGACGCGTCGCGGAAACACCCCGCCCGCCGGCCCGGGGGCACCGGCCCCCGCGCGCAGGCGCTCGGACCGCAGAAGGTCGCGGAATCCACCTGACCGCGACCGCCTGCGGTATTACCGTCGGCGCGTGGGCGCCCTTCCCCCCGTCGTGCTCCGGCCGGCGGAGCCGGTCGACCGGCCGTTCCGCTACGCGCGGCGACCGGCCGGGTCCGCGACTGATGTGGTGCAGGCCTACTGGTCCGTCGAATGGTCGCTGCCCGCGGGCCAGCACCACGACCAGGATGTGGTGACCCACCCGACCAGCCACTTCACGGTCGAGCGCGGGCGGGCATGGGTACAGGGCATCGTCACCCACCGCTTCTCCCGGCGGTTGGTGGGCTCCGGGCGCGTCGTGGGCGCGCAGTTCACCCCCACCGGCCTGTCCGCGATGACGGCCGTGCCGCCCGCGTCCGTGACGGGTCGCCGGGTGCCGGCCGAGCGCCTGTTCGGCGACCTGACCGACCTCGTCTCCGCCGTCGAGGCCGCCCCCGACCAGGACACCGGCATGGCCGCGTTCGAGGCGTGGCTGAGCGCCACCGACCCCCAGCGCCCCGGGCCCGCAGACCTGGTGGACGACGCCGTCCGGATGATCACCGAGGAACCCGGCCTGACGCGGGTCGACGAGGTCGCCGCCGCCCTGCACGTCACCGTCCGCACGCTGCAGCGCCGGTTCGACCGCTACCTCGGCATCGGGCCGAAGTGGGTGCTGCAGCGCTGCCGTATCCAGGACGCTCTGGCGGTCATCGAGTCCGGTGGCGACGTCGACTGGTCCGACCTCGCGCGCCGGCTCGGCTTCACCGACCAATCGCATTTCGTCAGCAGCTTCACGGCGCAGGTCGGCTCGCCACCCGGCCGCTACGCGCACCGCCCACCGCTTTCCTGACGAGTGTCGATGTCGGTACTCCCGCCGATGAATGGACCCGTCGAAACTGAGAATTTCCTCGAAACGGTTTGACCGCCCGCGGATCATCGGAAGCACAGGGGGAGGTCGGAACGCATCGGGCCGCGCCCCGGAGGTGGGGCCCGAGTTCCGGCCGGAGCGAATCCGGGGGGATTCTTCATGGGGGACAACGAGTTCGGGCCCGACGTCGTCGGCGACGCGCGAGACCAGGCACGAGTGGTCGGCCGCCTCGCGCGCGACCGGCGGCTGTTTGCGGACGCCTTCACCGCGTTTCGGGACGCCGACGCGAAGGGCTATCACGCGAGCCTGGAAAAGGCAGGGATCGTCAACCGCTGCGGCCTGGTCTGCCGTTGGATGCGGTCCAAGGAATGTGTGCTGCTCTGCCTGGCGTTGGCCGGGCCACCCGAGAAGGCCGAGGACATTCCCGATCCCCGGGAGTTCGCGGAGACCGTCGTCGACGCCTTCCGAGACCCCGACGAGGTCGCGAGGCTGGCCGAGATCGTCGAGAAGCGCGACCCCGACGCGTTTTCCGAGTTCGTCGACAAGCACGGGCTCGCGCGGTACCGGCACTTCTTCTGCCACTGGATCTGCTCGATCCGCTATCGACTGATCTGCGACTGGATCTGCCGACCGGACCTGACAGACCTGCCCCGGTTCGCCGGCGAGCTCTTCACGGCCGGCACAGTGCTGCGCGCCCTCGTGGAGGACGGCTTCGACGAGGCCGCCGCCGCCTGGACGGCCGGCGACTCCGCTCGGCTGGACGCGGTGCTCACCCGGCGCGGCATCCACCACTCCTGCGCGCGCATCTGCTTCTGGTTCTGCAGCTGGCACTGCATGCGCGTGTGCCTGCGCTTCGGCCGGCAGTTCGCCGTGGTCGCCATTCCCGACGAGATCGCCGAGGCGTTCGAGTTCGGCCAGGTCACGGACCGGCTCCGCCGCGACGCCGAATCGCTCCGGTCGCTGCTGGAGGCGATGGACCGCGACGACGAGAAGGCGTTCGGCGAGATCGATCCGGACGCTGTCGCTCGAGCGCTTCGCCCTGCAGATCTGCCACTGGCTGTGCTCCCTGCGGTGCACCCGGTTCTGCGCGTTCGTGTGCCCGCCGCCGGACACCATTCCGTTGTTCACGCACGTCGGGCAGTACCGGGTGAACCCGATGTTCGGCGACTACACCCCGGGCGGCACGACCACGATCGGCGACTTCGCGTTCACCGGCACGATTCCGCTGATCGGGATCCTGCCCGACGCCACGGCAACGGACGCCGTCGAGTACCGGTTCCAGGTCGCGCAGCTCTTCCCCACTGCGGTCGCCGCCGTCGACGTCGTCGGGTCGATGATCCCGCCGACCAGGATCGGCCAGCTGCAGTTCTGGTACTGGGACGCGGTCGCCGCAGCCTGGAGCGTCGGGTCGGCCGACTACTGGGTGAACAACCCGGGAACCACCGCCAGCATCCCGCAGCAGGTCGGGCCGGACCTCGTCGTCCCGGTGAACAAGGACGTCAAACCGGGCGGCTGGATCGACGTGCCGCGGGAGAACAACCTGACCATCGGCGGCGTCGGCCGCTTCGTCCGGAACGCCGCCGAACTCGCCCTGCTGGACACCACGCGGTTCACCGACGAGCAATTCGACCTCACCACGCCGCCCCCCGGCCTGGCCGCAGGCGACTCGCTCGCGAACGCGGATCGCTCGGCCGCGCCGACGTTCCAGATCCTGTTCGAGTCCAGAAAGGTCCTCGGAGGCGCGGCGGTCAACTCCAACGACCTGGCCGTCATCGCGTTCAGCAACACCCGGTACACCTACCTGCGCCACCCGACCTGGGCGGGCGGCGTGGTGACCAGTCGCGCGGTGTGCTCGCTCGACATCGGCGAGCTCAAGCCGCCGGTCGGCACCGGCTGCGACCGGCTCGGCACCGAGCTCACCGCGCTGTTCACCGCCTACCACCCGTACCTGGACTCCGTCAGCGTCTTCTTCGAGGGCAACGGCGCCCTGCCGGCGCCGCTCGCGCCCGCGGTCTCGGCCGACGGCGAGGCCGCTTCGACCCCGGCCGGCGAGATCATCGACATTTCGGCGCTGGCGCCGTGCGCGTACATCCTCTGGCTCTCCGTGACGGTCCGGCTGACGGCCGGCTTCGGCCTGATCGGCAGCGCCACGGAGACCGACCACATCGCGTTCTGCAAGAGCTCCGCACCCTGATCGGGCGGGGCCGCGTCCGTGATGGTGGACGATCCTGCCGGGATGAACCGCAGGATCTTCCACCATCGCCGGCGGCCGCCTGCACGCCTGCTCCTGGACGGGTCGAGCGGCGAGGTGCGAACGCCTCAGCGCGTCGCCGTCGCCGTCGCCTCGACGCGGGGCGGGGGCGCGCCGGTCGCGCCGAGCGCCTCGGCGACCTTCTCCACCTGGTCCTTCGCGTCGCCGAAGAGCATCTGGGTGTTCTGCGCGAAGAACAGCGGGTTCTGCACGCCGGCGTAGCCGGTGGCCATCGACCGCTTGAAGACCACGACGTGCTTGGCCTTCCAGACCTGGAGGACGGGCATGCCGGCGATCGGCGAGGTCGGGTCGTCCTCCGCGGCCGGGTTCACCGTGTCGTTCGCGCCGATGACCAGAACGACGTCGGTGCCGGGGAAGCTCGTCCTGGATCTCGTCCATTTCCAGCACGATGTCGTACGGCACGCGGGCCTCGGCGAGCAGCACGTTCATGTGACCGGGCAGCCGGCCGGCGACCGGGTGCACCGCGAACCGGACCGTCTTGCCGCGCGCGCGCAGCTTCTCGGTGAGGTCGGCGACCTGGTTTTGCGCCTTGGCCACCGCCATGCCGTAGCCGGGGGCGATGACGACCGACTCGGCGTCGCCCAGCAGCTCGGCGAGCTCGTCGGCGGTCGTCTCGTGGTGCTCGCCCAGCTCGCCGCGGCTCCGCCCGACGCTGCGACCGGCCCTCCGTCCCGGTGCCGAAGCCGCCCAGGATGACCGCGAGGAACGAGCGGTTCATCGCCTTGCACATGATGTACGACAGGATCGCGCCGGAGGACCCGACCAGGGCGCCGGTGATGATCAGCAGGTTGTTGCTCAGCATGAAGCCGGCCGCGGCGGCCGCCCACCCGGAGTACGAGTTCAGCATCGACACGACGACGGGCATGTCGCCGCCGCCGATCGCCGCGACCAGGTGCAGCCCGAGCAGCAGCGCGATCACCGTCATCAGCAGCAGCGGCCAGATGCTCGGCGCGGCCATGAACCAGGCCGAGCAGGGCGGCGCTGACCACCAGCGCGCCGAGGTTCAGCCAGTTCCGGCCCGGCAGGGTCAGCGGCGCCGACTTGATCTTCGCGGACAGCTTCAGGTAGGCGATGATCGGAGCCGGTGAAGGTCACGGCGCCGATGAACACCCCGAGGAACACCTCGACCAGATGCACGGCGTCGGCGCCCTCGGCGCCCTCCATCGAGGTAGGAGTTGAACCCGACCAGCACCGCCGCCAGCCCGACGAAGCTGTGCAGGATCGCGATCATCTCGGGCATCTGGGTCATCTCGACCCGGCGGGCCACCCTGGTGCCGATCACGGCGCCGATCAGCAGCGCCACGGCGATCAGGGCGGCGGTGATCCAGGCGTTCTGCGTCGGACTCCAGCAGCGACAGCGCGACGGTCGCGGCCAGCGCGATCACCATGCCGATCTTGCCGGCGATGTTGCCGGCCTTCGCGCTGCGCTGATGCGACAGGCCCGCGAGCGACAGGATGAACAGCACGCCCGCGATCAGGTAGGCGGCCTGGACCAGCGGAGTGCAACCGGTCCACGATCAGCCGTCCTTCCGGAACATGGCGATCATCCGGCCGGCCACGCCGAACCCGCCGAAGATGTTGATCGAGGCGACGGTCGCGGCGATGAACGCCAGCACGACCACGAGCGGGTTCGTGCTGCCGAGCTGCAGCAGCGCGCCGACCAGGATGATCCCGGAGATCGCGTTCGTCTGGGCCATCAGCGGGGTGTGCAGCGAGTGGCTGACGTTGGTGATCACGTAGAAGCCGACGAAGACCGCGAGCACGAACACCGTGAAGTAGCCGAGGAAGCTCGGCGGCGAGAACGTGATCGCCAGCCCGACCACCACGGCGGCGAGCCCGAACCACGCGTAGCGGCGCTGCTGGCGGCGCGCGGCGCGCTCGGCCAGCTCCTCCGGGGTCGGGCCGACCGGCGCGGGCTTGGCCGCCGCGGGCGCCGGCTGCGGCGGACACCTGCACCGGCGGTGGCGGCCAGAGCACCTCGCCGTCCCGGGTGACCGTGATCGACCGCTGCACGACGTCGTCCAGGTCGAGCACCAGCTGGCCGTCCTTGCCCGGGGTCAGCAGCTTGAGCAGGTTGACGATGTTCGTGCCGTACAGCTGCGAGGTGTGCGCCGGCATCCGGCTGGCCAGGTCCGTGAAGCCGATGATCGTCACGCCGTTGTCGGTGACGATCCTTCTCGCCCGGCACGGTCAGCTCGCAGTTGCCGCCGCCGGACGCGGCGAGGTCGACGATGACGCTGCCGGGCTTCATCGCCCGCACCATGTCGGCGGTGATCGTGGTCGGCGCCTTGCCGCGGACCAGCGCGGTGGTGACCACGATGTCCGCCTTCGCCGACTCCGCCGCGTAGACGCGGGCGGTCCGCTCGGCCTGGTCCTCGGTGAGCTCCCGGGCGTACCCGTCGGCCGAGACCTCCTGCACCGCGCCGCTGCCGGTGACGAACGTCGCGCCCATCGACTCGATCTGCTCCGCCACCTCCGGGCGGACGTCGAACGCCCGCACGTTCGCGCCGAGGCTGCACCGCGGCGCCGATCGCGGCGAGCCCGGCGACGCCGGCGCCGATGACGAAAACCGTGGCCGGCTGGGTCTTCCCGGCCGCGGTGACCTGGCCGGCGAACATCCCGCCGTAGGACTCGGCCGCCTCGATGACGCCGCGGTAGCCGGCGATGTTGGACATCGTGGACAGCACGTCCATCGACTGCGCCCGGGAGATCCGTGGCATCGCGTCCAGGCAGAGCCCGGTGACCCGGCGGTCGCGCAGCGCCTCGATCAGCTCGGGGTGATCGCCCGGGGCCATGCGCCCGATCACGGTCGACCCCGGTCGCAGGCCGGCGATCTCGGCCGGGGTCGGTTCGTTCACCCGCAGCACCACGTCCGAGGTCCAGACGTCGTCGGCGGTCGCGAGGCCGGCGCCCGCCGCGGCGTACGCGTCGTCCGGGAACGCCGCCCCCGCGCCGGCGCCCGCCTCGACGACCACCTCGTAGCCGAGGGCGATCAGCTGCGCGACCGTCCTCGGCGTCGCCGCGACCAGGGGCTCGCCGGACGCGCTCTCCGCGGGGATTCCGATACGCACGGTCTGCTCTGACCTTCTTCACGCCTGATAAGGGATACGAACCGTTTCTACCAGGCTGGTGGCGGGGCCCCGGAAGAACGATCCGATTCCATCATCCGCGCGGAAGATCCTGTCCGGCGCCCCGCGCCGCCCCGTCGCGCCCGAGCGGCCCGACGCGGGCGGCCGTGCGCGGTCAGGACAGCGAGCGCCCGCCGCCGCGCAGCCGGAACCGACGAGCACCCAGCATCAACAGCAGGCCCGCGGCGAGCAGCAGCACCGACCAGCCGAGCAGGCGCGTCGCGTCGACGCCCGTGTAGGCCAGGTCGCCCGCGCCGCCGCCCGCGTGCTTCCCGCCGCCGCCGTGGTGATCGCTGGGCGTCATTGGGGGCACCGGGTACCGCGGCGGATAGCAGACGCAGTCGGGGTTCTCGCTGAAGAAGCCGTCCTGCGGCACGCCGGGGATGTTGCCCGGTGGATCCCGCGGCGTGCAGCACTGGTCCGGGAAGTCCGGGTCGCCCGGCTTGGTGATGGCGGGCTCGTCGAACGGCTCGAAGGGCGTCAGGGTGACGTCGGTGCCGCCGTCGAAGGCCAGGAGCCGGATGAAGGCGGCGATCCGCGCGCTGTAGAAGCGGTTCACCACCGGGGCGTCGTAGAACGCGAACGGCACCACGTAGGTGTTGTACGCGCCCGTCCAGTCGAACATCCGGTCCTGGGCCGAGTTGGCGATCAGCACGTCGCGGCCGGCGCCGCCGTACGCGAAGTCGCCCTGCCGGAAGCGCACGTCGTCCTCGGGACGGTCGTTGCGGCCGAAGTCGGTCTCCAGGAAGTCGTCGAGGTTGAGCACGTCGTCGCCCCACCCGCCGAACATCCGGTCGTAGTACGTGCCGCCCATCAGCCAGTCGTTGCCGTTGTCGCCGAAGATCAGGTCGAGGCCGTCGTTCTGCTGGATGGGCTCGCCGTACGGCATCCAGAACCCGCCGGTCTGCCAGTCGATCACCCACGGTTCGAAGTTGAGCAGGAAGCCGTCGATCTTCAGCCGTGGGTCCGCCTGGTTGTACTGGGCGAACATGCCGGTGGCCGGGTCGTAGCGGAGCGGATCCAGGTCGGTGACCGGGTCGTCGCTGTAGAAGTTCGGCAGCGCCTCCGCGCCGGAGATCGCGTCGTCGCCGGCACCGCCGTGCAGGAAGTCGTCGCCCAACCCGCCGTAGATGACGTCGTTGCCGCCGGCCGTCCAGTTCAGCAGCAGCGCCTGCTTCTTCAGCCGGTTCGGCCACGCGAGGAACGAGCCGGTGTAGCCGTCGCCCAGCTCGACGCGGCGGAACTCGTTGGCGTCGAGCAGGCGGTGCAGCGGCTCGGTCAGCCCGTTGCGGCTCGTCAGGATGAAGCCGTCGTCGCCCAGGACGCCGTCCTCGCCGTTGCCGCCGTAGATCCGGTCGGCGCCCGACCCGCCGTAGATGTCGTCGTCGTTGCCGTCGCCGAAGAGCACGTCCTGCCCGACCTGGCCGGCAATGGTGTCGTCGCCGTCCTCGCCGTGGATGAGGTCGTCGTTGCCGATGTCGGTGCTCGCCCCGCCGAACGTGTAGTCCAGGAACGCGATCGCCCGCGGGATGAGATGCAGGGTGGCGGAATAGGTGTCGTAGTTGAACCGCAGGTACTGCCCGTCGGCGCCGACCAGTTTGAAGATGTTCCCGTTGTCGCCCAGGATCACGTCCGCGTCGCGGGCGTGTCCCTCGGCCCACAGGTCGCCGGGCTCGTACCGGTCGACGCGGATCCCAGCGCCGCCGTACAGCACGTCGCGGCCGTTGGGGCGCTGGTCGGGATCGGTGAGGCTGAACAGGATGCTGGAGCCGCCGATGATGTCGTCCTGGCCGAGGCCGCCGAAGATGGTGTCGTCGCCGCCGTTGCCCTCGATGTAGTCGTTGCCGTCGGTGCCGGGGCCGAACAGGTCCTCGACCGTGTGCCCGAGCACCCGCAGGTCCACCGTGGTGCGGCCGGCGTCGTCGATCACCGAGCCGTCGCCGGAGATCCAGTCGTTCCCGAGCTGGCCGAAGATCACGTCGTCGTCGGGCCCGCCCGCGATGATGTCGTCGCCGTAGGTGCCGGGCGTGGGCGCCCTGGACTGGTCGTAGAGCCAGACCAGCCGCTCCGTGTTGGCCGCGTTCGGGTCCGCCCGCCAGCCGCCGGTGAGCTGCGGGCTGCCCGGCGCGTCGAAGATCTCGGTCCCGATGAGCGTCCGGAAGCGCGGGGAGAGGCCGTCGCCGGTCCTGCGGATGAACCCGTTGTCGCCGAGCACCCAGTCGTTGCCCGCACCCGCGTCGATCTGGTCGGCACCGTCCAGGCCGCCGGCGATGGTGGAGCCGCCGACGATGTCGTCGTCGCCGCCGTCGGCGGAGATCTTGTCGGCGCCCTGGCCGCCGATCATCACGTCGTCGCCGTCGCCGCCGACCATCAGGTCGTCGAACAGGGTCGGGTCGCCGCCGGCCGGGACCGCGATGCCGGCATCCAGCGAGGTCCAGCCGAACGACACCAGCGGCCGGCTGAACGGCAGCAGCGCCAGGTCGATGTCGCCCTCGGCGCCGCCGAAGTCGCCGAGCATCAGGTCGTTCCCGGCGCCGCCGTTGAGGTAGTCCCAGCCGATTCCGCCGAACAGCGCGTCGTTGCCGTCCCCGCCGTCGAGGTAGTCGTAGGTGCCGATCAGCGGGTTCACGGTGGTGATGAGCCGCAGCCCGGCGATGCCGCTGTCGCCGACCAGCACGTCGTTGCCCGCGCGGCCGTACAGGATGTCGGGGCCGTTGCCGCCGATCAGCACGTCGTCGCCGTCCCCGCCGTCGAGCAGGTCGGCGACGCCGTTGTTCTGTTCGACGCTGTACCAGAACTCGCTGTTCACCTGGGCCTGGTCGCCGATCAGCACGTCGTCGCCGTCGCCGCCGAAGATCTCGTCGATGCCGGCCGCGAGGGTGTCGCCCGTGCTGGGCACCAACGGCACGGGGATCAGCGGTCCCAGCGGCAGGTGCGGGTTGATCACGAAGATCTGGGTGTAGGTGACGATGACGGCGATCTGGGTGAGCACGTCGACGTCGAGGGCGGTGTCGCCCAGCGCGATGTCGTCGCCGGCCTGGGCGTCGATGACGTCGTCGCCGCTGCCGCCGGCCAGCAGGTCGGCATCCTGGCTGCCGATGATCAGGTCGTCCCGGGCGCCGCCGTACGCGATGAAACGGACGGGGGCCTCACCCTGCGCGGCGGCCGTGCCGCCGGCATCGATGATGTCGAATCCCGGGTTGGCGAAGGTCGTCGAGCCCGACAGCAGGAAGACGTCGTCGGGGCCGCCGAATGGGCGCGGTCCCAGATTGAGGGCGTAGCCCGCGTACCAGCGGCCGTCAGCCGTGGTGTCGCCGTAGATCGCCAGTGTCGAAGCGGGCGCTGCCCCGGTGACCAGGACGATGTCGCCGCCGCCCGGCGTGTTGCCGCCGCCCTGGACCAGGGTGGTGCCGGGCGGAGCGGCCAGCAGGCCGTCGTCCTCGGGCGCGCCGGTGGGCGTGCCCTCGATCTCCAGCAGGTCGTCGCCCGCGCCGAGCCGGACGATCAGCACCTCGATCGCCGACAGGTTCGGATCGCTGGTGAACCCGGCTGCCCCTGGCGGTGCCGCCACGGCCGCGGGCACGACGCGGACCTTGCCGAAGGTGATGCCGGCGGGGACGACGTTCGGCTCGCCGAAGGCGGTCTCGGCGAAGTCGACGCCGGCGGCGCCGTCCCAGGAGAGGTTCGTGGAGGTGAGCAGCGCCAGGCGGCCGGCGGCGTAGTCGTCGTCGTGCACGTCCAGGATGTCGATCTGCTGGCTCTCCGGCGGGTTCGGCGGCAGCGGCGGCAGCGGCACGTCGGTCTCCAGCGGCAGCAGCAGCGCCTCCGGCAGCGAGCGGTTCGCGCCGGTGTCGCCGCCCTCGATCGCCAGCGGCCCGAGCAGCAGCGACAGCGAGTGCACCAGCGCCTGCGGCGGGATCACCTGGCCGCCCGCCGCGACCAGCGGGCGGGTGAGGTCGCCGAGCACGGTGAACACGTCGCTTCCGAGGCCGCCGATGACGCGGGTGAGCACGCCCGCCGAGGTGCCCGCGACGAACAGGTCGTCGTCGCCGGCGAGGGTGTCGAGCTCCAGCACCTCGATCTGCGTCGACACGGTCGTGGTGCCGCCGCCGACCAGGAACAGGTTCTGCAGGCCGTACGCGTCGGCGAGCTCGGTGCCCAGCCCCACAACCTTGTCGAACCCGTCGCCGCCGTCGACGCCGACGACGCCGTGAATCAGGTAGCCGCCGGCCACCAGGGCGAACGCCCGCACCGTGAACAGGTCGTCGCCGGCGTCGCCCGCCAGCGTGACCTCGGCGACGTTCGCCAGCACCAGGAACGTGTCGTCGCCGTCGCCGCCCTCGGCGATCAGCGGCTGGATCGGGCCCTGGCTCACCCAGCCGCGCGTGGTCCCGGTCGTCGGGAACGCGTCCGTGGGCGTGTCCACGACGGATGCGGTGCGCTCGCTGCCGTAGATCTGCCCGAGCGTGAACGAGTCGGCGCCGTCACCGCCCAGCAGGGTCGCGGGCACGGTGGTGGCGTCCACGAGGAACCGGTCGTCGCCGTCGAGCCCCTGCACGGCGAGCTCGTCGACGCCGGTGTCGTAGTTCACCCGCTGCAGGGCGCCCGGGACGATCCCGGCCGGGCCGGTCGCCAGCAGCGTCACGAACGCCGGGCCGGTACTGGTGAAGCCCGGGATGGACTCGATGCGGCGCAGCAGGAACAGGTCGTCGGACTCGTCGGTGCCGGAGACGGCCAGCGCGTCGACGCCGGACTTGCCGGTGTCGAGCACCTCGATCACGTAGTTCCGCCGGTCGCCCTCGCTGCCCGTGGTGAACACGACGTAGCCGTCGCCCTGCGCCTGACCGTCGAGCCAGAGCACGTGGCCCGCCGCGACGTTCATCGTCTGCAGCTGGATCACCGCGAACGCGTCCTCGCCGTCGGTCGCGCCGGCGGTGTCCGTACTGCCGCCGCGGGCGACGGTGAACGCGCCGAGCGTGGTCTGGTCGAAGACGAAGGCGTCGTCGTCGGCGTTGCCGTAGATCCGGACCACCAGCGCGGTCACGATGTCAGGGACCGGGCCGACGTAGCCGGCGAGATAGGCGAGCGCGCCCACGCCTGGGTCGGCGTCGCCGTCGTCGATGCGGATCAGTATCTCGGCGCCCTCGGCGACGATGTAGCTCAGCACCGGCTGCGCGCCGCTCCGGTCCGCGCCGGCGATCACGTCGTCACCCGCCAGGATCGCCACGTTCACGCGGGCCCACACTCCCGCGGGGATGTCGGTGGTCGGCAGGTTCGGGTCGCCGGCGATGACCACCGTGTTCTGGACGCGCAGCACCGGGCCGCCGAGCAGCACGATGACGTCCTCGCCGGCCGCGGCCGTGTCCGTCGTCTTCAGCTGCACGGATCCGGTCAGCGACTGCGCGCCGAGAATCCGCAGCGCGCCCGCGGTCTCGGTCAGCGCGACGTCGCCCGCGGACACCGCGTAGACGCGGCCGGTGAGCGGGTCCGTCGTCCCGGAGTCGACGAGCAGCGGCGCGACGAGCGTGCCGATGGTGCCCGAGGCGACCAGGTCGATCCGGTTGGCCTTGACGTTGGGCGCGGTGCCGCCGGTCCAGTTCAGGATCGAGCCGCCCTCGGCGAACAGCGCCGCGTCGGACGGCCATTTCAGCTCGGGCTCCCCGGGCACCACAGGCGTCAGGTTGCCGATGGTGACCAGGACCTGGCCGAGCCGCAGGTCGCCGGCGACCTCCTGCAGGTAGGCGCCGGTCGGGCCGGTGGCGGACAGGATGCCCGCGACCGAACTGCCGTCGACCTCGTCCAGCAGGTCGGTCTCGAGGAAGTTAGCGGCCACGCCCACGCTGCCGGCTCCCGACGTACCGGCGATGAGCGTGATGTCCACTGCGACCACGTTCACGCTCTGCGCGGGCGTGTCGTCGTAAGCGTCGAGAATCGAGCCCGGCGCGGTGAGCTTGACGTACCGCTTCTGCGACTCCACCAGGCCGACCGGCAGGTCGCCCGTTGTCTCCCGGGCGTCGATGTAGCCGTCGAGCGTCATGTCGAGCCGGCCGTTGGGCAGGGTGCCGGCGTCGACGGTGCCACGGAAGTTCACCAACGGACCCGGCACGGCCAGCACGCCGATGGCGGCGGCGAGCGGCGCGACGGGCGCGATCACCGCGTCGGGCGTGATCACCTTGATGAACGGGGCGATGACGCCCGCCTTGTCGGCCGGGTCCGTCGAGAACAGCGTGTAGATCCCCCCAACCGTCTGGGCGACGTATCGGAGTGCACCCAGGAACGGCTCGGTCCGCCTCGGGAAGATCACGTTCCGCTGCCCCGAGACGTAGGTCGTCTCGATCTCCGTACCGGGGTCGGTGGACGAGCTCGGGTCATACAGCGTGGGAAGGTTGCCGCGTCCAGGGTCGTACACGGCCGGATCCAGGCTGTTGCCCCCGCGGAAGTGAGAGATGTGCGGGAGCTCGTTCACCCAGACCGACTGCTCGTTCGGCACCTGCACGTTCACCGGGGCGTTGGACACCGAGTTCGGCGTCTGCGCGAGGGCGTCCGGCAGGATCAGCAGGATCCGGTTGCCGGCCTGGATGTGGTCGACGTAGAGGAGGAACTCGGTGTCGCCCGAGTTCGACCGGTCGAGGCCGCGCAGGCTCACGAAGATGTCGACGCCGGCGTCCATGACCACCCGCGGATCCACTGGGACGCCGCCGACCGTGATCGTGTACCGGATCAGGTCGACGGTCAGCGGGAGCGCCTCGGTGCCCACCGACCCCGCCGGCGCGTACACGTCCAGCTGGTTGGTGACCACGTGGTTGGCGGCGGTCGTGTTGATCGAGCCGAGCAGGTTGACGAGCCGGGTCAACCCGAGTGGGTTGTTGATGACGCCGGCGATCTCCAGGCCCGCGCCCGTCGGGCTGCGCTGCTCGATGTCGACGTAGGTGGCCGTGCCCGGGCCGCGCCGCGGGTTGAACTCCAGGGTCGCGGTCGACTTGAAGCCCGTTGCAGAGTCCCCGTTCGGCACGAGCTGGACGAGCGGTGTGTCCGGGCCGGGCGGCACGACGACGTCGACGCCCGCGATCGTCATGGCGTACTGGGACGCGTTGACGATGGTGACCGAGGCGACCGTCGTCTGCCAGGTGAAGGTCGGCCACGGCGCGGTCGGGTCGCCTGCCGGACCGGGGTACTCGGCGGGGTCGTTCCGGATGGCGTTGTCCGCCACCATCTGGATGTCGGCCGCGCCGCTGGACCCGACCTGGACGATCGAGATGACGCCGCTCGGGGACAGCGGGACGGGCTGCCCGAGGACCGGCGTCACAGGCTGGCCGTTCGGGCCGATGAGCTGGACGCCGTTGGCCGCCAGCACGATGCCGTCCGCGCCGATGACCAGCTCGGGTGCGCCGGACAGCCCGGCCAGGATGGTGACGTCCGCGTCCCACACGATCGACCCGTCGCGGAACGCCGCGTCGTCCACGTATGTGATGCCCCACCGGATCTCGGGGCGGTACACCGTATCGTTGTGGGACTGCACATACAGCGCGAGGTTCATGCCGGTCGGTGAGTCAACCAGGCCGCCGGCGTCGCCGGAGCGGGCGCCGGCCGTGACCAGCGCGAGCTTGTCGGTGTCCACGAGGCTGGTGAACGAGTCGGTCCCGCGCAGGTGGCCCTCCTGGGGCCAGACAATCGCGATGGCCAGCACGTAGACGTTGCGGATCACCGCGAGCCCGCTCTGGGTGGCCCTGATGTCGACGCCCTGAGCGCCGGTGATCGTGGTCTTCTGCGGGCCGTTGTGCACCCGCACGAATGTGTTCGAGAACACGTCGGCGTAGGCGTCGGCGAAGGCGCTGGCCACCGCGAACGCGTAGGCCTCGGCGTGGGCTGACGGGCTGGCGTTCAGCCGCGTCACCTGGGCCCAGATGTCGACCGTCCGGCCGGTGATGCTGGCGCCGCCGTTCACCACGACGCCGCGGTCCGCGGTGTCGCCGGCCGAGCCGATCCGCACCCCGCGGGTGCCGCTGTTGGTGTTGTCGGCGTCCGCGCCCGCCCCGGCGCCGCCGGCGACGGTGAACGAGTTGGTCGAGGCGCTGAGCCCGCTGTTCACGCCGATGGTGACGGCACGCCCGGCCAGCACGACCGCGTTCGCGCCGACCGTGACGAGCGTGTCGTCGTTGACGCCGGCGTGCGTGTAGGCGATCTTGCCGCCCGCGAAGCCGCCGCCGACCGAGCGGGAGCCGGACGAGATGGTGTGGTCGGTCGTCGCGTTCACGCTGACGTCGCGACCGGCCGTGATCGAGGAGCCGGGCGTCAGCGTCGCGGTCGTCGGTGTGGTGCCCAGCTCCACGCTGGACGACGACTTCCCGACCGAGATGAAGCCGCCGCCCGCGGCGTCGGCCGCCGCCGAGATCGAGTAGTACGAGTCCGCGAGCACGACGACGTCCGCGCCGGCGGTGAGCGCCGCCGCGACCACGGCCGAGACCGCCGGCGAACCGGTCACTTCCGCGTACGGGAAGGAGAACTCGCCGATGCCGCCCTGGCCGCCCTGCGCGCTGGCGACGGAGGTGCCGTCACCGACGGTCGGCGTCACGGTGCTGAGCGGGGCCCCGGACGGTGCGAGCGCGTGCCCGCACGGGCCGCCGCACTCGTTGGTCAGGTCCACGAACAGGGCCTGCTGGCCGGTGCCGGACTTGAGAACCACCTCGACGATGCCGAGGCGGTGCGGCCCGGCGCGGTGCTGGATGCCCAAGTCGATCGCCGGCCCGCCCCGGGTCCCGGACAGCTCGATGACGCCGGCCGCCGCGTCGGCATTCACGACGTAGTAGGTGCGGCCGTCGATCAGCCCGCCCAGCGAGCGCTCGAAGCGGTGCCGGATCGCGTCCGTGCCGGGCGGCACATCGAAGGTGATGGGGGTCACGACGTCGGTGCCCGCGCAGCCGGCGCCGGCCGCGCCGACGGCCAGGCAGAACGACGCCGCCAGCTGGATGGTGTATCCGTCGGCCGCCTTGATGACGTAGTAGGTCACGCCGCTGACCAGCCCGAAGCCGGCCGAGGACGCGCCGGTGAGCTGCTGGTAGAGCACCGCGTCGCCGGCGTTCAGCTGGCCCCACGACGCGGACCCGACGTACACGTTGTTCGCGCTGACGTGCAACCCCGGTGTCGGCACCATGATCAGCTCGTTGTTCACGTTCCGCTGCTCGAGCTGGACGTTGACGAAGCTGGAGTCGAGCGAGATCACCACGGGCGCGCGATACACGACCGGCGTGCCGTCGACCAGCCCGCTGCCGGGCGGCACCTCCAGCCTGGT
>CAWHKH010000003.1:0-184710 GCA_963829945.1 uncultured Actinomycetota bacterium | reverse complement strand
TTAATTGCCGACGCACCCCGCCCGTCTCACCGTTCATGAACTCGGCGGTGACGAACAGCGGCGCCGAGTACGTCATGTCCTTGTCCCTGCACTCCTCCTCGGAGGCCTTGACCTCGTCGAAGCGCGGGTCGGAGAAGGACAGCCACAGGTTCCCGGAGAAGTCCTCGATCGGGGAGATCTCCTCGAGGATCTCGTCGAGGCCACTGGACAGCGGGTCGGTCTGGCGGTCGCGCCACGCTTGGGCGCCCACCAGCCACTCGAACGATTCGGTTTGCAGGGCGAGGAGGTTCGGTACTTCGAGTGGTTCGCGGAGCTTGGCGAATGAGACGCGATTCGGGAGTCCGTTGGCCAGGGTTCCGGCGGTGGTCTTGGGCGTGCTGGTGACTGCCAAGATGCGTCCTTTCGAGGACATGCGCTGTCGACGCCTCCGCGCCTGGGGCGGCCCAGGCCCTTCTGACGTCACATTTCACGGTCGCGGCTGGTTTGCCGCGCGGCTGTTGTCGGTGGTGCGGCGCAAGCCTCGAGCGACTGCCAGGCAAGCAGGAGCGCCCCGTGCACGCGACGGCGAGGGTTCCCCTGATCTAGGGCAGCGCAAAGAGGGCAGCGCAAACATGCAGCTTAGCACCGAAGGGCAGCTCTGTCGAGACGTGCCCTTCGGCGCGACCCGCCCGCCCCGCGGGGAGCCGAACCGGCTCAACCCAGACGGTGCATGGGCGACTGCGTACCAAGGGACGCGGCCCTGCATTTGACCGACGTCGTAGGAACAAGGGTGGCCCGCCGACCGGGATCCGTCAAGCATCAAAGTGCATCGACCCGCCCCGCCGCACCGGCGCTGACCGGCCGAAAGAGCGCCCCGACGGGGGTCGCGCCGGCGAGCCTTCCCGCACGGCGCACCGGTGTCGGGCGGGTGCACGCGGTCCCGCGGCCGGTGCGGTCGCCCGGAACCAGCGCGCTTGCGCGGCGTGCCGGAGTTGCGTGGTCAGGTGAGGGGAGTCGACTCGACGGCGGCGCGGATCGCGTCGGCGACGACGGCCGCGCCGCGGTCGGTGAGCGCGATCGTGTAGTGGTTGACGCCCTCGACGGTGCGATCCGAGGCGCGGGGATCTGGCCGCCCAGCCGGCGGCCCACTCCGGCGAGTACAGGGGCGCCTCGTTCTGCAGCCCCCGGGGCGCGCGCAGCACGACGGTCGGGTCGGGGAGGCCGCGCATCGCGTCCAGGTAGCCGGTCGCGCCGAACTGGTCCGTCGAGTCGACCATCATCGCCTCGGGCCGGGTCGAGGCGCGCATCGCCGGCGGCTCGCCCTCGAGGTCGTAGTCGGCGTAGTCGCGCATAGCCGGGTTCCAGTCGGGACCGAGCGCGGGATGAGCCCGCCAGTAGGCCGCGTACGCCTCCCGGTCGGCGAACTCCTGGGACAACCGCTCGGCGGCCGGGCCGAGCACGGCCGTGACGAGCATCTCCACGTCCCATCCCTCGGGCACGACGAGCGGCAGCCCGCCGTCCACGAGCAGGAACCCGCCGACCCGTTCGGGGTGCCGGTGGTGCAGCACGACTGCCACGAACCCGCCCATCGAGTGCCCGACGACGGTCGCCCGCTCGATGCCGAGGTGGTCGAGGACGGCGGCGGCGTCGTCGGCGTGGGACGCCATCCCGTACGGCGGCGGCAGCGCGTTGGACCGGCCGCGGCCGCGCAGGTCGGGCGCCACCACGCGGATTCCGGGGAGCAGCGGCGCGATCAGCTGCCACGCGCGGTGCGTGGCGGTGATCCCGTGGATCGCGAGCACCGTCGGCACCGTCGCCGGTCCCGCGCCGCCGGCCGCCTCCGCGGGCTCCCAGACGCCGATCCGCAGGTCGCCGCCGCGGACCGGCACGTCCTGCGTGCGGTAGGTGTGCGTCAACGGGCCAGCCACCCGCCGTCCATCGAGTACGACGCGCCGGTGACCATGCCGGCGTCAGGGCCGACCAGCCAGGCGACGAGCGACGCGACCTCCGCCGGCTCCACCAGCCGCTTGATCGTCGACTCGGCCAGCAGCACGGTCGACACGACGTCCGCCTCGGGGATGCCGTGGATGCGGGCCTGGTCGGCGATCTGCTTCTCCACCAGCGGGGTGCGGACGTAACCGGGGTTGAGGCAGTTGCTGGTCACGCCGTGGGTGCCGCCCTCGAGCGCGATGACCTTGGACAGGCCCTCCAGCGCGTGCTTGGCCGTGACGTACGCGGACTTGAACGGCGACGCGACGAGGCCGTGCACCGACGAGATGTTGATGACCCGCCCCCAGCCCGTCCGGTACATGTGCGGCAGGCAGGCCCGGACGAGGAGGAACGGCGCCTCGACCATCAGCGTCAGGATCCGGCGGAAGTCGTCCGGGTCGAAGTCCGCGATGGGGCTGACCCGCTGTATGCCCGCGTTGTTCACCAGCACGTCGACGTCGAGCCGCAGGTCGTCCAGCGGGCGGGTCGCGGTGAGGTCGACCTGCCATGGCGTGCCGCCGATCTCGCCGGCGACGCGGCCCGCCGCGGCGGCGTCCACATCGGCGATGGTGACGGTCGCGCCCATGCCCGCGAGCCGGCGGGCGCAGGCCTCGCCGATGCCGCTGCCGCCGCCCGTGACCAGGGCGGTGCGCCCGGCGAGGGGGGTCGTGGGGGTCCCGTCGGGCTCGGCGTCGGTCATGCGCCCGATTGTGCTCACGCCCGGACTGGGTCGCCGCCCGGGTCCGGCCGCACGGTCGGGTGACCCGGATGCCGGCCTCAGGCCGCCGCACGTCCCGATACGGTCGGTGCCGAGACCCGTCGGCCGCGCGAACAGCCCCGCCCGCTCGCCTGTCGAGCCGTCGTAGACGCCCGGCGGACTCCGCCGCCGCGGCCGCGTCGACCTCGCACTGCCAGACGCGCACGAACACGCCGGGAAGCCTCGCACCGCGAAGCACCCCGCGGGAAGACGGTCCGGCGGGCCGCCCCGCGTCCGTAGACTGCTGCTCACCTGCGGGAAAGGGCCGGCTGCGTGTACCTCAGCGATCGACCGCGGCCGGGCGAACCGGGCGCGGGTGGGTCCGGCCGGGGCGGCCGGGTCGCGCGCACGGTCGTGCTGCTGGGCTTCGTCAGCCTCCTCACGGACGTGTCGTCGGAGGCCACCGCATCCGTCCTCCCGCTGTATCTCACGACAGTCCTCGGCCTCAGCCCCCTCGCCTACGGGCTGGTGGACGGGCTGTACCAGGGCGCGAGCGTCGTCGTCCGGCTCGCCGGCGGCTGGCTGTCCGACCGGACCGACCGGCCGAAGTGGATCGCCGTCGTGGGCTACGGCCTGTCGGCGGTCGCCCGGCTGGCGCTGCTCCCGGTCGCGGCCCTCGGCGGCATCCTCGCGGTCGTCACCGCCGACCGGCTCGGCAAGGGGCTGCGCACCGCCCCACGCGACGCGCTCATCGCCGCGTCCACCGAGCCGCACATGCTGGGCCGCGCGTTCGGCGTGCACCGCGCGCTCGACACCACCGGCGCGGTGCTCGGCCCGCTCGCTCGCGTTCGGCATCCTGGCGCTGCTGCCGACCGACTACGACCGCCGTGTTCCTCGCCTCCTTCGGCGCGGCCATCGTCGGCCTGGCGCTGCTGGTGCTGCTCGTGCCAGACCTGCGCCCGAACCGCGCCGCGAACCCGGGCGCGGAGCCGCCGCCGCGGCCGGCTCTCCGGCTGCTGCTCCGTGGGCCGTTCCGCCGGCTCGCCGGCGCGGCCGGGCTCCTCGGGCTGCTGACCATCAGCGACGGCTTCCTCTACCTGGTGCTGCAGGACCGGGACGACCTGGGCGCCGTCTGGTTCCCGCTGCTGTTCGTCGGCACGAACGTCGCCTACCTGGCGCTGGCCGTGCCCTTCGGCCGCCTGGCCGACCGGATCGGCCGGACGCGGGTCTACCTCGGCGGGTACGGCCTGCTGCTCGCTCGCCTACCTCTGTGCCGCGCTCGGCGGCGGTGCGGCCGGCATGGTCGCGTGCCTGCTGCTCCTGGGTGCCTTCTATGCGGCCACCGACGGCGTCCTGTCGGCCGCGACCTCGTCGCTGGTGCCCGCCGGCGTGCGGGGCAGCGCGATCGCCACCACGCAGTCCGTCGTCGCCGGCGCCCGGCTGTTCGCGTCGCTGGGCTTCGGCTGGCTGTGGCTGCAGGTCGGCCGGGAGTCCGCGGTGCTGACGGTGGCCGCCGCGCTGGCCGTGGCCCTGCCGCTCGCCTGGGCGCTGGTCCGCCGCGTGCGCCCGCTCGAGGCGGCGACCGCGTGAGCGGACGGACGCGGCTGGCGCTGTTCGTCGCCGTGTGCGTGCTGGTCGTCGGCGCCACGGCGGGCTACCTGGTCTGGCGGGCGGCGCAGCGCGATGACGCCCGCCGGCGCGCCCGCGCCGGCTGTCGCGGACGCCGGCGCGTTCGAGGGCAAGCCTCGGATCGTCTTCCGCAACGCAGCGATCGGCCCGGAATACGGCAGGGTGGCGATGGTCGCGGTGAACGATCCCGGCGGTCCGCGGGCGGTCACCGGCACGAACTGCCAGCGGGTGGACGCGACCGCCGCCATGACGCTCTGCCTGCTCAGCAACTCCGGCATCGCCTCGACCTACGTCGAGCAGGCGCTGGGGGCGGACGGCGCGCCGGAGTTCAGCACCGAGCGGGCCGGCATCCCGAGCCGCGCCCGGCTGTCGGCGGACGGGCGCATCGCGGCCATCACGGGTTTCGTGACGGGTGATTCCTATCTGACCGCGGGCTTCTCCACGCGGACCTACATCACCACCCTGGACGACGGCGCCAGCCTGCACCTGGAGGACTTCCAGCTCGTGCAGGACGGCGAACGGATCTTCCCCGTCGACCGCAACTTCTGGGGCGTCACCTTCGCGGACGACGACACCTTCTACGTCACCGTCGCGTTCGGGGGCGAACCCTGGCTCGCCCGCGGCTCGATCGGCGCCCGGACCGTCGAGACGGTTCATCCCGGCGCGGAGTGCCCGTCGCTGTCGCCGGACGGCACCAGGGTCGCCTACAAGAAGCGCCGCGACGACGGCTGGGGGCTGGCCGTGCTGGACCTGGCATCCGGGGCGGAGACCGCCGTTGCCGAGCACCGCAGCGTCGACGACCAGGTCGAGTGGCTCGACGACTCGACCCTGCTCTACGCACTGCCGCTGACCGGCGAGCGGGGCGGGGAGTTCGACGTGTGGGCGGCGGCGGCCGACGGGACCGGCGCCCCCCGGCTGTTGGTCGGCCAGGCGGCGTCGCCCTCCGTCGTCCGCTGAGGGCTCTTCGGGACCGGAACCGGAACCGGGACCGGTCGGCCGCGACCGGCGGCCGGATGCGGGCGCCCCGAGAACGACGAACACCGCGGGCGATCCGTGCTGGATCGTCCCGCGGTGTTCGGCGGTGTGGTGCGGGTGGTGCGGCGTCAGCGCGCCGTCGGTGCTCCGGTCAGGAGGTCACTTGACGGTGGCGGTGGCGCCCGCCTCCTGCAGCTTGGCCTGGGCGGCCTCGGCGGCCTCCTTGGTGGCCTTCTCCAGCACCGGCTTCGGCGCCGCGTCGACGAGGTCCTTGGCCTCCTTCAGGCCCAGCCCGGAGACGAGCTCGCGGACGGCCTTGATGACCTGGACCTTCTTCTCGCCGGCGGCCTCGAGGATGACGTCGAACTCGTCCTGCTCCTCGGCGGCCTCGGCCGGAGCGGCACCGGCCGCGGGGCCGACGGCGCCGGCGACGGCGACGGGGGCCGCGGCGGTGACGCCGAAGGTCTCCTCGAACTGCTTCACGAAGTCGGACAGCTCGATCAGGGTGAGCTCCTTGAACGCGTCGAGGAGCTCGTCGGTGGTCAGCTTCGCCATGGTGGCGTTCCTTTCAGTTCTGAGCCCGGGGTCTGTCGTCCCGGGCGGTCGTGCGGGGGTGGAGCCGATCGGTGATCCGACCGGATGGTGCTGGTCGGATCAGGCCGATGCGTCGGCCGTCTCCTCGGTGCCCTCGGCCGTCGCGGTGTCGGTCGCGGCATCGGTCGATGAGTCGGTCCCGGCTTCGGTCGCTTCGGTTGCGGCGTCCACCGACTCGCTCACGCCGAGATCGGCGCCGCCGTCGGCGGCCCTCTTCTCCTGCAGCGCGGCGACGAGCTGCGCGGTCTTCGTCGGCAGCGCGTTGAACACGATCGCCGCCTTCGTCAGGCTCGCCTTCATCGCGCCCGCCAGCTTCGCCAGCAGCACCTCGCGCGACTCCAGGTCGGCCAGCTTGGTGACCTCGGCGGGGTCCAGCGCACGCCCGTCGAGCAGGCCACCCTTGATCACCAGCAGCGGGTGCGCCTTGGCGAACTCGCGCAGCGCCTTGGCGGCGTCCACCGGCTCACCGGAGACGAACGCGACGGCGGTCGGGCCCACGAACAGCTCGTCGAGACCCTGCACGCCGGCGTCCGCGGCGGCCCGCTTCACCAGCGTGTTCTTGGCCACCGTGTACGACGTGTCCGAGCCGAGCGAGCGGCGCAGCTCGGTGAGCTGGGCCATCGTGAGGCCGCGGTACTCGGTGATCAGCGCGGCGTTCGAGGAGCGGAACCGTTCGGTGATCTCGGCGACTGTGGCGACCTTGTCGGCCTGTGCCATTCGTCGCCTCCTTCCTGACATCCATGGCCCGTCGATTCTCGACGGCCCGGTTCGAGCGTCCACTCCGGACGGGCGGCGCCCAGCTCGGGAGGAAGTCGCGGAGATGACGAACGCCCCGGCGCAGCGGCACGGGGCGTGAGCGGCGGCCTCGGCGGACCGCGCGGTACTGACCTCGTCCCCCTGCGTGGGCCGCCCGGACATGTCCGGAACCTTCACCCGCGCATGGCGGGAGCCGACGGTCTTCGGTGGATCGCCACTCAGGCTACGCGACGTCCGGATCGCGGACCAAATGCGTCGACGAGCCGCCGGCCCGGTCAGCCGACCGTGACGGCTGGTCGAACGCGGTCACGACCGTCCGGTTGGTTGGCGACGGCGACGCCGTGCACGCTCGCGCTGGTGACCGTCTCCACGGCGCGGTCCTGGCCGTCGACCCACCGGTCCACGACTGTCAGGCACGGTCTGGCTCCGGTCGGGCACGGTCAGGCACGGTCAGGCACGGTCAGGCTTCGTCGGCCTCGAGCAGGTTGCGGGTCCGCATCGGGTCGACCGGGATGCCGGGACCCATCGTGGTCGCGAAGGCGACCTTCTTCAGGTAGCGGCCCTTCGCGGCAGCCGGCTTAGACCGCAGCACCTCGTCGAGCGCCGCGGCGTAATTTTCCACCAGCTGCTCGGTCGGGAACGAGACCTTGCCGATCACCAGGTGCAGGTTGGCGGCCTTGTCCACCCGGAAATTGATCTTGCCGCCCTTGATGTCCACGACGGCCTTGGTGACGTCGGGGGTGACGGTGCCCGTCTTCGGGTTCGGCATCAGGCCGCGCGGGCCGAGGATGCGGGCGATGCGGCCGACCTTGGCCATCTGGTCCGGGGTCGCGATCGCGGCGTCGAAGTCGAGCCAGCCGCCCTGGATCCGGGCGATCAGGTCGTCCGAGCCGACCTCGTCCGCGCCGGCGGCCTCGGCCTCGGCGGCCTTGTCGCCGACCGCGAAGACGATCACTCTGGCGGTCTTGCCCGTGCCGTGCGGCAGGTTGACGGTGCCGCGCACCATCTGGTCGGCCTTGCGGGGATCGACGCCGAGCCGCATGGCGACCTCGACGGTCGCGTCCATCTTGGCGGGCGAGGTCTTCTTCGCCAGTTCCGCCGCCTCGAGCGGGGAGTAGAGGTGCGTGCGGTCGATCTCCTGGGCGGCCTGCTGGTAGCCCTTGCTGCGCTTCATTGCTGTCTCCTCGAGTGGTGCCGTGTCCGGGGCGGGCGCCCCGGTGCGGAGGGTGTGGTTGCTGCGGGCCGCGCTCGGCCCTCCCACGTGATGCTGTCTTCGGTTGTCGCGTTCGATCACCACCGACGGGCGAGGGTGCCCGCCCTTGGGCGTCAGTCGCCGATGGTGATGCCCATCGACCGGGCCGTCCCGGCGATGATCTTCTCGGCGGCCTCGATGTCGTTGGCGTTGAGGTCCACCTGCTTGAGCGTGGCGATCTCCCGCACCTGCGCGGCGGAGACCGTGGCGACCTTCTTCGACTGCGGCGTCCCTGAGCCCTTCTCGACGCCCGCGGCCTTGAGCAGCAGCCGCGCGGCCGGCGGGGTCTTCAGCTTGAAGTCGAACGACCGGTCCTCGTAGATGGAGATCTCCACGGGCACGACGTCGCCGCGCTGCGTCTCCGTCGCGGCGTTGTAGGCCTTGCAGAACTCCATGATGTTCACGCCGTGCTGGCCCAGCGCCGGTCCGACCGGCGGGGCCGGGGTGGCCTGGCCCGCCTTGATCTGCAGCTTGACGATCGCTGCGAGCTTCTTCTTCTTGGGGGGCATCCTCGTTGCTTCCTTCGTGTGTTCCTGGCGATGGGGTTTCGGGCTGGTCGATCCGCGGCCGGCGGGCGGCGGATCAGATCTTGGCGACCTGGGTGAAGGTCAGCTCCACGGGCGTCTCCCGCCCGAAGATCGAGACCAGCACCTTGAGCTTCTGGGCGTCCGGGTTCACCTCGTTGATCGTGGCGGGCAACGTGGCGAACGGGCCGTCCATGACGGTGACCGACTCGCCGACGGTGAAGTCCACCTCGGTGCGCGCCGGCGCGGTGCCGGTGCCCGCCTGGGCGGCGTGCGCCTTGCGCGGGGCGGCAGGCGCGAGGATCTTCACGACCTCGTCGACGGACAGCGCGGACGGGCGCTGCGCGGTGGCGCCGACGAACCCGGTGACGCCCGGGGTGTTCCGGACGGCGCTCCAGGAGGCGTCGGTCAGGTCCATCCGGACCAGGATGTAGCCGGGGTAGACCTTGCGCTGGACCTGCTTGCGGACGCCGTTCTTGATCTCGGTGACCTCTTCGGTCGGGACCTCGATCTGGTAGATGAAGTCCTCCATGTCGAGGGACTTGATCCGGGTCTCGAGGTTGGTCTTGACCTTGTTCTCATATCCCGCGTAGGAGTGCACGACGTACCAGTCGCCGTGCGCCCGGCGCAGCGCCGAGCGGAGCTCCTCGGTCGGGTCGGCCTCCACCTCGTCGGCGGCCGCCGCGTCGTCCGCCGCCGCGTCGGCGGCTTTCGTCGAGGAGTCCGCCGCGGTTTCCTGCACAGTGTCCTGCGCGGCGTCCTGCACGGTGTCCGCCGCTGCGTCCTGCACGGCTTCGACTGCCTGCTCGATCACCTCGGCCTCTGCCTCGGCCTCGCCGGCCGCGTCACGATCGGCCTCGGCGGGGTCACCGGAGCTCCCGGCGGCGCCGTTCGCGGCGGTCGGCTCGGCGGCGGCTTCCGCGAAGACGGGCGACTCGGTGACGGACGCGACCGTGGTCTGATCGCCGTCGCTCAGCACGACGTCCCGGAACTGCTCCTCGCCGGAATTCTCCGCCCCGAAGGGCGAGGTGCTCGACACTGTCGTTCTCACTTCCTGCTCTCGACCGGACCCGCTCGCGTTCGAGCGCTCAGGTCCGTTCTGTCTGTGCGGCACATCCGTCCGCGGCGCCGACCGTCCCGGCCGGCGCTGCCGTTCGACGGGCCCGGTCCATTCCCCGGCGGAACGGCCGGATCACCCGAAGATCGCCAGGACCGCCCTGGCGAACAGCACGTCCAGCCCCGCCACAAGCGCGACCATGAAGGACACGAAGATGATCACCACGATCGTGTAGGTGATCATCTGCTGGCGGCTCGGCCAGATGACCTTGCGCAGCTCGGCGACCACCTCGCGGAGGAACCGCGTGAGGCGCCCGAAGATGTTCGGCCGCTCCGTCGCTGTCGCCGACCGTCCGGGTGTCGGCGCGCCCTTGCTCTCCGTCGTGCCCGCCCTGGCCGCCGACCGGCGGGCGGCCGCGCGGGCCGACCCGGCGGCCACCCGGCCGGAGCTCGTGGCTGCACCGGCGGCGCCCTGGTCGCCGCTGTCGGCCTCGACGTCCGAGCCGGGCGTCGACGCGTCGGCCGGCGACGCCGCATCGCCGGACGGTGCCGATCCCGATGCCGATCTCGGGGCCGATCCCGAGGCCGATCCCGGGGCCGATCCCGGGGCCGATCCCGGGGTCGATCCCGGGTCCGATCCGTCCGGATCACCCGACGCGGACCGGGCGGCCTCGCGCCCGTCGCCGGTCACGTCGTCGTGGTCGTTGCTCACTCGTTCTCTCGTCCTTCTCGGTGCTGCTCGGTACTCGCTCGTGCCCTCGTCCCTGCCGGCGTGCCGGTCCCGCCGATCATCCTGCCGATCGTCGTGCTGCAGGGGCGACAGGACTTGAACCTGCAACCTGCGGTTTTGGAGACCGCTGCTCTGCCAGTTGAGCTACGCCCCTTTGGTGCCCCGCCGCAACCGCCGGCGCGATACCCCGATCGCAAATCCGGGATGTGCCCGGCCCGCCTCTCGCGGCGATCCCGAAGACCGGATCGACCGCAATCGGGCAAGCTCCAGCACACCCCAGAACGACCAGTGTAGGCCACCGGCGGGGGTGCGGACCAACGGTCGCGGGCCGCCCCCGGGGCCCGTCGCGCCGGGGCTGGCGTGCCACGATGGCCACATGACCAGCTCAGCACCGGCCGGCACCGATACCGTCCCTTCCCTCGCCGGCCAGGGCGCCGCCGATCCGGCGTCCGGCGGCTCGACCGGCAGCGCCACCCGACCGCGCGTGTCGGCCCGGATCGGCGGCATCGCCGAGTCCGCGACGCTCGCCGTGGACGCGAAGGCGAAGGCGCTCAAGGCGGCCGGCCGGCCGGTCATCGGCTTCGGCGCCGGCGAACCGGACTTCCCGACGCCCGAGTACATCGTGCAGGCGGCCATGGCCGCGTGCGCCAACCCGGCCAACCACCGCTACACCCCGGCCGCGGGGATGCCCGGCCTGCGGGCGGCGGTGGCAGAGAAAACGCTGCGCGACTCGGGGCTCGACGTCGCGCCCGAGCAGGTGCTTGTCACCAACGGCGGCAAGCAGGCCGTCTACCAGGCGTTCGCCGCGCTGCTCGACCCTGGCGACGAGGTGCTGCTGCCGGCGCCGTTCTGGACGACCTACCCCGAGGTGATCACGCTCGCCGGGGGCGTGCCGGTGCCGGTGGTGGCGGACGAGTCGTCGGGGTACCTGGTCGACCTCGACCAGCTGGAGGCGGCGCTCACGCCGCGCACCAAGGTGCTGCTGTTCTGCTCACCGTCGAACCCGACCGGCGCGGTGTACCCCCCGGAGCAGGTCGCCGCCATCGGCCGGTGGGCGGCCGAGCGGGGGATCTGGGTCGTCACCGACGAGATCTACGAGCACCTCACCTACGCCGGCGCGCGGCACGTGTCGATGCCGGTGGTGGCGCCGGAGATCGCCGACCGGTGCGTGGTCGTGAACGGCGTCGCGAAGACCTACGCCATGACGGGCTGGCGGGTGGGCTGGATGATCGGCCCGAAGGATGTCGTCAAGGCGGCCACCAACCTGCAGTCGCACCTGAGCTCGAACGTCTGCAACGTCGCCCAGCAGGCCGCGCTCACCGCCGTCGCCGGCCCGCTCACCGCGGTGGCCGAGATGCGGTCGGCGTTCGACCGCCGCCGGCAGCGGATGGTCGAACTGCTCAACGCGATCCAGGGCGTCAGCTGCCCGGAGCCGCAGGGCGCGTTCTACGCCTACCCGTCGGTGACCGGCCTCATCGGCCGGGACTTCGACGGCGTGCGGCCGGCGTCCTCCGGCGAGCTGGCGTCCCTGGTGCTCGACCGCGCGGAGGTCGCGGTGGTGCCCGGCGAGGCCTTCGGCACGCCCGGCTACTTCCGGCTGTCCTACGCGCTCGGCGACGACGACCTGGTCACCGGCGTGACGCGGATGGGCGAGTTCCTGGCGACGGCCGGCGACTGACCCGGTACGGGCGGCCGTCAGTCGAGCGCGACGACGGCCCGGCACTTGCCGAGCACGGTCTGCCCGGCGAAGGTCGCGGTGATGTCCACCCGCGCGGTGCGGGCGTCGGCGTCCATCGCCTTGACCGCCGCGGTCACCTCGACCGTCGCGCCGTCGGCGTCGTCGGGCACGACGACCGGCCGGGTGAAACGGGTCTCGTAGTCGCGCACCCGGGCGGGGTCGCCCACCCAGTCGGTGACGATGCGCCCCACCGCGCCCATGGTGAGCATGCCGTGGGCGATCACCCCGGGCAGGTCCACCGCCAGGGCGGCGCGCTCGTTCCAGTGGATGGGGTTGAAGTCGCCGGACGCGCCCGCGTAGCGGACGAGCTGCTCGCGGGTGACCCGCACCGTCAGCGGCGGCAGGGCGTCGCCGACGGCGACGGTGTCAAAGGCCGGGGTCACGAGAACGGACCCGCGGCTGTCAAAGGCCGGGGTCACGAGAACGGAGCCGCGGCGGTGTCAAAGGCAGGGGTCACGACGTACCCGCGTCGGCCCGGGAGACCAGCGCGCCGTAGGTGGTGCTGACCGCCGCGCCCGTGGCGTCGGTGATCTCGGTGCGCAGGGTGATCACGTCGTTGCCGGCCAGCACCCGGATCGAGTCGATGATCACGGTGGTGGACAGCTCGTCCCCGGCGTGGATCGGCCGATGACTGACGAACCGCTGGTCCAGGTGGACGACGCGGGAGAAGTCGAGGCCGAGCGCCGGGTCGAACAGGACGGCGTCCTGCGCCCTGGCGATCACGGCGATCGGCAGGGTCGGCGGGGCGACCAGGTCGGGGTGGCCGGCCGACCGCGCGGCGGCCCGGTCGTGATACAGCGGGTTGCCGTCGCCGATCGCCGTGGCGAACTCGCGGATCTTCTCCACGCCGACGACGTAGGTCTCCGCCAGCGGGTACTCCCGCCCGACGAACGCGGGGTCGAGCGCCACGCCGCCTCGCGTCAGCGGGTTTCTTTGTGCTTGCGGTGCACGCCGCAGTTCGGGCAGAACTTCTTGATCTCGAGGCGATCGGGATCGTTGCGGCGGTTCTTCCGCGTGATGTAGTTGCGGTGCTTGCATTCCTCGCACGCCAAGGTGATCTTGGGGCGGACATCGGTGGCGGCCACGGTAGCTGCCTCTTTCTTCGTTGCAGGTGCGCGCCGCGGCGTGGGCCCACGCCGGGAGCTTGGTGTGTCCGGCCGCGCCGGGGCGCCGCCGTGATCGTGTTGCAGATCGTGCTGGTAGCGGTGGCCGGACTTGAACCGGCGACACAGCGATTATGAGCCGCTTGCTCTACCGACTGAGCTACACCGCCACTGCGGAGGGGCCAACTCACCCCTGCCGGAAGGACGCCCGGCAGGTGCAACACCACCCGCCGTCCGCTTCTTCCGAGCCCCTTTACGGAATCGAACCGTAGACCTTCTCCTTACCATGGAGACGCTCTGCCGACTGAGCTAAAGGGGCGTGGTCTGGCTGCATGCACTGGCTGCATGCACTGCGGCGCGCGGCCCGCAGACAGCCTGGGCAACTTTACCCTAGGGCGCTGATTCCGCGAAAAGCGCGAGACGGCCCGCCGGCCCCGCCCGGGCGGCTCAGCTCATCAGCCGCAGCACGTGGGTGGTCGACGCGGGGTCGTAGATGCTCACCGTGCGGGACGCGAGCCAGGCCTGGAAGCGGTCGAGGGGCATCGGCCGGGAGATCAGGAAGCCCTGCGCCTGGTCGCACTTCATCTCGCGCAGTGCGTCCCTGGCGCCCTCCTCCTCGACACCCTCGGCGACCACGCGCAGCCCCAGCGAGTGACCGAGGTCGACGATCGCTCGCACGATCGCCAGGTCGCCGAGGTCGGTCGCCATGCCGAGCACGAACGAGCGGTCGATCTTGATCTCGTCGATCGGCAGCCGGCGCAGGTAGGCCAGCGAGGAGTACCCGGTGCCGAAGTCGTCGACCGACAGCCCGATGCCCATGGAGTGCAGCCGGCGCAGCACGGGCAGCGAATGCTCCGGGTCGGCCATGACGCTGGACTCGGTGATCTCGAAGGTGAGCAGCTCGGCCGGCACCCCGTTGCGCTGCAGCGCGCGCGCCACCGAGGCGGGGAAGTCCTCGCCCAGCAGGTTCCGCACCGAGAGGTTCACCGCCGCCGAGATGCGCAGGCCCTCGTCGCCCCAGTCGCGCAGCTGCTGCAGCACGATGTCCAGCACGTGCCCGAGCAGGATGTCGATGGACCCGGTCGCCTCGATCGCCTCGACGAACTCGGCCGGCGAGACCAGGCCGAACTCCGGGTGCATCCAGCGCACCAGCGACTCCACGCCGACCAGCTCGCGGTCGGCCAACCGGATCTTCGGCTGGTAGTGCACGATGATCCGGCCCTGCTCGATCGCCTGCCGGAACTGGGTGACGAGCTGGAACCGCCGCCGGTAGACCTCGCCCATGCTCGCCCGGTAGATCTGCAGCGCCTCCTGGTGCCCCTGCGCCGCGAGCATGGCCATCTCGGCGCGCTGCAGCAGCGTGCTGGGGTCCTTGGTGATGGGCGCCAGCGAGTCGTGCGGGTCCCGCCCGGCGCCGGCGATGCCGACGTACGGCTGCGGGTCGACCTCGATGCCGTCCAGCGAGTAGGGCCGCTCGATCACCGTGAGCAGCTGGCCGCCGAACGCCGTCAGCTCCGGCTCGGACTGGTCGCCGATGAGCACCGCGAACCGGTCGCCCTCGATCCGCGCCACCGGCTTGCCCTCGCCGGCGAACTGCACCAGGCGGTCCCCGGCCGTGCGCAGCAGCTGCTCCCCGCGATCGTGACCGAGGGCGTTGTTCACCTGCGACAGCACGTTCAGCTCGACCAGCACGATGGCGATCGCCCGGCCGGAGTCGACCTGCAGCTGCGCGCCGACCGTCAGGCCGAGCCGGTTGTACAGCCCGGTGATGGCGTCGTGGTAGGCCTCGTGCCGCAGGGTCTCGAGCAGCCGCAGGTTGTCCAGCGCGGTGGCGACGTGCTCGCTGAGCGTCTCCAGCATCTTCAGGTCGTCGTCGCCGAAACTCCCCCACCGCGACTGCCGGTCGCGGACCTCGAGGTAGCCGCGGTCCCGGTCGCCCGAGCGCAGCGGCACCACCATCACCTCGGAGGCGCGACGGGCGTCGATGGCGGACAGCACGGACGGGTCGTATGCCGTGTCCTTGGTCGCCCTGACCTGGCCGAGCGCGCGGGCGCTGGCGAGCAGCGCGTCGTTCGGGGCCGCCGGCGGCTCGTTGATCTCGCCCTCGGCGGTCATGGCCACCGTGCGGACCTCGGCCTCGCCGTCGAACAGCCGCAGCACGCCGACCTTCGCGTTCAGCTGGTCGCGGACCTGCTCCACCGCGCCCCGCCACTCGTCGGTGGTCGTGCCGGCCCCGGTGACCAGCCGCGCGAAGGTGTACATCCGGGTCAGGTCGGTGTGCTGGCGCAGGAAGCGCTGGTAGGTGCGGTACAGCACCACCAGCACGACGGCGAGCGCGATGCTCAGCCACGGGCCGGCGGGGCCGGACATCCAGACCGTGTAGCCGACGAGCCCGAACACCACGATGGCCGCCGCGGAGAGCATCGACCGGCCGATGACCCGGCGCAGCGGCTCTGCCGGGCCGAGCAGCCGGTAGGTCAGCCCGACCAGCAGCGCGGACATCAGCGCGCCGGCGAGCACGCCCACGCCGGCGCCGAGGTAGCGCATGGCGATGGGGCTCTCGGGCGTGACGATGGACTGCATGACGAACGCCGCGGTCCCCGTCTCGATCGCGATGAACGAGAGGTTGACCGCGATGTTGCGCCACGAGTCGTGCCGGCCGAGGAAGACCACCGCGCCGGCGACCACGCTGGTCACCCCGACCACCCAGGCGGGCAGCAGCAGCAACCCCAGCACCATCGGCAGCTCGGAGCCGCTCACCAGGACCGTTTCCCGGCGCACCTCGATCTGCAGGGGGTAGAGCTCGCCGCCCATGAACGCCAGGACCAGCACGATGGCGCCCACCACGAGCGTCGTGGTGTCCGTCGTCACCTGCTCGTTGCGCAGGACGAGCCACCACAGCACGGCCGAGATCGCGAAGATGACCGCAGCGACGATCGGGAAGACCTGCTTGCCGGTCCGATGCGGTGGTCGCGGATCGGCCACCGGCTCCGCGAACGCCTTCTCGACCGTCATCGCGAATGCCCCGGGTTCCCGCCGATCCGCGTTCGGGGGACGGCACGCGTCCAGCCGTCGCCGGCCGAGCCGCCATCGACCCCGAACATATACGGAGCGTAGCGCCAGCCGGTCGATTCTCCGCAGGCTTTGCGCCGAGAATGAGCACCCGGGACGCCGTTGTCACCCGGTTGGCCGGACCCCTCGGCGGATCCGGCCCCGCGCGGGTGGTGGCAGGTGAGGGATTCGAACCCCCGTAGGCAATGCCGGCTGATTTACAGTCAGCTCCCTTTGGCCACTCGGGCAACCTGCCGTCGCCGTCCAGCGACGCCGCGACACGGGGCCGCGAGCGCCCGCACAGCGTACTAGGGCACCCAGCGGCCGACCGAATCGCGACGAGGAGGCCCCGCGCGGCGCCGGTGGGCGGCGCGGGTGTGAAGAATGGCTGCGGCACCCGGGCCACGGACCCCCGGGAATCGCGAAGGGCAGGCAGCGATGGCAGACGCCTCGTTCGACATCGTCAGCAAGGTCGACCGGCAGGAGGCCGACAACGCGCTCAACCAGGCGGCGAAGGAGCTGTCGCAGCGGTTCGATTTCCGCGGCACCGACGCGTCCATCGCCTGGGCAGGCGAGCAGGGCGTCACCGTCAGCGCCGCCACCGAGGAGCGCTGCAAGGCCGCCATCGACGTCTTCAAGGAGAAGCTGATCAAGCGCGGCATCTCGCTCAAGGCGCTGGACATCGCCGACCCGCAGGCGTCGGGAAAGATCTACAAGGCGTCCGGCACCCTGCAGCAGGGCATCGCCTCGGACAAGGCGAAGGCGATCGTCAAGCGGATCAAGGACGAGGGTCCCCGCGGCGTCCAGGCGCAGATCCAGGGCGACCAGGTGCGGGTGACCGGCAAGAAGCGCGACGACCTGCAGGCGGTGATCGCGTTGCTCAAGGGCGCGGACCTGGACATCGCGCTGCAGTTCACCAACTACCGCTGAGCGCCGGACGGCCGGGCCGCCGGCGGTCGAGCGCAGCACCCGTGCGGCGCGCACGTGCCGGCGGGCGGCCCGACCGGAGGGCGGTGACGCGTGCGCCGTGGCGTGATGTTCGGCGTCGCCGCCTACGGGATGTGGGGCCTGTTCCCGCTGTTCTTCCCGCTGCTCCAACCCGCCGACGCGACCGAGATCCTGGCGCACCGGATGATCTGGTCGCTGGTGGTGTCGGCGCTCGTGCTGACCGCGGTCCGGGGGTGGCGCACGCTGCGCGGCGTCGGCCGCCGGGTGTGGCTGCTGGTGGCGGCGGGCGCGGCCCTCATCGCGGTCAACTGGGGCGTCTACATCTGGTCCGTCAACGACGGTCACGTCGTCGAGGCGGCGCTCGGCTACTTCGTGAATCCGCTGGTCAGCGTGCTGCTCGGGGTGGTGATCTTCCGGGAACGGCTGCGTGGGCTGCAGTGGACGGCGGTCGGGCTCGGGGTGCTCGCGGTCGTCGTGCTCGCGGTCACCGGCGGCGGGCTGCTGTGGATCGCCCTCGTGCTGGCGTGCAGTTTCGCGCTCTACGGGCTGGTGAAGAAGGTCATCCCGCTGCCCCCGACGAGCTCGCTCACCGCCGAGGGCCTCGTGCTGGTCCTGCCGGCCCTGGCCTATCTCGCCGTGCTCGGCCTGCAGGGTTCGTCCACCTTCGTCGGTTTCGGGGCGGGGCACACCCTGCTGCTCGTGTCCACCGGCCTGGTGACCTGCGGCCCGCTGCTGGCGTTCGCGGCTGCCGCGCGGGCGCTGCCGCTGTCGGTGCTCGGCCTGCTGCAGTACCTCACGCCGGTGCTGCAGTTCCTGCTCGGCGTGTTCTGGTTCGGCGAGAGCATGCCCTTGTCCCGCTGGGCCGGCTTCGCGCTCGTCTGGCTCGCACTCATGGTGCTGTCCGCCGACGCGCTGCGACACGCGCGAAGCGCGGCGACCGAGCGCGCCCGTCAGGCCGACGCGGCGGCCAGCCGATAGAGCCGGGCCAGGCCGTCGACGAACACCCGGACGTCCGTGGCCATGTCCGGCCCGGCGTCCCGGCCGGCCGGCGCGTCGCCGCCCGCGAGCCACTGCACCTGCAGGCCGTCCAGCGCGGCGACCACGAGCCGGGCCAGGGAGTGCGACGGCGCGTCCGGCCGCACCGTGCCCGCCACCTTGCCGGCCTCGAACGCCGCGGCCAGGTCGCCGACGAGGCCGACCAGATGCCCGCGCAGCCAGTCGTGCGCCGGGTGGGCCGGGTCGACCGCCTCGCCGGACAGCATCGCGTACAGCTTCACCATCCCGTGGCGGGTGGAGTTCAGCCGGGCCACGTCCACCATCCGCTCGAGCAGTTCCCAGACCCCGGCCTGCACCCCGGCCCCGGCGCCTCCCGTCAGTTCGAGGGCGCGGGCGTCATCGGAGTCCCGCTGGGCGAGCACCGCCGCGAGCAGGTGTCGCTTGCTCGGGAAGTGGTGCAGCAGCCCGGCCGTGGACAGCCCGGCCTGCTGTGCGACGTCGTTGATCGACGTGCCGTGGAAGCCCGCGGCCGCGAACAGCCGGGACGCGACGTCCAGCACGCCGTCGCGGGTGGCGCCGGTCACCGCCCCGCGCGGGCGGCCGGGCCCGCGCCGCGGCGGATCGCCCGCCATCGCGTCCCCTGCCATCGCGAGCCGCTAGCGCAGGTCGACGGTCGCCCGGACGTCGCCCAGGCCCCGTGCGAGCAGCAGCCGGCCGCCGCCACTCAGCTCCGTCCAGCCGTGGTTCGCCTGGTCCCAGCGCCGCCACATCCGGCCGTCGGCGGCAACCGTGACCTCAGCCTCCCCGCCGGCGGGCACCGTCACGGCCGCCCAGCCGACGAGGCGAACGGGCTGGTCGGTCTCGGCGGGCTCGAAGTACAGCTGCACGACCTCCCGGCTCTCCCGGTCGCCGGTGTTCCGCACGGTGACGTCGACGGCCGGGGGTGATCCGCCGGGCGTCGGCACCCGTCTCGACGAGCCGGGCGCCCGCGTACTCCCAGCTGCCGTAGCCGAGGCCGTGGCCGAGCCAGAACACCGGTGCCGGCGCGGTCCCGGCGTAGTGGCCCCGGTATCCGATGAACGTGCCCTCGGCGTAGGTGACGTCGCCGTCGGTCGGCGTGACGTCCCAGGCAGGCGCCGCGCCGTCGGCGGCCGGGAACGTCGTCACGAGCCGGCCCGCCGGCTCGATCGTGCCCAGCAGCGCCGCGGCGACGGCGTGCCCGCCCTCCTGCCCCGGCAGGCCGGCCCACAGCACCGCGTCGACGTCGGCGAGCCACGGCATCAGCACCGGCGTCGCGGCGTTCACCACCACCACGGTCCGGCGCGCCGCGCCGGCGACCGCCTGGACGAGGTCGTCCTGCCGGCCGGGCAGCCGCAGCGTCGTCTTGTCGACCGACTCTGTCTCCTGCTCCTCCGTGAGACCCACGACCACCACGGTGATCTCGGCCGCGGCCGCGGCTGCGACGGCCTCCTCGATCGCGTCGTCGTCGGGGCGCGGGGCGACCCGGGCGATCAGGCCGGCGACGCCGATGTGCGCCATCGGGC
This sequence comes from uncultured Actinomycetota bacterium, assembly GCA_963829945.1. Classification (GTDB taxonomy): domain Bacteria; phylum Actinomycetota; class Actinomycetes; order Mycobacteriales; family Nakamurellaceae; genus Nakamurella. The sequence continues at coordinate 165,149 of CAWHKH010000003.1, read as the reverse complement.
CGGCGGGCTCGCGGAACAGCCGCAGCGAGGCCTCCAGCAGCCCGCTCTCGCCCACGGTGACGACCCGGGACGCCGACGGCGGCGCCAGCATGTCGTCGCCGAGCCCCGACGACGTGGACTCCACCCGGAACTCGTGGGTCTGGTCACCGTTGCGGACCACCCAGTCGCCCTTGCCGACGACGCCGAGTTCGATCTCCCCGCGGGCATCGACGGAGGCCTCGAGCTCCACCCGGCCGACCGGCTTCGGGTAGTTGTCGTCGAAGCCCACCAGCGCCTTGGCGTTGTCGAGATGCTTGTCGTCCAGGAGGGTGTCGTCGGTCGCGAACACCCGCACGCGCATCCCGCGCTCGCCGGTCTGCGGGTCGGTGACGAATTCTGGGCGGGCCGGCACCGCGCGCCCGCGCACCTCGACGCCGTCCGCGACGGTGACGGCGTCGCCGAGCAGCGCGGTCAGCCCCTCGGCGACGCTGACCTGATGCGGCGGGTTGACCTGCGCGGAACCGCCGCCCATGTCGATGGTCTCGAGCGCGTGCCGGCCGATCAATGCGACCCCGGAGCCCGACGTGAGCGGCAGCACGCCGTCGTTGGTGAGCACCGTCATGCCGGCCGCGGCGAGCCGGGTCAGCTGCTCCCGGCGCGTCCCGCTGGCCGGCGCCGGCAGGTCGGCGGGCCACTTCCGTTCGGCGCCGAGCGCGCCCACCCGGTCGGCGAGCCGGAGCACGCGCTCGAGATGCGCGTCGATGACGGACTCCTCGACGTCACCCGCCCGGACGGCCAGGACGAGGGCATCCCCCCACGGGCCGTCGGGTCCCGGCATCACGAGGTCGAGGCCGCCGTTGGCGGCCGGGGCCGCGGTCGTGGTGGCGAACCAGTCCGACATCACGAGCCCGTCGAAACCCCATTCGCCCTTGACGATCTCGTTCTGCACCTGGTCGTGCTCGGTGGCCGCCACGCCGTTCACGTCGTTGTAGGCGGACATGATCGACCACGGCGTCGACTCGGCGACGGCGATCTCGAACGGCAGCAGGTACAGCTCCCGCAGGGTGGCCTCGTCGACCACGCTGTTCATCGTGTTGCGCGCGGTCTCGGACTCGTTGGCGACGAGATGCTTGAGGCAGGCGCCGATCCCGAGGGCCTGCAGGCCGCGGACGTAGGCAGCCGCGAGCTTGCCGGTGAGCAGCGGATCCTCCGAGTACGCCTCGAACAGCCGGCCGCCCAGCAGGGATCGGTGCAGGTTGATCGTCGGTCCGAGCACGACGTGGATCCGCTGGGCCATCGCCTCCTCGGCGAGCAGGGCGCCGACCTCGGCCGCCGTGTCCTCGCTCCACGCCGACGCGAGCAGCGTCGCGTTCGGGAACAGCGCGACCGTCCGGCCGCCGGCGAACTTCAGTCCGCGGACGCCGGTCGGCCCGTCGGACAGCGCCACCTCGGCCAGGCCGATCGACGGTTCGGCCGCCATGGTGAAGACGTCGCCGCCGGAGAGCAACCGGACCTTGGCTGGCAGGTCGAGCGAGTCGATGAGCTCGCGGTAGTCGCGGGTCTGGCGCGTCGAGCCCGTCGAACGGGTGGGGGCAGCGGTGGGTGTCATGGCTCGCCTTCGTGCCTCGGCGGGACGTCGCGGCGCCGTGCCGGTGGCGGGCGCGCGCATCGTTCGGGATGGGCACACCGTGCCAGATTTATTTACCGGGCACTAGGTTAGTTATCAATCTGTTATCTTTATCCGGTCCGGTTCACGCCCCCCGAGTGGCGCTCCAGGAAGGTGAGCACGTCGGTCTCGTCGACGCCCGGGAAGACGCCCGGCGGCATGGCGGCGAGCAGGTGCGAATGCGCCCGCGCGCTCGGCCACGCGCTGCCCGGCCCAGCGCTGGGCGAGGGACACGGGCGGCAGCGAGCAGCAGGCCGGGTCGGGGCAGCGGGAGCTGGACCGCTCCGTCGACTCCCGGCCGCGCATCCACTTGACGTGCGCGTAGGGCACGCCGACGCTCACCGAGAAGGTGCCGGCCGCGGTCTGGTCCACCACGGCGGTGCACCAGTAGGTCCCGGACCTGGTGTCGGTGTACTGCTGGTACGCGGCCGACAGGTCCTGCTGATCGAACACCGCGCCGCGCGGTCCAGTACCGGCACACCCGCTGCCCCTCGATGGCCCCGGTGGCGTCGGTGGGGAAGTGCACGCCGTCGTTCTCGTAGGCCTTGTAGATCACTCCCGATGAGGAGATCCGCATGAAGTGCACCGGCAGGTCCAGGTGCCGGGTCGCAAGGTTGGTGAACCGGTGCGCCGCGGTCTCGTAGGACACGGCGTAGGCGTCGCGCAGGTCCTCGATCGCGATGTCCTTGGCCGCCTTGGCCCGCCGCAGCAGGGCCAGCGCGCCGCGCTCGGGGATCAGCAGCGAGGCCGCGAAGTAGTTGATCTCCACCCGCTGCCGCAGGAATTCCGAGTAGTCATCGGGCACCGCGTGATCCAGCACGACGTGGCCGAGCGCCTGCAGCGCCAGCGAGCGGGAGTCGTGCTGGCCGGCGTCCGGCTGCGGCAGGTAGACGATCCGGTTGGCCAGGTCGGTGACGGTCCTGGTGGACTCGGGCAGGTCCGAGATGTGCACCAGGCGGAACCCCAGGTGCGCGGCGAGCCGGTCCACCACCGTGCGGGTGATCGGTCCGCCCTGGTACTTGGTCGCCGTCAGCAGGTCGGCCGCGACCTGCTCGATGTCCCCGAAGTAGTTGTCCTGCCGGCGCATCCGTTCCCGCAGCTCGGCGTTCGCGCGCCGCGCGTGCTCCGGGGTGGCGGCGCGCTCGGCCTGCACGTCGGCGAGGGCCCGGTGCAGGCCGACCAGCGCCTCCAGCGCCTCGGTCGGCAGCCGTGGGCCCGGCCGCACCGCCGGGATGTTCAGTGCCTGGAACCCCACCGCGCGCTGCGCCTTCTCCAGTTCGATCTCCAGCGCGGCGCGCCGGCTGGGCGGCGCCACGGCGAGCAGGTCGGCCAGCGAGGTGTTCAGCCCGGCCGCGAGGGCGGACAGCACCGTCAGCTTCGCCTCCCGCTTGCCGTTCTCGATCAGCGAGAGGGCCGACGGGCTGATGGCCGCGACGCCGGCGACGTCCGCCAGCGTCTTGCCCTGGGCGCGGCGGATGTGCCGGAGCCGGCGGCCGATGGTCAGCGGATCCGGCGAGGGCCCGGATCCGCCGGCGCCGGCGGGTGCGTCGTGGGCGGCGGCCGAACCGGGCGCGCGGCCGGTGATCCGGGCCGTGCCCGTGGTCCTGGCGGTCGCGGCGCGGAAGGCGGACCCGTTCTGATCAGGCATCTGTGCACGATACGACAAGAACGGCGATTCTTCACGTTAGCTGGTCCTTGTACATCGATTGTCTTGACGCGGACAGTGAAGGTACGACACCGCTGTCCCCCGTGCCATCCGGAAGGATCCTTGATGACCGCCACGGTGAGCCTCCCCGGCCACTCCTCATCGCCCGCCGCCCGCAACGGCGACCAGGCGACCCACCCCACCGACTCCCCTGCCGACCTGCTCGCGAGCGAGTGGGTCGAGGACCCTCGCTGGGCGGGCATCGAGCGCAGTTTCGGCGCGCAGGACGTCATCCGCCTGCGCGGCACGGTGCAGGAGGAGCACACGCTGGCCCGCCGCGGCGCCGAGCGGCTCTGGCGCGAGCTGCACGACCACGTCGTTCATGCGCGCGCTCGGCGCGGTGACCGGCAACCAGGCCGTCCAGATGGTCAAGGCCGGGCTGCGGTCCATCTACCTGTCCGGCTGGCAGGTCGCCGCCGACGGGAACCTCGCGGGGCAGACCTACCCCGACCAGAGCCTGTACCCGGCGAACTCGGTGCCGGCCGTCGTCCGCCGGATCAACAACGCGCTGCTCAGCGCCGACCAGATCGACCACTCGGTGCACCCCGGCGACCCCTCCCCCACCGACTACCTGGTCCCGATCGTGGCGGACGCCGAGGCCGGCTTCGGCGGCCCGCTGAACGCCTTCGAGCTGATGAAGTCGATGATCGCGTCCGGCGCCGCCGGCGTGCACTGGGAGGACCAGCTCGCGTCCGAGAAGAAGTGCGGCCACCTCGGCGGCAAGGTGCTGATCCCGACCTCCCAGCACGTCCGGACGCTGAACGCCGCCCGGCTGGCGGCCGACATCTGCGGCGTGCCGACACTGGTGGTGGCGCGCACCGACGCGCTCGCCGCGGACCTGCTGACCAGCGACGTCGACGAGATCGATCAGCCCTTCCTGACCGGCGACCGGACGAGCGAGGGATTCTTCCGGGTACGCAACGGCATCGAGCCGGTGCTCGCCAGGGCGAAGGCGTACGCGCCCTATGCCGACCTGCTCTGGGTCGAGACGGGCACGCCGGACCTCGGGCTGGCGCGCGAGTTCGCGACGGAGATGCACCGCGTGTTCCCCGGAAAGATGTTGGCCTACAACTGCTCTCCGTCGTTCAACTGGAAGGCGGCGCTGGACGACCGGGAGATCGCCAGCTTCCAGCAGGAGCTGGGCGAGCTCGGCTACCGCTACCAGTTCATCACCCTGGCCGGCTTCCACGCGATCAACTACTCGATGTTCCACCTCGCGCAGGGCTACGCGCGGACCGGGATGACGGCGTACGTCGAGCTGCAGGAGGCCGAGTTCGACGCGGAGCCGCAGGGGTACACCGCGGTGAAGCACCAGGCCGAGGTCGGCACCGGCTACTTCGACAAGGTCGCCACCGCCCTGAATCCCACCAGCGGCACGCTCGCGCTGATCGGCTCCACCGAAGAGGAACAGTTCCACCACTAGGCATTCCCACCCGCCGCGGTACTCCGACAACCCAGCCACCGCAGGCGATCTCGAATCCAAGGAGCACCACCATGTTCGACCCACCGCCCCCGCCGAGGATCAAGGGCACCATGCACCCCCGGTTCGACGAGATCCTGACCCCCGAGGCGCTGGCCTTCATCGCCAAGCTGGACGGGGCGCACGCCGGCCGGCGCGCCGAGTTGCTCGCCGCCCGCCGGGACCGCGCCAGCCGGGTCACGGCCGGCGAGCCGGTGGACTTCCTGTCCGAGACCGCCGGTATCCGCAGTGATCCCGCGTGGCGGGTGGCCCCGCCGGCGCCCGGCCTGGAGGACCGGCGGTGCGAGATCACCGGCCCGCCGAGCCGCAAGATGAGCGTCAACGCGCTGAACTCGGGTGCCCGGGTGTGGATGGCCGACTTCGAGGACGCCACCTCGCCGAGCTGGTTCAACATCATCGACGGCCAGCTCAACCTGTACGACGCGATCCGCGGCACGCTCGACTTCACCGCGGAGGACGGCAGGGAGTACAAGGTCGGCGCCGAGACGCCGACGATCGTGGTGCGCCCGCGCGGCTGGCGGCTCTGCGAGAAGCACCTGTCGGTCGACGGGCGCCCCCTGCCGGCGGCGCTCGTCGATTTCGGGCTGTTCTTCTTCCACAACGCGCAGGCGCTGATCGACAACGGCGCCGGCCCCTACTTCTACCTGCCGAAGCTGGAGTCGCACCTCGAGGCGCGGCTGTGGAACGACATCTTCGTCCAGGCCCAGGCGCTGCTGGGCATCCCGCAGGGCACCATCCGGGCGACCGTGCTCATCGAGACGCTGCCGGCGGCGTTCGAGATGGAGGAGATCCTCTACGAGCTGCGCGACCACTCCGCCGGCCTGAACGCCGGCCGCTGGGACTACATCTTCAGCTACATCAAGACGTTCGCGGGGCGCGGCCCGGAGTACGTGCTGCCGGACCGGTCGCAGATCAGCATGACGACGCCGATGCTGCGCGCGTACACCGAACTGCTGGTGTCGACCTGCCATCGGCGCGGCGCCCACGCGATCGGCGGCATGGCGGCGTTCGTCCCGACCAAGTCCGACCCGCAGGTCACCGAGCGCGCGCTCGCGCAGGTCACCGCGGACAAGACCAGGGAGGCCGGCGACGGGTTCGACGGATCGTGGGTCGCGCACCCCGGCCTGGTGGAGACCTGCACCACCGTCTTCGACGGCGCGCTGGGCGACCGGCCGAACCAGCTCGACCGGCAGCGGCCCGAGGTGCAGGTCACCGCAGCGGATCTGATCGCGCCGGGGTCCACCCCTGGCAGCGTCTCGCTCGACGGCGTGCGCACCAACATCCGCGTCGCGCTGCGCTACCTGACGGCGTGGGTCAACGGCTCCGGCGCCGTCGCGATCGACAACCTGATGGAGGACGCGGCCACCGTCGAGATCTCGCGCACGCAGATCTGGCAGTGGTTGCACCACCGCACGCGGCTGGCCGAGGGCCTGGTGATCACCCCCGAGCTGGTCGACGAGCTGGTGCGCCACGAGATCAGCAACCTGCACGCCGAGGCCACCGACGAGCGCGGGCACCGGCACGTCGACGAGGCGCTGGACGTCTTCCGCGAGACCGCGCTGGGCGACGAGCTTCCCGGCTTCTTCACCCCGTACGCCTACGTGCGGTACCTGATCGACCGGCCGTTGCAGATGACCGGGCCGCTGCGCCCGGAGGACCTGCGGATGTCCGAGCAGGTGCCCGGACTGCACGAGGCCGGCGCGCGGGTCTGAACGCCTCGCGGGCGGCCCGCACGCGCAGCGGACCCCCGCCGACACTGTCGTCGGCGGGGGTCCGCTGTCTGTTCGATCTGTGCGTTCCGGTCGGCGCCGGCGTCGGCGCGGGGGCCTCAGCCCTGTCGGCGCGGGAAGCGTGCGCCCACCGGATACAGCACGCGGGCCGGCGGGACCGCGGCGGCGAAGGACGTCTCACCCAGCAGGATCAGCTCGTCCGCCGCGGTGCGCCGCGGAAAGCGCGCGCCGACCGGGAAGAGCGGAGCGCGGGCGGGCGTCGGGACCGCGGCGATGAGGCCGCGCTCGGTGCGGTCCGGCCGGTGCGCCGCGGGAAGCGGGCGCCGATCGGGAAGGCGTTGCGGGCGTGGCGGTCCGGCGACGAGTCTGCGGCGGGCTGGTCGAGCAGGGCGGTGGTCATCGAGTTCTCCAGGGGTGATCGACGGGCCGGTTGGACGGCCCGGTGGACGGCGCGGGGTGGAAATGCAAGGGAGACAGCCGGTTGCCCGGGTGGGCCGCCGGGTCAGTGCTGTGCGATGGCCAGGATCTCGGCGCGGGCGCGGTGGTCGGCCGCATCGAGGACGCGCCACAACTCGCGGCGGGACTGGCGCTCTCGCCACCGCCGCCGCAGGGTGTTGATCATGACGGGACCCTTCTGTGTTGCGTGCCCGGGCATCTGACCCGGGCGCTGCCGATACACAGAAGTCTCGCGTCGATCGGATCGCGTCACCCTCGACCGGTGGGGGGACGGGCGGGCTGATCGCGACGCGCCGATGCCCCGACGGCGGGGTCCACCGATCGGTGGGCGGCCGCGCGCGGACAGGCGCGGCGTCGCGCGACGGAGGGGGAGCTCCCCGTCAGCCGGCGTCGACCGGCGTGCTCTCCCCCTCGGCACGGAACTCGCTGTCCCACCAGCGATCCCACGCCGTCCGCAGGCGCTCCAGGTGTTCCTGGGCGAGTCCGTACGTGGTCAGGATCGCCATCGAACCGCCGTCCGGTCGGTGCGCTGCGTGCACCTCCTCGCCGACGATCAGCAGCCCGTCGCCCCACTCGTCGACCGTGAGGCCGAGCTGCCGGTCGCTGCGGAACCAGACGGTGCCGGCGACGCGCTCCCCGATGGGAAGCGTTGCCGTATAGGCGCTTCCCACCGGCCGGCCGGCGACCTCGCCGAGCCCCAGCCGATCTGCCAGCGGGCCGGGGGCCGTCGGCACGCCGGACCGGAAGTGTGTCGCGCGGTCCTGGCCCGGGTGCCGCTCGAGCGCGTACTTCAGCTGCTGCAGGAACGACGTCCAGCCCTCGGTGATGTCGTCGTAGTAGGCGTCCCAGTCCGGATCGCTGCCGCGCGCGCCCCGGGTGATGCGCACCCGCACGCCGGCCGCGGTGTCGGTGAGGTCGAACACCGTGGTGCCCAGCTGCAGCCGCCGCGGCGCATCCTCGACGGTGGCGTCGGACAGGTAGATCTGCTGGATCTCCGCGTCGAGCGTGGGGTCGTCCCAGCCGTGCCAGCGACGGATCTGGGCCGGGTCGCGCAGCGCGTTCCACACCACGTCGACGGGTGCCGCGACGGTGACCTCCACGATCGGGGCGATGATCGGGGCGATCGGGGCGGGGATCGGGGCGGGGTCGGGGCGGGTCACCACCGGGCGTCGGGACGCTCGTCCCAGGGTCGTCGGGTTCAGACATCAGTCCACTCCAGGGTTCTCGGTGGCGCGCAGGGCGGCCGGCGGATCGGCCACGGACATCTCGGACTCGGGTGCGGGTGCCGCCGCCGGGTGGCCCGCGGCGAAGAGCCGGTAGGGACGGCCGTCCGCGCTGTCGAACCGGACGGCGACCGCGGCGACCGCGGCGGCCAACTCGTCGGTGAACCGGTGCACGTCGGCGGGCGAGCCGAAGCGCACCCGGGCCTCCAGCGTGAAGGTGAGCAGCCGCTGTTCCCGGCGCCCTGCCTCCGCGGACATCCGGGCGACGTCGCGCACGGCGGTGCCCGCGACCTCGACGAGATGCTCGGCGGCGAACCGGTCGCGGCGCAGGACGCGATCGCCGATCGGCCCGGCGGCGGTGGCCGGCTCGGCGGCGGCTGCGGGAGGGGCGTCCGGGTCGGCCGGATCGCCGGCGATCGCATGACCGCCGGGTCCACGACGAATCCGTCGCCCACGGTGCGCAGCACCCGCTCGGTGAATCCGCGCCGTGGGCGCAGCTCGACGAGCTCGACGAGCTCGGCCGCCTCGAGCACCCGCAGGTGGTAGTTCAGCCGCTGGCGGGGCATGCCGAACTCCCTGGCCAGCTCGCTCGCCGAGGCCGGCGTCCGCAGCCGCTCGAGCAGGCGGCGTCGCAGCCCCGGAAGGGCGCTCGCCAGCCGCCGCGGGGAGTCCAGCAGCGCGAGTCCGGGCGAGGTCACCCGGTCAGTGTCGAATAGACAAATTCTACTGTCAATACTGGATCGCCGGATCGGCGCCCGCCGGGTCGCGGTGCGCGGGTGGTCGGGTGGCTCGCCGGGCCCGCCCGGACGACGGGCGCGGCTCCTGTTGCCTCGGTCGCTCGGGAGCCCGCCGGAACGCCCGGCACTACCCTGGCGTTGGTCATTCAAAGCCACTCGACATCGGAGACTTCATGCCCCGTGATGCTGTCCAGCCACTGACGCGCGGATGCTCGCCCGACTGCCGGGGGGCGACGACCGCGACCGTCGGGGCGGGGCGCACGGGATGACCGCGCCCGAGGGTCGCCTCCCGTCCGGCGCTGACGGCCTGCAGGCCAGGCTGCTGTACGACCTCGAGTCCGTCGTGGAGGACAACCTCAACCGGCACCTGGCCATCGCCAAGGACTGGATGCCGCACGACTACATCCCGTGGAGCCGCGGCCGCGACTTCGCCTTCCTCGGCGGCGAGGACTGGGTCCCGGAGGACTCCCCGCTCGACCCGGTCGCCAAGACCGCGATGGTGGTCAACCTCCTCACCGAGGACAACCTGCCGTCCTACCACCGGGAGATCGCCACCCGGTTCGGCAAGGACGGCGCCTGGGGAACCTGGGTCGGACGGTGGACCGCCGAGGAGGGCCGGCACGGCATCGCGCTGCGCGACTATCTCGTCGTCACCCGCGGCGTCGACCCGGTGAAGCTCGAGGCGCTGCGCATGGAGCACATGACGGCCGGCTACGACTCCGGCGACAAGACGCTGCTGCAGGCCATCGCGTACGTCTCGTTCCAGGAACTGGCGACCCGCGTGTCGCACCGCAACACCGGCGCGTCGACCGGCTGCCCGGTCGCCGAGCAGCTCCTGGGCCGCATCGCCCAGGACGAGAACCTGCACATGATCTTCTACCGGAATCTGGTCGCGGCCGCCCTCGACCGTGCGCCGGACGAGACGATGTCCGCCATCCGGGACGAGGTCGTCGGCTTCACCATGCCGGGCGCCGGCATGACGGACTTCCAGCGCAACTCGGTGACGATCGCCAAGGCGGGCATCTACGACCTGCGGCTGCACCACGACGCGGTCGTCCAGCCGGTGCTGAAGTACTGGAGGGTCTTCGAGCGCACCGACTTCGGTCCGGAGGGCGAGCGCGCCAGGGACGAGCTGAGCGCGTTCCTCACCGGCCTGGACGCCCAGGCCACGCGTTTCACCGAGGCCAGGGATCGGATGCGCGCGCGGGACGCCGCCCGCGCCGGCTGACGGCGGTCGCGGTGCCGGCGCAGGCCGCGGCCACGGTCGCATCGCCGCGGCGCAGGGACGCATGGGCGGCCATCGCCCGCAGGGAGTGGCAGCAGGTCGCGCGCATCGTGATCGTGGCCGGCGTCTCCTGGCAGATCTGCGTCTGGCTGGGCGCCACGTCCGCTCCCGTCTTCGCCGTGATCGTGCCCCTGGTCAGCCTGCGCGACGACCCCTTCTCCGCGTTCAACGTGTCGTTCGCGCGGCTGATCGGTGTGGTCAGCGGCCTGCTGATCGGCATCGGCATCGTGCAGCTGCTGGAGCCGGACGTGGTGGCGGTCGTCCTGCTGCTCGTGTTCAGCCTCGGCGTCGGCATGGTGCTCCGCATCGGCAACACGCTGAACATCCAGGTCGCGGTGTCCGCCCTGCTCGTGTTCGTCGCCCCCGAGGCGGACGTGTACGGACTGACCAGACTCTGGGAGACGGCGGTCGGCACGGCCGTCACGGTTGCGCTCACCCCGTTCCTGTTCCCGGGGAACCCGCTGACCGCGGCGCGCGCCGAGATCGCCGGCCTCGCCGACAGTCTGGTGGCGTCGGTGCGGGACGCCGTGCGGCTCACCGGTTCCCCGCAGGTGGAGAATTCCGATCGGATCCGGCGGTTCGTCGACGTCGTCGGCCGGCAGGACGCCGTGGCGGCCGGGGTGCGGGTGCTGGCCGGCCAGATCGCCACCGCGCGATCGTCGGCGAGATGGAGCGTGTTGCGTCGGCGCGAACTCAGGGCCGTCGCCGATCTCGACACGACCCGCGAGCTGATCGAGCGGTTGTCGCTCGACCTGCGGTCGTTCGCCGAGGAGTCGATGACCTTCGCCGGCCGGGCGGGCTACACCACGGACCCGCAGCTCTCCCGGCCGGAGCTGGACCGGATCGCCGAGCCGCTCGCGCACGCGATCCCGCTCGCCCTCAGCGGGCGATCCTTCGAGACCGTTCTGCGCGACGCGCATCTCGCGATCGAGGAGTTCCGGTTCACCGAGCACTCACACCTGGCGTCGGTGGTCCGCCGCCCGTTGCACCGGATGGTCGAGAAGCTCGAGCGGTTCGCCGACGCTCCGGTCTCCGACGACAACGCGTGACGGTGCGGGCGTCAGTCCACCCGGCTCGGCGTCAGCACCCCGTCGAGCCAGGAGTACACCGCCGCCGCCCAGACCTGCTGCCCCAGGCCGGCGCAGTGCCCGTCGGCGCCCTCCGCGGCCGTGAGCCGGATGATCCTCTTCGGGCAGCGCAGCCTGTCGTACAGGATCTGCCCGGCACCGCCGGCGAAGTCGTTATCGGACTCGACGATCAATGTGGGACAGGTGATCTCGGCGGCCTTGTCGATCATGGTGAAGGTGCGTAGAACCTCGAAGTACTGCCCGACGTCCGAGATCCCGTGCGCCGACATCCGGGCGCGGAAGAACTCCGACCGGTCCTTGCTGAACCGCATCTGGCCGTTGACCACCCGCTCCGCGACGGCGCTCGCGCGGCCGGGCGCCGGCACCTTCGCGCCCATGTCCGGCTGCGCGGGATCGCAGACCAGCGCGGCGATCCGGTGCTCCGCGGTCGCGCCGCGCGGGGCGAGGTAGCCGCCGAACGACCTGCCGACGAGCCCGATCCGGGACGCGTCGACGTCGCTGCGCCGGGAGAACCAGTCGACGACCTGACCGAGGACGTGCTCGAAGTCGGGTCGGAAGTACAGCTTCTTCACGTAGAGGGCCTCGCCCTGGCCCGGGCCCTCGAACGACACCACGTTGTAGCCGCGGGCCAGCGCGTCGGGGACGTCGACCCAGCCGGCCTCGGCGGTCGAGTCGTAGCCCGCCGGCGTCAGCAGGGTCGCGCGCGGCCGCCGGTCGTCGTCGGGCGCGAAGAACCAGGCCTTCAGGGTGGTCCCGTCGTACGGCACGTCCACCCGCTCGACCAGTTCCGGTCCGGCATCGAGCCGCGCGAAGGCGGCGGTGTAGGCCGCCACGTGGTCCGACCAGGCCTGCAGCATGCGAGCGTCGCTGGGGTCGCTGCGGATGAAATAGCAGGCCTGGCGGTAGTACTCGCCGGCGCGCAGGTACGCCGCGCGGGCGGTCACCCATTCGCCGGCGACGACGGCCGAGTCCGCCGTCGCCCTGGCGCGGTCCGCCGTCGCATTCCACGCCTCGTACCAGTTGTCGCCGGAGAGCCCGCCCACGGCGCGCGCGGCGGCCAGCACCTCGCCGAGGTCGGCCGCGCCGGCATAGGCGGCACTCATCGAGCGGGCGAGCTGGCCGTCGTAGCTCGGGTCACGGAGAAACACGCGCGCTGGATTGCCCATCGAACCTCCTGAGGAACGTCACCCGGACCGCTCGTGCCCCCCGGCCATCACGGAAGGTGCGCCCGGACGATCCGGCCATGATCATGCCCGGTCAGTTCGCGTCGCGCAGCCGGTCGGGGTCGATGCTCAGCGCGTCGAGCGCGCGGCGCGCGGTCGTCGCCGGCACGCCGTCCACCGTCGCGCGCAACGCCGCCCGCCAGGCGGCGACCACGATGCCGGCCAGCGCCGCGGCCACGCCGCCTCCCCCGGCGAGCTCGGCCAGGTAGGCCGCGACCGGATCCGGCCCCGGCGGGGGGTCGGCCAGCAGCCGTGCCGTGCCGTGGGCCGTTGCCCAGCCGAAGCTCACCGCGAGCGCGGCCCGCAACGCCGCCGCCCGCTCGCGCTCGCCACCGACCGCCTCGGCCGCGCCGGCCATCCGGTCCAGCGCCCGCTGGTCCACGTCGGCCCGCACGAACCGGTACAGGTCGAGCTTGCTGCCGAAGTGGTGGTACAGGGCGCCGGTCGTCACCCCGGCCGATCGCGCCAGCTCGCCGACTGCGACGTCCCGGTAGTCACGGGCGCCGAACTCCCGCAACGCCGCCCGCACCAGGTCGCCCCGCGCCGAGCCGGGCACCGGAATCCAGTCGGGCACACTGGCACCGTAACGCAATAATGGCTATCGTAACTGAATTACGTCCGCCGACCAGAAGGGCAGTGTCGTGCAGCTCGCCTTTTCCTACGTCCCGACCGCGGACATGCCCGCGGCGCTCACCTTCTACCGCGACACCCTCGGGTTGTCCGAGGCGTGGCGCGAGGGCACCCAGACCGTCGCGTTCGAGATCCCCGGCACCGACGTGCAGTTGATGGTCGACCACGTCGCCGATGCCGGACGGCCGGGCCCGGTGTTCCTCGTCGACAGCCTGCTGGACTACCACCGGCAGCACGCCGACGACCTCACCTGGGTCGAGGCGCCCGCCGAGATCCCCGGCGGCTACTGGGGCGTCGCCGCCGACCCGGCCGGCAATCCCATCTACGTGATGGACCAGAGCACCGCCGACCAGCTCGCCCCCAGCTGACTCCGCCCCGCCCGCGGTCGCGCTCGGCGTTCCCCGCAGTTGATCATGGCGATATTCACGCGACACGCCGACGAAACGGGGCGCAGAGCGGGAATTTCGCCATGATCATCACCCGCTGGACCGGCGGGGTGAGGGGTCGAGCGGGGTTGGCTCGGGCGGTGGGTGGTGCGCGCGATCGACCTAGCGGGTGCGGGCGACGACGTATTGGGCGAGCGCCGTCATGGCGTCGCGGGAGGGGGACGGCGGGAGCAGCTCGAGCTCCGACTCGGCGGTGTCGGCGTAGCCGGCGAGCGTCTCGCGCGCGCTGACCAGGCCATCGGAGCAGCGCAGCAGGTCGACGGCCTCGGCCAGCTCCTGCTCACCGGTGATCGGCCCGGCGAGCAGCTCGCGCAGGCGGGGGTTGGCGGCCGGGTCGGCCAGCGTGTACAGCACGGGCAGCGTGCGGACGCCCTCGCGCAGGTCGGTGCCGGGCGTCTTGCCCGAGTCGGTGGACGCGATGTCGATGATGTCGTCCGAGATCTGGAACGCCATGCCGACCGCGCGCCCATACCGGCGCAGCGCGCCGATCTCCGATTCCGACGCACCGGAGAAGATCCCCGCGTACCGCGCGCACGTGTCGATCAGCGCGGCGGTCTTCTCGTCGAGCACGGTCAGGTGATGGCCGATCGGGTCCTCGCCCGGCCGCGGCCCGACTGTCTCGCGAGTCTGCCCCGTCACCAGCTCGGCGAACGTCTCGGCGATGATCCGCACCGCCTCGGGGCCGAGGCCGGCGACCAGCCGGGAGGCGTGCGCGAACAGGAAGTCGCCGGTCAGGATGGCGATCGAGTTGTCCCAGCGGGCGTTCGCCGACTTCGCTCCGCGCCGGATGTCCGCCTCGTCCATGACGTCGTCGTGGTACAGCGTCGCGAGGTGGATCAGCTCGACGACGGCCGCCGCGACGATCACGTCCTCGTCCTCGGGGCGTGGCCCGATGCCGGCGGCGACGAGCGTGAACAAGGGCCGGAAGCGCTTGCCGCCGGCGTGCATGAGGTGCGAGGCCGCCTCGGTGACGAAGCCGAACTCGCTGATCAGCTCGCGCTCCAGCAGGTTCTCGACCCGGGTCAGGCCGCGCGTGACCCTCGCCGACAGCTCGGGGTCGGCCAGCTCGATACCCGCGAGCACGGTCGGCGCGTTCACGGGACCGACTGTATGTCACGCCCGGGCCCGCCCCGACCAGCGGAGCGGGCCGCTCGGAGCGGCCTGACCGGCCGCGCGGGCGGGTCCGGCGTCATGACAGCAGCGGGATCGGCACGGTCAGCACGTCGAGCACCGGCCCCGGGAAGAGCCCGAGGCCGAGCGTGGTCAGCACCGCGACGCCCACCACGATCACGGTGAGCGCGCCCGGCACCACGATGTACGGCGCCTCGGTGGCCACGGCCATGGTGGCCACGCCGCCGCGCTCGGCGCCGCGGGGGCCGCCGCCCGAGGATCCGGATGCGGCGGTCGCGCCCACCGTCGCGCCGCTGCCGACGGGCTCGGAGAAGTACATGACGACGACGATCCGCAGGTAGAAGAACGCGGTGACGGCCGTGGCGACCATCGCGAGCACCACCAGCCAGCCGAACCCGGACTCCATCGCAGCGGTGAAGACGCTGAGCTTGCCGATGAAGCCGGCGGTCAGCGGGATGCCGGCGAACGACAGCAGGAACAGGCTCATCGACGCGGCGAGCACCGGCGAGCGCTTCGCCAGCCCGGCCCAGTCGGCCAGCTGCGACGCCTCGCCGTCGCCGCGCCGGACGAGCGTGAGGATGGCGAACGCGCCGATCGTGGCCATGCCGTAGGTCAGCAGGTAGAACATCGTCGCCGATGCGCCGCTCTCCGACATCGCCAGCACGCCCAGCAGGATGAAGCCGGCGTGCGCGACCGACGAGTACGCGAGCATGCGCTTCATGTCGGTCTGGGTGATGCCGATGACCGAGCCGATCACCATGGACGCGGCTGCGACGATCGCCACCACCGGCTGCCACGACCAGGCCATCGGCTCGAGCGCGGAGAAGCAGACCCTGAGCATCGCGGCGAACGCGGCGACCTTGGTGCAGGCGGCCATGAACGCGGTGACGGGGGTCGGCGCGCCCTGGTAGACGTCCGGCGTCCACAGGTGGAACGGCCCGACGGACGCCTTGAACAGCAGCCCGACGAGCACCAGCGCGAGCCCGCCCAGCAGCAGCGCGTCGCTGCCCTCGCCGGTCCGCGCCTGGGTGGCGATGCCGGCGAACGCCGTCGAGCCGGCGTAGCCGTAGAGCAGCGCGAGGCCGTACAGGAAGATCGCCGACGTGAAGGCGCCGAGAAGGAAGTACTTGACGGCCGACTCCTGGGAGATCAGCCGCCGGCGGCGGGCCAGGCCGCACATCAGGTAGAGCGGCAGCGACAGCACCTCGAGCGCCACGAACAGCGTGACCAGGTCGCTGGACGCGGGGAAGACGAGCATGCCGCCGGCGGCGAACAGCGCGAGCGGGAACACCTCCGTCTGCATGGGCGCGGCGAACCGGGCCGCCAGCTTCGCGCGGCTGGAGCCGACCTGCGCGGCCGCCTCCGGGACGAACGCCCCGCCCGGCTCGGACGTGCGGTCGGCGATGAGCAGCACCGACGGCAGGGCCAGCACCAGCAGCACGCCCCACATGACGTAGGTCCCGGCGTCCACCGCGATGGCGCCGGCGAACGTCACGCCGTACAGCGCGCGCGAACCCGCGACCACCGTCCACACCAGCGCGGCGACGAGCACGAGCACCGTCAGCGTGACCTGGCTGACGTAGCGCGCGGCGCGCGGCAGGAACGCCTCCATCAGCACGCCCACGCACGCCCCGCCGAGCACGATCAGGATCGGCATGACGATCGACAGGTCGACCGGCGGCGGGGTGATCGGGTCGGTCGGGGCAGCCGCCAGCGCGGCCGTCACGAGCGCCGACATCCCGGATCCCGGCATCACTGGCCCCCCTCGCCGTTCGTCTGGTCGATCGCGGGCGGCGGGTCGGTGAACCCGGCGTCCACCACCGTCCGCTCGGCGGTCGGGTTGATCACGTTCAGCACGGGCTGCGGGTAGACGCCGAGCAGGATCACCAGGGCGACGAGCGGCGTCAGCACGGTGATCTCGCGCGCCGTGAGGTCGCCGAACCTGGCTCGCACGGCGGCGGCCCTGCGGTGCGGGACGTGCGCGGCGGCGGGCTCCACGGGCCCGGCGCCCGGCGGGTCGTCCTCGCCGTCCCCGCGCAGGTGCCCGCCGACCAGCGCCGGCACCGCGGGCTCGGCGATCTGCGGCGCGCCGGGGGCCGCACCGTCCGGACCGGCCTCGGGCAGGACGACCGCAGCCCCGCGGACGGGTCCGGTCATGATGCGCTGGAAGATCCACAGCATGTAGACGGCCGCCAGCACGATGCCCACGGTGGCGATGATCGCCCACGCCGGGTAGCGGGCGAACGTGCCGATCAGCACCAGGAATTCGGAGATGAAGGAGTTGGTGCCGGGCATCGCGATGGCGGCCAGGGCGGCGACCATGAAGAGGCCGCCGAGGATCGGCGCCACCTTCCACACGCCGCCGTAGTCACCGATGAGCCGCGACCCACCGCGCGCCGTCAGCATGCCGACCAGCAGGAACAGCAGGGCGGTGGCGATGCCGTGGTTGACCATGTAGAGCGCCGCCCCGGCGATCGACTGCGTGGTGAACGCGAACACGCCGAGCGCGATGAAGCCGAAGTGCGCGATCGAGGTGAACGTGACGAATCGCTTCAGGTCGCTCTGCCCCGCGGCGACGATCGCGCCGTAGACGATGCCGAGCACTGCCAGCAGGATGATCAGCCAGGCGAGCTTCGCGGACGCGGCGGGCAGCAGCGGCAGGCAGATCCGCAGGAAGCCGAAGGTGCCGACCTTGTCCAGCACGCCGACCAGCAGGGTGCCGGCGCCGACCGGCGCCTCGGCACCGGCGTCGGGCAGCCAGGTGTGCAGCGGGACCAGCGGCGCCTTGATCGCAAACGCGACGGCGAACCCGGCGAAGATCCACATCTGGGTGGATTCGGGTATCTGGCCGGCGATGTCGCGTAGCGCCATCCAGTCGAAGGTGCCGGACGGGAGGATGTTGCTGGACGCGACGTAGAGCCCGATCACCGACGCCAGCATGAGCAGGCCGCCGAGCAGCGAGTAGAGGAAGAACTTCGTCGCCGCGTACGCGCGGCGCACCCCGCCGAACGCCCCGATGAGGAAGTACATCGGGATGAGCATGACCTCGAACATCACGTAGAAGACGAACACGTTGGTGGCCGCGAAGACGCCGATCATCGACGCCTGCAGCAGCAGCAGCAGGGCGAAGTACCCGCCGATGGTGCGCCCGGCCGGCAGCTTCTCCTCCCAGGACGCGCCGAGCACGATCGGCACCAGCACGGCGATCAGCGCGATCATGGTGAGCGAGATGCCGTCGATGCCGAGCGAGAAGCTGATCCCGAAGAACGGGATCCAGTCGAAGGAGAACGTCTCGCCGAACGGCGCGTCCATCGCGTCCAGGCCGGACGCGTAGGAGATCCAGAGCGCGATCGCGAGCACCAGTTCGACCAGCGAGAAGGCCAGCGCGGTCAGCTTGACGGTGCGCGCCGGGGCGCCGGCCATGGTGGCGAGCAGGATCGCGCCGATCACCGGCAGCACGATCATCGCGGGCAAGTACCAGCTCATCAGGCGAACCTCACCAACAGCAGCAAAAGGATCACCGCGAGGGCCCCGGCGAACATCGACAGTGCGTACGACCTGACGAAGCCGTTCTGCCAGTGCCGCCATCGGCCCGACAGGCCGCCGAGCGCGGCGGCGACGCCGTTGACCGCACCGTCCACGCCCTTCGCGTCCGTGTACACCAGCGTCCTGGCCAGCCAGACGCCCGGCCGCGCGAACAGCGCCTCGTTGACGGCGTTGCCGCCGACGTCGGCCCGGGCCAGCCGCACCACGGCACCAACGGGTTCCGGCGCCTCCACCGGCACATCCCGGCGGCCGATGACCCAGTAGGCGATGAACACGCCGAGGGCCACGACGGCCAGCGTGCCGAGGGTGATCACGATCGGCGCCACCGGCGGCTCCGGATGCTCGTACGCCCCCACCGACGGGGCCAGCCAGTCCATCAGCCGGTCGCCGATGGCCAGGAACGCACCTGCCCCGACGGACCCGATGGCCAGGATGATCATCGGCACGGTCATCACGGGCGGCGACTCGTGCGGTTGGTATTCACCGCCCGATTCCGTGCGCAGCTGCTTCCAGCGCGGTTGGCCGAAGAACGTCATGATCATCAGCCGGGTCATGTAGAAGGCCGTGATGCCCGCGCCGATCAGGGCGGCGAAGCCGAACAGCACGCCCTGGATGCCGGGCGCGGCGAACGCGGCCTCGATGATCGGGTCCTTCGAGAAGTACCCGGAGAAGAACGGGAACCCGATGATGGCCAGGTACCCGCAGGCCATGGTGACGAAGGTGATCGGCAGCTTGCGGGCCAGGCCGCCGAAGCGACGCATGTTCACCTCGTCGTCCATCGCGTGCATCACCGAGCCGGCGCCGAGGAACAGGCCGGCCTTGAAGAAGCCGTGGGTGAGCAGGTGCAGGATGCCGAGCGCGTACACGCCGGCGCCGAGGCCGACGGCCAGGAACATGTAGCCGATCTGGGAGACCGTCGAGTAGGCCAGGACCCTCTTGATGTCGTCCTTCGCGCAGCCCGCGATGCAGCCGACCAGCAGCGTGACGACGCCGACGATCGCGACCACGAGGCGGCCGTCGGCGGTCAGGTCGAAGATGGGCGAGCAGCGCGCGATCAAGTACACCCCCGCGGTGACCATGGTCGCGGCGTGGATGAGGGCGGAGACCGGGGTCGGGCCCTCCATGGCGTCCGGCAACCACGCCTGCAGCGGCACCTGGCCGGACTTGCCGCACGCCCCGAGCAGCAGCAGCAGCGCCATGGCGGTGACGGTGCCCGGCGACTCGGCGGCCACCTCGGGGATGCGCTCGAAGACGCCCGCGAAGGTGACAGTGCCCATCTGCTGGAACATCAGGAAGATCGCGAGCGCCAGCCCGACGTCGCCGACCCGGTTCATGATGAACGCCTTCTTGGCGGCGGTGGCCGCGGACGGCCGGTCGCTCCAGAAGCCGATGAGCAGGTAGGACGCGAGACCCACGCCCTCCCAGCCGGCGTACAGCGTGACGAACGAGTTGCCCAGCACCAGCAGGAGCATCGCCGCGACGAACAGGTTCATGTACGCGAAGAACTTGCGGCGGTCGGGGTCGTGCGCCATGTAGCCGATCGAGTAGATGTGGATCAGCGCGCCGACCCCGGTGATCAGCAGCACGAAGGTCAGCGACAGCGGGTCGATGAACAGCCCGAAGTCGATGTCCAGCGCGCCCGACTGGATCCAGGTGAACATCGGCACCTCGTGCAGCCGCGCGTCTCCGGCCTCGCCGACGGTCGTGGCGAAGAGCGCCACGCCGAGCACGAAGGCGGCGATCACGGTCGCGCAGCCCACGATGTGGCCGACCCGGTCGAGCAGCCGTCCGCCGACCAGCAGCACGATCGCGCCGGCCAACGGCAGCGCGATCAGCAGCCAGGAGGCTCCGTACAGTCCGGTCAAGGGGTTCTCCCGGTCAGAACTTGAGCAGGTTCGCGTCGTCGACGGAGGCACTCCGCCGGCTCCGGAAGATGGACATGATGATCGCGAGACCCACGACGACCTCGGCCGCGGCGACGACCATCACGAAGAACGCGAAGACGACGCCGTTGAGGTTGCCCCAGATGTTGGAGAAGGTGACCAGCGAGAGGTTCACCGCGTTGAGCATCAGCTCGACGCACATGAACACGACGATGGCGTTGCGGCGCACCAGGAATCCGACCGCGCCGATGCCGAACAGGAGCGCGGACAGCACCAGGTAGTGGTTCGGGCTCACCGGCGATCACCGGCCTCGCCGCTGGTGGCCGAGCCGACCGTCTCGACCGTCCCGTCCGTGTCGACCGAGTCGACCGAGTCGACCTCGACGACCCGCCAGTCGCCGGATCCGCGCCCGGCCGGCCCGGCGGCCCCCTCGCCGTCCCCGGACTCGCCGGGTCGCCGCGGGTGGTCCGCGGACTCGATCGAGGCCAGCGTGTGGCCCGCGCGGTAGCGGCGCGCCACCCGCTCGCTCTCGGAGAACTCGACCAGCTCCGAGACCGATCCCGGCGCGATGGAGCCGTCGGGCAGCAGCGCCGGGGTCGCGTTCGACGACGAGGTGGCGAACACGCCGGGTCCCGGCAGCGGCGACATGCGGTCCGAGCGCATCCGCTCGGCCACCCGCTGCCGCTGGTTCTTCTTGGATCCGGGCGCCCGCTCCAGGTGCGTGAGGATCATGGCGCCGGTAGCCGCGGTGATCAGCAGCGCGCTGGTCAGCTCGAACGGGAACAGGTAGTCGGTGAAGATCATCGCGGCGATCGACCCGATGGCGCCGCGCTGCGCGAGCGCGTCGGCGAGCCCGACGGTCTGCACGGTGCCGAGCGCGCGCAGCAGGCCGGTGACCAGCAGGACGACGAACGCGATGCCGACGACGGTGGCGACCACCCGCTGGCCGCGCAGCACCTCGAACACCGAGTCGCCCGCGTCCCTGCCGGTCAGCATCAGCACGAACAGGAACAGCATCATGATCGCGCCGGTGTAGACGATGATCTGCACGAAGCCGAGGAACTCGGCGTCCTGCGCGATGTACAGGCAGCCGAGGCACAGCATCGTCAGCACCAGCCAGAGCGCCGAGTGCACGGCGCCGCGCGAGAACACCATCCCCACGGCGCCGAGCAGCGCGAGCGGCGCCAGGATCCAGAACGCGATCTGCGCCCCGCCGCCGGTCCCGGTGGCGACCGTCGTCGCGTCCTCGACGGCGGCCAGCAGCGCCCCCGTCACGACCTCGCGCCCGTCTGGGCGGCGGCCGACCCGGGATCACCCGGAACCGTCGCGTCGGAGGTGTCGGTGCCGTGCTCGACGGACGAGTCCGAGCCCTGCCCCTCGAACTGCGCGAGGAAGTCGGGGCCCTTCTCGTAGTAGTCCTCGGCGGTGCCGAGCCGCATCGGGTGCGGCGGCTGCTCCATGCCCGGCAGCAGCGGCGCGAGCAGCATGTCCTTGGTGTAGATCAGCCGCTGCCGCTCGTCGTCGGCGAGCTCGTACTCGTTGGTCATGGTGAGCGAGCGGGTCGGGCACGCCTCGATGCACAGCCCGCAGCCGATGCAGCGCAGGTAGTTGATCTGGTAGTTCTTCCCGTACCGCTCGCCCGGGGAGTAGCGCTCCTCCTCGGTGTTGTCCGCGCCCTCGACGAAGATCGCGTCCGCCGGGCACGCCCACGCGCAGAGCTCGCACCCGACGCACTTCTCCAGCCCGTCGGGGTGCCGGTTGAGCTGGTGCCGGCCGTGGTAGCGGGGTGCAGGCTGGTCCGGGTTTTTCGGGTAGTCCTCCGTCACCACCGGCTTGAACATGGTGGAGAAGGTGACTCCGAAGCCCTTGACGGGATCAAGGAAGGACATGCGGACCTCCTGGTGCGCTTGCTCCGGGGGCGGCGCTCGGGGTGCCCGGCGCGTCGGTGGCGCCGGCGCCGGTGACCGCCAGCGGTCGGCTCTCGGCGACGCGCCGGATCGGCGGGACGGGGACCTCGAGGTCCATCGGCGGGATCGGGTACCGGCCGCGGGACTCGGCGACGACGCTGCTCGCACCGGCGTCGTCCTCGAGCTCGAGCGCCTCCTCGTCGAGCTCGTCCTCGTCCGGCTCGTCCCTCTCCCTGCGCGACGGCCAGAAGATCGCGGCGAGCAGGACGACCGCGAGCGGGACGCCGACCCAGAGCAGCACCTCGGTGGTGGACATGCCCTCCGCGTTGCGCAGCACGCGCACCGCGCCGACGACCACGATCCACACCAGCGAGACCGGGATCAGCACCTTCCAGCCGATGTGCATGAACTGGTCGTAGCGGATCCGGGGCAGGGTGCCGCGGATCCAGACGAAGAAGAACATGAACAGCAGGACCTTGACGAAGAACCAGGCCGCCGTCCACCAGCCCTCGTTCGCGCCGGGGATCAGCGAGATCGGCCACGGCGCCATCCAGCCGCCCAGGAACAGGGTGGTGGCGATCGCCGAGACGTTGATCAGGTTGATGTACTCGGCCAGGAAGAACAGGCCGAACCGCATCGACGAGTACTCGGTGTTGAAGCCGCCGACCAGCTCGCCCTCGGCCTCGGCCAGGTCGAAGGGCGCGCGGTTGGTCTCGCCGACCATCGACACCACGTAGATGACGAAGGACACCGGCAGCAGCCACACGTACCAGCCGGGCTCCTGCTGCGCGACGATCGCCGAGGTGGACAGCGTGCCCGCGTAGAGGAAGACGGCCACGAAGGACAGGCCCATGGCGACCTCGTACGAGATCATCTGGGCCGCCGAGCGGAGCCCGCCCAGCAGGGGGTAGGTCGAGCCCGACGCCCAGCCGCCGAGCACGATGCCGTAGACACCGACCGACGCGAGCGCCAGCGCGACGAGCACGCCCACGGGCAGGTCCATCAGCTGCAGCGTGGTCTGCTCGCCGAACATGGTGACCTCGCCGCCCACCGGGATGATCGAGAAGATCAGGAAGGCCGGGATGGCGGCCATCGCGGGCGCCAGGATGTAGACCACCTTGTCGGCGCGCGCCGGGATGATGCCCTCTTTGAAGTGCAGTTTGAGCGCGTCGGCGAGGGACTGCAGCAGGCCGAACGGACCGTTCCAGTTCGGGCCCGGCCGGTGCTGCATGCGGCCGACCACGCGGCGTTCGAACCAGATCGCGAACAGGGTGAGCAGCAGCAGCAGGACGAAGATGATGACGCCCTTGACCAGCATCAGCCACCACGGGTCGTCCGCCAGCAGCGGCTCCAGGGAGCCGTCGGCGGCCGGCACCGCCCCGTCGGCGAGCAGCGCCCCGGGCGACAGCACTGACGACAGACCGCTCACTGTCCTCTCCTTCCTGTGCCGGCAGAGCGGATCGAGCCGGCCGACTCGACATGCACACCGTCTCCCACACCCGCGCCCAGCCGGCCCGCGGTGCCGATGCCGTCGACGTGCGCCGGCACCCAGACGGCGCCGTCCACCATCTCGCTGACGGCCAGCGGCAGGGTGATGGTGCTGGCCGGGCCGCGCACCGCGACCAGTTCCCCGTCGACCAGCCCGCGCCGGCCGGCCTCCCCGGCGGACAGCCGCGCCACGTCGGGCTTCGCGGTGCCCGCCAGGTGCGGCTCGCCGTCCATCGCGCGGCCGCCGTCCAGGTTCATCCGCCAGCTGCTCAGCACCAGCCGGTCGGGGTGCAGCACGCCGGTGGCGCCGGCCCGCGCCGCGTCGGCGAGGGTGTCGACGGCCCTGTCGACGGCGCGGCCGATCGCCCCGGCGATGCGCCGGACGGCGCCCGGCTCTTCGCCGGAGCCCGCGCGCAGCTCCGACCAGATGCCCAGCCGGGCCATCTCGGCGGCGGCCGCGGCGGGGGTCTGGGTGTACAGGTCGACGTCCATCTCCACCCCGAGGGTGTCCAGGATCCGCGCCTCGTCGAGCATGCCGGCCTGCGGCAGCGCGGCCGGGAACGGCCGGACCCTGCCCTCCCAGTTCACGTACGCGCCGGACTTCTCGACCGCCGCGGCCACCGGGAACACCACGTCGGCCAGCTCGGTGACCGCGCTGACCCGGATCTCCAGGCTCACCACGAACCCGGCGCTGGCGACGGCGGCGAGCGCGGCCGCGGGGTCGGGCAGGTCGGAGATCTCCACGCCGCCGATGAGCAGCCCGGCCAGCCCGGGGCGGCCCGGATCGCCGTCCAACACGGTGATCTCGCCCTCGCGGGGCGCGTCGTCGGCGGCCCCGCCGTCGGCCGACCGGTCGTCGTTCGCTGTCGCATCCTCGATCTCGACGATGTCGTCGAGAATGCCCACGGCGGCCAGGATCCCGGCGGTATCCCGGCCCGGCTCGCCGGGAATCGTGACGCCCCATGCGCTTTCGACCTCGGCGCGGGCGGCGGGGTCGGTGACCGGGCGGCCGCCGGGCAGCAGGGTGCCCAGCGCGCCCGCGTCCACCGCGCCGCGCTCGCCGGCGCGCCGGGGCACCCAGGCCAGCGCGGCTCCGGTCGCGTCGACCAGCTCGCCGACGGCGGTGAGCAGGCCGGGGATCTCGGCCGCCCGCTCGCCGACGAGCACGACCGCGCCAGGAGTGCGCAGCAGGACGCCCAGCCGATTGCGGTCCGCGGCGTCGGGAACGCCCGCCGCGGCCTCATTCTCGGCGGTCAGCCCGCGCAGCACGGCGGGCTCGTCGCCCGGCACCGCACCGATCAGCGTGCCGGACATCTTGCCCAGCCCGCGGCTGGCCAGCGCGGCCACCGAGAACACGGGCACTCCCTGCCGGGATGCCTTGCGCAGCCGCAGGAACAGGATCGCCGACTCCTCCTCCGGCTCCAGCGCCACCAGCAGCACGGCGGGCGCCTTCTCCAGCCCGTCGAACGTCACGCCGGTGCTCTCCGGCGTGCCGCCCGCCACCCGGGCGGCGAGGAACGCCGCCTCCTCGGCCGAGTGCGCCCTGGCCCGGAAGTCGATGTCGTTGGTGCGCAGGGCGAGCCGGGCGAACTTCGCGTAGGCGTAGGCGTCGGTGACGGTGAGCCGGCCGCCGGTCAGCACGCCGACGCCGCCGCTGTCCCTCGCCGCCAGCAGGCCGCGAGCCGCCGCCTGCATGGCCTCGGTCCAGGACGCCGGCTGCAGCTCGCCGTCCGCATCGCGGACCAGCGGCCGGGTGATCCGGTCGCCCTCGCGCACGTACGCGAACGCGAACCGGCCCTTGTCGCAGTTCCACTCCTCGTTGACCTCCGGATCGGTGCGGGCCAGCCGGCGGGTGACCGCGCCGGCCCGGTGGTCGGTGCGCAGCGCGCAGCCGCCGGCGCAGTGCTCGCAGATCGTGTCGGTGGACACCAGGTCGAACGGCCTGGCGCGGAACCGGTAGGCCGCCGAGGTCAGCGCGCCGACCGGGCAGATCTGGATGGTGTTGCCGGAGAAGTACGACTGGAAGGGCTCTTCCGAGTTGATGCCGATCTGCTGCGCGGAGCCGCGTTCGAGCAGGTCGATGAACTTGTCGCCGGCGATCTGGTCGGAGAACCGGGTGCAGCGCTGGCACAGCACGCACCGCTCGCGGTCCAGCAGGATCTCGCTCGACACCGCGATGGGCTTGGTGAAGACCCGCTTGGGGTCGCGCAACCGCGACTGCGCCGCACCGTTGGCCAGCACCTGGTTCTGCAGCGGGCACTCGCCGCCCTTGTCGCAGATCGGGCAGTCCAGCGGGTGGTTCAGCAGCAGGAACTCGAGGTTGCTGCGCTGCGCCTTCTCTGCCACCGGCGAGCTGAGCTGGGTCTTGACCACCATCCCGTCGGTGACGGTCTGGGTGCACGAGGCCTGCGGCTTCGGCATCGGCCGGCCGCCCATCTCCACCTCGACCAGGCACTGCCGGCACGCGCCGACCGGCTCCAGCAGCGGGTGATCGCAGAACCGGGGAATGGCGATGCCGATCCGCTCCGCGGCGCGGATCACCAGCTCGCCCTTCGGCGCGATCACGCTGGCGCCGTCGATCGTCAGCCGGACGTGGCCCTCCGGAACGGGTTCCGGCACGGGGTCCGGCTGAGCGGATCCCGCGCCGGGCGGCACGGCAATTTGGGTCATCAGTGCGCCCCCACGAGCAGTCGACTCTCCACGACCGGCGGCGTGCGGCCGGTCACCAGGTCCTCGAACTCGGACCGGAAGTACTTGAAACTGGACAGGATCGGCGTCGCGGCCGCGTCGCCCAGCGCGCAGAACGACCTGCCGGCGATGTTTCCCGCGGCGTCGGTCATCGTGTCGAGGTCCTCCATCGTCCCGTGGCCGCTCACCACGCGGCGCAGGATCTGCACGAGCCAGCCGGTGCCCTCGCGGCACGGCGTGCACTTGCCGCACGACTCGTGCTTGTAGAACTCCAGCCACTTCCACACGGCCCACGGGACCGACACCGTCTCGTTGAAGCACATCAGCGCCGTGGTGCCGAGCATCGAGCCGGCGGCGGCGACGTCGTCGAACGACAGCGGCACGTCGAGCTGGGCCGGCGTGAAGATCGGCGTCGACGACCCGCCGGGCGTGAAGAACTTCAGCGGGATCCCGTCGAGCATCCCGCCCGCGGACTCCAGCAGCTGCCGCAGCGTGGTGCCCATCGGGGCCTCGTACTGCCCCGGCCGGGTGACGTGCCCGGACAGCGAGTAGATCTTCGGTCCTGGCGACTTCTCCGTGCCCATCCGCCGGTACCAGTCCGACCCGCCCATCACGATGGCCGGCACGGAGGCGATCGTCTCCACGTTGTTCACCACGGTCGGCCAGGCGTACAGGCCCTCGACGGCGGGGAACGGCGGCTTCAGCCGGGGCTGTCCGCGGCGGCCCTCGAGCGAGTCCAGCAGCGCGGTCTCCTCGCCGCAGATGTAGGCCCCCGCCCCGCCGTGCACGACGATCTCCAGGTCGTAGCCGGAGCCCAGGATGTTCGAGCCGAGGAAGCCGGCGGCCCTGGCCTCGTTCACCGCGTTCTGCACCCGCCGCAGCGCGTGCACGGCCTCGCCGCGCACGTAGATGGCACAGAACGGCGCCTTGATCGCGTAGGAGGTGATGATGCAGCCCTCGATGAGCGAGTGCGGATCCGCCATCATCAGCGGCACGTCCTTGCAGGTACCCGGCTCGCCCTCGTCGGCGTTGATCACCAGGTAGCTCGGCTTGGTGCTGGCGGGCGGCAGGAACGACCACTTCATGCCGGTCGGGAACCCGGCTCCGCCGCGGCCGCGCAGCCCCGAGTTCTTGATCAGCTCGGTGATCCGGCCCGGCGCGACCTGCAGCGCCGCGGGCAGCGCCTGGTAACCGTCGAGCTGGCGGTAGGTGTCGATCGTCCACGAGCGGGGCGACGCCCAGCGCCGGGTGAGCACGGGCGTCAGCGGGGCGGCGCCGTCGGCCGGGGTCGGCCAGCGCTCCGCGCCGGGCGGCGCGAACGTGCGCATCGCGGCGTCCACCGCGGCCGCGGTGCCCAGCGGGCCGGTCGGCGCAGGACGGGCGGGACGGGCGGCTCGACCGTCACCGGGATCGGGGGCGGCGGCTCACCGGTGCCGGGCGAGCTGACCGTGCCGGGGCCGCCGCCGGGCACCGCGGACTCCTCGACCGGGGTCGCGGCCGGCGGGGGCACGGCGGCCGGCACGGTGGGATCCGGGAACGCCCCTGGCGCCTTCGACGGCTCGGACGGGCTACTCATCGAGCGCTCTCCCTCCTCGGGCGGATCGCGGGCACGGTGGTCGCGGGCACGGTGGTCGTGGGCACGGTGGTCGCGGGCACGGTGATCGCCGGCACGGTGGGCGCCGCCGGCAGCGGCGGAAGCGTTCCGGTCACTTCTTCTCCGGCAGCGGCGGGAACTCGACGTGCTCGGGCATGGTCGGCGCCTGCTGGTCGGTCCGCTCGGCGAGCACCGAGCCGCGCAGCGTCGGCACGGACGCGGTCGGCGCGTTCACCCGATCGGCGAGATCGGTGAATACTCCGGCGATCTCGAGTTCGACGGAGCGGAAGTCGGTGAGCGGCGCGCCCCTGGTCGGCGGCGGCCGCTCGCCCGCCTGCAGCGCGGTGACGAGATCCAGTGCGGCGTCGGGGGTCTGGTTGTCGTAGAACTCGTAGTTCACCTGCAGCACGGGCGCATGGTCGCACGCCGCGAGGCACTCGGCGTGCTCGAGGGTGATCGACCCAGGCGCGCCGGGCTCCCCCGCCGTCTCCTCGTGCCCGACGCCGAGGTGCTGGGACAGGGTGGCGTAGATGGCGTCGCCGCCCAGCGCGGCGCAGAGCGCGTTGGTGCAGACGCTGACCAGGTGCTCGCCGCACGGGGTGCGCTTGTACATCGTGTAGAAGGTGGCCACGGCCGACACCTCGGCGTCGGTCAGGTCGAGCTTGCGGCCGCAGAACTCGATCCCGTTCTGCGAGACGAAGCCCTCCACCGACTGCACCAGGTGCAGCAGCGGCAGCAGCGCGGATCGCGAGACCGGGTACCGGGCGATGATCTCGTCGGCCCTGGCCTCGGTCTCGTCGTCGAAGACGACGTCGGTCGTCAGGAAGACCGGAACGCCGATCCTGCGCGAAGTCTCAGTCATCGATGGCCGTCCTCGATTCCGCCCGCGTGGCCGTCGAACCCGCACGAACCGCTGCTTCCCGCCGCCCGAACGCGCCGTTCGCGCGGGTTCGACGGGGATTCTGTCGTCATCGGTCCACCCCACCCATCACGGGATCGATCGACGCCACCGCGGCCACCACGTCGGCGATCAGCGAGCCCTCGGCCATCGCCGGCATCGCCTGCAGGTTCACGAACCCCGGGTCGCGCAGGTGCACGCGGAACGGCCGGGTGCCGCCGTCGGACACCACGTGGCAGCCGAGCTCGCCGCGCGGATTCTCGATCGCGGCGTAGGCCTGTCCGGCCGGCACCTCGAAGCCCTCGGTGACCAGCTTGAAGTGGTGGATCAGCGACTCCATCGACTGGCCCATGATCTTGCGGATGTACTCCAGCGAGTTGCCCATGCCGTCCGAGCCGATCGACAACTGCGCCGGCCAGCCGATCTTCGGGTCGCCGACCATGACGGGCCCCGGCTCCTCGAGCTTCTCGACGGCCTGTTCCATGATCTTCAGCGACTCGTGCATCTCCGCGACCCGCAGCAGGAACCGCGCATAACAGTCGGCGTCGTTCGACGTCGGCACCTCGAACTCGTACTCCTCGTACCCGCAGTACGGCGTCACCTTGCGCAGGTCCCAGGGCAGCCCGGCCGACCGCAGGATCGGCCCGGTGATGCCCAGTTGCATGCAGCCCTCGAGCGGCAGCACGCCGACGCCCTGCATGCGCGCCTTCCAGATCGGTTGCCCCGTCAGCAGCTTGTCGTACTGCGGAAGCCGCTCCCGCATGATGTCGATGAACTGCCGGATGCGCTCCGCCGAGTTCGGCGGCAGCTCCTGGGCGACGCCGCCGGGCCGCATGAACGCCATGTTCATCCGCAGCCCGGTGAGGAACTCCATGAGGTGCAGCGCCTCTTCGCGCTCCCGGAACCCGGCGGTCATCGCGGTCAGCGCGCCCAGCTCCATGCCGCCGGTGGCCAGCGCCACCAGGTGCGAGGAGATCCTGGTGAGCTCCATCAGCAGCACGCGGATGACCTGCGCCCGGCGCGGCACCTCGAGGTCCAGCAGCTTCTCCACGGCCATGCAGTACGCGGTCTCGTTGAAGGCCGGCGAGAGATAGTCGGCCCGGGTGACGAAGGTGACGCCCTGCGTCCAGGTCCGGTACTCGCAGGACTTCTCGATCCCGGTGTGCAGGTAGCCGATGACCGACCTGGCCTGCACGACGGTCTCGCCCTCGAGCTCGAGGATCAGGCGCAGCACGCCGTGCGTGGAGGGGTGCTGCGGCCCCATGTTCACGATGATCCGCTCGTCGTGCTCGAAGTCCGTGTCGGCCAGCAGCGTGTCCCAGTCGCCGCCGGTGATGGTGAACATCCGGCCCTCGGTGGTGTCGGTGCCGCGGGCGGCGCGCGGTCCCGAGTGCTCGGCGCGGTAGCGGGTCGCCGAGTCCTGCTGGTCGTCGGGCAGGAAGTCCTCGGCGAACCGGGTCGAGAACCCCTGCTGCGCATGCTCGCTGCCGGGTCCGGCGGTGAAGGTGTCGCGGGAGCCGGTGGTCTCGGTCATGAGTACGCCCTCCGCTGGTCGGGAGCCGGAATCTCGGCGCCCTTGTATTCCACCGGGATCCCGCCGAGCGGGTAGTCCTTGCGCTGCGGGTGCCCGAGCCAGTCGTCGGGCATCAGGATGCGGGTCAGCGCGGGGTGGCCCGAGAAGATGATGCCGAACATGTCCCAGGTCTCGCGCTCGTGCCAGTCCGCGGTCGGGTACACCGCGACGGCGCTCGGCACGTACGGGTCCTCCACGCCGACGGCGACCTCGAGCCGGATCCGCCGCCGGTAGGTCATCGACGTCAGCTCGTAGACGACGTGCAGCCGTTGCGGCACACCGTGTCCGTAGTCGACGCCGGAGATCGACGAGGCCAGCTCGAAGCGCAGCGACGGGTCGTCGCGCAGCGCCCAGAGCATCGCGGTGAGGTGGTCCCGGCTGAGGTAGAAGGTGATCTCCTGGTGCGCGACCGTGGTCTGCAGGATCGCCTCGGCGGGATCGACCGCTCCGCCATCGCCGCGGCGAGCGCGTCCGCGACCTCGTCGAAGTACCCGCCGTAGGGCCGCTCGGCCGGGACCGGCTGGTACGGCTGCTTGACCAGGCCGCCGTAGCCGGAGGTGTCGCCCGAGCCGTGCACGCCGAACATGCCGTGCCGCTCCAGGCCGGTCGGCGGCACGGGTGGGCTCGGGTCGTGCAGGGCCCGCTCGGCCACCTCGCTCGACGCGCCGTCCTGGTGCGACGCGTCATCGGTGGTGCCGGACGGCTTCTCGCCCGGGGTGTCCACCGAGCTGTAGGAGCCCGCGGCGGTGCCGCCCGGCGCCGTCGGTGTGCCGCCGGACGCTGCCGGCTGGTCCTTGCTGACGGGCTCGGGCGGCTCGCTCTGCGGGTTGGTCGGGGTGCCGGGGGTGCTCACGTCAGCGCCCCACGTTGATCTCGGGCGTGCCGATCGGGGCGGGCAGCTTGCCGTACCGCACCGACGATGCGACCAGCTCGGTGCGCTTGCCCTCCCACTCGGCCGCACGCTTCGGGCCCAGCGGGTCGTCCATGATCTTGGCGTGCAGCTTGAGGATCGCGTCGATGAGCATCTCGGGCCGCGGCGGGCAGCCCGGCAGGTACATGTCGACGGGGACGATGTGGTCGACGCCCTGGACGATGGCGTAGTTGTTGAACATGCCGCCCGACGAGGCGCAGACGCCCATGGAGAGCACCCATTTCGGCTCGGCCATCTGGTCGTAGATCTGCCGCAGCACGGGCGCCATCTTCTGCGACACGCGACCGGCGACGATCATCAGGTCGGCCTGCCGCGGCGAGGCGCGGAACACCTCCATGCCGAACCGGCCGAGGTCGTAGCGCGGCGCGCCGGTCGTCATCATCTCGATGGCGCAGCAGGCGAGGCCGAACGTGGCCGGGAACAGCGAGGCCTTCCGGGTCCAGTTGACCAGCTTCTCCACGCTGGTCAGCAGGATGCCGTTGGGCAGTTTTTCTTCCAGACCCATTGCCCTGCACTCCCTTCCGGACTCGTTGACGAAAGACGCGACGGCACTGCTAGTCCCAGTCCAGACCGCCGCGGCGCCACGCATAGGCGTAGACCACGGACACGGTCACGATGAACAGGATGATCTCCACCAGGCCGAGCACCCCGAGCGGGATGGCCGACTGGGCCCAGGGATAGAGGAAGACGATCTCGATGTCGAAGACGATGAAGAGCATCGCCGTCAGATAGAACTTGATCGGGAACCGGCCGGCGGTGCCGGCCGGCAGCGGCGTCGGCTCGATCCCGCACTCGTACGCGTCGAGCTTCGCCCGGTTGTACCGGCGCGGACCCAGCAGGTCCGAGACCACCGTGACCATCGTCAGCGCGAACCCGGCGACGATGATCAGCAGGATCACGATCGGCAGGTAGGAACTCGTCACCTCGAGGACCCTCCGCTCGGAGATCGTGTGGTGATGGGTTGCCGGGCGGCGCGGGTCCGGCGGGCCGCCGCGCTACACACTGGGCGCCATCCGGGTGAGCGAGCGGACCACCCTGTCGGCCCAGTCGCCGTCGCGCGAGTCGTACAGCCCGGCCAGCAGTTTCAGCACCAGGTACATGAGGTCCTTGCGCGGCAGGCCCAATCGGGTCGCTGTCTTCATCACCACCGGCTTGCCGATCAGCGAGGAGAAGACTCCGCCGAGCCGGTAGTACGCGCCGAGGTGTTCACGCATGCGCGTGACGTAGCCGTGCAGCGCCGCCTCCCGGCTCTCCCCCTCCGGCCGGCCGAGCGCCTGCAGCACCGACTCGACCGCGATGGCCGCGGACTCCATCGCGTACGCGATGCCCTCGCCGTTGAAGGGGTTGACCACGCCGCCGGCGTCGCCGACCAGCAGCACGCCGTCGGCGTAGTGCGGCGTGCGGTTGAAGCCCATCGGCAGGCCGGCACCGCCGATCGGGCCGAGCGCGTTCTCCTCGCGCAGGCCCCACTCCTCCGGCGTGCCGTCCAGCCACGTGCGCAGCAGCGCCCGATAGTCGGTGCGGCCGAACGCCTTCGACGAGCTGAGCATGCCGAGGCCGGCGTTCACCGTGCCGTCGCCGAGCCCGAAGATCCAGCCGTACCCGGGGAGCAGCTTGGGCTTCGACGGATCGGTGCGGTCCCACAGCTCGAGGTGCGATTCCAGGTAGTCGTCGTCGGCGCGGGCCGGGCTGCGGTAGTAGCGGCGGACCGCGACGCCGAGCGGCCGGTCGTCCCGCTTCGAGATGCCGATGCCCCTGGCGATCTTCGCGCTCACCCCGTCGCACGCCAGCACCAGCGGGGCGCGGAAGCGGACGGGACCGTCGGCGGTCTTCGCGCCGACCCCGGTCACGCGGCCCGTCGCGTCGTCCCGCACGGGTTCGGTGACCGATGGTGCCGACCCGCAGCCGCGCGCCGGCCTTGACGGCCAGCGTGGCCAGCAGGTCGTCGAAGTCGCGGCGGGGCCGGACCAGCCCGAAGTCCGGGAAGTCCTGGAGCGTGGGCCAGGGCAGCTCGAGGGAGCGGCCGGCGGCGACGACGCGCAGGCCCCGGTTGCGGATCCAGTCGGCACCCGTGACGTCGACGCCGAGCGCGAGCAGCTGCTTCACGCCACGGGGGGTCAGGCCGTCGCCGCACACCTTGTCACGGGGGAACGTCGACTTCTCCAGCAGCAGCACGTCGACCCCGGCGCGGGCGAGGGCGATGGCCGCGGCGGAACCGGCGGGACCGGCGCCGACCACGATGACATCGGCTGAGGTGTCGGACGGGCCGGCGGGGGCGGACGCCGATGCGCCGGTGAGGGACTCGAGCTCGTCCTGCGACGGAACCGTCGCCGCGCTCGACGCAGTCATCGGTCCTCCCGCACCGGGTGGGTCTTCACCGGTCCGAGGCTGATGCGGCGGCAGGATCCCCGGGCCGGGAACGAGTTTGTGAAATCGTTCACGAGGTAGTGCTCCCACAGTGTAGGCCCGGTCACACACTGCACAAACCACCGGGCGGGCGGCACCCCAAGGGTCCCCGGCCCCTCCCCTCCGACGGCCGGGTGGAAGGGCGGGTTGGGTTCCCGGTCAGGCGTCGCGGCGGATGGCGTGGTGCAGCGCGACCACGCCGAAAGTCAGGTTGCGCCACTGCACTTCCGTCCACCCGGACCGCGTGATCGTGCGGGCCAGCGTGGGCTGGTCGGGCCAGGCGTCGATCGTCTCCTGCAGGTAGGTGTACGCGTCCGGATTGGACGACACCCGCTTCGCCAGCCGCGGCAGGACGTTCCGCAGGTACCACCCGTAGCCGCCGCGGATGGGCGCCGGCCGGGGCCGGGAGAACTCGCAGACCAGCAGCTGCCCGCCGGGCCGCGTGACCCTGGCGAACTCCCGCAGCGCGGCGGCCGGGTCCTCGACGTTGCGCAGGCCGAAGGAGATGGTGATCGCGTCGAAGGCCGCGTCGGCGAACGGCAGGTGCAGCGCGTCACCGGCGACCCGCGGGAAGTCCGGCTGCTTCGCCGCCGAGAGCATGCCCAGCGAGAAGTCGGTGGCGACCGACCAGGCGCCGGTGGCCGCGAGCGCCCGGGTCGAGACGCCGGTGCCGGCCGCCACGTCCAGAACGCGCTGGCCGGGCAGGAGCCGCAGGGCGTTGACGGCGTGGCGCCGCCAGCGGTGGTCCTGCGCGAACGACAAGATCGTGTTCGTGCGGTCGTAGCGCTGCGCCACCGCGTCGAACATCTCGGCGACCTGCCGCGGCTGCTTCTCGAGCCCTGCCCTGCTCATCGGCGAGAAGCCTACCGAGGGTTCGGCCCTGTTCCGGACGCACGGGCCGCCGCGGCGGCGGCGTGTCCCGGTCCGCGCCGGAACCCGAGCAACGGCAGCCTGGCGCGGCGCAGGCACAACCAGATCAGCGGGACCGCGACCAGGTACACGGCGGCGAGGGCCAGCACCAGGACGAGGTTGCCGACGCCCGCGGTGCGGCCGGCGACCCTGACGATCTGCGGGTTCTCGGTGGAGTACTCGACCACGAACTGCTGACCGACGGTGAGGAGGCCGGGATAGAGGACGCCGTTCTCCGGTCGGACCGTCACGCCGGTCTCGTCCACGAACTCGATGCCGGTGCGCAGGGGCGACACGGTCAGCACCGTGGCGGTGGTGATGCCGTGGTTCGTGTCGATCTCCGCATCGTTGCGCCGCATGCCGATCGCCAGCGTGACGACCATGACGGTCACCGCCAGAGCCGCCAACGCGATCCCCCTGGCCACGCCGCGCCAGATCCGGCGACGCGTCGTGACCGGTGCCATCGACCGGTCGACTGCGGGGTCCGCGACCGCCGCGGAGCCCGCGACCGTCCCGTCCTGCCCGGCGGGCGGAGCGGCGTCGGTCATGGCCCGAGTCTAGGGACCGCGGGGCCGCGCCGACGGGTCCGCGTTCGTGCCGGCCGACGCGCCCCTCGGCCGCCCGGATCGCCCTGGCGGTGCCGCTGACCTGCCCGAACGCCGCGGATCCCGGCCGCGGGGGTGGTGAGACGAACGTCGCTGTCCGGCCCG
Source organism: uncultured Actinomycetota bacterium (assembly GCA_963829945.1). Taxonomy (GTDB): domain Bacteria; phylum Actinomycetota; class Actinomycetes; order Mycobacteriales; family Nakamurellaceae; genus Nakamurella. The sequence goes on along the minus strand of CAWHKH010000003.1, from coordinate 129,837 downwards.
TCGGGTCGGCCGCCCGATCACGACTACGCTTGGCGGTCGTGACCCTGTCGCCGAGCACGCGTCTGTCGACGAGCGCGGTGACCCGGCGGTTGGCGAGCGTTCCCGACCTGCTGGGGGTCCTGCCGGCGCCGACCGGCGGGGTCTGCTTCGTCCGCAGGGGCGCCGGACTGGTCGGCTGGGGCGTGCACGCGCGGCTCGCCGTGACCGGTCCCGACGCTGCCGCGCGGATCCAGTCCTGGTTTGCCGACGTGACGGCCGCGCTCGACGTCGAGGACGCCGTGGGCCGCCCCGGCACCGGACCCGTCGCCCTCGTCTCCCTCGGGTTCGACGACTCCGACGTCTCGGTGGCCGTGGTGCCGCGGATCGTCGTCGGGTCGTTCGACGGCGAGGGCTTCGTCACGACCGTGGGCGGGGACGTCGACGGCCTCGGGGGCGTGCTCGACGGCCCGGTTGACGGCGCTCCGGTCAATGGCGCCGTGGTCAATGGCGCGGTGGTCAATGGCGCCGTGGTCAATGGCGCGATGGTCAATGGCGCCGTGGTCAACGGCGCGGTGGTCGACGGCGCTGTCGATGTGACGGTACAACCCGTGCTGCCGCCGGGCCGGGTCAGCTACGCGGACGCGTCCCTGTCGGTCGCCGGGTTCGGCGCCGCCGTGCGCTCGGCGACCGCGCGGATCCGCGCCGGTGAGCTGGACAAGGTGGTGCTGGCGCACGACCTGGAGGCGAGCACGCTGCTGCCCGTCGACGAGCGGTACCTGCTCGGGCACCTGGCGGCCGGCTATCCCGACTGCTGGACCTTCGCGCTCGACGGCCTGGTGGGCGCCAGCCCCGAGCTGCTGATCCGCCGCCGCGGGCGGTCGATCGCGTCGCGGGTGCTCGCCGGTACCGCCTGGCCGGAGCGGCCGACCGACGCCGCCGCCGCCGAGCTGATGGCCAGCGGCAAGGACATCGCGGAGCACGAGTACGCCGTCCGATCGGTCGCCGAGGTGCTCGGCCGCGCAGCGAGCGCGCTGACCGTTCCGCAGTCGCCGCAGCCCCTCGAGCTGGCGAACCTGGTGCACCTGTCCACCGACATCACCGGCCTGCTCGACGACACCCTCGGGATGCCGACCGCGCTGGACCTCGCCGCCCGGCTGCACCCCACCGCGGCAGTCGGCGGCAGCCCGGCCCCGATCGCCCGCCGGGTGATCCGCGAGTTGGAGCCGTCCCCGCGCGGCCGGTACGCGGCGCCCGTCGGCTGGCTCGACACGGCAGGGGACGGCGAGTTCGCGATCGCGCTGCGGTGCGCGCAGGTCGACGGCCACCGGGTTCGCCTGATGGCCGGCTGCGGCATCGTCGCGGACTCCGATCCCGAGACAGAGGCCCGCGAGGCGCAGATCAAGATGATCCCGATCCGGGACGCCCTCGAGGCCCGCGCGCGCTGACGCCTCCGTCGGCGGGCCGGCGCTCGTCGACCCCGCTGAGCAGGGTGGACGCGGCCAGCCACCTCGGGCGAAGGGCGCGTGCACGAGTCCGGACGGGACGGCGGGAGCGTCCCGCGGTCGGGCACGTGACCGGGATGACCCCGCGGGAGGGGCAACCGGGCGCGGGGGCGGGCCGTCTGGGTATCGGTCCGGAATTCGGCGCCGTGCCCGCGAGGGCCGCGGGCCACCGCCCGGACCAACCGAAGCCCCACCATCGGAACGCCCCGAGACACCAGACGCCGCAGCACCTATAGGAAGAGCAGTCCAGTGACAGTCACCGCCGACCCCAGGTCGCGCGCGGACCGACCGAACCCGATCACCGCCCACGAACCCGCCGGCCCGTCCGCCGCCCCGTCCGCAGCCCAGGCCCCGAAGACCACCGTCGGGCCCTGGTTGCTGGCGCACCTGCGACGCGGCGCCGAGAAGATCGCGCGCCGGACCCGCCGGCGTCCCGTCGCCGCCACCGCCGCGCGGCTGACCGGCGCAGCCGTCGCCTCCTACGTCGTCGCCATGGTGCTGCTGCCGGGTAGCTCGCCCGTCGTCGCGGCCCTGACCGCGCTGCTGGTCGTCGAGGTCACCCTCTTCGACATCCTGACCAGCGGCGTGCAGCGGGTGATCAGCGTGATCGCCGGCGTCTCGCTCGCCATCGGCTTCTCCGCCATCGTCGGCCTGACGTGGTGGAGCCTCGGGCTGCTGATCGCCGCCTCGATCGTGGTGGGTCAGCTCCTGCGGCTCGGGCCGCACATGCTCGAGGTGCCGATCAGCGCGATGCTCGTGCTCGCCGTCAACGGCTCCGAGATCGTGGCCACCAGTCGCATCGTGGAGACGATCATCGGCGCGATCGTCGGCGTGGGCGTCAACGTCCTCTTCCCGCCGCGCATCCGCGCCAACAAGGCGGCCGTCGCGGTCGGCGAGTTCGCCGACGAGATCGCCGGGCTGCTGCGCTCGTCGTCGTCGCAGATGATCGGCGGCGTCGACACCGGCATGGCCGACCAGTGGCTGGACGAGGCCCGCACCCTGACCCGGAACGTCGCGTCGGTCGACAAGGCCATGGAGCAGGCCGAGCGGAGCCGCCGGCTGAATCCGCGCGCGCTGCTGCATTCCGATTCGGGCCCGAGCCTGCGGGCCGGGTTGGACGCGCTGGAGCATTCGGCGGTCGCGGTGCGCAGCATGTTCCGCACCATCACCGACAACGTGCCCGACCCGGCGCTGGTCACCGCCGGCGGCTCGCTGGTGGCGCTGGACGACCAGACCCAGGTCGAGGACGACGTCCGCTACGCGTTCGCGACCGTGCTGGACGACCTGGCGACGGCGGTCGCGGCGTTCGGCGACCTGGTGCGCGCCGAGGTCGACGACGACCCCGAGGACGAGGAGCGGCGCACGGTCGCAGCGCTGCAGGCCCTCGACGAGGCACGCGTGCGGGTGATCGAGCTGCGCCTCGCCGAGCACGACGACGAGTCCATCTGGGCGCTGAACAACGCCGTGCTCGAGGCCGTCGACCGCGTCATCGCGGAGCTCGACGTGCAGGAGCAGGCGCGGCACAGGGCGGAGCGGCGCGCGGCCGCTGCAGAGCGTTCGGCCCTGCTGCGCCGGTTGCCCCACACCTCGCGCTGAGCGAGCCGGGCGCCTAGCCGGGCAGGTCCGTGAGTTCGACGACCAGCGCACGGTGGTCGGACAGCGGCAGCGCAGGCGCTCTGCTCGCTGCGACCGACCCGAAACGCCCGCGCAGCAGGATGTGGTCGAGCTGCTGGCTCGGCTCCTGCACCGGGAACGTCGGGTGTTCGGCGAGCGAGCGGTACCCCGTGGCGCGCGCCGGCCGCGGGGACGGCATGTTGAGATCGCCCATCAGGATCACCGGATCGTCGAACACGGCGAGGTCCCGGCGGACCCGAGTCAACTGGCGCCGGCCCCAGCCCGGCACGAACGACAGGTGCGTGTTCGCCACCACCAGCGGTCCTGCCGGGGTGTCCAGCCTGCCGATCACCACGGACCGCGGCTCCTCGTGCACCATGATCACCTTGCGCGCGTTGCGCAGGTACATCGGGAAGGTCACCGGGATCCGCGGCAGCCGGAGCACCTGCCAGTCCCGCGCCGGGTAGCGCGACAGCAGCGCGACGCCGAACGCAGCCGTGTCCGGCAGCTCGCGGCCCGTCGCCGCGATCCACGTCGCCCCCGGCGTGCCCGACAGCGCGGCGGCGAACCGGTGGGAGACGGCGTTCATCGCCTCGGCGGCCACCGCCGTGAGATCCGCCAGCTGGGACCGGGCCTGCAGCCGGTCGACCTCCTGCAGGGCGAGGACATCCGGGTCGAGCGCGCGCACGGCAGCCGCGAGGCGGGCGAGATCGACCATCCCGTCGCTCGGCGATCGGCCGTGCAGGATGTTGAAGGTGGCCAGGCGCACGAGTGGCAAGGTACCCAGCATGGAACCCTGCGACGCTGTGACTGCCGCCGTGATCGCCGGCCCGATCACCGCCCCGACCGGCCGCGCCGCATGACGCTGACCGCGACGCCGGACGACCCGTCGGCGCCCGTCGCCGACCGGCTGCGGGAGGCGCTCAAACGCTCCGCGTCGGCGCTCAAGGCCGACGGGGTGCCGTTCGCGCTCGCGGGCAGCTACGCGCTCTGGGTGCACGGCGCCCCGGAGAGCACCCACGACGTCGACCTGGTGGTGCCCGAGTCGGCGGTCGAGGACGCGGCGCGCAGCCTGGATGCTGCGGGGTTCGAGATCGAACGGCCGCCCGAGGACTGGCTCTTCAAGGCCCTTCTCGACGGCGCGCTCGTCGATGTGCTGCACAGGCTCAACGGAATCCCGGTCGACGGGAGCCTTCTCGAGCGCGCCGAGGACACCGAGGTGCTGGGACTGCGGATCCCGGTGCTGCCGCCGGTCGAAGTGGTGTCGACCAAGCTGCGGGCGCTCACCGAGCGCTACTGCGACTTCGGCGAGCTGCTGCCCCCGGTGCGGGCCGTTCGCGAACAGCTCGACTGGCCGCGGTTGCGTGCCGAGTCGACCGACAACCCCTTCGCCGAGGCGTTTCTCGTGCTCACCGATCGGCTCGGCATCAGCCGGGACGAGCCCGCCGCCGAAGCAGGCCGCACACCGGCGGTCGGCTGAATCCGCCGGAAGGGCCGCGGCACCGCCGTTCTCGCCGGCGTCACCGCACCGTGGCGAGGGCCGTCGACGCCTCGTCCAGGATATCGGCGATCGGCATCGTCCGCGCGCGCGCCGAGAGCGCCGACCGCTGCGCGTCGGACATCCCGTCGGCCGCGCGCCGGCGGAGGTCGTCCAGCTCGATGCGCGCCCGGCCCGTGACCGCGGCGGCCGCGTCCGCGGCGTCTGCCGCCGCGAGCAGCAGTGCCGCCGTCTGCGGCGCGTCGCCGTGCGCCACCAGCAGTCTCGCGGCGTTGCGGGCCGTGGTCCACAGCTGGGTGGAGCTCCCCGCCCGGTACCAGCGGTCCAGCAGGTCGCGGTAGCCGTCCGCGGCCGCCACCGGCCTGCCGGCGGCCACCCACGCCGACGCCAGGCCGACCATCGCCACGCCCTCCACGAAGAAGCACCCGCAGCTGCGAGCGAGTCCGATCGCCGCCTCGTACTGCGCGGTCGCCTCATCGAGATCGCCACGCACCGAAGCGATCTCACCGGTGACGTAGTGCAGGTAGGCGGCATGGCTCGGGTACGGCCGCGCCGCCACCGCGGCGCGCGCCCCGGCCAGCAGGCCGCTCGTCGGGCGCCCGCCGTAGCAGGCGGCCAGCGCCGCGCTGGCCAGCATCGCGGACGGCCGGTCGGTCAGCTCGGCGCCCGCCCGCCACAGCTCCTCGCTCCGTGCGAAATCGCCGCGGAACAGCGCCAGCGCCCCGGCGGAGCCGCGCCACAGCGCACTTTCCGCCGCACCGGCCCGAACCACGTCGTCGGCCGCGCCGGCCCGGGTCACGTAGTCGTCCGCCCGATCGAGAGACCCGGCGAGCCAGGCGCACTCGGCCGCGGAGCCAAGGGCCTCCACCCGCCGGGGGTGGCGCGCCCGCTCGGCGCGTTCGGCGACCTCCATGATCCAGAGCCACAGTTCCGGCAGTCCGCGCCAGATCGACGGCTCGTCGAACGACAGCGCGATGTCCGCCATGGCGTCGAGGTCGTCCGCGTCGCGGGCCACGCTCAGCGCCGCGCGCAGGTTCGGCAACTCCCGCCGGAGCCTGCGGTCGGCGGCCGGCTCGGCGGAGCTCTGCAGATCGCGACGCAGCTCGGCCGATGTGCGCCGCGCCCACGCCACGAAGTCCCGTTCCGCCGCGGCCCGCTCGCCCCTGGCGTCGAGCTCCTCCAGGACATAGGCGCGGACCGTTTCGAGCACGTCGTAGCGACCGTCGGGATGCGCGACCAGCAGCGAGCAGTCGACGAGCCGGGCGATCAGGGACAGCGGCTCCCGGTCCGGCGCCGTGCCGGACGCGAGCTCCTCCAGAGTCTCGAGGTCCGCGCCGCCCGCCATCGGCCCGAGCGCGAGCAGCAGCCGCTGCTCCTCGTCGTCCAGCAGCCGGAACGACCAGTCGACCGTGTCGTGCAGCGTGCGGTGCCGGCCCGGCCCGCCCGGCCGGTCGCCGCCGAGCGCGTGCAGGGCCCGGTGCAGGCGGCCGCGCAGAGCGGCCAGCGGCATGCTCGCCGCACGACCGGCCGCCAGCTCGATCGCCAGCGGAAGCCCGTCCAGCCGGCTGACGATGTCGGCCACCACGGGCGCGTCCTCGGCCGTGAGCCGGTACGCGCTGTTTCGCCGCTGGGCGTGCTCGACGAACGCCGCGATGCTCGGCTGCCGCGCGTACCCGTCCGGATCGGTGACGTCGCGCGGCAACGGCAGCGGCTGCAGGCGCATCACGTACTCGCCGGACGCGTGCAGCGAGACCCGTGACGTGGCGAGCACGTGCACGCCGGGAGCGACCGCCAGCATGGCCTCGATCAGCGCCCGGCACCGGTCGACCAGGTGCTCGCAGTTGTCGAGCAGCAGCAGCAGGCGCCGACCGGCCAGCGCGTCGGCCACCGCCGCGAGCGCCGGATCCGGGTCGGCGTCCCCGGGACTGCCGACGGTCGCCAGCGCCAGGCCGAGGCCGGCCGCGACGGCACCCGCCAGTCCGCCAGGGTCGACCACGGCGGCCAGCGACACCACCGCGACCTCGACGTCGCCGCGCTCCCGGACGTCGGCGACCACCTCCAGGGCGAGCCGCGTCTTACCCACCCCGCCGGGGCCGACGACGGTGACGGGTCCGGACGGCCGGAGGTCCAGCAGCCGGAGCAGCTCGGCGCGGTCGTGCTCGCGGCCCACGAACGGCCCGACGGGCCGGGGCGTGACCGGCGCCGCGGCGGCCGCCCGCGGCGGCGGCCCCGTGCCGGCCGCCACCCGCTGCTCGGCGTCCCGGAGCGCCGGGCTCGGGTCGAGCCCGGTGTCGTCGGCGAGGCGGCGGCGGAAGTCGCCGGCGACCTGGAGCGCCTCCGCGGCGCGACCCTCGCCGGCGAGCGCCAGCATGTGGATCACCACCGTGCGCTCCCGGAGCGGGTCGGCGGCAGCGGCCGCCGCCGCGCGCTCCGCGACGCCCGCGGTGACGCAGTCGACCTCGGCCTGCAGCTGATCGTCGACCAGGCGGCGCCGCAGCTCGTCCAGCCCGACGGCGGCCGCGGCCAGCGGTGGCACGTCGGCGAAGTCGTCGAGGGCGGTGCCGCGCCAGAGCCGCAGCGCGCGCTCCGACACGGCGGCGGCGCGACCAGGGTCGGCGCTTCGCAGGCCGGCCACCTCCGTCGCGAGCCGGCGCGCCTGCGTGACGTCCAGCTCGCCGTCGCGCAGGTCCAGCGCGTAGGCGGAGTCGAAGCGCCGCAGCCGGTCGGCGGCCGGTCCGAGATGGCCGCGCAGCCGCGAGATGTGGCTGTGCAGAGCGGAGACGCCGGTGGGCGGCGGCTCGACCGGCCAGAGCCCGTCGATGAGTGCGCCGACGGAGACCGCCCTCCCCTCGGCGAGTGCGAGCATCGCGAGCACGGCGAGACGCAACCGGCCCGGCACCGGCACGACGGTGCCGTCGACCTCGAGCAGCGGCGGCCCGAGCAGGCAGACCCGGACGACGGGCGATCGCCCGTCCTCGCCGCTGCCGCTCACCGGCCCGCCCTTCCGCCCGGCCGCTCGTCGCCGGTTGATCCCGTCGAGTGTCGATCCTGACGAGCGCGCTGTCACGCGCCTGTCACGACGCCGCGGGAGTCGGCGCGACCCGTCGTCGCGGTGACAGCGCCGCGGCACCCGGCCCCGGCACGGTGATCCGACCACCACACATCGGGGCCGCACCGGCGGCCGGAGGGAGCACCACCATGACCACCATCATCGAGACCAGCGCCGACCAGCGGTCGGCCGACAATGGCGTGACCGCCACCCCCGCGGCCGCCGCCGTGGACATCGCGGCCGTCCAGGCGTTCGCCGAGAAGGTCGGCCACGACATCGGTCTCGCATCCAACGCGGTGCTCGCCTACCTCGGCGACCGGCTGGGCATCTGGCGCACGCTGGCGTCCGTGCCGTCGGTGACCAGCGCCTCCCTGGCCGAGCGCACCGGGCTCGCCGAGCGCTACCTGCGGGAGTGGCTGTCCGCACAGGCAGCCGCCGGCTACCTGGACTACGACCCGGCCACGGCGACCTTCCGGCTGCCCGCGGAGAAGGCGCTGGTGCTGGCCGACGACGACAGCCCCGCGGCGCTCGCCGGTGGCTTCGAGTTCCTCGCCGCGGCCTGGTCGAACGCCGACCGGCTCGCGCACGCGTTCGCGAGCGGCGATGGCATCCCGTGGGCCGCCCACGACCCGCGGATGTCCACGTCGACCGAGCGCTTCTTCCGTCCGCTGTACACGGGATCGCTGACCACCCAGTGGATCCCGGCGATCGCCGGCCTGCCCGAGCGGCTGGCCGCCGGCGGGCGCGTCCTCGACGTCGGCTGCGGGCTGGGCACGGCGTCCCGCCTGCTCGCCCAGGCGTTCCCGGCGCTGACCGTCGTCGGCATCGACGACCACGCGGACTCGATCCGGCAGGCGAGCGACGCGGCCCGCCGCGCCGGGGTGCAGGACCGGGTGACCTTCCGGGAGGCGAGCGCGATCGACGCCGCCGCCGGCGGGCCGTTCGACGCCGTGTTCTTCTTCGACGCGCTGCACGACCTCGGCGATCCGGTCGGGGCGCTGCGCGCCGCGCGCGCGGTGCTCGCCGAGGACGGCTTCGTGGTGGCCGTCGAGCCGGCGGCCGCCGATCACCTCGAGGACAACCTGCACCCGATCTCGCTCAGCTGGTTCGCGTCCAGCACCATGGTCTGCGTGCCCGGCAGCCTGTCGCAGGACGGGGGCGCCGCGCTCGGCGCGCAGGCCGGGCCCGAGCGGTTGCTCGAGACCTTCCACGCCGCGGGTCTTTCCGATGCCCGGGTGGTCGCGACCACGCCGTTCAACCAGGTGCTCGCCGCCCGGGTGTGATCACCGGCGGGATGCGGGGGTTCCGTCCGCCCTGGCCGGCGACCGTCACGCCGACGGGCCGCCGGCCAGGGCGGCGGCCACCGCATCGGCCATCGCGCGTTGCGTCCGCGCCAGCTCGGTGCGGCCGGTGGGCACCTCGACGACCCTGATGCCGACCGGGTCCGCGACGGCGTCGGCCAGCTCGTCGGACGTGGACACGAAGACGTGCTCCGCGCCGGCGGCCTCGACCATCCCGGCGAGGGTCACGCCGTGCGGCGTACCGAAGACCCGCTCGAACGCGCCGGCGTACTCCGGGCGGCCGGGCTCGAGGGTGCCGAAGATCGCCCCGCCGTCGTTGTTGCTCACCACGATGACCAGATCGGGACGCGGTTCGTGCGGCCCGATCACCAGCCCGGTCACGTCGTGCAGCACGGTCAGGTCGCCCATCAGCGCGTAGGTCGGCCCGCCACCGTCACCGTCCCGCGCGCCGGCGAGCGCGGCGCCGATCGCGGTCGAGACGGTGCCGTCGATCCCGGCCACCCCGCGGTTCGCCAGGATGCGGAGCCGGCCGCGCGCGGCGGCCGTCGTCCCGACGTCCCGAGGGACCTGCGACGAGCCGAGCACGAGGGTCGCCCCCGCCGGCAGCTGCGCCACGAGATCGGCCGCCAGCCGCGGGGAATGCCCGATGTCGAGATCCTGCAGCACCTTTCGGATCGCGACGCCGGCCGCGGAGTCCGCGTCGCGCCAGCGCGCCGCCCAGGCGGCATCGGGCAGGTCGCCGAGGTCGGGCCAGCCGGGCGCGACCACCCGGGCGCGGCCGGCCGGGTCGGCGAACTGTGCGGGGTGGGCGATCAGGTCGACGACGAGCCGCGCATCGCCGAGCAGCCCGGTCACGGCCCGGAACAGCGTCGGGCGGCCCAGCACGATCACCCGGTCCGGGCGCGCGGCATCCAGGAACCGTGCGTCGCCGAGCAGGTGGACGCCGGCGGCGAGCACGGCATCGCCCGCGGCCCCGGCGGCCTCGGACACCACCAGGTGACCCGCGTCCGCGATGCGCGCCGCCCACGGGTGCGTCAGGTCGGCCAGGAACAGCACCCGCTCGCCCGCCGCGGGCGCCGGGACCGAGACCGGCGGGGTGCCCTCGTACGCGATCCGCGTCCACGGCCCGTCGCGGCCCGCCAGGTCCGGGGGCAGCTCGGCACGCTCGAGGTCCGCGACGTCCGGCAGCAGCGGCTCGTCGAGCGGCACGTTCAGCTGCACGGGACCGGGGATCCCGGACCCGGTGCCCGATGCCGCCGCCACGGCCCGGCAGACCACCGCGCGCCAGCCGGCCTGCCGGCGCGGCGGGTCGACGGGCACCGCGAACTCGTGGAACAGCCGCAGCGCCGGGCCGAAAACGGCGCGCTGGTCGATGGTCTGGTTGGCGCCGACGCCCCGCAGCCAGGGCGGGCGGTCCGCCGACAGCACGACCAGCCCGACCGCCCCGTGGGCCGCCTCGAGCACGGCGGGATGCAGGTTGGCGACCGCGGTGCCCGAGGTGGTGATCACCGCGGCGGGCCGCCCGGCGCCCCGGGCCAGCCCGAGCGCGAGGAAGCCGGCCGTCCGCTCGTCGATGCGGACGTGCAGCCGGAGCCGGCCGCGGGCGTCCGCCTCGTGCACCGCCATGGACAGCGGCGCGTTCCGGGATCCGGGCGCGAGCACCACGTCCCGCACGCCGTTGGCGACGAGCTCGTCGACGAGCACGCGGGCCAGCGCGGTGGACGGATTCACCGCGCCATTGTCACCGCCGCCCGCGGCACATGTCACCGCCGCCCGCGGCACATGTCACCGCCGCCCGCGGCGGGGACGAATCGCGCCGTCCGCGCGGCCGCCGCGTCGCGTGCAGGAACTCCGGGCGGATGATCGGAGCATGCACGAGAACCGCTCCATGCCGCGGAACGTCGTCATCCCCGTGCTCACCTACCCGTCCGTCCCGGTGGCCGTCGAGTGGCTGTCCGACGCGTTCGGCTTCACCCGGTCCGCCGGGCCGGGGTGACCCGGCGCCCTCAGCGGCCGCGGAGATCGGCGAGCGCCGCGACCCGGTCGAGGCGCGCCAGCCAGAACTCCCGCGCCGCCGGTCCCGCCTCGAACTCGGCCAGCCGGTCGGGCTCCGGCGGCGCGGCCGGCACGGACAGGAAGCCCCCCACCGCGCGCAGCGGGCGGGACGTCACGTCGCCCGCGAGGAGGGTGCCGGTGCCGAGCCCGCACGCGAACGGCAGGTCGGGCAGCGCCGCCGCCGCCGCGACCCCGGCCGCCAGCCCGACAGAGGTGTCGACGGCGGAGGACACCACGGCCGGCAGGCCGATCGCGGCGGCGGTGCGGAGCGTCCCGCGCACCCCGCCCAGCGGCGAGACCTTCACCACCGCAACGTCGATCGCCGACGACAGGCGCGCCGCCCGACCCGCTCCCCCCGGGTCGGCGGCGAGCCGGATCGACTCGTCGGCGGCGATCCGCACGCCGGTCCGTCGCCGGACCTCGGCCAGTTCCGCCGGCGTCCGGCACGGCTGCTCGACGTATTCCAGCTCACCCGCGGCCGCACCCAGCAGCCGGATGGCCGCGACCGCCTCGTCGACCGTCCACGCGGCGTTCGCGTCGATGCGGATCCGCCCGCCGGCGCCCAGCGCCGCGCGCACCGCGGCCACCCGGCGCACATCGGCCCGCGGGTCGACCCCCGCCTCGGCCACCTTGACCTTCGCCGTCCGGCAGCCCGACGCCGCGACGATCTCCGCCGCCCGATCGGGATCGACCACCGGGATGATCGCGTTGACCGGCACGCGGTCCCGAACGGGCGCGGGCCACCCCTCCGTCGCGGATTCCAGGGCCGCCCGCAGCCACGGGACGCACGCCGCGTCGTCGTGGTCCCGGAACGGTGCGAACTCGCCCCACCCCGCCGGCCCGCGCAGCAGGACCCCCTCCCGCACCGTCACGCCGCGGAACCGGTGCGCCATCGGGACCTCGAACACGGCGGCGGCCGCGATGCGGTCGAGCACGCTCATGACGTGGTGCCCGGCGGCCGGGCGGGCAGCTGGATCGTCATCGCGACCCCGCCCTCCGGCGCGCGTCCCGCCCGGATCGTGCCGCCCAGCCGGGTGACGAGGGCGTGCGCGAGGGGCAGGCCGAGCCCGGCGCCGGCGGGCCGCCGCCCGCGGTACCGCTCGCCGAGCACCCCTGGCTCGAACGCCACGGCAAAGTCCTCGTCGCGCAGACCGGGGCCGCCGTCGCGCACCTCGAGCCGGGCACCACCTGGTCCGGACCGGCCGCCGTCTCCGGCCAGCTCGACGATCAGCGGCCCGCCGGGCGGCAGCAGCCGGAGGGCGTTCTCCGCCAGCCCGTCGAGCACCTGCCGGAGCCGGCGCGCGTCGGTGAGCACCACCACGGGCAACTCCGGCACGATGGCGACCCACCGCGCGCCGCGCTCCGCGCATCGACCCCGCCACACCGCCGACATCTCGTGCACCAGGGCACCGAGATCGGTCGGGGACAGCTCCAGCCGGAAGTCGTGGGCGCCGAGCCGGGCGAGATCGAGCAGGTCGGTGACGAGCCGCTGCAGCCGCGCCGCCTCCGCGGTGATCGTGCGCCCGACCTGCTCCCGTTCCGCCGGCGGGACCAGGCCGTCGGCCAACGCCTGCGCCTGCCCGGTGATGCCGGCGAGCGGGGTGCGGAGCTCGTGGGACACCGACGCGAGGAACGACCGCTGACGGGATTCGCTGTGCTGCAGCGCATCGGCCAGCTCGTTCACGGACCGCGCGACCTCGGCGACCTCGCGCGGTCCGCTGATCGGCACGCGCACGTCCCTGGCGCCCAGCCGCATCGAACGGGCCGCCGCGGACGTGCGCCGCAGCGGTGCCGAGACCAGCCGCGCCGCCAGCACTCCCACCAGCACCGCGCCGAGAACACCGGCCACGACGGCGATCAGCAGGCGCTGCTCGAGGATCCGCCGGGTCGCCGCGCCGACGTCGGCCGGTGCGGCCACCGCGAATCCGCCCGTGGGCAGCGGGCGCGCCTGAACCAGCCAGGTCTCGCCGCCGACCACGGCCCGTCCGGCGAAGGGTGTGCCGCCCGCCGTGTCGCGCGCCGTGACCGGTGACGGCAGCGCCCGCGCCGGACTGCCGCACCGCGCGCACCGCCGCCCGGTCATCGCCGATGATCGCCCCGCCGGGCCCGATCGCGACGACGACCACCCCCTGTGGTTCGAGCACGGCCGAGATCGCCCGCAGGGACTGCGTCGCCGACCCGGGATCGGTCGCCAGCTGGGCCGCGATGAGGTCGGCCCGGTCCGCCAGCGCGTCCGCCGCGGTGTCGATGAGCGTGCGCCGCACGACGAGAATGCCGACCACCGCGGAGATCCCGGCCACGAGCACGGCCACCCCGATCACCAGCAGGGTCACGCGGACCGCGATGGTGGTGCGCACCCGGCGCGGCGGGGCGGTGGGCGGCGCCGGCGGCACGAAGCCGGCCGGCGCGGACGGCGACGGCGGTGGCGGCACGGGATCGGGCGGGCCGGGCCCGGGCGGCGCTGGCGCCGGCGGCATCGGCGTGGTCACGCGCGATCGACCCCGTAGCCCACGCCGCGGACGGTGCGGATCGGGCTCGCATCGCCGAGCTTGGCGCGTAGGGCCGCGATGTGCACGTCCACGGTCCGCTCGCCCGCGACCGCGCTGTAGCCCCACACGGCACTCAGCAGGCTGGACCGCTCGAACACCCGGCCCGGCTGCCGGATCAGGAACGCGAGCAGGTCGAACTCCGTTGCGGTCAAAGCGATCTCGCGCCCGCCACCGGTCGGCGCTGTCGCCGCCCCGCCGTCCGGATCCGTACCGGGCGCGGCGGCCGTCGGTTCGACCCAGGCCCGCCGCGCGGCGGGATCGACCCGCACCCGGCCCGCGACCAGCACGCGACCGGCCGCCGCGCCCGTTCCCCGCCGGAGCACCGCCCTGACCCTGGCGACCAGCTCCCGCGGGTTGAACGGCTTCACCAGGTAGTCGTCGCCGCCGAGCTCGAGCCCGAGGATGCGGTCGACGTCCTCGTCCCTGGCGGTCGCGAAGAGCACGGGGGTGTCGTCGCCCGCGGCGCGCATCCGGCGGCAGAGGTCGAGGCCGTCGCCGTCCGGCAGTCCGACGTCGAGCACGACGGCCACCGGCCGCAGTCGCTGCAGATCCACCCAGGCGTCGGCGGCGGTGCCGGCGGTGTGCACCCGGTATCCGGCGGCCGAGAGGTAGCGCCGCTCGACGTCGGCGATGACGGCCTCGTCCTCGACGACCAGGACCAGCCCCCTGGCCGGCTCGGCGTCCGCCACGTCGCTCACCCGCCCAGCCTGACGGACGGCCGGTGGTCGGGCCATCGGCGGGTGGCCGCCGTCACCCGCAGTGCTGCTCCCGGAACGCGGTCAGGTCGAGGCCGAGCGCCTTCAGCACCTCGACCGCCTTGGTGCGCCGGGCCGCCCGGTCGCTGTACAGCTGCGCGAGATCGTTGTCGCCCGCCGCGGTGGCCGCCTGCGCCTTGGCCTCCAGCCAGGCGATCGATCCCCGCGTGTCGGGTCCGGCCTCGAGCCGGACGACCAGGTTCGAACCGCGCGTGCCGATGCGGTCCAGCCGCTGGCAGATGCCGGGGTGGCCGGTGCCGGCCGCGGTGCCGGTGCCGCCCTCGTCGGCGGCGGCGGGGGTGGCCAGGGCGACGGTCGCGGCGATGCCGGCCGCGGCCACACCGCCGGCAACCACGGCCCGGACCGTCCGTCGCGATGGAGTCGACGTGTTCATGGTGTGCGTCTCCCGATCTCGTGGTGCCGGGCGGGGTGCGCCGGCCGATGTCGATCACCCTGCCGATGGGCGCTTCGGAGGCGGTGGCGGTCCTGTTCGGATCGTGTGAAGAACCCGGACCCGCCCAGGCCACACGAGCGACAGCGGGTGAAGGACCCTGCGCTCCCGCGCCGACCGGTCCGGCCGGTGCGCGGGGACGGCGCTCGTAGGCTGAGCCGCATGGGCACCGCTGCGGTCAGCGCGATCTTCGACCCCACCCGCTGGCGCGAGGTCGGCGGCTTCGACTTCACGGACATCACCTATCACCGGCACGTGGGTCCGTCGGGCGACGACGGATCGACGGTCCGGGACCTGCCGACGGTGCGCGTGGCCTTCGACCGGCCGGAGGTGCGCAACGCGTTCCGCCCGCACACGGTGGACGAGCTGTACCGCGCGCTCGACCACGCGCGGATGACGCCGGACGTCGGCTGCGTCCTGCTCACGGGGAACGGGCCGAGCGCGCGCGACGGCGGCTGGGCGTTCTGCTCGGGCGGCGACCAGCGGATCCGCGGCCGCTCCGGGTACCAGTACGCGCAGGGCGACACCGCCGAGACCGTCGATCCCGCGCGCGGGGGCCGGCTGCACATCCTGGAGGTGCAGCGCCTCATCCGCTTCATGCCGAAGATCGTCGTCGCGGTGGTGCCGGGCTGGGCGGCCGGCGGCGGGCATTCCCTGCACGTGGTCTGCGATCTCACCCTGGCCAGCGCCGAGCACGCGCGCTTCAAGCAGACCGACGCCGACGTGGGATCCTTCGACGGCGGCTTCGGTTCGGCCTACCTCAGCCGCATGGTCGGGCAGAAGGCCGCGCGCGAGATCTTCTTCCTGGGCAGGGAATACACCGGCCAGGACATGGTCCGGATGGGCGCGGTGAACGCCGTTGTCCCGCACGCGGAGCTGGAAGACGTTGCGCTGCAGTGGGCCACCGAGATCAACGGGAAATCGCCGACGGCGCAGCGCATGTTGAAGTACGCGTTCAATCTGGTGGACGACGGGCTGGTCGGGCAGCAGCTCTTCGCCGGCGAGGCGACGCGGCTCGCCTACGGCACCGACGAGGCGGTGGAGGGGCGGGACTCGTTCCTGCAGAAGCGGTCCGCCGACTTCAGCCCGTTCCCCTGGGCGTTCTGACGGGCCGGCCGGGGATGGCGGCGGGCGCCGGGCGGCCGGGTCGATGACGGGACACGCCCGGCTCGTCCGCGCGCTGCCGGTGCCGACGGGCGAGCGCGTGCTGGACGTGCTGGACGACCTCGCGGCCGCCCTGGCCGGCCGGGGCGACGCGCTGCTGCCCGTGCCGGCGGGCGACCCTGGTCGCGCCGGCCGGCTGGCCGCCGCGGCCGGCGCCGGCGCCCCGCTGGCCGCCGGCGAGGACGACCCGGATGACCCCACGGCGTTCGTCGTCGCCACGTCCGGCTCCGGCGGTGCGCCGAAGGCGGCCCTGCTGCCGGCCGGCGCCCTGCGCGCGTCCGCCGCCGCGACGTCCCTGCGGCTCGACGGCGCGGCGTCGCCGCCGGCGGCGTGGCTGCTCGCGCTGCCCACCGAGCACGTCGCCGGTCTCCAGGTGCTGCTGCGCGCGCTGGCCGCGGGCGGGATGCCGACGGTGCTGGACACCGGAAAGGCCTTCACCCCGGCCGGATTCGTCGAGGCCACCGGGCGGATGCCCGGCGGGCGGCGGTTCGTCTCGCTGGTCCCGACACAGCTTCACCGCATCCTGCTCGACGACGAGGCGGCCGCCGCGCTGGCGGGCTTCGACGCCGTGCTGGTCGGTGGGTCGGCCACCTCGGCCGACCTGCTCGACCGCGCGGCCGCCGCGGGAATCCGGGTGGTCACCACCTACGGGATGACGGAGACGTGCGGGGGATGCGTCTACGACGGCCGGGCGCTGGACGGTGTCGACATCAGTGTCGACACCGGTGTCGACACCGGTGTCGGCGGCGGCGGTGACCCGCCCGCGGCGGAAGCCGGTGACCGGCCGGGCCGGGTCCGGGTCTCCGGCGCGGTCGTCGCGCGCGGCTACCGCGGTCTGCCGCGCCATCCCGACTTCCGAAGGTCCTCGACGCCGGACGGCGAGCGGCGCACGTTCCTCACCGCCGACCGCGGGGTGCTCCGCGGCGGCGCGCTGACGATTCTCGGCCGGATCGACGACGTGCTGGTCACGGGCGGCCGCAAGGTCGATCCGCTGGCGATCGAGCGGGCGCTCGCGGCGGCGCCCGGCGTGGCGGAGATCGTCGTCGTCGGGGTGCCGCATCCCGAATGGGGGGACGTCGTCACGGCGGTGGTCACCCGGCACGGCGACGCGGTGCCCGACCTGGAGACGATGCGGGCGCTGGCCGCCGCGGCGCTCGGGTCGGCCGCGGCCCCCCGGCACCTGCTCGTCGTGCCCGAGCTGCCGGCGATCGGTCCCGGCAAGCCGGACCGCTCGGCGATCCGCGACCTCGCGGCGCACGCGCTCACGGCCGACTGGTGACCGTGTCTCAGCAGACCCCGGCCGCGCGGTTCAGCCGCGACGAGCTCGAGCGCTTCCGCGGCGCCACGGTCGACGACCTGCTCGCGGACCCGCTGCGGCTGCTGTTCGTGGGCATCAACCCGGGACTGTGGACCGCCGCCGTGAACGCGCACTTCGCCCGCCGCGGCAACCGGTTCTGGCCCGCGCTGGACCTGGCCGGGATCACCCGCCGGCGGATCGACGCGAGCTCGGGGCTGGCCCCGGACGACGCGGCGCTGCTGCGGGACGCGGGCGTCGGGATCACCAACATCGTGCCGGTCGCCACCGCGCGGGCCGACGAGTTGACCACCGCGGAGCTGCGCGCCGGAGTGCCGCCGCTGCGCGCACTGGTCGAGCGCACCCGGCCGCGGGTGGTGGCCGTCCTGGGCATCACCGCCTTCCGGCAGGCCTTCGACGCCCCGCGGGCCGTGCCGGGCCGGCAGCCGGCGGAGTGGGCCGGCGCGCAGCTCTGGGTGCTGCCGAACCCGAGCGGCCTGAACGCCCACGCCAGCCTGACCGGACTCGCACGGGCGTACCGGGCGGCCGCCGCCGCGGCGGGGGTGCCGCTCGCCGCGCGGTGAGCAGGCCCGCCGGTGCCGTCTGGGCGGAGCAGGTCCGCCGGTGCCGCTGGGCGGAGCAGGCCCGCCGGTGCCGTCTGGGCGGAGCAGGTCCGCCGGTGCCGTCTGGGCGGAGCAGGTCCGCCGGTGCCTTAGGGTCGGTGCACGTGGCGACCGCGCAGCAGTGGGTGTCCGCGGCGCGGCCGCGGACGCTGCCCGCGGCGGTCGCCCCAGTGCTGGTGGGCAGCGGGGCCGGCTACGCGCTCGGCGGCTTCTCCACCACCCGCTTCCTGCTCGCGCTCGCCGTGTCGCTCGCGCTCCAGGTCGGGGTCAACTACGCGAACGACTACTCCGACGGCGTCCGGGGCACGGACGCGGACCGGGTGGGCCCGATGCGGCTGGTGGGGTCGGGCGCGGCGGCGCCGCGGACCGTCAAGCTGGCGGCGTTCGCGTGCTTCGGCGTCGCCGGGCTCGCCGGGCTGGTGCTGGCGGCGCTCACCACCTGGTGGCTCGTGCCGGTCGGCGTCGCGTGCGTCGCGGCCGCGTGGTTCTACACCGGCGGCCCGCGGCCGTACGGCTACGCGGGCTTCGGCGAGATCTTCGTCTTCGTCTTCTTCGGGCTGGTCGCCGTGCTCGGCACGACGTACGTGCAGGCGGGCCGGATCTCGCTGACGGCGGTGGCCGCGGCGGTCGGCATCGGCCTGCTGGCCTGCGCGCTGCTGATGGCCAACAACCTGCGCGACGTGCACACCGACGCCCGATCCGGCAAGCGCACGCTCGCCGTGCTCCTCGGCGAGCAGCTGGCGCGCCGGGTGTTCGCGCTGCTCATCGCCGGTGCGTTCCTCGCCGTGCTGGTGATCAGCCTGCAGCGGCCGTGGTGCCTGCTCGCGCTGTTCTCCGCGGCGCTGGCCGTCGACCCTGTCCGCGACGTGCTGGCCGGCGCCCGCGGTCCGGCGTTGATCGGGGTGCTGGGGGCGACCGCGCGGCTGGAGATCGCCTACGCCGTGTTGCTCACCGGCGGGCTCGTGCTGTCGGCCTGACCACCGGTCCGGCGGCCGGGCGGCCGCGGCGCAGGGCGCAGTGGCGCGTCGGCGCCGTGGCGCCGGCCAGGGGCGTCCAGCGTGTCCGCCCCCGGCGAAGTGGAAATCCCTGCCCGATGCCCGCCCCCGCTGGCACCATGAATGGATGTTCATCGCAGGGACGGAGCGGTGGAAGGTCACCATCGCGGAACCGGAGGCCCTGCGCATCGCGCTCTACGTCCGGGACGTCGCGGGGCTGCATCCCGTGACGGACCCCGAGATCCCGCCCCTCGACCCGCCCACCGACATCTGGCCCGTCTGGTCCAGGCGCCCGATCGAGGTGCAGCAGTCGGGCGGGGTGAAGCTGCTCGGCGGCAGGGACATCGACATCGACCTGGCGTCCGCGCAGTGGGCGCGCTGGTGGGCGCACGCCCTCGAGGTCGGCTCCGGCGCCATGGACGACCTCCGGCCGCCGGCGTTCCTCGGCCTGGCCGGGGTGCCCGACCTCCGTGCGCTGATGCAACGGCACTTCACCAACGCGAGCATGTGGTCGGACGCGATGAACGACGACCCGCGCATCCGGCACGCGCATTCCGCGCCCGGGCTGCACCTGAACACCCTGCTCAAGGATCTGCCGACCGCGCTCGGCCGGACCCCGATGCCGTTCTCCGTGCGGATCACGGTGATCGGCGTGCAGACCAAGCGGGCCTGGGTGCTCACCCGCGACCACTGGCTGATGACCCGGCACCTGATCGCCGACATCGACAACTCGGTGGACTGGATCCGCCTGCGCGTCGCCGCGATCGCCTGACGCCGTCGCCGGCCGCGCCGCTCCCGCACGGCCAAGGCCCGCCCGCACCGTCGCTCATCCGTGCGTCCCGGCGATCGGCGGGCCGAGTCATATGCATTGACAGCAATATTGCCACAAGGGCATACTCGGGGCGTGACAACGCTCTTCGAGGTCGTCGCGGAGCCGCACCGCCGCCACCTGCTCGACCTGCTGCGCGGCGGCGACCAGCCGGTCGGCCGGCTCGTCGAGGAACTCGGGCTCGCCCAGCCCACGGTGTCCAAGCACCTGAAGGCGCTGCGCGATGCGGGGCTGGTGATCGTCATCCCCGACGCGAACCGGCGCTGGTACCGGCTGCGGCCCGAGCCCCTGCGCGAGCTCGACGCCTGGCTGGAGCCCTACCGCACGGCCTGGTCGGCGCGCCTCGATGCCCTGGAGAGCCACCTCGACCGGATGGAGGACCGATGACTGCCGACCCCACCATGGCCAGCGTCGTGCGGGACGGGGACCGGGTCGGGCTGCGCTACCGGCGCACCCTCGGCCATGCGCCGGAGAAGGTCTGGCGGGCGCTGACCGAGTCGGAGCACCTGCGGCACTGGTTGCCGTGCGACATCGTCGGCGAGCGCCGCGCCGGCGCGGACATCACGCTGCGGTTCTGGCCCGATCACGTCGAGGCGTACGACATCGAGGATCCCGACCTGGCCGGCCGGATCACCGTCTGGGATCCGCCGCGGGTGTTCGAGTGGACCTGGGGCGGGGACGTCCTGCGATTCGAGCTCGAACCGACCCGGGACGCCGGATCCGGCGGCGAGCCCGGCACCGAACTGACGTTCACCACCTGGCCGGCCGACCCCGACCCGGAGTCGATGGCGAGCGCCGGCGGCGGCTTCCACGTCTGCCTGGACCACCTGACCCGGCTGCTCGACGGCGAGCCGGGACCACCGCTGACCGACCCGGGTGAACAGCCGGCCACCGAGCGCTGGACCGCCGCCTACCTCGAGCTGCTCGTCGCGTCCGCCTGAGCCACACCCCTGCCGCGCGATCACCGGCCTCCACGCCACCCGACCTCAGGTCACCGGCGACCGTATGACCGGAGCGACTCTCGTATGGCGCAATGGCGTCATACGAGAGTCAGAGCGGTCATACGGGTTCTGCCACGGACCCCTCTCGCCGCGCGATGGGCCGGTCACGGAGACGGCTGCAGCCACTCGGTCGCGACCGTGAACTCCTCGAGCACGTCCTGGATCGGCTCGACGCCGAGTCCCGCCCCGGTGGGCACCCGGATGACGCCGTCCTCGAGCACGAACGGCGGGGTGATGTCCCGCTCGTAGAACCGGTCCGACGCCGAGACGTCGCCGGGCAGCGTGAATCCCGGCAGCGCGGCGAGCGCGGCGTTGGCGGCCCGGCCGAGGCCGGTCTCGACCATTCCGCCGCACCACACCGGGATCCCGTTCGCCCGGCAGAGGTCGTGGATCCGGCGCGCCGCGAGGTACCCCCCGACGCGGCCCGCCTTGATGTTGATCACCCGGCACGACCGGAGGGCGATCGCGTCGGCGGCCGCCCGCTCGGACGTGATCGACTCGTCGAGACAGATCGGCGTGCGGAGCAGCGTCGCCAGCTCGGCGTGCTGTCGCAGGTCGTCCTCGGCCAGCGGCTGCTCGATGAGCAGCAGGCCGAAGGCGTCGAGCCGGGCGAGCTGGGTGGCATCGGCCAGCGTGTACGCGGCGTTCGCGTCGACCTGCAGCGGCACCGCTCGCCGAAGCGCTCCCGGACGGCCTCGACGGGCGCGACGTCCCAGCCCGGCTTGATCTTCAGCTTGATCCGCACGTAGCCCTGGGCCAGGTAGTCGCCGACGGCGTCCAGCAGCGCGCTGATCGTCGGCTGGATGCCGACCGACACCCCGGACGGGACGACATCGCTGGTGGCGCCGAGGTACTCGGCGAGCGACTGGCCGGTCCCGCGCAGCTGCGCGTCCAGCACGGCCATCTCGAGCGCGGCCTTGGCCATCCGGTGACCGACGATCGGGGCCAGCGCGTCCTCGACGTTCTCCGCGGTCACGTCGTGCTCGCCGCCGCGCTCGAACAGCCGGGGCACGAGGAAGCGGCGCAGCACGTCGAGCGCGCCGCCGGTGTACTCCGAGCTGTACAGCGGCAGGCCCATCGCCACGCACTCGCCCCAGCCCTGGACCTCGACCGGGGCGCCGTCGTCCGGCGGGTGCTGCCGCCCGACGACCCGGACCAGCACAGCGGATCGCTCCCGCTCCACGCCGAACGACGTCTCGAACGGGCTGACCAGCGGCATCCGGATCGTCCGCAGTTCCACGCCGGTGATCTTCATCGGTGTCCCTCCACGCCCGCCGCCGGGGTGCCGCCGGCCTCGGCGGAACCGCTGCGCTGCAACAGATACCAGCCGGTCCGGGTGAATCCGACGACGCGCCAGGACCGGTCCGCCAGACAGAGGGCGAGCGCCTCTCGCAGGGCGTACCGCCAGCGCAGCGCGAGCTCGGGCGCCGACCGCCGCATCGCCTCGATGTCGGCCGGGATGCCGATCGCGGCCAGCGCTCCCGCCGGCCGGGGGTCCGTCGCCGGCACCGGCGCACCGGCCGCGTCCGGCGCGAGCAGCGCAGGGGTGCCGGCCGCGATCACCGGGCCGGGCGGACCCGGGCGTCTCGTCGATGACCGACTGTTGGGCATCCAGCACGTCGACTGCGGCGAGGTCCCAGACGACCTGGATCCGGTCGGTCGGCTGGCCGCGGTTCGGCCCGTCGTTCATCGCGCCGTAGAAGTCGACGAAGTACGTCTCCGCCCTGGCGCCCAGCCGCGTGAGGTTGAAGAACGAGTTGCGGGCGATCAGCGGGTCGAACGTCCAGCCGATCCGGGTCAGGCCCCGCTCCAGCGCCCACTGCCGCTGGTGCCACTTGATCGCGGCGCCGACCCCCGAGCCGGCACGCGCGGGCAGCACCCCCGTGATGTGCGAGTGCATCGCCGCGCCGAGCGGTTCGGCGAAGAAGCCGACGCTGGCACCGACCATCCGGTCGCCGCCGCCGGCCGCATAGGCGCCCACCAGGTAGTTGCCGGCGTGGCCGAGCGCGCGCAGCAGGTGCGGCTGCACCTCGGACACCTCGTCCGGGCCGATGCCCCACACCGCGTTGAGCACCGCGCAGGCCCGCTCCATGTCGCCGAGCGTCTCCAGCGGGCGAATCGTCACGGCCGCCCGCCGCGCCGCGTTCGCCGCGGCCGCGGCCGCGTCGCCGAGCAGGCCCTTGGACGGCCGCCCGGCGGTGCCCGTGGTCACGACCCGTCCTGTCCGCCCCCGGGCGGCGTGAACGCCGGTCCGCCCCTGCCGCCCCGTTCGCCCGGGTGCGCGAGGAGGTCGGCCACGAGCGCCGCCACCAGCGCGGTGCGCGGCACCAGCGAATCGACGACCACGTGTTCGTCGTCGGCGTGTGCGCCGCCGCCGACCGCGCCGAGCCCGTCCAGCGTCGGCACCCCGATGCCGGCGGTGAAGTTGCCGTCGGAGGCGCCGCCCACCGACGTCTGCCGCAGGCTGACGAAGCCGAGATGGCTGGACAGCGCGGCGGCGCGGGCGAACAGCTCCGCGCCCGAGCTCTGCTCCATCGGCGGCCGGTTCGGCCCGCCCGACCAGGTCCATGAGCTGCCCGGCAGGCGCGGGCGCAGGGCCATCAGCGGCTCGTGCACCCGATGCTGCTCCGCGACGGACCTGGCCCGCACGTCGATGAACAGCTCGGCCTGGGCGGGCACGGTGTTCGACGTCGTGCCGGCGCGGGCCGCGGTCGGCGTGACGCTCGTGCCCAACGCCGGCGCGTTCAGCTCGGCGGCGGCGAGGATCAGGTGGGCGAGCTCGACGCCGGCGTTGATCCCCTTCTCCGGCTCGCCGCCGGCGTGCGCCGCCCGGCCGGTGATCCGCACCTGGTAGCGCGAGATGCCCTTGCGGCCCGTCTTCAGCGCGCCGGACGGACCCGGCCCCCTCGAGCACCAGCGATGCGATGCAGCCCGACGCCTCCCGCTCGATCAGCCCGCGCGAGGTCGGCGAGCCGAGCTCCTCGTCGCCGGTGACCAGCAGCGTCACCCCGTCCAGGTCGATGCCGAGCTCGTCGAGCCCGGCCAGGGCGTGGAAGGCCTGCACCAGGCCGGCCTTCATGTCGACCGTCCCGGGCCCGCGGATGAGCTCGTCGGTCTGCGACCACGGCATGCGCTCGAGAGTGCCCAGGGGCCAGACGGTGTCGTGGTGGCACAGGAGCACCACGCGGTGCGGCCCGGCGCCGAAGCGCCAGCAGGCGTGACTGCAGCCGTTGAGCTCGATTCGCTCCGGGGCGAAGCCGAGCCGCTCCGTGCCGAGCTCGGCGATCAGGTCGGCGCTGCGCCGCACCGCGGCGAGGTCGGCGGACGGCGACTCGCACATGACCAGCGTGCGGAGGTCCTCGATCATCTTGGGCAGGCTCGCCTCGACGACCGGCGGGCCGGCGGGCCCCGCGGGCTCGATCCCGTCGGTCATGGCGCCGCCGCCGCGGGGTCGGCAGGCCAGGTTCCGTCGATCAGGAAGGCCCGAACGACCGCCCGGGCGGGCGCGAGGTCCCAGCCCTGCGCGGCGACCCAGTCGTCGTCGTAGTAGGTGTGCGTGTACCGCTCGCCGGCGTCGCACAGCAGGGTGACGATCGAGCCGGCGGTGCCGCGCTCCCGCATGTCCGCCGCCAGCGCGAAGGCCGCCCAGAGGTTGGTCCCGGTCGACGGCCCGACGCGGCGGCCGAGCACGGACTCGACCTCGCGCATCGTCGCCACCGACGCGGCGTCCGGCACCTGCATCATCCGGTCGATGACCTGGCCGACGAAGGACGGCTCGACCCGTGGCCGGCCGATGCCCTCGATCCGCGAGCCCGGGGCCGGTGCACTCGGGATCGCCGTCGCACCAGGCGGCGAAGAACGCGGACCGTTCCGGGTCCGGCACGCACAGCCGCGTGGGGTGGCCGCGGTAGCGGACGTACCGGCCGATCGTGGCGCTGGTCCCGCCGGTGCCCGCGCCGATCACCATCCACTCCGGTACGGGGTGCGGCTCCATGGCCAGCTGGGCGAAGATCGACTCCGCGATGTTGTTGTTGCCGCGCCAGTCGGTCGCCCGCTCGGCGTAGGTGAACTGGTCCATGTAGTGCCCGCCGCACTCGGCGGCCAGCCGGCGGGACTCGGCGTAGATGGCGCCGGGGTCGTCGACGAGGTGGCAGCGGCCGCCCTGCGCCTCGATGAGCTCGATCTTCTCCCTGGACGTGCGCGCGGGCATCACGGCGACGAACGGCAGGCCGACCATCTGCGCGAAGTAGGCCTCGGACACCGCGGTGGACCCGCTGGACGACTCGATGACGGTGGTGTCCGAGCGCAGCCAGCCGTTGCACAGCGAGTACAGGAACAGCGACCGCGCCAGCCGGTGCTTGAGCGATCCGCTGACGTGCGTGCTCTCGTCCTTGAGGTAGAGCTCGATGGCCACACCCGGCTCGGCGAACACGTCCGGGAGCGGGAACCGCAGCAGGTGGGTGTCGGCGCTGCGCTGCTGGTCCGCCTCGATCATGCGCACGGCCGCGGCCACCCAGGCCCGGTGTGGCGGGTCGGAGCGGTCGACCGTGACGTGGCGCGGGACGTCGCCGCCGGCCGGAGCCGGTGCGGGCGCCGGGGCCACGCGCGTGACGTGACCCGAATCGCCCATGACATGGCAGCCTAGGCCGCGCCTCGCCGAACGGGCCCGCGACCGGCCCCGATCACGGTTTCGGTCACGCTGTCGATCACGTGCCGATCACTCCGTCCGATCAACCGTGCCGATCACACCGTGCCGATCACGGTGTCAGTCCGGCGGCTGGTCGTCCCCGGACAACGCGGACTGCAGCCGGGCCCGCTCCGCCGGCGCCGCGCGGACGCGGCGGCCATCGCGTCGTTGACCCTCGCGCGCTGGCGAGCGAACAGGATCCAGGCGAGCGGCAGCTGGACGACGATCGCGAACACCAGCGCCACGATCAGCGGCATGAGAGGCTGAGCAGCGCCGTCAGCACGGCCACCAGGGCGAGCCGCAGCAGGGTGTAGACGGCCAGCTCCCGCCAGAGTCCGGAGGCCCGCCCCGACGGTGCCGGGTCCGCGCCGGGCCGGCGCTCGACCTCGGCGTTACCGGCCGGTTCCGCGGCGGGGTTCGTTGCGGGGTCCGCAGCCGAGCCGCCCGCCGAATCGCCGGCCGGGGGCCGCGGGTCGGGGTCCGGATCGGCGGGCGGGCGGGGATCCACAGCGGTCAGGGTAATCCCGCCTACGGTCAGCCCTCGTCGTCGTGGATCGACGTCGGCCGGTGCTCGAACCGGGTGGCCAGCACGACGGTGGTGCGCGTCCGGGCGACGCCCTCGATCGCCCGCAGGCGCCCGATGCAGCGGTGCAGATGGTCGACGCTGGCCACCCGGACCTGGACGACGAACGCCTCGTCGCCGGCGACGCCGTAGCAGCTCTCCACCTCGGGGATCGCCTCCAGTGCGGCCGCGATCACCTCGTCCCTGCCGTACTCGCCCGGCTCGATGCCGACCAGCGCGGTCACGCCGATGCCGATGGCGACGGGATCGACCCGCGCCGGAACCCCGTGATGACGCCGGAGGACTCCAGCTTCGCGACCCGCTCGTGGACGGCGCACGACGACAGACCCGACCAGCCGCGCCAGCTCGGCATAGCTGGCCCGACCGTCGTGGCGCAGCGTCTCCATCAGCTGCCGGTCGATCGCATCCATGTCATCACCCACCTCGCCGGGGGACCCCGATCCCCTGCAGGACGGTAACGGGCCGACCCGGCCGGCGCTCGCACGCCGGGGTCCGTCGGGGGCCACGGACGGCCGCCGGCCGCCGTGCCGACAACTGCACTGAAATTCATGTGTTGACCCGATCGCACCAACCCGGCATCGGGGAAACAATGTAGATATCCGGTGCGAAAGTTCGTCAATCGTCTACACATCGTGATCCGTCCACGGCCGGTCTGGGCGGAACACGACGAATGTCGCACAATGGACAGACGCCAGTCCCGGCGGACGAGGCCAGTCGGGGCCCGATTAGGAGGTGGCACGTGACCATGGAAATCTCTGAGCGGTTGCTGACCCCGGGGGAGGTGGCACTGATGTTCCGGGTCGATCCGAAGACGGTGACCCGGTGGGCATCCGCCGGTCGGATCGGATCGATCCGCACCCCCGGTGGGCACCGCCGGTTCCGCGAGTCGGAGGTGAGCGCCCTGCTCGCCGATCTGACGGTGGACGCCATCGCGCTCGACCGCCTGACCCGACGGGTGTCACCCGGGGCGACCCGGTGACACCCGGCATCGGACGCGACCCGAACGCCCCGGAACTCACTCCTCTGAGGACCGGGGCGTTCGGCGTGACCACTTGGCGCAACACGACGGACTCCCGTTCGACCTCTCCCGGAAACCGGACCGATTCGGGCCTCCAGGCACCCCCGATGTGCGTACTCTGGCTACAGCAGAAGGAGGTGGCCGATGTACATGCTCGTGGCGATCGCTGTGACGATTCTGGTGATCGCGCTGGCCTGGCGAGGGATCGGCGCGCGCACCCCGGGACACGATCCGTCCGCGCCCAGGTCCGATCCGGCCGACACCGTCCCGCCCGACGACGACCGTCGCGCCGGACGACGATCCCGAGTTCCTCAACGAGATCGACCGAAGCTGCGCGGCGAGGACAAGAGCGGCTGAGCCGTCCGGTCCGTCTGCTGAATCGGGTTCCAGGCGCGTTCTCGCGCGCCCGTCGTCGCGGGAGTCGCTGCTGGCGTCAGTTCAGGCCGGCGTAGGAGTGCAGGCCGGACACCACCATGTTGATGAAGAACAGGTTGAACAGCATCGAGGCGAAGCCCAGCACGCAGATCCAGGCCGCCCGCCGCCCCCGCCAGCCGGCCGTTGACCTGCGCGTGCAGGTACGCCGCGTAGAGCACCCAGGTGACGAAGGCGCAGGTCTCCTTCGGATCCCAACCCCAGTACCGGCCCCAGGCCACTTCCGCCCACATCGCGCCGGCGATCACCGCGAAGGTGAACAGCGGGAACCCGACGATCGCGGTCCGGTAGGCGATCCGATCCAGGGTCGCCATCGACGGCAGCACGCCGACAGCAGCGACCCGGACGCCGCCAGCGCGGCGGCCGGCGTCGCGGGTGCGTCCTCGTGGTCCGGCCGCGCCGCCGCGGCGGCCGCCAGCCGCCGCTCCTGTCCGGCCGCGGATCAGGAACAGCACCGACGCCGCGCCGCTGACCAGCAGCATGCTGGAGGAGATCGGCGATCGTCGTGACGTGGATCCACTTCCAGTACGAGTTCAGCGCGGGAACCACCGGCGCGGCCGGCACGTACAGCACCGGTGCCGGCGACGAACGCCAGCATCACCACCGGCAGCATCACGAAGGTGCCGAGCGTGCGGGCGCCCGTGCGCGCCAGCACGATCAACCAGCAGATCATCGTGACCGCGCAGATCACCGAGACGAACTCGTACATGTTGCCCAGCGGCAGCCGGCCGACCGCCAGGCCCCGCGTCACGACCGAGATCACGTTCGCGGCCGCGCCGACGATGGTGACCACCACGGCGGCGCGGCCGAACCGCACGCCCCACGGCGCCAGCGGTCGGGCGCGCGCCGATCTGGTCCGATCGCGCCGCCACCGTCAGCGACGCCGCCGGTGACCACCAGCGGTGCCGGCCGCGGCGCCGCGCGCCGCCGGCCGACGCCAGCGCCGGACGCGCCCTGCGCGGAGCCAGTTCGATGGCGTAGCAGACCAGGGCGACCACGTAGCCGGCCAGCGCCGCCTCGAAGGCCAGATCGGAGATCTGGGCCAGGTCTCGTTCATCAGTGGTCCCTTTCGCCGGCGCCGTTCGTGATCATGCGTGGTGCCGGGCCCCGGAGTCCAGTCCCCCGATCGGACCGCCACCCGACCGCGTCATCGCTTCTTCCCGGGTTGCTGTCCGGTCCGGACCGGTCGGGGCGGGCAAGTGCGGCCAGCGGGGCGAACTCCTCGCCGTATCCTGCCTGGTCGGTCCGGGCCAGCCCGCCGACCTCCACCACCGTACGGTCCGCTCGGCCACCGCTCGGCGGCGGCGGCGCGCCGGAGCGGCGGGCCGCCGGCCGCGCCGGCGCTGCGGCCGGCACCACAGCCGGGACGACAGCCGGGCGGATCCGGAACCAGACCCGCCGCCGCTTGAACACCAGCGAGACCATCAGCCCGGCCAGCAGGAACACCGCGAAGACCAGCGCCCACAGCTGCGCCGGGTCGTAGGAGGTCTGCAGCGACACCCACTCGTTGATAGCCCGGTGAAGGTGATCGTGGTGCCGTCGTCCAGCGTGATCGACTCGCCCACCATCAGGTTCGACCGCGCCTGCTTGACCAGCAGCGCCCTTGTCCACCTGGTCGATGTCGATGGCGAACACCGACTGCGACCGGCCGCCCTCCATGCCCAGGTCGCCGCGGTAGACGTCGACGGCGACGCCCGGGTTCTCCGCGGCGGGGAAGGACGACGTCATGATGCCGCCGTGCACGACCGCGGTCGGCGCGAAGATCCCGACGATCGCCAGCTGCTGCTTGCGGATCTCGTCGCCGGGTCGCGCCGGGCGGGTCGGTCACCTTGACCGCGCCCTGCGAGGTGAAGTTCGGGTCGTTGGGTTCCGGCGCGAACGGCTGGGTGTAGTCCCGCACGGTGCCGTTCGGGTAGGTGATCTGGAAGTGCGGCGGTGAAGCCGTGGCCGAGCAGGTACAGCCGCTCGCCGTCCATCCGCAGCGGCTCGTTGACCTGCAGGTCGTCAGTCCTGCCAGCGGTCCGTGCCGGCGTCGGCGCCCGCTCTGCGACCGGACGTCGGCGACGAACCCGACTGGCCTGGCCGGCGGTCGGTGTACTGGCGGCGAAGATCTGCACGTCGACGCAGAACGGCGTCGAGATCGGTGCCGTCGACCAGCAGACCCGGCCGGAAGTTGTCGTAGGACGCCGGCGAGGTCGAGCAGAACTGGGCGACCGGCGTTGACGATCACCGAGCCCTCGTAGCCGACCAGCTTGCCGACCGCGATCGCCACCAGCAGGCCGAGCAGCGACAGGTGGAACACCAGGTTGCCGACCTCCCGCAGGTAGCCCTTCTCGGCCGAGATCGTCACGGCGGCGGTCAGCCCGGTGGCCGCCGGCTCGGTGCGCCGGGCGATCCGCCAGCCGCGTCAGCCCTGCGGCGATCCGGTCGGCGACCTCGTCCGGGTCGTGCCGGCGACCTCGACCCGCGTGGTGGTGCGGCAGCCGGCCGAGGTTGCG
The DNA here is from genome assembly GCA_963829945.1 of uncultured Actinomycetota bacterium. Classification (GTDB taxonomy): domain Bacteria; phylum Actinomycetota; class Actinomycetes; order Mycobacteriales; family Nakamurellaceae; genus Nakamurella. The sequence continues at coordinate 99,960 of CAWHKH010000003.1, read as the reverse complement.
CGGGGTCGCCACCGGGTCGGCATCCGCAGCTGCCCGACGAACTCCAGGGTGCGCGGCAGCAGGCAGCCGACCAGCGACGTGAACAGCAGCAGGTAGATCGCCGCGTACCAGGGCGAGCCGAACACCTCGAAGAAGCCGAACCGGTCCAGCAACGGCCCGAGGGTCGGGTGGTCGATGATGTACTGCGCGGTCTTCGCCGAGTTCAGCGACCACTGCGGCAGCAGCGCGCCGGGCAGCGAGGCCAGCGCCAGCAGGAACAGCAGGATCAGCGCGGTCCGCATGCTGGTGAGCTGGCGCCAGGTGTTGCGGCCGAAGCGCCCATGCCCGGTGCCCGAGTCCCGGCCGGCCGCGCTCGGCGCGGCGACCGGCGCCTCGGCATCGTCCGTCACGGCGGCCAGGTCGGCGTCGCCCCCGACGTCGGGACGTGTCGCGGATGGTCACGGCCCGCACCGGCGGGACCGCCGCGCCCCGGTCGGCACCGTCAGATCACCGTTTCCATGCCGGCGACCCGCCCTGCAGCCAGGCGATGAACGTCCCCCAGACGCCGGTCACCATCAGCAGCCCGAGCACGATCAGGCAGATCGCGCCGACGATCTGGATCGTCCGGGAGTTCCGGCGCAGGAAGCCCACGGCCCGGTGGCCCAGCCGAAACCGAAGGCCAGCAGCAGGAACGGGATGCCGAGCCCCGCGCAGTAGAAGATCACCAGCGACAGCCCGCGCCAGGCCGAGCCGCCCCAGTCGGTGGCGTTGGCCAGCGACAGCACGCCGACCAGGGTCGGGCCGAGACAGACCGTCCAGCCGAGCGCGAAGACCGCGCCGAGCAGCGGCGCCCCCATGATCCGGCCGGTCGGCCGGGGGTGCAGCCGGCGCTCGGTCTGCAGCGGCCGGATCAAGCCGAGCATGGCCAGGCCCATCACGATGGTGACGGCGCCGCCCACCCGCATCAGCGTCTCGGCGTTGAACAGCAGCGCCCGGGAGAACCCGATCACCGCAACGGATTGGGCCAGGAACACGACGGTGAACCCGAGCACGAACAGCGCGGTGGCGGTGACCGCCCGGCTGCGCACGACCGGCCGATCGGCGGCGCGCACCGGCGCCGTCCCCGGTGCCGATCCGGCCTCCGTGCCCTGCGCCTCGACGTCCTCCCCGACGTCCCCGGCCGTGCCGTCCGGGGCTCGGTCGCGCGGCGCCACGGTCGCCACGGCGGCCTCGGCGCCGACCAGCGACGCCAGGTAGGCCAGGTAGCCGGGCACCAGCGGGATCACGCACGGCGAGGCGAAGGACACCGCCCCGGCCGCCAGCGCCAGCAGAGCGGCCAGCAGATACGGGCCGGAGATCACCGTGTCCGTGACGGCGGATCCATGTCCCGCCGCGCTCAGGCTCTCGTCGGCGATCGCCGACGACCGTGTCGATCACCATCGCCGGACTCGGTGATCGCGCGCAGCCAGATGTGCGCCACCCGGCCCTGCCGGTCGATCACGATCGTCGACGGGATCGATCCTGGTGGGAAGCCGCGGATGGACAGCAGTGTGCGCATCGACGGGTCGTAGATCGACGGGTAGGTGACCTGCTTGCTGGCCAGGAAGTCCGCGCCGGCGTCCTTGGTGTCCTTGACGTTGACGCCGAGGAACTGCACGCCCCGGTCGCCGCAGCGTCGCCGCAGCCTCCTCCAGCTCGGCGGCCTCGGCCCGGCACGGCCCGCACCAGGATCCCCAGAAGTTCAGCACCACCACCTTGCCCGCGTAGTCGGACAGCGCGAGCGTGCCGTCGACCGGCAGGTCTGGCCCGGACAGGTCGCCGACGGTGCCGCGCTCGGCGGCCGGGTAGGCGAACTCGGTCTTGCCGCCCGGCGAGACGAAGGTGAACGACCCGCCGTACACGGCGGCGTCGTTCCCGGGGCTGCAGGCCCCGACGGCGAGCAGCGTGCCGAGGAGCAGCGCCACGAGGCCGCGCCGGCGCGGCCCGCCGGTCCGCGGTCGCGCGCGGGTCCGGCTCGTCCCCGCGCCCATCACGCCGTCTCGGTGCGCGGCACGGCCGGCGCCCTGATCGGCTCCGGCTGCTCCGCCGCCGCCGCGGAGGTGCCGGGCACCGCCGGCGTGATCGGGGTGGCGCCGCGACGTCCATCCCCGGGTCGTTGACCGCGGCGATGTGCGCCACCGGCTCGGTGTAGCGGACCTGGTGAACACGCCGTCGGTGAAGTGCAACGAGGTCAGCGACGCCACCGCGCACTGCCGGCGCCGCGGGTCGTGCCAGAGCCGCTGGCCCTGCAGGTAACGGCGGGCCGTGACGATCGGCAGTTGGTGGGAGACCAGCACCGCCTGGTGCCCGTCCGCGCGCCTGCACCGCGGTGTAGATCGCGCCGAGCATCCGGTGCGCGATGTCCAGGTACGGCTCGCCCCAGGACGGCAGCACGCGGGTCGCGCAGCTTGGGCCCACGACCGCGGGTCGGCGAGCACGCTGCGCGCCACGCAGGTCCGAACGCGCCGGCCCTCGAACGTCGTTGGCGGCCTCGATCATCCGGTCGTCGGTGACGATGGGCAGGCCGAACCGGGCGGCCAGCGGCGCCGCCGTCTCCTGGGCCCGCTGCAGCGACGACGCGGCCAGGTAGGTGATGTCGGATGCCGGCGAGATAGTCGGCGACGCCCGCGGCCATCGCCCGGCCGGACGCGGCCAGCCGGTAGCCGGGCAGCCGGCCGTACAGGATCTCGCCGGGGTTGTGCACCTTGCCGTGACGGAGCAGGTGGACGACGGTGTCGCTCACCCCGCCAGTGTCCCAGGTGTGGCGGGCGTCCCCTGACCGACCGCGGCGGCGGACGCGGCGCCGCCCGGCCGCGCAGCAGGTCGGCCCCGGCCAGCACGAGCAGCACCGCCGCGACCAGCATCGCGCCGCCCGCGGCGGCCAGCCATGGCCCCGAGTAGCGGGTGATCTCGGTGGGCACGCCGTCGGGCAGGAACGGCGGGAACTCGTTGACCGTCACGCCTGCGCGCGCCATCAGCCACGCGGCGACGGCCGCCGCGGCGGCGAGAACCAGGCAGAGCACGGGACGCCAGCGGGGGGCGCGCCGCGGCGACGCGGCACGGGCCGGCACAGCGGGCTCGGCGAGAGTCATCGCGCTCCCCCGGCGGTTCGCGGTCCGCGCGCGGTCCCGCTCACAGGCGCGAGCGGCGTGCCTTCAGCCTGGCGAAGAAGAGATTGCCGGACCGATGAAGCACAGCATCACCGCGATGATCATCGACGAAGGTGGCGACCAGGGTGAACAGGTTCGACGCCTGGAACACCAGGGTCAGCAGCACCGAGACGATCACCGCGCCGATCACCATGAGCCGCGCCAGCCCGTGCCGGAGCGCAGGAACCAGCCGCCGACCGCCGCCACCAGCCCGATCACGATGATGGCGCCGCTGATCACGATGTTCTGCGTGCGCGCGGTCGAGATGATCTCGTCGGTCAGCGGCTCGTACCGCTGGCAGTTCGCGGCCCGGTCCTTGACGTCCTGCGCGGCCGAGTCGGGCGGGACGACGACGGCGGCGCCGACGCCCGGAACTCGGCGGGGCAGTCGTCGAGCTGCTGGTTGTAGGCGGCGACCGCGTCGTCGAGCTGGGAGCCCGTGGTGACCAGCGAGACGCCGCCGATGAAGAACACCAGCGCCGCCCAGGATCGCCAGGACCGTGGCGATGACGACCGTCCGCGGCGGCGTGATCGGCTGGCCGTCGTCCGCCGGCAGCTCGGGCGGCGTCATGGCCGCCCGGAACGACTCGAAGATTCCTGGCCGCTTCGGGCATCCCCGACGCCGAACTCATGCCACGAACCTACCGGCCGAAGTCGCAGATCAGTTCCAGGCACGCTCAGCCCCGTAGCTGCCGCATGCCGGTACGCCTTGGATCGGTGAAGTACTTGTTCGACGGGGCCAGGAACATCAGGATGATGCCCGACCAGCGCCAGGGCGGCGGTCACCCACGTGCCAGGCGCCGGTGTTGGCGCGAAACCTCGCCGAATTGACCGTGACCGAGTGCGTCTGGTGGGGGTGAACGCGCTGAAGCAGCGTGAGGCCGCCGAACACCGTCAGCACGATGCGGGCCCAGTTGCGCCCGTCGCGCATCTTGAAGGCGAACAGCAGGTAGACCCCGACGAAGATGAGGCGACCACCGCGATGATGAGCACCCTTGACGGTGGTGACGACGGTCTTCGACGTCGACGTTGGTCTGCCCGGAGACGCCGGATTCCCGACGCGACGGCCTGATCCCAGATCGGGCTGGTCGAGCACGACGAACATGCTCGCCAGCGACACGCACGGCGGTGGCACCCAGCACCAGAACGCGGAGGTGACCGTGGTCGGCCGGGCCGGCTCCGGCGCAGGCATCGCCCTGCGCCGCCCGGGTAACCGCCGTAGCGGGCGGTGGCGGATAGCCGCCGGGCTGCGGGTAGCCGCCCTGCTGCCGGGTAACCGCCCTGGCCTGATACCCGCCCTGGCGCGGGTCGCCTGCCGCCGGGGTACCGGGCCGGCCGGTCGGGTAGCTCTGGGGGTCGCCGGGCTGGCCCGGACCGCACCCGATGGACCCGGCGCGTACGGGTCGCCGGACGATCCGTACGGCTGATTCTGGCTTCCGTCACCGGGATAGGGTCGGCTGACCTGGAGTGCTCATGGGCCCAACCGTAACGCCAGGAACGTCGGGTGAACCGGAACCGGGGGCCGACAATCGGCAGAAACACCTCACCGCGATCGGCAGCCCGGGTCGGCCGCCGGCGCGGGGTCAGCGGCGGCGCGGCGACTTCCGCGGCGGCGGCAGGGCGCCCTCGGCGCGCAGCCTGGTGGCGTGCTCGGCCAGCGCCTCGATCAGCGCGCCGATCTCGCGCGACCTCCGGCTGCACGTCGACCCGCAGGCCGAACTCCCGCGCGGTCTCGGCGGTCTTCGGCCCGAGGCAGGCGACGATCGACCGGGAGTGCGGCTTGCCGGCGATGCCGACCAGGTTCCGCACGGTCGACGACGAGGTGAAGCACACCGCGTCGAAGCCGCCGGTCTTGATCGCCTCCCGGATCGGCGCGGCGGGCGGCGCGGCCCGCACCGTCCGGTAGGCGGTGACGTCGTCGATCTCCCAGCCCCGTTCGCGCAGCCCCTCGGCCAGCGTCTCGGTGGCGATGTCGGCCCGCGGCAGCAGCACCCGGTCGACCGGGTCCAGCACGTCGTCGTAATCGGGGAAGGACGCCGAGCAGGCCGGCGGAGGACTGCTGATCGCTCGGAGATCAGCTCCGGGATGATGCCGAGCGCCCGCACCGCGTCGCCGGTCGCGCTGTCCACGCAGGCGATCCGGACGCCGGAGAACGCCCGGGCGTCCAGCCCGAACTCGGTGAACTTCTCCCACAGCGCGCGCACCGAGTTGGTCGAGGTGAACACCACCCACTGGTAACGGCCGTCGACCAGACCCTTGACCGCGCGCTCCATCTGCGCCGGAGTGCGCGGCGGTTCGACCGCGACGGTCGGCACCCGCTGCGGGATCGCGCCGTGCATCCGCAGCAGGTCGAGCATTCCCTCGGCGGGGTCCCGGGTCTGCGGGATCAGCACCCGCCAGCCGTACAGCGCCCGCGACTCCCACCAGGACAGCCGGCCGCGCTGCGACGTGCCGGCGCCGACGGTGACCACCAGCGGGCCGATCATGTCGCCGCCGATGCCGTCCAGGGTCGCCAGCGTGCCGTCGACGGTGCGCTGGGTCGGCAGGGTCGCCCCGGAGGTCACCGATGCCGGCGTCTCCGCGGCCATCCCCGACTGCGCGAGCAGGGCGGCGGTGTCGGCGAGGTGCCCGGCCGCCGCCTGCAGCAGCAGCATGCCGGGCGCCGCGGCCAGCCGTCGACCAGTCGGAGGTCGACCGGACGTCGGCGACGGTGTGCACCGAGCCGACGGCGATGCCCGGAGTAGGACGCGACCGCCGCGGCCGACAGCCCGGGAATGACGTCGAACAGCACCGAACTGCGGGAGACCCCCTGCAGCTCCTTGACCACCGGATCGGCGGTGAGCACGTCGCCGGCCACCAGCCGGACCACGTACTGCCCGGCTCGCGCCGCGGTCGACCAGCGACTTGGCGACCTCGGCCGGCTCGCCGACGGCCGGCCGGACCTCGGCGTCCGCGGCCAGCGCGGTGACGTCGGTCGGCGACATCGGGATCGGTGACCACCACCGACGCGGCGGCCAGTGCTTCGGCGGCCCGCATGGTCAGCAGACCCGGATCACCCGGTCCTGCGCCGACGAAGGCGATTCGGCCGACGGTTCTGCGTGCACGGGTCATGACGTGCTCCTTGCGCGTGGAGGTACGCCGGCGCGCAGACCCTGCGGCACCGACCAGAGGTTGCCGCCGCGGGAGTCCGCGGCGAGCCGGTCGTGCACGAGTGGCTCGGCCGGATGTGCTGGATCACGCTGGTCGTGGCCGCCGGTCATGACGTGCGCCGCCACCGGCCGGCGGTCGACTCGCTGCGTGCCGGCGATCGTCGGGCGCCGGAACTGGCGGTCATCGTCGGCGCGCCGGCCGAGCCGCGATCGCGGCTGCCCGATCGGCGTCGCGGCGGGACTCGTGGAAGGCCAGGATCTGCAGTTCCAGGGACAGGTCGACGTGCCGGACCTCGACGTCCGCCGGCACCGCCAGCACGCCGGGCGCGAAGTTCAGGATCGACCGGACGCCGGCCGACACCAGCGATGTCGGCGACCTCCTGGGCGGCGCTCGCCGGGGTGGCGATCACGCCGATGGTGACGCCGCTGGCCCGGCACACCGCGACGGCGTCGTCGATGTGCTGGATGCGGCAGCCCGGCGACCTCGCGGCCGACCCGGCCGGGTCGGCATCGAACAGCGCGGAGATGACGAAGCCGCGGCCGGCGAACCCGGGGTAGCCGGCGAGCGCCTGACCGAGATTGCCCAGGCCGACCAGCGCCACCCGATGCGCCCGGTGCGCGCCCAGGGTGCGGCTGATCTCCTCGGTCAGCGTGCCGACGTCGTACCCGACGCCGCGGATGCCGTAGGAGCCGAGGAAGGACAGGTCCTTGCGGAGCTTCGCCGAGTTGACGCCGGCCGAGCGGGCCAGCTCCTCGGAGGAGATCGTCGACTGCCGCTGCGCCGTCGTCGATCGCCCAGACCGGACAGCACCCGCAGGTAGACGGCCAGCCGGGCGACGGTGGCCTCGGGGATGGTCCGGGCGCGGCCATCTCCCGAGCCCCGCCGACCTGACCTGTCACCCGTTTGCCTCCGCAGTCAGGGAACGACGCCCCCACCGGTGCCGTGGCGACCGACATGTGGTAGGTCCCCGGTACGGCGAAGCCTAGCCACTCGTGAACGCGCGCACAAAGTCGCGATGGGACATCGAATCCCACGATGTGGGAGTCCGCCGAGTCGATGGTGAACCTGCGTCACCAGCTGTGCGGCCGGGAGGTCAGGCGCCATGCCGACAGATCAGCGCACCCGGCACGCAGGGTCGCGATGCCCGTGACGGCTCGACCGGCCAGCGCGCGCCGCAGCAGCGGTCCGGCTCGACCCGGTAGTAGCCGTGCTCGACGCCGTCGACCAGGATCACCGGCACCCGGTCGCCGTACTCGGCGCGGTCCTCGGGGTCGGCGTCGACATCGACCGTCGACCAGGTCCCGCCGCCGCGTTGTCGCGCGACGATCGCCACGCGACCTCGCACAGATGGCAGTCCGTCGCACAGGTGACACGGTCACCCTCGGTGTACCGTGAGCCGGTGCCCGACCGTGACGCGTGCCCGGCGCATCACCGTGCCGCCGCGGCTGCCTGCTTGAGCGATCGGGCGATCACCATCCGCTGGATCTGGTTGGTGCCCTCGACGATCTGCAGCACCTTCGCCTCCCGCATGTACCGCTCGAGCGGGTGGTCCTCGACGTAGCCGGCGCCGCCGAGCACCTGCACCATGTCGGTGGTCACCCGCATGGCCATGTCGGTCGCGGTCAGTTTCGCCATCGCCGCCTCGGTGGAGAACTGCTTGCCGGCGTCCTTGCGCCGGGCCGCGTACAGGTAGAGCTGCCGGGCCGCGGCGATCTGCGCCGCGGCATCCGCCAGCAGGAACGAAACGCCCTGGAACTCGTCGATCGGTCCGGCCGAAGGCGATCCGCTGCCCGGCGTAGTCGGCGGCCGCGTCCAGCGCGGCCTGGGCCAGCCCGACCGCGCAGGCCGAGATGCCCGAGCCGGCCGGAGTCCAGCGCGGCCATCGCGATCCGGAAGCCCTGCCCCTCGTCGCCGATCCGCCGGTCGGCGCCGACCCGCACCGTCGTCGAAGTGCACCTGCTGGTCGGCGAGCCACGGAAGCCCATCTTCCGTTCCGGCGCCCCGGCGCTGACCCCCGGCGCGTCGCCGGGCACCAGGAAGGTGCTGATGCCCCGCGCGTGCCGGTCATCGCCGGTGCGGGCGGCCACCAGCATGAAGTCGGCGACCGGGCCGTGGGTGATCCAGGCCTTGTCGCCGCTGATCACGTACTCGTCGCCGTCGCCGGACCGCCCTGGTCCGCATCGCCCCGGCGTCGGAGCCGGCGTGCGGCTCCGACAGGCAGTACGCACCGAGCGTCGCGCCGCCGAGCATCTCGGGCAGGAAGCGTCTGCCTGCTGCTCCGCGGTGCCGAAGTCGGCGACCGCTGCAGGACAGCACGTGCACGCTGGTGCCGAGCGCGACCGTCGCCCACCCGCGAGCCAGTTCCTCGAGCACCTGCAGGTAGACCACCGCCGGCTGGCCGCCGCCGCCGAACTCCTCCGGATACGGCAGCGACAGCAAGCCGAGCTCGCCGAGCTGGGCGAACACGTCCCGTGGGAAGGCACCGCTGGCCTCCGCCTTGTCCGCCCGCGGCAGCAGCTCGCGCTGCACCAGATCCCGGGTCAGGTCGAGCAGGTCGGCCGCCTCGCGGTCGGCAGCTCCCGGTCGATCACGCTGGTCACCATCAGAACAGATCCTCGTCGGTGTCCTGCCGGCCCCGCGCGGACCGGTCGCCGGTGCCGGGCAGTCGGGTGCCCAGCTCGTCCAGGTCCCGACCTGCTCCGGGCTGACGTCCGGCGCCGGCTCGGCGTCCGCCTCGGCGCTTTCCGCCGCCGCCGGCTCGTCCGTCCCGGACACCGCGAGACGGGCCGCCGCGTCCGCGTTCCCCGGCTCGGCGACGAGCCGCAGGGGGCTGCTGACCGGCGCCGGGTGCAGCCGCGCTGCACGGCCGCCGCGGTCGAGCCGGCCGACCTCCGTGCGCGGAAGCGCGGAGACCAGGTGGTATGCCGCCGGCCGCTTGAACGCCGGCAGCCGCTCGGCCACGAACTCGGCCAGATCGCCCGGCGTCGGGCGGGTGCCCGGCGCCGGCGACCAGCACCGCGACCACGTCCTCGTGGCCGGACGCGCCGGGCACCCCGATGACCGCGACCTCGGCCACGTACGGATGGGTGGCCAGCACCTCCTCGACCTCGCGCGGGTAGACGGTGAACCCGGCCACCTTGACCACCTCGGCCGCCCGGTCGACCAGATGCAGTTCGCCGGCGTCGTCCAGGTAGCCGATGTCGCCGGTGACGAACCAGCCGTCCGCGTCCGGCCCGCCGCCGCCGTCCGGCCAGTACCCGGAGAACAGCGTGTCGCCGCGCATCACGATCCGGCCCACCTCGCCGGCGTCGGGTGCCTCGGCCACGAAGTCGAGCGCGTCGACCGCCTCGGTCGTCGGCCGGCGCGTCGGGATCCGGCTCGGCGTTCACGTCGTTCCCGTCGGGCCCGATGATCCGCAGCTCGAGGCCGGCCAGCGGCCGGCCGACCGAGCCGTGCCGCGGGGCGGCGGTCCGCGAGCGTGCTGGTGACCACGGATGCGGACTCCGACAGTCCGTAGCCCTCCCAGACCGGCTGGCCCATGATCGCCCGGACCGCGGCGAAGTCCGCCGAGTCCAGCGGCGCGGTCCCCGAGGTCAGCAGTCCGCACCGAGGACAGGGCGCGCTCGGCGCCGTCCACCGCGAGCAGGTGGTGATAGAAGCCCGGGGCGCCGGGCACCACGGTGACCCGGTGCTCCCGCGCGGCGTCGAGCGCGGCCTCGGCGGCCCGGCGCCCGGCCGCGGCCACGTCGGCGCGCCCTGCAGCGGCGCCGTCGGCGCCGCCGATGCCCTCCAGGGTGACGACATCGAAGCCGATCTCCGGGACCACGGTGGCGCCGCCGACCAGCGCGGTCGGCAGGAAGGCCACCACCCAGCCGGCCACGTGGTACATCGGCAGCACCTGCAGCGCCCGGTCGTGGTCCCGCAGCCGGAGCGCCGCCAGCTGCGCCGATCGCCCGCACCGCGGCCAGGATCGAGCGGTGCGACAGCATCACCGCGCGGTCGCCGCGGGCCCGGGCCAGCATGGCGAGATCCTCGCCGCCGCCGCAGCGGCCGCCGGCGGACCGCCGGCCGGCGCCGTCCACCAGCCGCCGAGCTCGCGCGGCGCCGACCGAGATCGGCAGCCCGTGGTCGGCGTCCGCGCAGATCGCCGCGAGCGCGCCGACCCGGTCGGCGATCTCGTCGGTGTCGCCGCGCGACGGGCCGACCGGCACGGCGATCAGCCCGGCCCGGGCGACGGCGAACAGGGCCAGGGCCAGGTCGGCGCCGGTCGGCAGGGCGATCACCACCCGCTCGCCCGGCTCCAACCCGTGCCCGCGCAGCGCCGCGCACGCCGGCGTCGGCGGCGCGCGTCGAGTTCGCCCCAGGTCCGGGTGCCGCTCGGCCGCGATCACGGCCTGGGTCGGTCGGGATGACGCGGCGGCGGCCGCCGCAGCAGGTCCGCCACGTTGGTCCCGTGCGTCGGCGAAGGGCTCCGCTGTCCGGTTCAGGCGCTCGGCTGCTCACGCCCCCATTCTCCGGTCACGGCCGGCGCCGACCACCCGGAGCGCTGGAGCGCGGCAGCGGCGCCGGCGGCCGCGGCGCGCCGGAGGTCGGTGGGCCGGGCGACGGGGTCGCTGGATAGTCATCGGCGGACACCGGCCGGTGTCGCAACGTCAGGGCGGGCCGAGGGTGGGCAGGTTCCGGTGACCCTCCGCAGGGCACAGCAGTTCGGAGAGCAGGCGACAGGCCGCCGAGATCGCCGGCGCCGCGTCGGCCGAGGCCGCCTATCAGGCGGTGCACGAGGACGAACCGCCCCTGCCGCCCGGCGCCGACCTGACCGCGGCCGCGTTCTTCGACGTCGACAACACGATGATGCAGGGCGCGTCGATCTTCCATTTCGCCCGCGGCCTGGTCGCCCGGAACTTCTTCACCACCAGTGACCTGGTCCGGTTCGCGCGGCTGCAGCTGAAGTTCCGGCTCGCGGGCGAGGACGCCGACGACATGACGCCGGTCCCGCGAGGGCGCGCTGGCGTTCGTCGCCGGCCGCGCAGGTCTCCGAGATCGTCGAGCTCGGCGAGGAGATCTACGACGAGCTGATGGCCGACAAGATCTACCCGCGGCACCCTCGAACTGGCCCAACGCCACCTGGACGCGCGGCAGCGGGTCTGGCTGGTCACCGCGACGCCGGTCGAGCTGGCGCAGATCATCGCGCCGCCGGCTCGGCCTGACCGGCGCGCTGGGCACCGTCGCCGAGACCGAGGACGGCGTCTACACCGGCCGGCTCTTCGGCGAGATGCTGCACGGCCAGGCGAAGGCGGCCGCGGTCCGCGCGCTGGCCGCCCGGGAGGGCCTCGACCTGCGACGCTGCACCGCCTACTCGGATTCGGTGAACGACGTGCCGATGCTGTCGGTGGTCGGCACCGCGGTCGCGGTCAACCCGGACGGCGCGCTGCGCGACGTCGCCCGCGAGCGCGGCTGGCAGATCCGGGACTTCCGGACCGAGCCGCAAGGCGGCGAAGATCTGGGCGCCGTGGTGCTCGGCGCCGGCGCGGCCGGTGGCGGCGGTCGTGCTGGTCGGCGCCGGACCGACTCTGGCACGAACACCGCCGGCTGACGCCGGTCGGCTGGGTCAGCCCAGGAAGGGGTGCCCGCGGCGCAGCAGCAGGCGGTACAGGGTCTGCTGGATGGTCTCCCGGACCTGGTCGGTCAGGTTGAAGACGACCATCGGGTCGTCGGCGGCGTTCTCCGGGTACTCGTCGGTCGGGATCGGCTCGCCGAACTCGATGATCCACTTGCTGGGCAGCGGGATCGCGCCGAGCGGCCCGAGCAACGGGAAGGTCGGGGTCACCGGGAAGTACGGGAAGCCCAGCGCCCTGGCCAGCGGCTTGATGTTGCCGATCAGCGGATAGATCTCCTCGGCGCCGACGATCGACACCGGGATGATCGGCACGCCGGTCCTCAGCGGCGGCCGTGACGAACCCGCCGCGGCCGAACCGCTGCAGCTTGTACCGCTGCGAGTACGGCTTGCCGACGCCCTTGAAGCCCTCGGGAAACACGGCGACCAGTTCGCCGGAGGACAGCAGCCGCTCGGCGTCGGGATTGCAGGCCAGGGTGTTGCCGGCCTTGCGGGTGAGCGGGCCGAGGAACGGGGTCTGGAAGACCAGGTCGGCGCCGAGCATCCGCAGCGGGCGGTTGCTGCGGATGGTGGTCCCGCACCGCGACGGCCAGCATCAGCGCGTCGACCGCGATGGTGCCGGAATGGTTCGCGACCAGCAGCGCGCCGCCGGTCTCCGGCATGTTCTCCATGCCGACGCGTCTCGACGCGGAACCACTTCTCGTACAGCAGTCGCAGCGGCGGCACGATCACGTGCTCGGTGAAGTCGGGGTCGTAGCCGAAGTCGTCGACCCCGTAGTCGCCGGTCATCCGGCGGCGCAGGAACGCCAGCGGCCGGCCACGCCGCGCTTCCAGCCGGTCTCCATCTGGCGCGGATCGCGCAGCGGTGCAGCGGCGTCGGCCCCAGCGTCGGCCGCCGACACGGCCGGCACGGACTCGAAACCGCATGCTGTCTCCTGATGTCTCGCGCGTCGTCGCGGGCGGCGGCCTTCGCGGCCGCTTGGCCGGGCGGCCGGACTCGCGGCGCGGCCCGGTCATCGGGTCCTCCGGCGCCGCGGCGTGCCCGGCCGCCTCGCCGGTGATGCCGACCAGCCGCGGACGGCCCGATCGGCGGTCGGGCGACGGCCGGTCCGGCGCCGGGCGGCCGACGCTTCCGCCGCGGACAGGTCTGGATCGGCCGGGGCCGGGCCGTCCGGTTCCCGCTCGGCCACGGCCGTCATCGCCCGCCGGCCGACGGTGACCGGCTCGGCGCCCAGCGGCTCCGGGGTCACCCGCAGCATGTCGGCGACACGGATCTCGGCGCGCCGCACCGTCTCCGCCGAGACCACCGGGCGCAGCGACGCGGCGAAGTCGTCGAACGCCTCGATCGTGGTGAACCGCGGCACGAAGCCGGCCCGTCCCGCAGCCGGGTGGTGTCGAGCACCCGCCCGGACGCCAGCAGCCTCACCTGACTGGGCGAGAACCCGCCCAGCCGCAGCGTTCGCATGGTCTGGGACGAGCCGCCGAGGCCGGCGGCGGGGAACGGCAGCGGCACCCGGCCGGCCCGGTGGATCGCCTGCGCCAAGCGTGATCGCGCCGTCGCCGGCGACGTTCACCGTGCCGGCGAACTCGCCCAGCGCCAGGTGCTCCAGCACGGCGACCGCGTCCTGCTCGTGCACCAACTGCAGCCGCGCGTTCCGGCCCAGCACCGTCGGCACCACCGGCGACAGCGAGAAGTACCGGGTCAGCGGGGTGACGCACGGTCGGCCCGATGATGTCGGCGAACCGCGGCACGGCGATCCGCACGTCGGGCCGGCGGCGGCCGAAACCGCTGACGTAGGCCTCGATGTCGATGGCGTCCCGGGCCGGGCCCGGCGGACGGCACGGACCGCGCCGAGGTGTCCTCGGTGAAGATCGCCGGGTCGCGGGAGGAGGCGCCGTAGACCGCGGCGGTCGACCGGACGATGAGGTGCTGGACGCTCTCGGCGCGCTGGCAGGCGGCCAGCAACTGCATGGTGCCGAGGACGTTCATCTCCTTGGCCATGCGTGCGCGCCGCGGACGACGCCGGCGTCGCCGACGCCGACGCGTGCACGACGGTGTCCACCCCGGCCGCCTCGATCACCCTGGCCACCAACGGGTTGCGGATGTCGACGCGGGCGAAGTCGGCGGCGCCCATCCGGGCCCGCGCGGCCGGCTCCGGCAGCGCGGCGTCGACGCCGATGACCCGCTCGACCGCGGGATGCTCGGCCAGCCGGCCGGCCAGCCGCGAGCCGAGGAACCGGGTCACCCCGGTGACCAGCACGACCAGTCCGCCCATCGACTCCTCCCCTTCGCGTCGTTGGTGAACGGGCCGGCGCACGGCGCGGCGCGGCCGACCTAGCGGCGAACCGACCGGCTCGCCCTGCCCAGGACTACTTGCCGGCCTTGCGACGCGCCACCCTGGTCTTGCGCAGCAACTTGCGGTGCTTCTTCTTGGCCATCCGCTTGCGACGCTTCTTGATGACTGAACCCATGCCGGTGATCTCTCCACTGACTGCGCCGCCGGCTCGAACCGGCGGAGATGTGCGCGGGGTTCGGACCGATCGGGATCGACCCCGTCCGACTGCCGCCGCCGGCGGACCGCCGGACCGGGTCATCGTACCGGTGACCGCGCGCCGCGAAACCGCCACGAGACGTCCCGTGCGGCTGCAGGCGGATCCCGCCGGGCGCAGCAGCGCGCGCGGAGGAACGGGGAGGCGACGGACCGGCGGGTGCGTCAGCCCGCGTCGTTGAAGGCGGTGCGCAGGTAGTCGTGGACGGCGCGCTCCGGAACGCGGAACGACCGGCCGACGCGCACCGCGGGCAGCTCGCCCGAGTGCACCAGCCGGTAGACCGTCATCCGCGAGACGCGCATCAGCTGGGCGACCTCGGCCACCGTCAGGAAACGCATCTCGGACAGCGCCGGATCCCGAGGTGTCGACTCCCTCGGCTGGCCGTCATCGCGTGCGGGCATGGGGCACCGTCTTCCGGCACGTCTCGCGCCGCCGGCTTCCCCTCCGGAGGACGTGAACGAACGTGTCAGGAGAACTCTAGCGTTACAGGTGGGATCAGCGCGATGACAAGTTTTCGCAGGCAGGCGGGCCGCAGCACGGATCAGGACCCCGGTCACGACGCGCACGCCGCCGAAAATCTTCGCTCCGTTGTCTGGGCGGTCCCTGTGTCCCGCCTGAGCGGCCTCACCACTCGTCGGAGGCGCCGAGCGCCGCGATCGGCGGATGGCCCCGCCGGTGCCCGCGCGGGAGCGTCGCAGCGTGAGGGGCCGATTGCTGTCCGTGACTATTTCCCTGCTCCTCGCCGTGGCGCTGCTGCCCCTTCCTGCCTCCGCAGGCGCGCCTCCGAGCGTTCTTGACAGCACCGCGTCGCCCGGCTGCTCGCGGCGGCGCCGGTGCTGCCGGCGCAGTTCACCGACTCACTCGCGGCCACGGTCGCCGGGCCGACCGCGCTGGCGTTCATGCCGGACGGCCGGATGCTCATCACGACGCAGACCGGGCAGGTCCGCGTGGTGGCCGGTGGCACGCTGTTGCAGACCCCCGCCCTGGATCTGTCCGCCCGGCTGTGCTCCAACGGGGAGCGCGGGCTGCTCGGCGTCGCGGCCGATCCCGACGCCGCGTCCGCGGCCATCTACCTCTATTACACGTACAAGAACACCACCAGCTGCCCGACCGGCGCCTCGAACACCCCGGTGAACCGGGTCTCGCGATTCGTGCTGCGGTCGAACAACACCGTCGACCCGGCAAGCGAGACCGTGCTGCTGGACGGCATCCCGTCCGTCGCGAGCAACCACAACGCCGGCGACCTGGGGATCGGCAAGGACGGCAACCTCTACATCTCGATCGGCGACAGCGGCTGCGACTACGCGGGCGGCGCCGGCGGCAGCGGGTGCGGTGGGTCCAACAACGCGGCTCGGGACATGAACGCGCTGCAGGGCAAGATCGCGCGCGTCACCCGGTCCGGCGGCATCCCGTCGGACAACCCGTTCCAGGGCGCAAACACCGGCTCCTGCCGGAGCGGCCCGATCGCCGCCGGGCAGGCGTGCCGGGAGATCTATGCGACGGGGCTGCGCAATCCCTTCCGCATCGCGTTCAACCCGAACGCCGCGGGGACGGAGTTCCGGATCAACGACGTGGGCCAGGGTGTGTGGGAGGAGATCAACCAGGGCACGCGGGGCGCGGACTACGGCTGGAACATCCGCGAGGGCCTGTGCCAGAACACCGGTACCACGGCGTGCGGCGAGCCCAAGCCGGCGGGCCTGACCGACCCGGTCTTCGCATACGGGCACGACGACGGCTGCGCCTCCATCACCGGCGGCGCCTACGTGCCCGACAACGCCTGGCCCGCGCAGTACAACGGCGCATACCTGTTCGCCGACTATGTCTGCGGCAAGATCTTCTCCCTGAAGAACGGCGTGCGCACCGACTTCGTGACGGGCCTCGGCGGCAGCAGCGCCGTGCACCTGGAGTTCGGACCGAACGCCGCCGGCCCCCAGGCGCTGTACTACACGACCTACGCCGGCGGCGGCAGCGTCCGGCGCATCGCCTACACCGGGACGACGAACCGTCCGCCGACCGCGGCGCTCACCGCGAACCCCACCTCCGGTGCGGCCCCGCTCGCGGTCACCCTGAACGGCGGCGGCAGCAGCGACCCGGACGGTCAGGCCCTGACCTACCTGTGGACGTTCGGCGACGGGGCGACCCAGCAGACCTCGACACCGACGACGCCGCACACCTACTCGACGGGCGACTTCACCGCGTCGCTGATCGTGCGCGACAGCGGCGGGCTGTCGTCCGCGCCGGCGACCGTGCGGATCAGCTCCGGGCAACACCGCGCCGCAGCCGGTGATCTCGGCGCCCGCCGCGAACGCCACTTTCACCGTCGGCGCGCGGTACACGCTGACGGGCGCGGGCACCGACGCCCAGGACGGCACGCTGCCCGACTCGGCGCTGAGGTGGACCGTCATCCGGCGGCACGACACCCACACCCATCCGTTCCTGGAGGCGACGGGGCGGACGGCGCAGTTCGACGCCCCCGGCCCGGAGGACCTCGGCGCGGCGGCCACCAGCTACCTCGAGATCCAGCTCACCGCAACGGATTCGCGCGGCGCCACGACCACAGTCACCCGCGCGTTCCGCCCGAAGGTGGTCCCGGTGACGTTCGCCACCGACCCGGCGGGCCGGGTCGTGACGGTCGAGCAGTCGCCGTTGACCGGCCCGACGACGGTGCAATCCTGGGCAGGCTGGAAGATGCGCGTCACCGCGGGCACCCAGACGGACGGCGCCGGCCGCACGTGGCAGCTCGCGGGCTGGTCGGACGGCGGCGGGACCGAACATCTCTACGCGACCCCGCAGTCCGCGTCCACGCTCTCCGCGCGGTTCATCGAGCGGCCGCCCCTCGTCGTCGGGGCGCAGACGTCGATCCGGCCCGTCACGCCGTGCTGCACGGACCGGCTGATCAGGCACCGCGACGCGTTGGTCTTCACCGATCAGGTCAACGCGGGCAGCAGCACGCTCGCCAAGTTCGACTCGACGTGGAAGGTGGTCGCCGGCCTGGCGAACCCGTCGTGCTACTCGTTCGAGTCGCGCAACTACCCGGGCGAGTACATGCGCCACAAGGACTTCCGCGTGCGCAAGGACCCGAACGACGGGTCCGCGCTGTTCCTGGCCGACGCGACGTGGTGCGCGCAGGTCAACGGCACCGAGATCCGTTTCACCGCATCCAACTACCCGGACAGCTACCTGCGCCACATCAACGGCGAGGTCTGGATCTCCACGCTGGGCGGCCCGTACCCGTGGGACGGCAACCCACATCTCTTCGTGGTGGACAGCACCTGGGTGACCGTGCCGCCGGCGGTCCCCTGACGCGGCCGAGGGAGTCGGGGTCCACTGATCGGTGGACCGCGCGTCAGCCGGTCGATCCTCCGGCCGGCCGACCTGAGAAACACTGCGCGGCAGGCAGACTCGGAGATGCACGGAAGAGATCCGGGAGGCCGCCGCGAGAGGGGTCGCGGCGGACAGCCCGGACCCGATGCACTTTCGCCCGCACTCTCGCCGCCTCGTTCACCGCGAGCGGCTCGAGAGTCCTTGCGCTGCCGGTCCCGGTCTCAGCCCGGTGTCAGTCGTGCGCCCTGCCCAGCTCCGCGGAGCGCAACGCGGCCGCCTCGATCGCGGCGAGCAGCGCCGCCCGCACCCGGTGGTTCTCCAGCTCCCGAATGGCCGCGATCGTCGTGCCGCCCGGCGAGGTGACCGCCTCGCGCAGCGCGACCGGGTGCTCGCCGGTCTCGCGCAGCATCTTCGCCGCGCCGACGGACGACTGGATGATCAGCTCCGTGGACACCGCGCGCGGCAGCCCCAGCAGGATGCCGGCGTCGATCATCGCCTCGACCAGGAAGAAGAAGTACGCGGGCCCTGAGCCGGACAGGGCGGTGACCGCGTCCTGCTGCGCCTCCGGCACCCGCACCACCTTGCCGACGGTGGAGAGCAGGTCCTCGACCAGCTGCAGGTGCTCGACCGTCGCGTGCGAGCCGGCCGAGATCGCGCTCATCGCCTCGCCGACCAGCATCGGGGTGTTCGGCATCACCCGGACCACGGGCGTGCCGGCCGGCAGGTGGCGCTCGTAGAGCCGCGTCGGCAACCCCGCGCACAGCGACACCACGAGCGTGCCCGGCCGCAGCGCATCGGCCAGCTCCACCAGCAACGGCTCGATGTCCTGCGGCTTGACCGCGACGATGAGGACGTCCGCCTGTGCCGCGGCCTCGGCCGTCTCCACGCCGCGGACCCCGTAACGCTGGGTCAGCTCGGCGACGCGCTCCGGGTAGCGCTCGGTGAACATCAGCGAGTCAGCGTCGCGGCCGCCGGCGAGCAGCCCGGCCAGCATGGCTTCCCCGATCTTGCCCGCGCCGAGGATGGCGATCGTCGTCATGGCGATCAGCGTGCCATCAACCGGCCGGCATCACCCGGATCGGCTCAACCGCCGCGGCCCGGCCCGCGGGCGATGAGGTCGCCGACGCCGTCGAGGATCCGCTCGATGCCGAAGTCGAGCACGTGCGCCGGCTCGCCGGCGCTCTGGTGGTACTCGCCCACGGCGGTGCCGACCCGCCCGGCCACCCGGAACCCGGTCGGGTCCATCACCGCGGCGAGCGCCGGCTCCAGGCTGGTCCACCACTCGTAGTCGCTCTGACCGCTCTCGTCGCGTGCGCCCTGCAGCGCCACCTGCCAGCGCGCGAGCCCCTCGACGTGCACCAGGACGAGGGTGAGCACGTTGTCCATCTCGAGGTCGGTCAGGCCGATGCCGTCGAGCGGCCGCAGCTCCGCCTCGTATTTGCGGTTCACGTGCGGGCCCAGCACCGGGCGCCCGCCCGCCACGTGCAACAGCCATGGGTGACGCAGGAACAGCTCCCAGTTCCGCCGCGCGATGAAGCGGACCGCGTCGCGCCAGTCGCCGGGCTGCCGGGACGGCTCGTCCAGGTCCGCGTACACCTCGCCGGACACCCGGTCGACCATCAGCTCGATGAGCGTGGGCTTGCCCGGCACGTGCGTGTAGAGCGACATCGTGCCGGCCCCGAGCCGATCGGCGATGGCGCGCATGGAGACCGCGTCGAGCCCGTTCGCGTCGGCCAGCCCGACGGCGGCCTCGACGATCCCACCGACGGTCAGCCCCGACCGTCCCGGCCGGTCCTGCGGGCCCCAGAGCAGCGCCAACGTCCTGGCCTGGTCGGCGGGGCCGGCCTCGCTCGCGGAATTCTTCGCCGGCACCGGAACATTCTCCGTCCTGCCGTCGTTGAATGCTTCCGTACGTTGTACCGTACAGCGTACGGAACCTTCGAGAAAGGGGCGGCATGGCGATCGGGAGTCACGACGGCGCCGGCGGCGCAGCGGCGATCGAGGTGCGCGGGCTGCGCAAGAGTTACGGCAGGGGCCCGGATCCTGCGGGCCTGCACGGGATCGACCTGGACGTGCCGCGAGGCGCCGTGCACGGCCTGCTCGGCCCGAACGGCGCCGGCAAGACGACCACGGTGCGCATCCTGACGACGCTGCTGCGGATGGACGGCGGCTCCGCCCGCGTGGCAGGCCACGACGTGCGCACCCAGGGCCGGGAGGTCCGCCGGCGGATCGGCCTCGTCGGCCAGGCGGCCGCCGTGGACGAGGTGCTCACCGGCCGGCAGAACCTGCAGCTCGTCGGCCGGCTCAACCACCTGACCGCGACTGCAGCGGCGCGCCGCGGCGACGAGCTGCTGGCGCGGTTCTCGCTGGAGGCCGCCGCCGGGCGCGCGGTCGCCACGTATTCCGGCGGGATGCGCCGCCGGCTCGATCTCGCCGCCGCCCTGGTGGTCTCCCCCGATGTGCTCTTCGTCGACGAGCCGACCACCGGACTCGATCCGTCGGGCCGGCGCGAGGTGTGGTCCGCCATCGGCGATCTCGTGCGCGGCGGCACCACGGTCCTGCTCACCACCCAGTACCTGGAGGAGGCCGACCAGCTCGCGGACCGGATCTCGATCCTGCGCGACGGCCGGGTCGTCGCGGACGGCACGCCCGAGGAGCTGAAGAGGGCCGTCGGCGGCGACTGGCTGGACGTCTCGGCCGCCGATCCGGGCGACCTGTCGCGGCTGCGCGAGGTGGCCGCCCGGTTCGCGGACGGCGAGTTGCAGGTGCACGAGGACACCGCACGGATCAGCATTCCGGTCGCGGACCGGACCGCGGCGCTCATCGCGATGTCCGCCGCACTCGCCGAGGCCGCCCTCCGGCCGCTCGACATCGCCGTCCGCCGGCCGACTCTCGACGAGGTGTTCGTCCAGCTGATCGGTGCCGGCGCCGACGACGCAGCGGACCGCACGCGGCCGGGGCGCGCACCGCGCGGGAGGCCCGATGACCACAACCGACATGCCGGTGACCCCGGCCGGCGACGCCCAGGACCGGGCCTCCGGAACGACCCTCGGGGACGCCTGGACCCTCACCCGCCGGCAGTTCTGGCACTGGCGAGCCAAGCCCGGCGTGCTGGTCGTCGGACTACTCTTCCCCGTCCTCGTGACGCTGATGTTCGGCGCGCTGTTCGGTGGCGCCATCGCCGGCCCCGGCGGCGACTACTACGCGTTCCTGATGCCGGGCATCTTCACGATGGCGATGCTGTTCGGCCTCGAGTCCACGATGACGGCGGTCAACGCGGACGCCGCCGCGGGGGTGACCGACCGATTCCGCTCGCTGCCGATCACAGCCGGGGCCGTGCTCCTGGGCCGGTGCTTCGCCGACATGATCACCAGCGTGCTGGGGCTCGCCGTGCTCGTCGGCACCGGCCTGCTCCTCGGCTGGCGCGCCGAGAACGGACTCCCCGCCGCCGCCGGGGCGGTCGGCCTGCTCCTGCTGCTCCGTTTCGCCCTGCTCTGGGTGGGCATCGTCATCGGGCTGACCGTGAGCGGGCCGGAGGCGGTGGGCGCCGTGCAGATCCTCGTCTGGCCGCTGAGCTTCCTGTCGAACCTGTTCGTCGACCCGGCGACGATGCCGGCCTGGCTCGGCGCCATCGCGACCTGGAATCCCCTGTCCGCCACCGCGTCGGCGACCCGCGAGCTGTTCGGGTCCCCGGGCTGGGACAGCGGCACCTGGCTGTCCGAGCACGCGACGATGATGGCCGTGGCGTGGCCGCTGGCGATCATCGCGGTGTTCGCGCCGCTGGCGATCCACACCTACCGGAGGCTGAACGCGTGACCCGCACGGACGTCGACCAGATCCGGGTGCGCGGCGCCCGGCAGAACAACCTCCGCGGCGTCGACCTGGACATCCCGAAGCGACAGATCACCGTGTTCACCGGGGTTTCCGGCTCGGGCAAGTCGTCGCTGGTGTTCGACACGATCGCCGCCGAGTCGGGCCGGCAGCTGAACGAGACGTACACCGCCTTCGCGCAGAGCCGGCTGCCGAGCTACGGCCAGCCGGACGTCGACTCCATCGCCAACCTCTCGGCGGCGATCGTGGTCGACCAGAAGCGGCTGACCGGCAACGCGCGCTCCACGGTCGGCACCATCACCGACATCGCGCCGCTGCTCCGGCTGCTGTTCTCGCGCTTCGGCAGCCCGACCGTCGGCCCGGCGTACATGTTCTCGTTCAACGACCCGGCCGGCATGTGCCCGATCTGCCAGGGCCTCGGCGTCGCCGCCGCGGTCGACGTCAACCGGTTGGTCGACCGCGACCTCTCGCTCAACGGCGGCGCGATCCGGTTTCCGACCTTCAACGTCGGCACCTGGTTCTGGAACCTGTACGCGCTGTCCGGCCGGTTCGATCTCGACAAGCCGCTGCGCGACTACTCCGACGAGGAGTGGCAGGCGCTGATGTTCGACACGGAGGGCACCGTCGCGTTGGCCACCGCCGGCGGCGACATCAATTCCAAGTACGAGGGCCTGGTGCCGAAGTTCACCCGGCTCTACCTGACCAAGGAGGCGGGCGACTTCCGCGGCAAGGCCAGGGAGGCGTTCGAGCGGATCGTCACCCGCGCCCCGTGCCCCGACTGCGGCGGATCCCGGCTGAACGAGCTCATCCGGTCCTGCACGATCGACGGGCTGTCCATCGCCGACCACGCGGACCTGCCGGTGAGCGACCTCGTCGTCCTCGTCCGGGCGATCGACGACCCGGCCGCTCGCACGCTTGTCGCCGCGCTCGCCGAGCGGCTCGACAACCTCGTCCAGCTCGGCCTGGGCTACCTGACCCTCAGCCGGGAGACCTCCACGCTCTCCGGCGGCGAGTCCCAGCGCGTGCGGATGGTGCGGCACCTCGGCAGCTCGCTGACCGACATGCTCTACATCTTCGACGAGCCGAGCGTGGGCTTGCACCCGAGCGACGTGCACGCGCTCGGCGACCTGCTGCGCACCCTGCGGGACAAGGGCAACACCGTCCTCGTCGTGGAACACGACCCGGACCTGATCGACATCGCAGACCACTGCGTCGATCTCGGCCCCGGGGCCGGGACGCACGGCGGCCGCGTGGTCTACGCCGGAGACCTCCCCGGGCTCGCCGCGTCCGGCACGCTGACCGGCACCCACCTGCGACAGCGGCTGCGGCTCAACCCCTCTCCCCGACGCCCGAGCGGCGGGCTGCCGGTCGCGCACGCCACCCGGCACAACCTGCGCGACGTGTCGGTGGACTTTCCGCTCGGCGTGCTGACCGCGGTCACCGGGGTGGCCGGCTCCGGCAAGAGCACGCTGGTGCACGGGTTCGTGCCGACCGCGTACCCGGACGCGATCCTCATCGACCAGGGCCCGATCCGTGGCTCGCGGCGGTCCAACCCGGCCACCTACACCGGCCTGCTCGATCCGGTGCGCACGCTGTTCGCGAGGCTCAACGGGGTCTCGGCCTCGCTGTTCAGCCCGAACTCGCGGGGCGCGTGTGAGGAGTGCTCCGGGCTCGGGGTCGTCTACACGGACCTCGCGTTCCTCGAGGGCGTCGTCACCGAGTGCAAGGTCTGCCGGGGGCGGCGATTCCACGAGGACGTGCTCGGACACACGGTGCGCGGGCGGAACATCGCCGACGTCCTCGCGATGAGCGTCGACGAGGGCCTCGAGTTCTTCACCGAGCGGGCGATCCGCGCCCCGATCCAGCGGCTGCACGATGTGGGGCTCGGCTACCTCAGCCTCGGACAGGCGCTGCCCACCCTGTCCGGCGGTGAGCGGCAGCGGCTGAAGCTGGCCATGGAGCTCGGCACACCGGGACGGCTGTACGTGCTCGACGAGCCGACGACCGGCCTGCACGCCTCGGACGTCGAGGGCCTGGTCGCCCTGCTCGACCGGCTCGTCGACGACGGCAGCACCGTCATCGTGATCGAGCACAACCTCGCCGTGGTCGCCGCCGCCGATTGGGTCGTGGACCTGGGGCCGGGAGCGGGCCGGGAGGGCGGGCGGGTGATCTTCACCGGGACACCCGCGGAGCTCGCCATGGCCGGCACGCTGACCGGGCGTTTCCTGGCCAAGAGCCTGGCCGACTCCTGACCGGGGGCGCCGGCGCCGTCTGACATCCTCAGGCGGTGATCGAGCCGTGACGGAGCCGGCGCCGCGCGGGTCGCGGTGGCTGGTGACGGTGGCGGTGCTGCTGCTCGCGATGAACCTCCGCCCCGTGGTCAACGCGCTCGGCGCGGTGGTGCCGGAGCTGCGGGACGACACCGGACTCTCCCCCGCCACGACCGGCATCCTGCTCTCGCTGCCGACGCTGACGTTCGCGTTCATGGGGCTCGCGGCGCCCGCGCTGGCGGCGCGGTTCGGTCCGCACCGCACGGTCGTGGTGACGCTGCTGACGCTGACCGTCGGGCAGCTGGTGCGGGCCGCCGTGCCGGGCACCGTCGCCCTGTTCGCCGGCTCGCTGATCGCCCTCGCGGGCATCGCGGTCGGCAACGTCGTGCTGCCTGGCCTGGTGCGCATGCACTTCCCGGACCGCATCCCGCAGATGACCGCCGCGTACACCACGCTGCTGACCATCGGCGGCGCCGCGGCGGCCGCGCTGTCCAACCCGATCGAGCAGGCGCTGAGCGCCGACTGGCGGACCGGCATCGGGATCTGGGCGGTGACCGCGATGATCGCCCTGATGCCCTGGCTCGCGCTGGTCCGCGGGTCGCCCCGCCGGCCGCCGCCGAGCACCGGCACCCGGCTGCCGCTGCGGGTGCTGGGCCGCACGCGCGTGGCGTGGGCGCTCGCCATCTACTTCGGCGTCCAGTCGATGCTCGCGTACGTGATCATCGGCTGGCTGCCGGAGATCCTCACCGAGACCGGCATGAGCCAGACCGACGCCGCGTTCCAGGTGGCCATCGCCATCACGGTCGGCATCCCGCTGGCCGCCCTCGTCCCCCAGCTGCTCGGGCGCGCGCGCCGGCCGGCCGTGCTGGTCGTCGCGCTGTCCAGCTGCTACTGCGCCGGCTTCCTCGGCCTCGCCCTGTTCCCCGGATCGGTCGTCCTGCTCTTCTCGGTGCTGATCGGCATCGGCACCGGCGCCTTCCCCCTCGCGCTCACGCTGATCGCGCTGCGCTCCAAGAGCGCGCTGGCCACCACGTCGCTGTCCGCGTTCACCCAGTGCGTCGGCTACCTGATCGCGTCGGTCGGGACCCGCTCGGTTTCGGCGTGCTGTTCGACGATCTCCGGCGGCTGGACCGCTGCCGCTGTTCGCGCTCGCGCGGTGGCGCGGTGCTGCAGGCCGTCACCGGGTGCCTCGCCGTCCGGCCGCGCTACGTGGAGGACGAGCTGCCGCCGTCCGCCACCGCCCGCTGACCTGAAGGTGATCATGGGCGGGTGCGTGATCGCCCGGGGGATCAGGCCCGCGCGATGAGCGCCGTGGCCACCGCGGCCCGGCCCTCGCCGCGGCCGGTGAGACCGAGCCCGTCGGTGGTCGTTCCGGCCACCGACACCGGCGCGCCGACGGCCCCGGACAGCACCCGCTCCGCCTCGGCCCGCCGCGGCGCGAGCCGCGGCGCGTTCGCGATCACCTGCACCGACGCGTTGACCACCGACAACCGCCGGCGGCGAGCACCCGGACGCACCTCGGTCAGCAGGGCGACCCCGCAGGCGCCCGCCCAGCGCGGGTCGTCGGTGCCGAAGACCGCGCCCAGGTCGCCGAGACCGGCCGCGGACAGCAACGCGTCGCACAGGGCGTGCGCGGCCACGTCGCCGTCGGAGTGCCCGGCGCAGCCGTCGTCGCCGGGGAACACGAGCCCGGCGAGCCAGCAGGCCCGGCCGGGCTCGATCGGATGCACGTCGATCCCGGTGCCGACCCGGACCGGCGCCGGCAGCCACCCGGCGCGGAGCGCCGGCCAGCCGCTCCGCCTCCTCGAGGTCGGCCGGCGTGGTGATCTTGAACGCCGCCCGGTCGCCCGGCACGGTCGTCACCGGAAAGCCGATCGCCTCGACGAGACCCGCGTCGTCCGTGGCGGTGTCGCCCCGCGCGGCGGCCGCGTCGTGGGCGCGGCGCAGCACGTCGGGGCGGAACCCCTGCGGGGTCTGCACGATCCGCAGCAGGTCGCGGTCGACCACGCCGGCCGGGCGGCCGCGGGCGTCGACGCTCCGGATGGTGTCGACCACCGGCAGCACCGGGATCACCGCGGCGGCTCCGCCGCGGACGGCGGCGACCACGTCCCGGATCAGTGGCCGGGTCGCGAACGCCCGGGCCGCATCGTGCACCAGCACGACGTCGGCGGCATCCGCGGCGGCACTTCCGACCGCATCGAGAGCAGCCCGCACGGAGTCCACGCGATCGGCGCCGCCGACGACCACCCGCGCCCGGTCGCCGAGCAGCTCGACGGGCGGGCCGAGCTGTCCGGCGCGACCGACGACGACGACCTCGGTCGACACCGGCAGCCAGCAGCCCGTCCACGGCATGCAGCAGCATCGGCCGGCCGGCGACCGGGACGAACGCCTTGGGCATCGCGGCACCGAGGCGTTCCCCGGACCCGGCAGCGGGAACCAGGGCGACGACGGTCACGCGGGACGGCGATCCCGATCAGCGGGCACGGCACGCGATCAGCGAACCGGTCAGGAAGCCAGGACCTCGTCGAGGATGCCCTCGGCCTTGAGCTCGTTGGTGCCCTCGGCGAGCGCCAGCTCGGAGACCAGGATCTGCCGGGCCTTGGCCAGCATGCGCTTCTCGCCGGCGGACAGCCCGCGCTCGCGATCACGGCGCCACAGGTCGCGGACGACCTCGGCGACCTTGTTCACGTCGCCGGAGGCCAGCTTCTCGAGGTTCGCCTTGTACCGGCGCGACCAGTTCGTCGGCTCCTCGGTGTGCGGCGCGCGCAGCACCTCGAAGACGTGATCAAGACCGGTCCGGTCGACAACGTCGCGAACGCCGACGATCTCGGCGTTGTCAGCGGGTACCTTGACGGTCAGGTCGCCCTGGGCGACCTTGAGAACCAGATAGAGCTTCTCCACACCCTTGACGGTCCGGGTTTCGGTGGCCTGGATGAGTGCTGCCCCGTGATGGGGGTAGACAACGGTTTCGCCAACATTGAAAACCATGAGTGTTCAAGACCCCTTTCGCTCGTACCCAGTTTACCACGGGTCGCACCCTGCCTGTGTCCGTTGTCGCAGGTCAGGGCCTATGCGGCCTACTTGACAAAGGGTCGGGCGCCGTGCTTGTGGCGGCCGTGATCCTTCCCGGCGGCCCGCCGCGGGTGGTTGCGAGGGTGCCCGACGGTGCCGCGCCCGGCGCGCCCGGCGAGCACAGCCGCGGCATCGGCGACTAACCTGACCCTCTGGCCGACCTGTGGGTCCGCGCGTTCCGCCGGCGCCCTCACCACGGCCGCGCACCACGCCCGACCTGCTCGAACACGCCGCACCGCAGCATCCGGTCCCGGCCTCGCCGGCACCGCCGTCACCACCGCAGTCACCACCGCAGAGTCGCCGAGAAGAGGGGAACCGCCGTGTCCCGCACCGCCCGCCTGCCGCGCCGCGTGCTCGCGCCCACCGCGCTGGCGGTCGCGGCCGCGGCCTGTCTCGTCCTCAGCGGTTGCGCCGCCGGGCAGGTCTCGCAGACCGCGGACCAGGTCGCGGCGATCGACGGCGCCAACGGCACCGTCGGCGACCTGACGGTGCTGAACGCGCGGCTCGCCCCCACCGACCCCGAGGGCTACGCCGCGGGCGCCGACGCCCGGCTGCTGCTGTGGATCTCCAACGCCTGCCTCACCAACGGGGACACCCTGACCGCCGTCACCTCGCCGGCCGCCGAGTCAGATCACCATCCGCGGCGACGCGACCATCCCGCCGCAGACCTGGCCGACTTCAGCGGCGCCTCCGGCACTCGCGTCACGGTCACCGGCTTCACCAGGACCGTGCCCTACGGCCTGTCGATCCCGATGACGTTCTCCTTCGAGAACGCCGGCAGCCTCGACCTTGAACATCCCGATCCAGATCCCCGACGAGCGGTCCACCGACCGGCCGACCGTCGAGATCCTGCCGCCGCACCCGACGCCCCTCTGGGAAGAGGGCGCACGGCGAGGAGGCCGCCGCGGCCGAGGAGGGCGGCGAGGGCTGATCGAACGGGCTGGCCCGTTCGGGACCACCGCCGCGCGCGCCGGCCTGCGGCACCGCCCGGGCGCGTCGCAGGTCGGTTGTCGGGGGTCGGCCCTAGCGTCGCCCTTGTGACGTATCCGGGTCGTGCCAGCCGCCCCTCAACCACCCTCGACACCGCGCGCGGCGGCCGCCGCGGCTCGCCGCGAGCCCGGATTCCGCTGCACCGAGTGCGGCCACGAGGCCGCCAAGTGGCACGGCCGCTGCCCGGAGTGCCAGGCCTGGGGCACGCTCGTCCAGTCGGCTCCGGTGCGCGCGGGCGCCCTGCGCCGGCTGACCGCCGGGTCCCGTGACGGCGCCGGCCACGCGCATCGACCAGGTGTCGGCCGACCAGGTCGGCCCGCGGCCAGCGGCCTCGGCGAACTGGACCGGGTGCTCGGCGGTGGGTTGATCCCCGGCGCCGTCGTCCTGCTGGCCGGCGAGCCCGGCGTCGGCAAGTCGACGCTGCTGCTGTCGGCCGCGCGATCCTGGGCCGAGCAGCGGCCAGGGCCCGGTGCTGATCGTCAGCGGCGAGGAGTCGGCCGGCCAGGTCCGGCTGCGCGCCGACCGGATGGGCGCCCTGCACCCGGAGATCTACCTGGCGGCCGAGAGCGACCTGTCCGGCGGTGCTCGGCGCAGATCGACGCAGGTGCGGCCCGCGGCTGCTCGATCGTCGACTCCGTGCAGACCATCGCCGCGGACGAGGTCGACGGCACCGCAGGCGGTGTCAGTCAGGTCCGGGCCGTGGCCGCGGCGCTCACCGCGGTCGCCAAGGAACGGAACATGGCGTGCGTGCTGGTCGGTCACGTCACCAAGGACGGCGTCGATCGCCGGCCCCCGGGTGCTCGAGCACCTGGTCGACGTGGTGCTGCACTTCGAGGGCGACCGGCACTCCACGCTGCGGATGGTCCGCGGGGTGAAGAACCGGTACGGCCCGTCCGACGAGGTCGGCTGTTTCCAGATGGTGCCGGACGGCATCGTCGGGCTGGCCGATCCCGTCGGGCCTGTTCCTGTCGGGGCGCGCCGCCGCGGTGCCGGGAACCTGCGCGACGGTCACCCTGCAGGGCCGGCGGCCCTGCCGGCGGAGCTGCAGACGCTGATCACCCCGGCGTCGGGCGAGGCAGAGCCGCCGCACGGTCTCCGGGCTGGACTCGGCCAGGGCCGCCATGGTCATCGCCGTCGCTGCAGCGCTGGGGCGGCGTCGCGCTCGGCGGCAAGGACGTGCTGGCCGCGACGGTCGGCGGAGTCCGGATGACCGAGCCGGCAGCGGACCTGCCGCTGGCGCTGGCGATCTGGTCGTCCGCGCGGGACATCCCGCTGCCCGCCGGGTCTGGTCGTCATCGGCGAACTCGGACTGGCCGCCGAGATGCGCCCGGTGGCCGGGCGTCGCCCGGCGGCTGGCGGAGGCCGCGCGCCTGGGCTTCGACCGCGGCCATCGTGCCGACCGGCTCGGGCGCCGGCCGTGCCCGGGGATGCGGGTGGACGAGGCGGCCGATCTGGGGGAGGCGCTGCGCTCCGCTGCGGCAACGACTGGAAGGCGATCCGGATGCAGCGCCGGCCCGGATAGCCGGCCCGTGCCCGGCGGGCGATCACATTCTCCGATCACCTGCGCGGATCACGTGCGCCGATCGCGGCCGCTGATCACATCCCGATCACGACCCGCGGTCCGCGGGTGCTGGCGACCCTAAACTGAGCGCGACCGCGAGACCCGGAGGACGGCGCCGGGTCCCGGAGCGACGGCCGGCGGCCCGGCGGTCACGCGGCAGGGAGGGTTGGGGTGGAGGACCGGATGAGCGTCGCGGCCCAGCGCGCCGTGCTGGCCAGCGTCGCGCCCGGCACCCCGCTGCGCGACGGCCTCGAGCGGATCCTGCGCGGTCGGACCGGCGCGCTGATCGTCCTCGGCTTCGACCAGGCCGTCGAGGACCTGTGCGACGGCGGATTCCGGCTGGACGTCGAGTTCTCCTCCACCCGGCTGCGCGAGCTGTGCAAGATGGACGGCGCGGTCGTGCTCAACGACGACGCCACCCGGATCCTGCGGGCGAACGTGCAGCTCACTCCCGACTCCACCATCCCGACCGTCGAGTCCGGCACCCGGCACCGCACCGCCGAGCGCACCGGGCTGCAGACCGGCCATCCGGTGATCGCCGTCAGCCACTCCATGTCGATCATCAACCTCTACTTCGGCGGCCACCGGCACGTGGTCGCCGACCCGCCGACCATCCTCGAGCCGGGCCAACCAGGCGCTGGCCACGTTGCAGCGCTACAAGTCCCGGCTCGACGAGGTGGCCCGCGCGCTGTCGGCGCTGGAGATCGAGGACTTCGCCACCCTCCGGGACGCGATGACGGTGCTGCAGCGGCTGCTGATGGTGCGCCGGATCGCCGACGAGCTGACCAGCAACGTGATCGAGCTCGGCACCGACGGCCGGCTGCTCGGGCTCCAGCTCGACGAGATGCTCAGCGGCACCCAGGGTCTGCAGGAGCTGCTGATCCGCGACTACCTGCCGCCGGAGGAGGACCGAGTCGCGCACCGACGAGATCGCCTTGCGCGCTGGACGATCTCGACGAGGTCGCGCTGCTCGACCTGACCGCGGTGGCCAGGGTGCTGGGACTGCCGACCTACGGCGATGCGCTCGATGCGCGCGATCAGCCCGCGCGGCTACCGGCTGCTGGCCGGGATCCCGCGGGTGCCGCCGACCGTGCTGGACCGGCTGATCCAGCACTTCGGCAACCTGCAGGGCCTGCTCGCCGCGACCGCCGCCGACCTGCAGGCCGTCGAGGGCGTCGGCGAGGCCAGGGCCAGGGTCGTCCGCGAGGGCCTGTCCCGGCTGGCCGAGTCGTCGATCGTGGACCGGTACGGCGCCGCCCTGTAGCGCGGACAGCTGCCGTCGCCGGCACGGGAGTCACGAGCGACCGCGCGTGGTCGGTGAGCCTCGGCCTGATCGGCCGGCGATCGGCTCAGGTCAGCCGGTGATCGCGAACGGCGCAGGCGCGCTGCTCAGCCCGCCCAGCTGGGCGACCAGCAGTGTAGTCGCCGGCCGGCACCGGTGATCCGCTCCCCGACGCAGCCCGGCTTCGAGGTCGTGCCCGACCACTTCACCGTGTACTGACAGCTGCTGACCCGCGGCCAGCTCCCGCACCTCGGTGCCCTCGCCGGGGAAGCAGTCCGCGGTCGACCACATCCGGCGTGCCGTCGGCGGCGAGCACGGTGAACGTCTGCAGCGTGCCGGAGACGTCGCGCTGGCAGGCCTGGGCGCCGGTGTTGGTGACGACCATGCCGAGCACGCGGCTGGTCGCCCGCGGCGAAGGCCGGGCGCCGCGGTGGCGGCCGTGACCGCGGATGTCCGCGTCCGCACAGATCGAGCTTGCCCTCGGCGTCGAACACGGGCGGCGGTGCCGGGGACGGCGGGTGCCGGCGGCCGGGTCAGGTGCGGGCGCGGCCGGGTCGGCCGGTGCTGCGGCCGCGGGTCGGGGGCGGCGGCGGCGTGGCGGCCGCGGGATCGGCGGGGGTGGCGGCGGCCGCGTCCGGCGCCGGGGCGGCCGGGTCCGCGGCGGCCGGCGGGCTCGCCGCGGGCGGGGCGCCGGGCACGGTGGCAGACGCGCTGGCGGACGCGGACGGCGGGCGCGGACGGCGACGGCGAGGGCGACGGCGAGGGCGACGGTCGACGCGATGGCCGCTCGACGCGGCCAGCACGCCGGTCATCGTCGGGGCGGCGGACGAGGTCGCGGCGGCCGCACCGACGGGGGTCCTGGCCGGCGGAGGAGCGGGAGCTGCGGCTCGCCAGGAACCACACCACGCCGACCAGGACGGATCACCGCAACGCACGATGACCGCGACGCGGCGGAGCCAGTACACCCGTGGGATGAGAGGGCCGACGGGGTGCATCACAGGGCGACGGTAGTCTCGCGCCAGCCGAGTTTCCGGGGAGCAACGCCGAGGAGTGCCGCGTGACGGCCATCGACGAGATGCTGGAGCGCAACCGCACGGCCGCCGAGTTCCACCCCTCCGGCCTCGGCCCGTCCCCGCTGAAGCGACTGGCCCTGGTGCTGTGCATGGATTGTCGCGTCGACGCGCACGTCGCGTTCCAGCTCAACCCGGGCGAGGTCCACCTGCATGCGGAACGCCGGTGGGGTGGTCTCCGACGACGTGATCCGCTCGCTGGCCATCTCGCAGCACGCCCTGGGCACCCGCGAGGTGATGATCGTGCACCACACCGACTGCGGCCTGGCCAAGCTGCAGGAGGACGAGTTCCGGGCGCAGCTGGCGCGTTTCGCCGGCTACCGGCCGACCTGGTCCGTGCAGGCGTTCAAGGATCCGCACGACTCGGTGCGCGAGTCCCTGCGCCGGGTGCGGGATTCGCCGTTCCTGCACCACACGGACGCGGTTCGGGGCTTCATCTTGGACGTCGAATCCGGCCTGCTCGAGGAGGTTCTCGACGTCGAGACGCCGACCGGCCAGCTCCGCGGCGCCGCCGAAACGGCGCCGGGCGGCGGGGTCGCCCCTGGCGCCCCGCCCGGCACCGCCTGATCGGTGCCCGGGTGCCACCCACCGTGCGCCGCGGCGCATCTCGCGCCGCCGGCCCCGCCGGCAACGGCCCGGCCCGTCGCGGCGCCGACCGTCTCACGGCCCTCGATTCCGACGCGCTGCTGACCTTCTACGCCGACCATGCCAGGGACCTGCCGTGGCGAGGTCCGTCCGCGACGCCGTGGGCCGTCCTGGTCAGCGAGATCATGCTGCAGCAGACGCCCGTGGTCGCGGGTGATCCCCGCCTACCTGGCGTGGATGGAGCGCTGGCCGACGCCGGCGGCGCTGGCCGCCGCGAGCCACGCCGACGTGATCCGCGCCTGGGACCGGTTGGGCTACCCGCGTCGCGCGCTCCGCCTGCACGCGGCCGCCGTCGCCATCACCGAGCGGCACGCGGGAGCGGTCCCGGACGCGGTCGATGACCTGCTGGAGCTGCCCGGGCATCGGCGACTACACGGCGAGAGCCGTTGCGGCGTTTGCCTTCGGCGCCCGTGCGCCGGTCGTCGACACGAACGTGCGGCGGGTGCTGAGCCGGGCGGTCCGCGGCGTCGACGAGCCGGGGGCCGGGGCGACCGGCGCCGACCGCGCGCTGATGGAGTCGCTGCTCCCGGCCGATCCGGGCAGGGCCGCGCGGCTCTCGATCGCGGTCATGGAGCTCGGCGCGCTGCGCTGCACCGCCGCCCGTCCGCAGTGCGAGCGCTGCCCGCATCGCCGCCGGCTGCGCCTGGCTCGCCGCCGGGCGGCCGCCGGGCAGCCGGGTGACGCCAGCGCAGCGCTGGCACGGCACCGACCGGCAGGTCCGCGGGCGGATCATGGCCGCCCTGCGCGACCGCGCCGGTCCCGTCGAATCGAGCGACGTCCGTTCGGCCGCAACGGATCCCGAGCAGCTCGACCGGTGCATCGGGGCGCTCGTCGACGACGGTCTGGTGCGCCGGGTCGACCGCACGCGACTGGCGCTGCCGGACTGACCGCGGCCCGCCGGACGACTCGTTCCCGGCCGCCGAAGGCCGGAGCCACCCACGGATTCACCGCATTGCCGGGCGCGGTGAACCGCACGCTCATCGGGCTGAACCTGGTCTACCTGGCGTGCATCGCGCTGGTGCCGTACCCGACCAGCCTGCTCGGCAACTACGCCGCCACCCGCTCTCGGTCGCGTTCTTCGCGCTGGTGATGTCGGTGGTGAGCGGCATGGAGTCCGCGATGTACGCCTACGCCCACCGCGCCGGCCTGATGCGCCGCAGGATCGACCCGCGGCTGTTCCGGGCTGGGATCTGGCACTCGACGACCCCCGTCCTGGTGTTCCTGGTGTCCATCCCGGTGGCGTTCGCGAGCCCGCTCGTCGCGATGCTCATGTCGCTGCTGGCGCCGATCGTGGGCAGGGTGCTGGACAGGGTGACCGGCGTCCGGGGCGAGGACGTCCGCGACCAGATCGAGGGCTGACGGCGGCCCGACCGTCGCCGCCCGACCGCGGCGTGGTCAGCAGTCGCGCGGGAGCAACCGGTTCGGTAGGTAGCAGAGGTCCGGCCCGGGCCCGCCGATGAGGGTGTTCGCGCCAGGACCGCCGATCAGCACGTCGACTCCCGTTCCGCCGCGCAGGATGTCGTTGCCGGGACCGCCGGTCAGCACGTCGTTGCCTGGCCCGCCGTCGAGCACGTCGTCGCCCGCGAGGCCGAAGAGTGCGTCGTGCCCGGCCAGACCGAGAACGGTGTCGCCGGCGGACGTTCCGACCAGCGCGTCGTTGCCGGGGGTGCCCGTGATCGCCGATGCCTCGGCGAACTCGACCGCGCCCGCATCGCACGCCGCGCCCTGCGGTCGGGTCTCCCCCCGCTGGTCCGTGGGCAGGACGCACGGGGCCGGCTGTCGGCCGCCGAGGGGGGATCCGACAGAGGGCAGCCGCGTCGGGGTCGGCCCGCCGTTGTCGGCGAGCGGGCCGAGCTGCGGGTCGCCTCCCGGGTCGACCAGATCGCCCGGACCGGCCGAGCAGGAACCGTCGTCGTACCAGGAGAAGCCGGTCGAGGTGAGGGCGGTCGCCGTGGTGAAGGGCGCGCAGTTGGCCCCGCCGCCCGCGGGATCGCCCACGGCCGACGCGCCGACGGAGGTCGGCGCGCTGCTGGCGATGTTCGCTCCGGTCGCCGCGGTGTTCGCGGTCAGGGTGACGTGCCGGATCGCGAGGTCCTCGGATTCATCGGCGACGAGTCCGCCGCCGACCGTCGCGGTGTTGGCGTGCAGGGTCGAGTTGGCCACGGACACCTGAGAGGTGTCGGGCAGCCGGACCGCGATGCCGCCGCCCGAGGTGCCGGCGGTGTTGCCCGACACGGTGGAGTCGATCACCGATGCCGTCGTCGG
Source organism: uncultured Actinomycetota bacterium (assembly GCA_963829945.1). Taxonomy (GTDB): domain Bacteria; phylum Actinomycetota; class Actinomycetes; order Mycobacteriales; family Nakamurellaceae; genus Nakamurella. Next base: position 65,170 of record CAWHKH010000003.1, on the reverse strand, counting down.
GCCGGGCGCTCCCGACACCGGCACGCCCGCGAGGGCCAGCCCGCCGCCAGTGGCCGCGCTGTTGCCGGTGATCAGCACCCGTGCGACCTGCATCGTGTTCGCGTACAGGTTCGCCCCGCCGCCGCTCGTCCCAGCGGTGTTGCCGGACAGCACGCTGTCGGTGATCGTCAGCGCGGTCGGCGCCGGCAGGTCGTCGCCCTCCAGCCGGGCGTGGTGGATGCCGCCGCCCTGGCCGGTCGTGGTGTTGCCCGCGATCTCGGTGCCGTCCACGGCGAGAGAGCCGACCTGGGCGGCGATCCCGCCGCCATCGCAGCCGAGACAGGCCGATTCGTTGCCCGTGACCGCGGAGTCCGTGACGGTGAAGGCGGCGACCTCCGTCCCCTCGGGCGCGCCGGCCCATTCGAAGGCGACGCCGCCGCCGTCGTGGCTCGCCGAGTTGTCCGCCACGGTGGAGCCCGCGATGGTGAAGGACGGCGCCGGTGCGCCCATGTTCTGGTCGGTCGAGAACCAGATGCCGCCGCCGTCCCCCGCCGGGCTGGAGAGCCCGTTCCCGGACACGGTGGAATCCGACACCGCGAGGGTGCGGCAGGAGCTGCAGTACGCCCCCGCCCGGCCGTTCCCGCTCACGGTCGAGCCGTCGAGGGAGAGGACGACGTTGCCCTGCCCGGTCCCGCGGATGCCGTACAGGCCGTTGTCGTTCACCGTCGAGTCGACGACGGTGAGCGGCGTCGCGTCGATCAGGAGGAAGCCGCTGCCCGTGTTGTTCGAGATGGACGAGCCGGTCACGCTGACGCTCACCGAGATGTCGACGTTGACGATCCCCGTCCCGGGGTTGCCCTCGACGACGGAGTCGATCAGCTCGAGATCGGGCGACGCGGGCGTCTCGCCGATGGCGATCGCGCTGCCGCCATCGGAGTTCGAGGTGCCGGTGATCGTGACGCCGTCCAGCGTCAACCGACCCTCGCTGTACACACCCGAGCCGACCAGGTTCACGCCCGTGTTCGCCCCGCCGGTGAGGGTGACGTCGTGCAGGGCCAGCCAGCCGGACTCCTGCGACTTGGTGATCACGCCCGTGTCGTCGCAGGTCTGCTCGATCGCGGCACCGTTCCCGACGACGGTGAGGTCGCCGGTCCCGCCGTCCGTCAGTGCCCCCGACGCGCAGTCGGTCAGGGCGTAGGTGGTGGCGGCCGCCAGCTCGATGGAATCGGGCCCCGGGCTGGCGCTCGCCGCGGCGAACGCCTCGCGCAGCGACGTCAGGTCGTCGCCGCCGTCGATCGTGTCGCCGGTCGTCGTGACCGTGATCGTGTCGGCGGACGCGGGCGTGCCGGACAGGACCAGGCAGGACGCCGTGAGCGCCACCGCCAGCGCAACCGCCCGGAGGCGGGTCGTTCGCATCGCATCATCATGGACGTCCGCGCCGTCGGCGGGGAACGGAATTTCGGCGCGGAGCCGGCCCGGAGAGCCGGCACGGTTGGCCGACCTGCCGGCCGACGAGACGACGGAGCCCCGGCACCTCGAGAGGGCGCCGGGGCTCCGGTGCGTCGGGATCGGTCAGCCGGCGGTGGACTCGCTGCCACCGGACTCGGCGGCCACGCCCGCGGGCACGACCTCCGGCACCGGCGATGGCTTGGGCTCGCCGCGGAACGTGAACTCCCGCTCCTTACCCTCGCCCTCGGTGTCCACCAGAATGATCTGCCCGGGCCGGACCTCGTCGAACAGGATCTTCTCCGAGAGCTTGTCCTCGATCTCCCGCTGGATCGTCCGGCGCAGCGGCCGGGCACCCAGCACCGGATCGAACCCGCGCTCGCCGAGCAGCGCCTTGGCGGCGGGGGTGACCTCCAGCGACATGTCCTTGTTCTTCAGCGCCGCCTCGACCCGCTTCAGCATGAGATCGACCATGAGATTGATCTCGTCGGTGGTGAGCTGGTGGAACACCACGACGTCGTCGATGCGGTTGAGGAACTCGGGACGGAAGTGCCGCTTGAGCTCGTCGTTGACCTTCTGCTTCATCCGGTCGTAGTTCGACTCCGCGTCGTTGCCCTGGGCGAACCCGAGGGACACGGACTTCGAGATGTCCTGCGTGCCCAGGTTGGAGGTGAACACGATGACGGTGTTCTTGAAGTCGACCGTGCGGCCCTGCCCGTCGGTGAGCCGGCCGTCCTCCAGCACCTGCAACAGGGTGTTGTAGATGTCCTGGTGCGCCTTCTCGATCTCGTCGAACAGCACCACCGAGAACGGCTTGCGCCGCACCTTCTCGGTGAGCTGACCGCCCTCCTCGTAGCCGACGTATCCGGGCGGGGCGCCGAACAGCCGGGACGCGGTGTACCGGTCGTGGAACTCACCCATGTCGACCTGGATCAACGCGTCCTCGTCACCGAACAGGAACTCGGCGAGCGCCTTGGTGAGCTCGGTCTTCCCGACGCCGGACGGGCCGGCGAAGATGAACGACCCCGACGGACGCTTCGGGTCCTTGAGCCCGGCTCGGGTGCGGCGGATCGCCTGCGAGACGGCCTTGACCGCCTGCTCCTGGCCGATGATCCGCTTGTGCAGCTCGTCCTCCATGCGCAGCAGCCGAGTGGTCTCCTCCTCCGTCAGCTTGAAGACCGGGATGCCCGTCCAGTTCGCCAGCACCTCGGCGATCTGCTCGTCGTCGACCTCGGACACGACGTCGAGATCGCCGTCCTTCCAGGCCTTCTCACGCTCCGACTTGCGCGCCAACAGCTGCTTCTCGGAATCCCGGAGCGCGGCGGCCTTCTCGAAGTCCTGCGAGTCGATCGCCGACTCCTTGTCCCGGCGCACCGCGGCGAGCTTCTCGTCGAAGTCCCGCAGGTCCGGCGGCGCGGTCATCCGGCGGATGCGCATCCGGGCGCCGGCCTCGTCGATCAGGTCGATCGCCTTGTCCGGCAGGAAACGGTCGCTGATGTACCGGTCGGCCAGGGTGGCCGCGGCGACGAGCGCGTCGTCGGTGATGGTGATCCGGTGGTGCGCCTCGTACCGGTCGCGCAGGCCCTTGAGGATCTCGATGGTGTGCGCCACCGTCGGCTCGCCGACCTGGATGGGCTGGAAGCGCCGCTCGAGTGCTGCGTCCTTCTCCACGTACTTGCGGTATTCGTCCAGGGTGGTCGCGCCGATGGTCTGCAGCTCACCGCGGGCCAGCATCGGCTTGAGGATCGATGCCGCGTCGATCGCGCCCTCGGCGGCGCCCGCACCCACCAGGGTGTGGATCTCGTCGATGAACATGATGATGTCGCCGCGGGTGCGGATCTCCTTGAGCACCTTCTTCAGGCGCTCCTCGAAGTCGCCGCGGTACCGGGAGCCGGCGACCAGCGAACCGAGATCCAGCGTGTACAGGTGCTTGTCCTTGAGGGTCTGCGGGACGTCGCCGCGAATGATCGCCTGGGCCAGGCCCTCCACGACCGCGGTCTTGCCGACGCCGGGCTCGCCGATCAGCACCGGGTTGTTCTTGGTGCGGCGGGACAGCACCTGCATGACCCGCTCGATCTCCTTCTCGCGCCCGATGACCGGGTCGAGCTTGCCCTCGCGGGCGGACTGCGTGAGATTCCGGCCGAACTGGTCCAGCACCAGCGAGGTGGACGGGGTGCCCTCGGACCGGCCGCCCTCGGCCGCGGCGGTCTCCTTGCCCTGGTAGCCGGAGAGCAGCTGCAGCACCTGCTGCCGCACCCGGTTCAGGTCGGCGCCGAGCTTGACCAGCACCTGCGCCGCGACACCCTCGCCCTCGCGGATGAGGCCCAGCAGGATGTGCTCCGTGCCGATGTAGTTGTGGCCGAGCTGCAGCGCCTCGCGCAGCGACAGCTCCAGCACCTTCTTGGCGCGGGGGGTGAACGGGATGTGGCCGGACGGGGACTGCTGCCCCTGGCCGATGATCTCCTCGACCTGGGCGCGGACGCCCTCCAGAGCGATGCCGAGCGACTCGAGGGCCTTGGCGGCGACACCCTCGCCCTCGTGGATGAGGCCCAGCAGGATGTGCTCCGTGCCGATGTAATTGTGGTTCAACATCCTGGCCTCTTCCTGGGCCAGGACGACCACGCGCCGCGCTCTGTCGGTAAACCGTTCGAACATGTGCACTCCTTACGGCCGTGCGCTGCGGGTGGTGACTTCGTACCGGGGCTGAACCGTCCTCCCGCCTCCCGCGGGACGGCCGTCCCGACCCGTCGGTTGGTCCGACTGTAGTCGGGCAGCCGGCCGAGAGAGATGCCATCCAGGTCCTGGTCACGCCGGTGCGACGGCGCTGCGCACCGTGCCGTCACGTATGCCAACGCTGCCCCAGCAGGGCGTGTTCCGCCAGCGCGTCCGGTACGCCGTCGGCGAACAGTGACCGAACCTCGATCAACCCGACACACAGCCCCCGCACAGGACACCCAGGACGGGCCGCCGACCTGCGGCAACGCGCCCCGATCTGGGATCCGGCGGCGCCTGCCGTGTGCGCGGCAGGCCCGAGAACGGTACCGGCCCCGCCCGCGCGTGGCGGGTGGGGCCGGTGCGTCGTGTGGCCGCGCTCACGGACGGGCGGCTGCCCGTCGGCCGGGCGACCGCCCGTCAGTCGGGACGGGCCGAGGTCAGTGCGCTTCCTCGAAGGCCGCCAGCACGCTGGCCGACAGACGGCCGCGCTCGGAGACCTCGTGGCCGTTCGCCCTGGCCCACTCGCGGATCGCCGCCGTCTGCTCGCGGTCCGGCGCGGTGCGCGGGCCGCGGGACGCGCGGGCCGGCCGCGCCTTGGCGGAGCGCCCGCGTCGCGAACCGTCCACCCGACGCGCGTTCGCCACGTAGCCGGCGAGCGCGTCGCGCAGCTTGTTGGCGTTCTTCTCGTTGAGGTCGATCTCGTACGACGCCCCGTCCAGGGCGAACGCGACGGACTCAGCAGCCTCGGACCCGTCGAGATCGTCCACCAGTGTGACGGTGGTCATGGTTGCCATGCTTTTTCCTCCTGTGCGGGGAGACCATTCAGCGGTTCCGGTCCGGAACCGGTTCGGTCGCAACACCACCATATCCGGTAATTGTGTCGGGGCCGACCCCGGCTCGCGCCGCCGGCCATTTTAGCCCGGCCGCGGGTCATTCTCGCTCGTCGGACCGAAGAGCCGGGGCGGCACAATGCCGCACGGTCGGGGTCGGCGCGGTAATGCGGGACCGATTTGTTCGCCGATCGTTTACCGGGAGCCGGTGCGGGGGCCGGCCCTCACTCGCCGGGGCGAACGAACGGAAACAGAATGGTCTCCCGGATGCCGAGGCCGGTGAGCGCCATCAGCAGCCGGTCGATGCCCATACCCATGCCCCCGGCCGGGGGCATTCCGTACTCCATCGCGCGGAGGAAATCCTCGTCCAGCACCATTGCCTCGGCGTCGCCGAGCCCGGCGAACCTGGCCTGGTCGACGAACCGCTCGCGCTGCACGATCGGGTCGACGAGCTCCGAATAACCGGTGGCGATCTCGACGCCGCGGATGTACAGGTCCCATTTCTCGGCGAGCCCCGGCGTGCTCCGGTGATCCCGGGTGAGCGGGGCGGTCTCGGCCGGGAAGTCGCGGACGAAGGTCGGCGCGACGAGCCGGTGCACGACGAGCTCCTCGAAGAGCTCCTCGGCGAGCTTGCCGGGACCGAAGTGCGGAGCGACTGGCACGTCGAACTTCTCGGCCAACGCGAGCAGATCGGCCATCGGCGTCGCGACCGAGACCTCATCGCCGATCGCCTCGGACAGCGCTCCGTACAGGGTGATCGACTCCCAGTCACCGCCCAGGTCGAACTCGGAGCCGTCCGCGTGCACCGCGACCGTGCTGCCGAACACCTGCTCGGTCGCGTCCTGCACCAGCACCCTGGTGAGCTCCCCGATGCCGTCGTAGTCGGTGTAGGCCTGGTAGGCCTCCAGCATCGCGAATTCCGGGGAGTGCGAGGAGTCCACGCCCTCGTTCCGGAAGTTGCGATTGATCTCGAATACCCGGTCGATTCCACCGACCACGGCGCGCTTGAGGTACAGCTCCGGCGCGATCCGCAGGTACAGGTCCATATCCATGGCGTTCATGTGGGTGACGAATGGCCTGGCGGCCGCCCCGCCGTGCAGCACCTGGAGCATGGGTGTTTCGACCTCTAGAAAGCCCCGGCCATGCAACGTGTTGCGCAACGAACGATTCACCGTGCTACGCAGTTCGACGGTCCGCCTGGCCTGCGGGCGCACGATGAGGTCGACATATCGCTGGCGGACCCGGCTCTCCTCGGAGAGCGGTTTGTGCGCCACCGGCAGGGGACGCAGCGCCTTTGCGGTAATTGCCCAGGAATCGGCCAGAACGGACAGCTCCCCGCGCCGCGACGTGATGACCGTGCCGTGCACGAAGAGGTGGTCCCCGAGGTCGACGTCCGCCTTGAAGGCCGCCAGGCTGTCCGCGCCGACGCTGGCCACCGACACCATCACCTGCAGCTCGGCGCCGGTGTCGCCCGCCCCACCCTCCCGCAGGGTGGCGAAGCAGAGCTTCCCGGAGTTGCGCAGGAAGATCACCCGGCCGGCGATGCCGACCAGCTCGCCGGTGTCCGTGTCCGGCGGCAGGTCGGGATGCGCCGCGCGCACCTCGGCCAGGCTCGCCGTCCGGTCCACCGCGACGGGATACGGCTGCACGCCGGAGTCCAGCAGCCGCTGTCGCTTCTCCCGGCGAACACGGAGCTGTTCGGGCAGGTCCTCCGCATCACCACCGGCGCCCTCGGCGGGAGGGACGGGTCCGTCGGGGGTCGGCGCGTTCACGGCTGGCAAGCCTACTGGCCCGCGTGCCGCCCAAGATCACGTCGACGCAGGCCGCGCCGGTGCCCCACGCCCGGCGCCCACGCGACAATGGTCGGCGTGGACCGGACCGACACGGCCGTCGAGAGCGACCCTCCCGGGGCCCCGGACGCCGCCTGGAGCGCATCGCTCCCCGGCTCGTTCGACGGCGTTGCGGCGGCGTACGCGCGCTTCCGGCCCGGCTACCCCGACGGCGCGCTGGGGGTCGCGCTGCCGGCCGCCCCGGCCACCGTCCTCGACCTGGCGGCGGGCACCGGCAAGCTCACCGAGGCTGCCCGGCGGCGCGGGCTGGCCGTCGTCGCGGTCGAGCCGCTGGCGGGGATGCGCGCCGAGCTCGCCCGGCTCTGCCCGGACGCGACGGTGCTGGACGGCGTCGCCGAGTCCATCCCGCTGCCCGACGCCGCCGTCGACGGCACCGTCGTCGGCCAAGCCTTCCACTGGTTCGACGCCCGACCCGCGCTGGACGAGATGGCCCGGGTCACCCGACCCGGCGGATCCGTGGCGCTCCTCTGGAACAGGGACGACGAGACCGACCCGCTGGTCGCCGAACTGCAGGACGCCCTGCACGGCCTGGGCCGCCCGCACGGGGGCGCGACCGGGGGGCCGGCGGGCCGCGGGTCGCTCGGGCCGGACCTCTCCGGACCCGACGACCACCGCCGGCGCGCTCCGTTCGTCGGGCATCCGCTGCTCTCGGATCCGGAGCTCACCGTGGTCGGCTGGACGTGGCGCGGCACGGTGGACGATCTGCTCAGCCTCGTGCACACCTACTCGTACGTGATCCGAGCGAGCGAATCCGCGCGTGCCGGCTACGACCGCACCCTGCGCGAGCTGGTCGCCGCGCACCGCCCCGGCGCTGCCGTCATCGACCTCCCGGTGACCTGCCAGGTGTGGCGGTCGACCCGGCGCCGGAACGAAGGATGAACGGCCCCCGGCCCGTGCTGGACGAGCGGACGTGGCGCGCCCGCGCCGCGGCGCACGGGGACGCCGTCGACGCGCTCACCAGCGACCGCCGCAGGCGCGCCGCAGCGGGTGCGGCGCACCCGGTCGAGGACTTCCTGTTCACCTACTACTCCCTCCGGCCGGCGCAGCTGCGCCGGTGGTATCCCGCAGCCGGGATGGCCCTGGCCAACGCGCCGGAACGGGCCGGCTGGCGATTCCACCGGGTGGTCGGCGGGACCGCGGCCGCGCCCGAGGTCGCGGTCGACGTCGCCGGCTTCGTCGCGCGGCGGGGCGAGCTGCTGCGGTTCGTGGAACGCGTGCTGTCCGCCACCGCGGCCGCCCCCGGCCAGTTCGGCTGCTTCGGCCTGCACGAGTGGGCGATGCTCTACCGGCAGGACGATCGGGGGCGCCGGCACGCGGACTGGCCGCTGCGCCTCGGGCAGGAGGGCACCGACGACGTCGTCGAGGCGCACCAGATCCGCTGCACGCACTACGACGCGTACCGCTTCTTCACCCCGCCGGCGCGGCCGCGCAACCTGCTGCGCCCGGATCTCGGCTCCAGGGAACGGATGGAGCAGCCCGGCTGCCTGCACGCCACGATGGACCTCTACAAGTGGGCCTACAAGCTCGTCCCGCTCGTCTCCGGCGACCTGCTGCTGCGCGCGTTCCTGCTCGCCCGGGAGATCCGGGAGCTGGACATGCGGGCGTCGCCGTACGACCTGACCGGGCTCGGCTACCGGCCCGTGCCCATCGAGACCGCCGACGGCAAGGCGGAATACGTTGCCGCGCAACGGGGATTCGCCGCCCGCGGGCAGCGCCTGCGGCGCGAGCTACGCCTCGAGATCGCCGCTGCGATCGGCGGCGAACCCCTGACCGGTGCTGCTGCGCGCACGCCGGCTAGGGCCGGCCCGCCAGCTGCGCCGGGCGGTCGCTCCCCTGCAGGATGAGGTCGGCTGCCCGCTCGGCGATCGCGGTGGTGGGGGCGTGCGTGTTTCCCCGGGTGATGGTGGGCATCACCGACGCGTCGGCCACCCGGAGCCCGTCGACCCCGCGCAGGGCCAGCGACGGGTCCACCACGGCCATGTCGTCGGAGCCCATCCGGCAGGTGCCGACGGGATGGAACATCGTGTCGACCGTGGACCGGATCACCCGGATCACCGCGTCGTCGGGCGCCTCGGCGAGCTCGTGCGGCCGCAGCGCCGCGCCGGCCAGCGGCTGGGTCGCGCCGATCCGCAGGGCCAGCCGCACGCCGCGGACGAGTGTGGCCAGATCGGCCGGGTCGGACAGGTAGGCGGGCTCGATGACCGGTGCGGCGAGCGGGTCGGCCGACCGCAGGCCGATGCGGCCGCGGCTGCCCGGCTGCAGCAGGATCGCACCGATCGAGTACCCGTGCTCCGTCGGCTCGGCCACCCGCTCGTCGCGCACGCCGTCGAGCAGCACCGGCGCGAACACCAGCTGCAGGTCCGGCGCCGCCACGCCGGCGGCGGAGCGGACGAACGCCCCGGCCTGCCCGATGTTGGACGCCAGCGGTCCGCGCCGCCGGATCAGGTAGTCGGCCACTCGGCCGGGCTTGCGGCCGTCGATCAGGCTGGTCGGCTCGGTCGACCGCCAGCACATCGGGACCATCAGGTGGTCCTGCAGGTTCCGCCCGACGCCCGGCAGGTCCGCGCGGACCGCGATGCCGTGCCCGCGCAGCTCGCCCGCATCTCCGATGCCGGATGCCAGCAGCAGGGCAGGGGTGTTCACCGCGCCGCCGCAGAGCACGACCTCGGCGGCCGCGCGCGCGTGCTCGACCCGACCGTGGCGCAGCCACCGCACCCCGACCACCCGGGTGCCGCAGAACATCAGGCCGGTCACCCGGGCGTGGGTGACCACGGTGAGATTGCGCCGACCGCGGACCGGCCGCAGGTACGCGTCAGCGGCGCTCCACCGGCGGCCGCGTCGCTGGGTGACCTGGTGCGGCCCCACCCCGTCCTGGACGTCGCCGTTGAAGTCGTCGGTGCGGGTCATCCCGGCGCGCACGGCCGCGGCCAGGAAGTCCTCGGTGCGCGGCGCGACGTAGCGCCCGTCGGCGACGGGCGTCGGACCGCCGGTCCCACGCTGCCCGGCGGAGCCCCGCCGCTGGTCCTCGGCCCGGGCGAAGTACGGCTGCAGCGATCGGTGCTCCCATCCGGGATTGCCCTCCGCGGCCCAGGCATCGAAATCCGCCGGATTGCCGCGGACGTAGACCATGTCGTTCATTGCGGAACTGCCGCCGAGCATCCGCCCGCGCGGCCAGTAGAGCCGGCGGCCGACGAGCTCGTCCTGCGGCTGCGTGCGGTACGCCCAGTCGGCCGACGTCCGGAAGAGGCGCGAGTACAGCGCCGGCACCACGCTCTCGGGGCGACGCCCACCCCCGCCGGCCTCCAGCAGCAGGACCGTCCGGGACTCGTCGGCCGAGAGCCGGGCGGCGAGGACGCAGCCGGCGGATCCGCCGCCGACCACGATGAAGTCGAAGCCCTGGGCCCTCATCGGCTCGCGCCCGCCAGCCCGGCGCCGGACGTCGTCCGTGCGGCCGCACGTGCCGGGGTGCGACCGACGGCACCGAACCGGTCGAGCACCCGGTCCCGGTGGTCCAGGCCGGCCAGGTAGGCCAGCAGGCCCCAGTCCCGCTGCGGTCCGCCCGGCATGCTCGGCACCCTCTCCCGGTACCACGCGACGTCGGTCTCGCCGCCGCCCCCGACGATCCGGTTCGCGATCTCGAACCCGGCCTGCACGGAGAGCGGGATGCCGTGTCCGCACCATCCGCCGCTGAACCAGACCCCCGGCGCCGACGGCAGCCGGCCCAGCCGCGGCATCCGGTCGAGAATGGAGCCGATCCGGCCGGACCACCGGTCGCTGATCGGCACGTCCGCGAGATCGGGGAAGATCGTCCGCAGCTCGGCCACGATCCGGTCCCAGGCCGCGTCGCTGGGAGCCGACCCCGCGGTTCCCGGCGGCAGGGTCACGCGCCCGCCGCCCATGATGATCCGGTTGTCCGGCGTCAGCCGGTAGTAGTTGAAGAACGTGCGGCAGTCGACGACCGAATCCCGGTCGAGCCAGGAGATCCGGTCGAGTTGCCGGTCCGTCAGCGGTGCAGTCCGGATGACGTGCCCGGTGATCGGCACGACGCCCGGCGGAGGCCAGGCCGTCCGGTTGCACGCCGTCGGTCGCCATCACGACGTGCCTGGCCCGGACGATGCCCGCCCTGCACCGCACCTGCACCGGAACCCCGGGGGTGACCGACAGCACCGGAGTGCCGGGATGGATCGAGACGCCGAGCTCGACCAGCCGCCTGGCCAGGCACCTGCACAGCCGCACGGGGTCGAGGGTGGCGGCAAGCGGGTGCCGCAGGGCCGAGACGTAGGGCCGGCCACCGAATCTGGCGGCCAGGTCCTCGGCCGGCAGGTAGGGGATGTCGAAGCCCAGCTCGGCGAAGGAGCGCTGCTGCTTCCGCAGCGCCCTGTCCTGCCGGTCCGACACGGCGCACACCAGCTGCCCGTTCAGTTCCAGGTTGCAGTCCAGCCGTTCGCGGTCGACCAGTTCGATGGTCCTGGCCACCGCGGTCACCGACCCGGCGAACGTCGCGGACGCGACGCGATCGCCCAGCCGGCGCCGCAGCAGGGTGATCGGGCCGCCGACACCGGGCGCCACGATGCCGGTGCTGGCACCGGTGGCGCCGGAGCCGACCTGGTTCGCCTCGAGCACCACGATGGACGCGGCCGGGTCCGCCTTGCGCAGGTAGTAGGCGGCGGCCAGTCCGGCGAGCCCCGCGCCGACGACGGCGTAGTCGACTCGGATGTCGCCGGCCAGCGGCGATTCGGGAGCCGGCGCCGAGCCCGTCCACCACGGGGAGGGGGGGAAGGCGGTCCGCCTGGTCTTCGCGTTCATGTCAGTGGTTCCTCTTCGCTTCCTGGGGTCACGTCGGGGTGGATCAACATTCGTGCGGGCGATTCGGGCGGGCTCGCGCGAGCGGGCCCGTGGGAGCAGGCGGGATCAGATGACCCGGGTGAGCCGGAGCAGCCGCCAGATGGCGCCGAGCCGGGGCCGGCCGTGGAATGCGAGGTAGTCCGGCTGCACGAGGTGCGGTCGCCACTTGAGCTTGTAGGCGACCTGATCGGCGGCGGGGTAGAGCTTCTCGCCGTGCTGCGCGATCAGGCGGATCACGGCATCCACGACGGGGGAACGGGAGTCGGCGACCCGGTGCTCGTCGTCCAGACCCGTGAACGGGGTGAATCCGAAGTGCAGCCAGCCCGGGCGTGCGCTGGATCCGGGAGCCACTCCCCCGGCCCGCAGGCGGTCCATCGTCTCGGCGACGATGAGCTCCATCACGCCGGGCGGAGCGTCGGGTCGGCGCCGGGTGAGGTCGTGCAGCCAGCCGGGGCGCGACCCGTAGACCGGCGAGTAGCTGATGTACCCGAGCACCTGTCCGTCGCGTTCGGCGACGAAGAGCCGGCGGAACCGATCGGCCGGACCGCCCCGCTCGCCGATCATGAAGTCCAGTTCGTGCACGTGGGATCCCTTGGCGCCCAGCCACTGCCGGTCGAGGTCGGTCAGCTGCGCGGCCAACTCGGGGGACATGGGCCGGTCGACGCCGACCTCCACCACGACCACCCCGGCCCGGCGGGCACGGGAGATCTTGTTCCGGAGCTGGACGAAGTGCTTGCCGGCGAGGGTCTGCCGGCCGAGGTCCAGCGCGTAGGACGAGCCGAGCTGGTTGATCCGGTACCCGTGCCGCCGGAAGGTGTCCACGTCGAGCGGGGTGAGCTGCACCGCCACGGCGCGGTGACCGCGGAGCGCGTGCGTCGGTCAGGAACGCGCCGAGCAGCCGGTCCCTGTCCTGCGCCGCGGCCACCACGCCGCCGAACTGCACCCTGACCCGGCCGGCGCGACGGTAGGCGATGAAGCCGTCCACCCCCGGGGTGGTGAAGTACTCGGTGCCCTGGTTCACCGCGAGGAACGCGGAGCGGATTGTCGGCGTGGGCGGCGAGCTGGGCCACCCGGTCGTCCAGGGCCTCCGCGGGCCGCGGGCTAGGCGACAGGCGCAGCATCGCGCTCCGACCTCTCCTCGGTGACGGCCGGATTCCGGCAGGGCCGCGGCGGGCGCGCGGTAGGCCCGCACGAACGCCGCGTACGCCGGATTGGTCCTGGGCTCGAACGACACGCCGAACGGCTTGAGCATGTTGCCGAACAGCGCCCGATCGCCCATCAGGTGAATCGGCAGGGCCAGCAGCGCCCACTCCGGACCGACCACGAGGCACCAGATCCCGGCCAGGGCGGCGGAGGTGCCCAGGTGGTGGGCGACGTTGTAGGAGACGTAGAACGCCCGGGGCACCTCACCGTGCCGCTTGATCCAGATGAAGAGCCCTGGCAGGTAGCCGATGACGTCGATCACGGCGAACATCGCCAGGAACACCGGCCAGCGGATGTCGGACAGGTGCGTCAGGGCCAGCACGATGCAGACGACCAGGGCGATCAGGTATTCCAGGCGCAGCAGCAGGTAGGTGGTGCGGGTGAGGAACAGGTTCTTGTTGTCCACGACGATCCTCCGGCTCTCGGGGTGGCTGAATCGGGGTCAGGCGACGAATCGGCCGCCGCGCAGCGAGCGGTCCAGGGCCTCACTGACCGGCCCGACGGCCGGCGGGTGCATGGCCAGCGCGCGGCCCGCGGCCAGCAGGTAGGCGATGTCCGGGGAACTGACGAACGCGATGCCGCCGGCCAGGGCCGCGGCCGCCATCGACGTGCGGGCCACCGCGGCCTCCACCCCGTACCGGACGTACAGGGAGCGGGTGAGCAGGCGCTCCATGTCCTCGTCGTCCTTCGCCGGCAGGCAGGACGCGACCGCCTCGACCGCGGCCATGGCCGACTCGATGTCGGCGACCAGCGCGACCCGGTCCTGGGGGGTGCCGCGACCCGCCTCGAGCACCCGCTCCACGAGGGCGGACGCGACGCCGATGTACGACGCGGCGACCAGCAGCTCGAACCACAGGAAGCCGCGTCCCTGCACGGGGTCGGTCATGGTCGAGTCGGCCGGTTGGAACACCATCACGTCGGGGACGAACACGTCCGTCAACATGACCTCGTCGCTCTCGGCGCCGGCGAGCACGAAGCTCTCCCAGAACCGGCGCCGGCTGATCCCCGGGTCGGTCGCCGGGATCAGCACGATCGCCAGCCGCTCGGGTCCACCGTCCTCGTCGACGACCGCGACGCTGGCCGACATGAGGTCCATCGACCAGGTGAGGCTGCACGGCCGCTTGCTGCCGTTGACCAGCAGCCCGCCCTCGACGCGCCGCGCCTGCACGCGGGGCGCGAGGATGTTCGTGCTCGGGTTGCCCTCGGCGAAGGCCGAGCTCAGGTAGTAGTTCTCCTCCGCGATGGCCTGCAGTACCGCCCACTCGAACCCGGTGCCCAGGCCCGAGAGCTCCGCCAGGGAGGCGACCGAGAAGTGGTGCATGGTGGTCGCGACCGCCAGCGACGGCGAGCGAGCACCGATCGCGCGCTGCACCCGGACGGCCGTCAGGGCGTCCACCCCGTGCCCGCCGTGCTCGCTGGGGACCAGCAGGCCGCACCCGCCGGCCTCGCGATACACCTGCAGCGCCTTGCTGTCCCTGGCCTCCCACGACATCAGCGGCTCGGCGGCCAGCGCCGCGTCCAGGCCGGGCAGCAGCCGCTCCAGCGCCGCCCGCTCGGTGTCCAGGAAGGTCATGCCCGCGCTCCGCTCAGGAACGGCAGGGCACCGGCCGGGAGCTCGGCCGTCTCGTGGTCGATCGCGTCGAAGCGCACCGACTCGCCGAACAGCCCCACCAGGATCGCCGAGATGGTCTCCGTCAGCGTGCGGGCCGCGATGGGGTCCAGCACGTCGGCCAGGCTGGCGATGCCCAGGTCCACCAACGCCTCGAAACGCACTGCCGTCCCGTCGGTCCCGGGCCGGGCCAGCCAGCTGCCGGCGAACTCGGCGACGTCGCCCTCGGTCTGGGTGAAGTCGATGCGCAGCTGCTCCGCGTCCACCACGTCGCGCTCGGTCCAGCGCAGGATCCCGTTGCGGAAGTTCACCTCCCACGTGCTGATCAGGTCCCCCGCCTCGTCGGTCCACACCTGCACCGCCCGGACGGCGGGGGTGAGCTCCGGATAGCGGGCGTAGTCGGCCAGGGTGCTGAACACCTCGTCGGCCGGACGGCCGGGGACGAAGGCGTCGATGGTCACGAAGCGCACGGGTACTCCTCGTTGATCGGGGCGGACGGGACGTTCGGACGGGCGACAGCGGACGGGGCGGAGTGGCGGCGGCCGACCTCGCGGGCCGCGCCGGTGAGCGCGTCCCGCAGATCGGCCATGTCCTGCGCGGTCAGGGTGGCCGGCGGAGTCAGCCGCAGGACGTTGTACTTGTTCAGCGAATAGGACGGCACGACTCGGCGGACCAGCAGCTCCATCAGGAACTCGACGGCGAGATCGCTGGCCACGAAGTCCATTCCGATCAGCAGGCCGCGTCCTCGAACCTCCGCGACGAGGCCGGGGCAGTGCTCGGCGACCACCGAGCGCACCATGCCCTGCAGCCGGCTGCCGAGGTCGGCCGAGCGCTGGATCAGGTTCTCGGTGCGCAGCACCGAGATCGTCGCCGCCACCGCGGCTGCGGCCATCGGATTGCCGGCGAAGGTGGACGAGTGCAGCATCGGGTCGTCGTCGAGCGGCCGGAACACCTCGTCGGTGGCCAGCACCGCGCCGACGGGCATGACCCCACCGGACAGGATCTTGCCCGACAGCAGGATGTCGGGCACCACGCCCTCGGTGTCCGCAGCCCACCACGAGCCGACCCGGCCCAGTCCGGTCTGGATCTCGTCGAGGACGAGCATCGCGCCGGTGCGGGTGCAGCATTCGCGCACGGCTGCCAGCCACCCGCGGGGCGGGATCCGGACGCCGCCCTCGCCGAGGATCGGCTCGAGCAGCACGCAGGTCCGCTCGCCGTCCGTGGCGAGTCGGCGTTCCAGGTCGTCGATGTCGCCGAAGGTGGCGAACTCGACGCCGGGCAGCAGCGGCTCGAACGGCGCTCGGTAGGCGGGCCGGCCGGTGACGCTCAGCGCGCCGAACGTCTTGCCGTGAAACCCGTCTCGCATCGCGATCACCCGGGTCCGCCCGTGCAGCCGGGCCAGCTTCAGGGCGACCTCGACGGCCTCGGCCCCGGAGTTCGTCAGGTACACGTGCTCCAACCCGGCCGGCGCGACCGCGGCGAGGGCCTCCGCGGCGTCGGCGGTCACCCGGCTGATCAGCGGGCGGCTCACCAGCGGCGACTCGTCGAGCTGGCGCTTCACGGCCTCGATGACCGTCGGGTGCCGGTGGCCGATGAGGTTCACCCCGAATCCGGCGCAGTCCAGGTACTCGACGCCGTCGGCATCCCAGATCCGGGTGCCCTCGGCCCGTTCCGGGAGCGGTGCTCCCAGCAGCTCGACCAGCGCCGCGGATGACTTGTTCACGTGGCGCCGGTACTTCTCCAGCGCGCTCCGGCGGTCGCGATCCGGCATGTCGGCCACCTCAGGCCACCGCCTCGACGGCCTGGACCGCGGTCTCCCGGTGCCAGTAGTCCAGGCTGGCCAGCACGCTGGTCCGGAAGTCCGGCACCGGTGCCGATCCCGCCTCGGCCAGCTCGTCCAGGGAGCTGGGGAACGGCTCCTCCATGGACACGTAGTCCAGGAACAGGTCCATCAGGCTGCTCACCGCCATTCGCATCTTGCGTGGGAGGGCATCGAGGAACACCGGCGCGATCAGCCGGTGATAGGTGTCCGGCGCGACGAACCGCGGGCTTTCGACCGGGATGCCTTGCGCCCGAGAATGTTCCATCAGGAGCTCGACCGCCTGGGCGACGGACAGGGCGCGCGATCCGGCGGTCAGCCAGAAGTCGCGGCCGAAGAGGTCACGCTCGAGGACGGTGGCGATCCCGTCGGCCACCACGTCGCACGGGATCAGGTCGAGCGGCCAGTGCCGCCCGAACGGGAGCATCGGCAGCATCCCGCTCCGCATGGCGGACAGCACGCGGTAGAAGCCCTGGAACTCGCTGGTCTCACCGGTGTCGCTGCGACCGATGACGATCGACGGCCGGACGATGCTGGTCGGCACCGTGGCCTGCCGGACCACCTGCTCGGCGGCACGTTTGGAAGCGGCATACCTCACAGACGTGCGGGGGTTCTCCGCGTTGTCCTGCGGATGCAAATACGCGGTGCTGACGTGCACCAGCGGAGCGCCCGCGCGCTCCGCGAATCGCAGGACCTCTTGGGTACCAACGACATTGGTGGCCGCATGGTCCTCGGACTGGCTGAACGAGACGACCGCCGCCGCATGCACGACGAGGTCGACGCGGCGGGCGAGCGCCTCGTACTCGCCGGGCTGCAGGCCCAGCCACGGCGACGAAACGTTGCCGCGGACCGATCGCACGCCGGGCTCGGTGATCTCCCGGCGGCGGACCAGGGCGATCACCTGGGGACGCAGCGGACCGCCGGCCAGCCGGGGCAGCAGCGCGGACCCGATGACGCCCGACCCCCCGTGACCAGCACGGTCGGGCGGTGATGGGCACGCGATAGTTCCTCGATCTGATGATTCATCTTTTCCCGGCCCCCCGGTCAGGCTCGAAATGCATCGAGCGGAATGCCGGATCAGAGGGTGGCCGGGCCGGGCTAATACATCGGGCGGGTGGTGTATCTGCCCGGCCGGCAGGTCCTCTTGGGTTCAGTACGCGCCCCCGACCACTCAGGAGGACACGTGCGTCGAGACCACTTCGACGTGGTGATCGTCGGAGCCAGCCTTGCCGGTTGCACCGCCGCCACTCTCTATGCCCGACAGGGTCTTTCGGTTGCATTGCTAGAGGCACATCGCTCTCCTGGGCACTACAAGCGGGCCTGTACCCACTTCATCCAGTCGACGGCGTGGCCCGTGATCACCAGGCTCGGCCTGGCCGAGCCGATGCTGGACGCCGGCGGTCGGCCGAATCGACTCAGCACCTGGACCCGGTGGGGATGGCTGGAATTCGACCGGCCGCCGGACATGACCGGTGCCGCAGCCGCACCCGGGGTGGATATCGGCGTGAACATCCGTCGATCGCTGCTCGATCCGTTGCTGCGCGCCCGGACAGCCGTCGAGCCGGGAGTCACCCTGCTGGCGGGCGAACGCGTCTCCGAGGTGATCGTCCGGGCCGGACGCGCGGTCGGGGTGCGCACGGGCAGCGCCGGACGCGAGCGAGAAGTGCTGGGCCGCCTGGTGATCGGCGCCGACGGGCGGAACTCCCGGGTGGCGGAGAGCAGCGGGCAGCCGGCCGTCGTCCGGCCGCACGGGCGCTTCGTGTACTTCGCCGCCTTCACCGGTGTGGGCCTGCCGGACGAGTCGTCCCGCATGTGGCTGCTCGAGCCGGACATCGGCTACGCCTTCCCGAACGGCGACGTCACCATCCTGAGCGCGATGCCGACGCGGGACCGCCTGGACGAGTTCCGGCAGGACCCGGCCGGCAGGTATCTCGACTTCCTCCGCCGGCTGCCGGACGGTCCCGACCTGTCCGGCGCCGAGCAGGTCACCGAGCTGTCCGGCGTGCTGAACTACGCCTGCGTCAGCCGGCGCCCCGTCGCGCCCGGCCTCGCCCTGATCGGCGACGCGGCGATGACCTCCGACTACCTGTGGGGCACCGGCTGCAGCTTCGCGTTCCAGAGCGCCGCCTGGTTGGTCGACGAGACGGCCGACGCCCTCGTCCAGCGCGGCGACCTGACGGGCGGCCTGCGCCGCTACGCCGTCCGCCACCGCAGGGCACTGTCCGGGCATCACCGGCAGATGGCCGACTACGCGCGCGGCCGACCGTTCAACCCGGTGGAGCGGCTGATCTACGCCGCCGCCGTCCGGGACCCCCGGGTCGCCCGCCACGCCATCGACTTCGGCGAGCGGCGGATGAACGTCCGGCAGTTCCTGTCGCCCGCCGTGCTCGCTCGCTCCGTGCTGGTCAACCGGCCGCGCCCGACGCGCGCCGCGGCCTGACCGCCCGGCCCGTCAGCGAGGAGAAGCACCGTGCCCGAACGTCTGTCGCTGTTGCTCGAGCCGGCTCCCGGATCGATCCCGGGGCCGGGCGGCCGGCATCACGCATCTGACGACGACGATCGGCCGGCCCCGCCGCCGCGCCGGGCCGTGCCCGACCCGGCGCCGACTCCGGTGGCGTCGCCGCCCGTCGAAACATCGTCGAGCGAGCCACTGCCCGCCGAGCCACAGCCCGTCGCGCGCGCTCGTCGACGCGCAGCGCGCGCGGGCCGGCGCAGTGCCGAGCCGCGCGCGGGTCGCACCGGGTCGTTCGAGCGCCTCGGCGGCGCGGTGGTGGGCCATCCGCGCTCGGTCATCGCCATCTGGATCGTCCTGCTGGCGGGCCTCAGCGTGCTCGGCCTCGGCCTGGCGGATCGGCTGTCGGCCGGCGGGTTCGAGGTTCCAGGCTCCCAGTCGTTGCGGGTCCAGGAGACCCTCGAGCAGCAGTTCCCCGGCCAGTCCGCGGACCCGGTGGTGGTGCTGGTGCACGCCACCGGACCGCAGGCCGATGCGAGTCTGCCCGACGTCGTCACCCGCGTTGCCGCCGAGATCGAAACCGTGGGCGGGGTGCGGTCGGTCCGGACGTTTCTCGACCCCGGCGCGGCGGCGCAGCTGGCGCCCGACGGCGCGACCACCTACCTGACCGTCGCGGTCGACGGCGACCAGAGCGGGCAGATGCGCCGCGCGGCCGAGATCGAGGCCGTGGTGGCCGATCTCGCTCCGCCGGGCGTGCAGATCTCGGTCGGCGGCCGGGCCGCCCTGTACAACCACCAGAACGACATCTCCCGCAGCGACCTGGAGAAGGCGGAGTTGATCGCCTTCCCGATCACCCTGATCGTGCTGCTGCTCGCCTTCGGCAGCGTGGTCGCCGCCGGGCTGCCGGTCCTGCTGGCCCTCGTCAGCCTGGGCATGACGCTCGGCCTGCTGTACGTGCTGACCCTGGTGATGCCGCTGTCGATCTACGTCACCAACATCGCATCGGTCATCGGTATCGGCGTCGGCATCGACTACGCGCTGTTCATGGTCACCCGGTTCCGCGAGGCCCTGCGGGCGGGCCGGCCGCCGAAGGACGCGGTGATCGAATCGGTCGCGACCTCCGGCCGCAGCGTGACGGTGTCCGGCCTGACCGTGGTGGTCGCGCTCGCCGGGATGTTCCTGGTCGACATCCAGGGGTTCCGTTCGATGGCGGTCGGCACCATGGTGGTCGTCACCCTGGCCGTGCTGGCCAGCCTGACCCTGCTGCCGGCCGTGCTGACGCTGGTGGGGGCGCGCATCGATCGATTCGCGATCCGCCGACCCGTCCGGGCGAGGCACCGCGTCAGCGGCTGGCGGGTGTGGACGATGCGGGTCATGCGCAGCCCGATCCGCTACCTGTTCGCGTCGCTGGCGGCGCTGCTGCTGCTGGCGGCCCCGCTCACCGGCATCGTGCTCGGCCAGCCCAGCGCGGACACCCTGCCGGCGGACAGCCCGCCGCGCGCGGCGCTCGACCTGCTCTCGGAGGGGTTCGGCCCCGGCGCCGTCGGTCCGGTGGAGATCGTGATTCCCACGCCCGGCGGTGCGGGCGATCCGGAGAACGTCGCGCGGATCGGCTCCCTCACGCAGGCACTGGCGGCCGACCCCGGCGTGGCGGGGGTGCTCAGCCTCGCCGTCCCGGGGATCGATCCGGCGCCGTTGATCAGCGGGGACGGCGCGCTGACGCGGGTGGTCGTGGTCGGCGCGGACAACCCGCAGTCCGATGCCGGACAGGAGCTGGTGCGGCGGATCCGTGCCGAGATCCTGCCCGCGGCCGGGATCGAGGACGGGCTGGTCGGCGGTCAGGGCGCCAGCGACCTCGACCTCACCGACGAGATCGTGGCGCGCATGCCCTGGGTCATCGGCGGGGTCCTGGCGCTGTCCTTCCTGCTCCTCGTCGTCGCCCTGCGGTCGATCATCCTGCCGCTGAAAGCCATTGTGATGAACCTATTGTCGGTGGCGGCCGCGTACGGCGTGGTGGTCGCGCTGTTCCAGTGGGGCTGGGGCGCGGGCCTCCTCGGCTTCGTGCCGGAGGGATTCATCCAGGCGTTCGTGCCGCTGTTCCTCTTCTCGGTCCTGTTCGGCCTGTCGATGGACTACGAGGTGTTCCTGATGACCCGGATGCGGGAGGAATGGGAACGCACCGGCGACAACCAGCAGGCGGTCACCCGCGGGCTGGAACGCACCGGTCGCACCGTCACGTCGGCGGCGTTGATCATGGTGGTGGTGTTCGCCGCCTTCACCGGCAGCCGGCTGCTCGCGTTCAAGGCGATGGGCTTCGGCCTGGCCGCCGCGGTGCTCATCGACGCGACCGTCGTGCGGGTGGTGGCCGTGCCCGCGACCATGCGGCTGCTCGGCCGGTGGAACTGGTGGATTCCCCGCTGGCTCGACCGGATCCTGCCGCACCTGGAGCCACCCGCCGCGCCGGCCGACTCGCCGCCGCCGGACGCGGCGCCGCCGGACATGACGCCGACACCCGGCGAGAACCACTGGGGCGTGGTCAGTCCCGCTGATCCGGCGCCTGGCAGCAGCGCTCCAGGTACAGCGCACCGCCGACCATCACCAGCGCGCCGCCCAGCCCGATGATGCCGGTGGTCCCGTCCGACTGCGCCGCGGTGAGCAGCGTCCAGGACGGGATCAGGTAGACCAGCAGGCCGAGCCACAGCCCGGCGAGGGCGGCGCCGGCGAGCGCCGTCGCCTTCGCCGTCATCACCGCGCGGGCGGCGGTGAGGGGCGGCACCGGCGGCCGGGGCGGCGCACCGCCCCGCGCGTCCTCCCGCGGCCGGATCCGGCTGCGGAAACCCCACCCGACGACGGCGAGCCCGATGCCGACGAGAGCGGCCACCAGCCCCGCCAGCCGCGGCAGCGGTGGCATCCGCTGGTAGTTCAGGCTGACGATGGCGTAGCCCGCGACGGCCGCGACCACGGCCACGACCGCGAGGTCACGCCAGCGGGTCAGGCCCATCCGCGTCTTGTCGGTCATCGCCGGCCCCGCACCGGGCGGCCTGCCGCCGTGCGGTCAGTGCACATGACCGACCCGGGTGATGCCGCTGAGGTCCATCCGCGCGAGCAGGTCGGCGATCGGGCCCGCACCGGGAAGCTCTGCGGTGGGCTCGATCTCGGCCCAGGGCAGGAGCACGAAGGCGCGCTGCGCCGCGCGCGGGTGCGGGAGGGTGAGCTCCGGGTCGTCGGACAGCACCGGGTGGCCGTGCACCTCGACCGTGATCACGTCGGCGTCCAGGGTGCGCGGCCCCCAGCGGAGGGTGCGCTCCCGGCCGGCCTCCTCCTCCAGGCGGCGGCAGCGGGCCAGCCACGCCGCGGGGTCGTCGCCGGAGTCCTCGGCGATGAGGGTGACGTTCAGGAAGTCGTCCTGCTGCACGCCGCCGACGGGCGGGGTGCGGTAGATGCCGGAGACCACCCGCACGGCGTCGCCGAGCGATGCCACGGCGCGCTCCAGTTGCCGGGTCGGATCGTCCAGGTTCGACCCGAGGGACAGCACCGCGGTGCTCACGCGCGCCTCGTTCCACCGCCGGAAGCCGGCGCGATGCCACCGCCGGCACCCGGCGCGATGTCACCGTCGCCATCCGGCGCGATGTCACCGCCGCCATCCGGCGCGATGTCACCGCCGCCATCCGGCGCGATGTCACCGCCGGCCGGCCGCACGCGCAGCCGCGGCGGGTCCGAGCGCACGGACCGGCGGATGGTGACGCTCACATCGGCAAACGTCAGCGGGATGGGCGCGTGCGGCTTGTGCACGGTGACCTCGACGGCGTGCACGGGGTAGGTGCGCATCACGGCGTCGGCGATCTCGGCGCCGACCGTCTCGATCAGATCTCGTGGGGGGCCGCCGACGATGCCGGCGGCGAGCTGCGCCAGCTCGCCGTAGTGCACCGTCCTGGCCAGGTCGTCGGCGCGGGCGGCGGCGGTCAGGTCCAGCCACAGCGTGACGTCCAGGACGAAGTCCTGGCCGTGCTCGCGCTCCTCGGGGAAGACCCCGTGCCGCCCGCGGACGGTGAGCCCGGTCAGGGTGATCCGGTCAGCCACGGCGGCCCACCCCCGCCAGCTCGTGCTCCGGTCCGCGGCCGGTGGTGGCCAGCGCCACCGCGACGGCGTCCAGCGACGCGGAGACCTCGTGCACCCTGACCCCCCACACCCCGGCGGCGGCGGACAGCGCCGACGTCGCGGCGGTCGCCGCCTCGCGCCCGGCGGCCGGTCGGAGCCCCGCCGCGTCCGCGAGCAGGGCGCCCAGGAATCGCTTGCGGGAGGCGCCGACCAGCACCGGGAAGCCCCAGCCGGGACCGGTCCGCCCCGTGATCGACGGCAGCGCCCGCAGCAGCGCCCAGTTGTGCTCGGCGGTCTTCGCGAATCCGAGGCCGGGGTCGAGCACCAGCCGCTCGGCGGACACCCCGGCCGCGAGGGCGGCGTCCACCCGCTCCAACAGCTCGGCGCGCACGTCGGCGACCACGTCGTCGTAGCGGGCCAGCGCGTCCATGTCGGCGCTGTGCCCGCGCCAGTGCATGAGGATCCACGGGCATCCCGCGTCGGCGACCACCGAAGCCATCTCGGGGTCGGCGAGGCCGCCGGACACGTCGTTGACGATCCGGGCACCGGCCCGGAGCGCGGCCGCGGCGACCGCCGACCGGGTGGTGTCGATGCTGCAGATGATGCCGTCGGCGGCCAGCGCGGTGATCACCGGCAGCACCCGCTCCGCCTCGACGTCGGCCGGCACGCGGTGCGCCCCGGGGCGCGTGGACTCGCCGCCGACGTCGACCAGGTCCGCGCCGTCGGCGTGCAGGGCGCGGCCACGGGCGATCGCGGAGGACGGGTCGAGGAAGCGCCCGCCGTCGGAGAAGGAGTCCGGCGTCACGTTCAGCACGCCCATGATCAGCGCCCGCCGCGGCGCCGACACGGACGCGGTGACGGCCGCCGGTCCGGCCGCCGTCGCGGCGGCGCCCGATCCGTCGCCGGGCGCCGGTGCGCTCGTCACCGGCCCGTGATCAGGCTCATCGCCTCCGCGCGCGTGCGGTCCTGCGACTGGAAGATCCCGCGGACGGCGGAGGTGGTGGTGGTCGCGCCCGGCTTGCGGACCCCGCGCATCGCCATGCACAGGTGCTCGGCCTCGATCACCACGATCGCGCCTGCCGGCTGGAGCACGCGGACCAGCGCGTCGGCGATCTGGGTGGTCAGCCGCTCCTGCACCTGCGGGCGCTTGGCGTACCCGTCGACCAGCCGCGCGAGTTTGGACAGCCCGGTGACGCGCCCGTCCGGGCCGGGGATGTAGCCGACGTGCGCCTTGCCGAAGAACGGCACCAGGTGGTGCTCGCAGGTCGAGTACATCTCGATGTCCCGCATCAGGATCATCTCGTTGTGGTTCTCGTCGAACGAGGTCCGCAGCACCGTTGACGGGTCGATCCGCAGCCCGGAGAACTGCTCGGCGAACGCCCGGGCCACCCGGCCGGGCGTCGCCTGCAACCCGTCCCGCTCGGGATCCTCGCCGATCGCGATCAGCAGCTCGCGGATCGCGGCCTCTGCCCTGGGCAGGTCGAACTCAGGGACGTCTCGGTGACCCACCGCGCCGTTCCGCGCGGGCGCCCCGGCCGTCGCGGGGGCGGACAGCTCCGTCATCGGCGGTTGTCCTCGGGCGGCGGCGCCCATGGGTCGGTCGGCGGGTCGCTGCGACCGTTCGCCCGGCCGTCGGGGTGCGGCTGGCCATTGGAGTGGGGCGCGTCGGGCGCCGGCCGCGCGCCGTTCCCGCCGCCGGGCTGACCGCCGTTCGGCCATGCCGGGGCCGCGGGAGGCTGGCCGTTGCCGCCGGGCGCGCCGGCCGCGCGACCGGGCGGCGGCGTGCCGGGCTGCTCCCAGCCGGGCATCGGCCCGAGCGGGCCCGGCAGCACGCCGCCGGTCCAGTTCGGCGGCAGCGCGGCGGGCGGGCCGGCCGGGACCGGGCCGGTGGGCGGGGCGGATGGGGGCGCGTCGGGAACGCCCTGCGCGGCGGTGGGCGGCCGCGCCTGGTCCGGGCCCTGCTGGGTGTACCCGCTCTGCCCTGGCGGGCCGTGCAACGCCCCGATCGGCACGGGCTGCTCGGCCGGCACGGTCATGTCGGGCTCGGGCGGCCACGGCTCGCCGCGCTCCAGCGCCAGCTCGCGCGGCGTCTTGATGGGCGGCCGATCCGACGGCGCGCGCACGCCGAACTGGTCGAAGGTGGTGATCCTGGGACGCTTCTCGACCTCCGCGAAGATCACCTCGAGGTCGCGGCGATCCAGCGTCTCCTTCTCGAGCAGCGCGGCGGCGAGCGAGTCGAGCACGTCGCGGTAGGTGTTCAGCACCTCCCATGCCTCGGTGTGCGCCGCCTCGATGAGGGCGCGCACCTCGCCGTCGATCTCGCTGCCGACCTCGATCGAGTACTCGGGGCCGCTGCCGTAGGTGCGGCCGAGGAACGGCTCGTCGTCGCCGTGGCCGTACTTGACCGCGCCGAGCTTGCCGGACATGCCGTACTCCGTGACCATCGCGCGGGCGATCTTGGTCGCGGTGGCGATGTCCGACGATGCGCCGGTGGTCGGCTCCGCGAAGACCAGCTCCTCCGCCGCGCGCCCGCCGATGGCCATCACCAGCCGGGCGATCATCTCGGACCGGGTCATCAGCGACTTGTCGTCCTCGGGCACGACCAGCGCGTGACCGCCGGTGCGGCCCCGCGGCAGGATCGTCACCTTGTACACGGGCTCGAGGCCCGGCATCGCCCATGCCGCGAGCGCGTGCCCGCCCTCGTGGTAGGCGGTGATCTTCTTCTCCTTCTCGGAGATCACCTTGCCCTTGCGGGCGGGCCCGCCGATCACCCGGTCGACCGACTC
The DNA here is from genome assembly GCA_963829945.1 of uncultured Actinomycetota bacterium. Classification (GTDB taxonomy): domain Bacteria; phylum Actinomycetota; class Actinomycetes; order Mycobacteriales; family Nakamurellaceae; genus Nakamurella. The sequence goes on along the minus strand of CAWHKH010000003.1, from coordinate 39,538 downwards.
CTCGAGCGCCACGTTGGTGATCACCGTGCCGTGCTCGCGGGCGGTGAGCAGCGCGGCCTCGTTGATGACGTTGGCCAGGTCGGCGCCGGACATGCCGACGGTGCGCTTGGCCAGCGACAGGAAGTCGACGTCGGGCGCGAACGGCTTGCCCTTCGAGTGCACGGCCAGGATCGCCTGCCGCCCCTTCAGGTCGGGCTGGCCCACCGGGATCTGCCGGTCGAACCGGCCCGGCCGCAGCAGCGCCGGGTCGAGGATGTCGGGCCGGTTGGTGGCGGCGATCAGGATGATGCCGCCCTTGGCCTCGAAGCCGTCCATCTCGACCAGCAGCTGGTTCAGCGTCTGCTCGCGCTCGTCGTGACCGCCGCCCATGCCGGCGCCGCGGTGCCGGCCGACGGCGTCGATCTCGTCGACGAAGATGATCGCGGGGGCGTTCGCCTTGGCCTGCTCGAACAGGTCGCGGACCCGGCTCGCGCCGACGCCCACGAACATCTCGACGAAATCGGAGCCGGAGATCGAGTAGAACGGCACCCCCGCCTCGCCCGCCACCGCGCGCGCGAGCAGCGTCTTGCCGGTGCCGGGCGGGCCGTAGAGCAGCACGCCCTTGGGGATCTTCGCGCCGAGCGCCTGGTAGCGGGCGGGGTTGGCCAGGAAATCGCGGATCTCGTCGAGCTCCTCGACGGCCTCGTCGGCGCCGGCCACGTCGGTGAACTTGGTGGTCGGCATGTCCTTGGTCATCAGCTTGGCCTTGGACTTGCCGAACGACAGCACCCTGTTCCCGCCGCCCTGGGCGTTGTTCATCATCCAGAGCAGGAACAGGATGATCAGCCCGACCGGGATCAGGTAGATGAGCAGCGAGAACAGGGCGGACTCGCTGGTGACGGTGGTGTTGTAGCCACCCGAGATGTTGGCGGCCTGGACGTCGTTGAAGATCTCCTGCGTCGCACCGGCGGGGTACTGCGTGTAGATCTGGTTGGAACCGTCGATCCCGTTCGCCAGGGTCAGCCGGAGCCGCTGCTCCTTGTCGTCGATGATCGCGTCGGTGACGTTGCCGTCCTTGAGCTGGGTCAGCGCGACGGAGGTCGACTGCTGGATGTAGCCCCGGGTCTCGTCGGAGAAATAGGAGTAGCCGAGGTACAGCAGCAGCACCACCGCGATCCACACCAGCGGCGAGCGAAGCAGTCGCTTACGGTCCATCCGGTTTTCGGCCATACGGCGGCCTCGACCCTCCCAAGACGACATCGGTAGCGGCGGCCCGCGCGACCGCCGAGCTGGCACACGGTCCGCCGCCGGGCCGCGCTGCGAGCGCGGTCGGTTTGTTCAGCGTACCGCCCGACCCCGGCACGAATCGCCGGGAACGGATGTCCATCTGTAGCTCAACGCGGTGGGAGAAAGGCATGTTCCCGCTGATAGCGGCGTGCCCGGCCGGGACGCTCAGCGGTACATGTGCTCGCCGAGCAGGCCGACGAACGGCAGGTCGCGGTAGCGCTCGGCGAAGTCCAGGCCGTACCCGACGACGAAGTCCGTGGGGATGTCGAACCCGACGTACCGGACGTCGACCTCGACCTTGACCGCCTCGGGCTTGCGCAGCAGCGCGACCACGTCGATCGCCGCGGGCCCGCGGGTGGCGAGGTTCTTGAGCAGCCAGGACAGCGTGAGGCCCGAGTCGATGATGTCCTCGACGATCACCACCCGACGCCCGGTGATGTCGCGGTCGAGGTCCTTGAGGATCCGCACGACCCCCGACGACGTGGTGGCGGAGCCGTAGGAGGTGACGGCCATGAACTCCAGCTCGACCGGGATCGGCATCGCCCTGGCGAAGTCGGTGACGAACATGACGGCGCCCTTGAGCACGCAGATCAGCAGGGGCGGGGTCTCGAGGTCGTGGTCGGCGGCCACCGCCCTGGCCAGCTGGCGGATCTTCGCCTGCAGCACGTCCTCGGTGATCAACACGGCGGCGAGCTCGCCGCGGTACCCGTGCACCTCGCCGGGGTCGGCGGGCAGCGCGCTGAGCGGCACGGCGTCCGCGCTGGTCAGCCGGCTGGTCAGGAGATCGGCCGCGTCGCCGTTCGGCGTCGTGCCGTCGATCGCGGCGGGACCCCACGCGGACGCATCGCTACCAGTCACGGCTCTCCCCGGTTGAGCGGCAGGCGCGGGCCGGCACGACCCGCGATCAGCCTGCCACCCCGGCGGCCGCGCCGGACAGCCGGGGGCCAACGACCCCCTCTCGTCCGCGCTCTGGCGTCAGCCGCTCGCGGCTCCAGAGTTGATCATGGCGAAATTCACGCGACACGCCGGCGAAAGGCGGCGCGGAGCGTGAATTTCGCCATGATCAACACCCGGTGCCGCCAGGCCGTCGGGGCGTCGGACGCCGGCCGGCAGCCGCGGCGGGACGTCAGAGCTTGATCTCCTCGTTCTGCGTGTCGATGAGCTTCGTCTCGTCGCGGGTGATCGCCGCGCGGACGATGCCGATCAGCTGCACCACGCGGGAGCTCGGCCCGTTCCAGTACTCCGCGCTGTCGGCGTGCACCTTGATCAGCGCCAGCCCGGGCGTCTGGAGCTCCTGCGGAAACCATGCCCGCAGCATCGGGTTCCAGAACTGCTCCGCCTTGGCCCGGTCGTGCACGACCTCGGCGGTGCCCGAGATCGACGTCCACGCCGTGCCCTTCGTGTTGGCGAAGGAGACGTTCACCTGCGGGTTGACGGCGATCTCCCGCGCCTTCGGCGAGTCGTCGTACGCGAGAAACCACAGGTCGCCGTCGAACTCGACCTCCTGCACAGCCATCGGCCGGCTGACGTGCCGCCCGTCGTCGGTCATCGTGGTGAGCATGGCGATCTTGGCGTCAGCCACCAGATCCACGAGGGTGCGCACCTTCTCGTCCTGCTCTGGGCTGGTCTGCTTGTCCGTGGTGTGCCCACTGGTCATGGTCTTCTCCCCAACTGTCGTGAACCCGTCGAACATCGGGACGCCCCGCGGATGATCGAGAACACCTCGCGGGACGCCGTGTCGTAGGTGCCCGCTCCGCCGATCCGTCAACCAGGGCGCCGCCCGGCGGCGATCAGCCGGCGGGGGCGATGCGCACGGTGGGGCCCACCCTGGTGACGTCGAGCGCCCCCGGCAGACGCACCTGGGACGGCCCGCGAGCCTCGGCCGCGAGCCGGTCCAGGCGGACCAGATGGTCGAAGGTGAGCGGGCCGGCGCCCGCCGCCGCGGCCCAGCGCCGCAGCACCCGACGCCGGATCGCCGCGGGCAGGGTGGCCAGGCCGGGAGCGTCCAGCGCGCCGTCGTCGGCACGGAGGTCGCCGATGGCCCGGTCCGCGAGCTCGTCGAGCGCGGCCAGGTCGTCGGCCATCAGGTCCGCCGTCCGGGCGAGCGCTGGCCGCACCCCGCCGCCGAGCACCTCGTCGAGCAGCGGCAGCACCTCGTGCCGCAACCGCGCCCGGGTGAACGCCGGATCCCGGTTGTGCGGGTCCTCCCACGGTTCGAGACCGGCGGCACGGCAGGCGCTTTCGGTGTCGGCTCGGGTGACGCCGAGCAGCGGGCGGCCCCACGGCGGGCGCCACGGCCGCATGCCGGCGACCGACCGCGGACCGGAGCCCCTGGCCAGCCCCAGCAGTACCGTCTCCGCCTGATCGTCCAGCGTGTGCCCGAGCAGCACCGCGCGGGGCGACCCCCCCTGCGTTGCGGCGACGACGCCGGCATGCGCGGCGAGCGCCGCGTACCGGGCCCGCCGGGCGGCCGCCTCGGGGCCGCCCACCCCGTCGACGCGCACGGTCAGCACGGCGGTGTCGGAGTAACCGATCGCGCGGAGCACCTCGGCCGTCCGGGCGGCGCGGTCGGCCGAACCCGGCTGCAGCCCATGATCGACGGTGGCGGCCGCGAGCCGCCCGGCGGGCGCGGCGGCGGCGACCGTGACGGCGAGCGCGAGGGAGTCGGCGCCGCCCGAGCACGCGACGAGCAGCGGGATCCCGGCGGCACGTGCGCGGCGAGGAACCGGCGCACCGCGGCGGCGACGCGGGCAGGCCCGCGGTCCGCCCCGCCCGCTACCGCCCCGGCGCCCGTGAGCGCCCGCGGCGGGATCAGCCCAGGACCCGGCTGATCCATGCCGGCGGATCCGCGATCTCGGCGCGGGTGGGCAGCGTTTCCGGCGACGTCCAGACGGTGTTGAACGCCGGCATGCCCACCGCGTCCACGACCGCGCCGACGAACGCGCCACCCTTGACGTATTGCGCGAGCTTCATGTCCATCCCCAGCAGCGCCCGCAGCAGCCGGTCGATCGGGCCCTTCGTGCGCTTGCGGCGCGCCGTGAACGAGGCGCGGATCGCCTGCACCGACGGCACCACCGTCGGGCCGACCGCGTCCATCACGTGGTCCGCGTGCCCCTCGAGCAGCGTCATCAGCGCCATGATCCGGTCGAACAACTCGCGCTGCTCGGGCGACTGGATGCCCTCGATCCAGGAGCCCCGCTCGCGCTCCGCACCCGTCCCGCCGCCGCGGATCGCCTCCACCGCGCGCTTGAGCATCTCCGTCGGGTCGGTCTCGGCCTCGTCGGCGAACTGCACGACCAGACCGCGGAAGTACTCGCGGAGCCACGGCACTGCGGTGAACTGCAGCCGGTGGGTGCTCTCGTGCAGGCACACCCACAGCCGGAAGTCGGTGGGATCGGCGCCGATCTCGCGCTCGACCTTCACGATGTTCGGCGCGACCAGCAGCAGCCGGCCGGGCCGGTCGGGGTCGCCGCCCAGCGGGTCGAACTGCCCGAGGACCTTGCCCGACAGGAAGCCGAGGACGACGCCGACCTGCGAGCCGGCCGACGCTGCGCGCCATCGCCCGGCCCGCCCTGCGGCCCCTTCATCGCGGCGGCCATCTTGCGGGTCAGCGGCGCGGCGAGCACCGCCATGCCCTCGGCGGTCGCCTTGACCCAGCCCCGCCGGTCGACCACGTCGGCGTCGCCGACCGGCAGGCCGCGCCCGAGTCCGGTGGTTTCCCGGACGGCCAGCTCGGCGCGGCCGGAGAACTCCCGGAGGTCGGCGACCACCCCGGCGGCCTCGGCGGGCGTCACCCGGGGGCCGGTCGGCGCCAGTCGCTGCCCGGCCCGCACCGCGGCGGCCCAGTCGATCGGGTCGATCGTCCCCGGGTCGGCGGCCACGCCTGCCACGGTAGAGCGACCCGGCGACGGACGGGCCCCGGCGTCGGCGCCGGGTGGCGTTCGGCCGTGGGCCGCCGGTCAGAGCACGCAGCCGCACCCGCGCAGCGCGGCGGCGAGCGCGTCGAGCGCGGGCCGGGTGCCCGGACCGACGCCGTTGGACACGAAAGCGAACACCAGGAGCCGTCCGTCGACGTCGGGCACGTAACCGGCCAGGGCGTAGGTGACCTCGAGGGATCCGGTCTTGGCGCGCACCCAGCCGGCGCCGGCGCGCGAGGCGTCGTCCTGGAAGCGGTCCGCGAGGCTGCCGGAGACGCCGGCGATCGGCAGGCCGGTGAGCAGGTTCCGCAACGCCGGCGGCGTGCCGTTGACGGCCATCGCGACGACCTGGGCGAGCACCGCCGGCGGCACCCGGTCCTTGGTGGACAGCCCGGAGCCGTCGTAGATCTCCACGCCGATGGTGTCGATGCCCAGGTCCTCGAGGGCCTCGAGGATGGCGGCCGCCGCGCCGTGGAAGCTGGGCGGCGCGCCGCGGGCGATGGCGACCTGCCGGGCCAGCGCCTCGGCGAGCACGTTGTCCGAGTTCTCCAGCGCCTGGGCGAGCAGCACCGACATCGGCTGCGAGGACACCTGCGCGATCACCGTCGCCCCCCTCGGGCGCGGTGCCGTCGACCAGCGGCAGGTCCGGCGTGCCGAGCAGCCGGGCGAGCGCCTTGCCGGCGGTCTGGGTCGGGATCGCCGGTGCGGATCGAGTTCTCGTTGGCCGGGTCCTCGCGGTCGCCGTCCACCATCAGCGGGGACATCCGGGTGATGTAGCCCTGCGCGCTCGCCGGTGTGCCGCGGATGTCCGAGGTCTGCCAGCCGTCGGCCAGGTCGGGACCGGACCAGTACTCGGTGTCCAGCACGATGCGCTTCACGTCGACGCCGCTCGCCTTGACCTGGGCGGCGAGGTCGCTCATCAGCGGCGCGCCCTCGTAGACCGTGCCGACGCCCTCGTTGCGCGCGGACAGCGTCACGTCCCCCCCGCCGACCAGCACGATGTCGCCCTCCTGGTCGCCCCGCACCACCTTGGTGACGAACCGGCTGGTCGGGTCGACCGAGGTGAGCAGGGCCGCTCCGGTCAGCAGCTTCGCGGTCGAGGCGGGGAGCTGCGGGGCGTTCGAGTCCTTGTTCCACAGCGTGAAGTTGTTCGCGGCGGGGTCGATGACGATCCCGGAGAACTGCGCGAGGGCGGGGTTGGCCAGCAGCGGCGCGAGCTGGGCGAGGATGCCGGCGGGGGTGGGGGCCTTGTCGCTCGGGGGCTGCGGGATGATCTTCGGCGGCGCCTCGACCACCGGCGGGTCGACGATCGCGACCGTCGGCGGCGCATCCGTCGCGGTCGAGTCGCCGCGCGGCGCGAGGTACCAGATCAGGCCGGCGGCCACGGCGGCGACGACCAGCACGGACACCACGACGATTGCCACCCGCCGCGACGTGCGCGACACCACCACCGCAGGACTCCTTCTCGCATGCCACGCCGCGGCCGGGTCGGCCCGCCGATCGACGGCGGAACCGATCACGAACTCGCTGTGGACCCATCGCGATCGGGCACGACGAGCCCGACCACGCGTCCAGACTAGAGTCTGCGTTGGCCCTCGCCGGGCCGCCGAACCGCAGCACTGGCTCGCAGGCGCCCACGCGAAAGGTGGCAGTTGTGGACTTCGACGTGACCATCGAGATCCCCAAGGGCAGCCGCAACAAGTACGAGGTCGATCATCACACCGGCCGGATCCGGCTCGACCGGACGCTGTTCACCGCGACCCAGTACCCCGCGGACTACGGCTTCATCGACAACACCCTCGGCCAGGACGGCGACCCGCTGGACGCGCTGGTGCTGCTGGAGGCGCCGACGTTCCCCGGCTGCCTGGTCACCGCGCGGGCGATCGGCATGTTCCGGATGACGGACGAGGCCGGCCCCGACGACAAGGTGCTCTGCGTGTCGGCGAACGATCCCGCGGCAGGCGCACCTGCAGGACATCGGACGACATCGTCATCTTCGAGAAGCTGGAGATCCAGCACTTCTTCGAGGTCTACAAGGACCTGGAGCCCGGCAAGAGCGTCGAGGGCGCCAACTGGGTGAACCGGGCGGCCGCCGAGACCGAGATCGACATCGCCTACGACCGCGAACGAAGCGGCTCGCGGCGGAGAACACGGCCGGCGCGGCGGCGGACGGGCACCGGCACGAGCGGCGGGAGACCGTGGACGCGCCGAGCCCGGGCCGGGACGTCAACGCCTGACCGTCGCTGCCCGGTCGCCGGCACCCCGTGGCGATCGATGCCGGCGGCGCCGCGGGCCAGCCGACCGAGAACTCGCGGCTACCAGCGGCCGCCGCGCTGCACCTCGCGCAGCCGCGGGCGGACGTCGAGCAGGTAGACCAGGCTGCCGGTCAGGCCGGCGAGCCACAGGATGTTCTGCGGGGCGAAGGCACCGCCGAAGAAGCCGAGCCCCAGCGCGACCGCGCAGGCGATGGTGATCCCGGCCCAGGTGCCCTTGGTCTGCTTGTCGGCCGCGGCGAAGGCGTCGGCCCGCCGACTGGCGGCGTCCACCGCCGCGAACACGCCGATCAGGGCGCCGCCGACGGCAAGGATCCACGTGATGATGTCGATGATCGGCGCGACAAGACTCACGCGCCAAGCCTACGTGTCACCGCCGCTCGGTCCAGCCCTGAGCGCTGATCCGACGGACGCGAAGGGGGTGCGGTGGAGCGGGGGCGGGCGCCCCCGGACGGCCGGAAGCCCGGAGCGCGTTGAGCACTCCGGGCTTCCGAGTCGTGGTGCCGGGTGGTGAGGCCGGCCGGTGATCCCGCCGACGTGCGACGGACCGCGGTCAGCTGTCGGTCGACGGCTTCGCGGCTGCGCGCCGCGCACGGGTCGCGGTGGACTTGGCGCCCGACGTGGCGGCCGCGGCCGTGGTGGAGGCCCGCTTCGCCGTGGCCTTCGCCGGCTTCGCGGCGCCGCCGGTCGCCTTGGCGCGGGTGGCCGCCGCCTTCGGGGTCGCCGCCTTCGGGCTCGAGGTCTTCGTGCTCGAGGCCTTCGGGCTCGCCGTCTTCGTGGCGGACGTCTTCGCGGAGGATGCCTTCGCGGTCGACTTTGCGGCTGACTTTGCAGTCGACGTCTTCGGGGTCGACGCCGTCCGGCGGGCGCCGGCGCGGACGGTCGACGCTGCCCTGCGGACCGGCTTCGCCGCGTCCGACGTCGCCCTGCGCACGGTGCCGGCGGCCTCGGAGGCAGCCTCGACGACGGTGCCCGGCTTCAGCGAGCTCGAGCGGATCTTCGACCAGGCCTTGTCGCCACGGTCGGCGAGGCTGCCGTAGATCGAGGCGATGAGCTGGGTGTAGGCCTCGACGGTGTCCCGCAGCGACTCCAGCGTGACGTCGTTGGTGAACTCCGACAGCTTCGCGGGCAGCTCGGCGATCAGCTCCTGCGACTTGGTCGGCACCTGGGCGGCGTAGCCCTGGATCGTCTCGGCGATCTCGGCTGCCACCTTCTGGGCCTGCTCGGGCAGCTCGGCGGCGGCCTTCTGCGCGGACCCGGGCAGGTCGGCGGCGGCCTGCTGGGCGCGCTCCTGCAGGTCGGTCGCGGTCTTCGCGGCCTGGGCCGGCAGCTCCTTGGCGGCTTGCTGGGCCTTGCCCTGCCACTCCTGGATCCGGTCCTGCCACTCCTGGATCGCGGCCTGGGCCTTCTTCTGCAGGTCCAGGGCGAACGCCTGCGCCTTGTCCTGCCAGTCCTGCGCGGACTTCTGCGCCTTGTCCTGCCAGTCGGTGGCGAGCGAGGCGATGTCCTCGCTGCCCTTGGGGGCCTCGGAGAGCTGCTCGATCAGCGCCTGGCGCAGCGCGGCGAGCTGCTCGACCGCCATGTCGCCGGCGCCGATGGCGGCCAGCAGCGGGCGGGGCAGGTCGTCGAACCGGTCGGCGATCTGGTCGATCGCGTTCTCGGACACCGACTTGATGTCGTTGGTGAAAGACATGGTGGAGCTCCTTCCGGCGCCGGACTTCCGGCGCGAGCGTGGGTCTGGAGTGGGTTCTGGGGTCAGTTCTGGCGCATGCCGGCGGTGCCCGTGCCGGCTGGCTGCAGCACGGCGGTCATCAGGGCTTCGGTGGTCTCCGCCCCGTGCGGGCCGCCGGTCCCGGTGTCGGCGTCCGGCCGCTCGTCGGCGGAGTCGCCCGCGGCGGGGCCGAGCCCGTCCGCGTCCTCGTGCTCACCGCGGAACGCGGTGTAGATCTCGATCAGTGCGGACTTCTGCCGTTCGGTCAGCGCCGGGTCGGCCCTGATCGCGATCAGCACGGGCGTCGCCGGCTCCGGGCTGTCCAGGATTCCCGCCATCGCCAGCAGCGACTCGACGGACATGGACAACGCACGCGCGATCTGCACGAGGATCTCGGCGCTCGGCCGGCGCAGACCCCGCTCCACCTGGGACAGGTAGGGGTTGGACACCCCCGCCCGTTCGGCGAGCGCCCTGACCGAGATCTGCGCGGCGACGCGCTGCTCCCGGATGAAGTCACCGAGCTCCCGCACCGGGTCGACGACGGGATGCAGGTCCACGGTGGCGCCCACGTCCTCTCGCTCGTCGTTCCGTCGGCTGATCGCGGATCGCGCAAGCCGTTGAGTCAGGGGATTTCCCTTCGACATCCAGGTTAGCCAGCAGTGCTTGCAACTGCAAGCACTCTGTTAGCGCAGATCAGTGAGGCTCATCACGATCACACGCCCCGTTGCGCCGACGCCGCGCGGGCCGTCGTGGCCGGCCGACGCTCAGCCGGCGGCGGGCATCCAGGCGACCGCCGGAGCGCGCGGGTGGTCGAACGCCACGACGGCATCGGCGTGGTCCTCGGGCTGGTACTCGGAGGCGTACCGCTCGAACCCGGCCAACCACCAGGCGCGGTCCGCCGGCAGCGCCCTGGACACCGCGGCCGGCGAGAGCCGGAGGTGGACGAGGCCGTCCAGCGGGAGCCCGGCAGCGAGCAGGAAGGGCCCGTCGACGACGAGCGGAGCGGTCTTGGGCACCGCGCGGCGGGGCTCGCGGACGGACCGGTCCGTGGCGGGGTCGCGCAGCCGGGTGATCACCTCGGCGGCGCCGGCGGCCAGCGGGTCGAGCACCTCGCGGGTCAGCGCGGGCGCGTCCAGCCACCCGGTCAGCAGCATGTCGACGTCGTCGTGGCCGTACTCCAGGCGCAGCGCGGCCGCGCGCCACCACCACCGTGTCGAGACACGCAGCGCCGGCCGCCCGCCCGCCGCCAGCGCGTCGGCGACCGCGTCGGCCAAGGCGCCGGCGCCCGCCTCGGCTGGCCCGTCGATGCCGACGGCCGGACGCGCGCGGGGCATGCCGGCGATCCACGCGGCCAGGTCGCCCGCGAGCCGCGCGGGCGCCACCGGCTCGAACATCACCACCGGCGCGACCACCGCCGGGGTGCTACCAGCACAGGCAGAAGGGGTGGCCCGACGGGTCCAGGTACACCCGGAACTTCTCATCCGTGCCCGGCATGCCGGTCGCGGTGGCGCCCAGCGCGAGGACCTGGCGCTCGGCGGCGTCCACGTCCTGCACGTTCACGTCGAGATGGAACTGCTGCGGGACGGCGATGTCCGGCCAGGTCGGCGGGACGTGGTCGGGGGCCAGCTGGAAGGCCAGGCCGTAGGTGGCGCCCTCCTCCGGGCGGATGGTCACCCAGTCGTCGTCCGTGCGGGCGATCTGCCAGCCCAGCAACGCGCAGTAGAAGTCGGCCAGCTCCCGGGGTGCCGGGGTGTCGAGCACGACCAGGTCGAACGCTGCGATGCCGGGAGATGCGGTTGTCATGCGCAGCATCGGATCACGACCGGCCGACACCCCGCCCGCCGGGCCGGTCGGACGCCGCCGGCCGTGGACCGGCCGCGAGCGCGGGCTCAGAGCAGCAGCTCGGCCAGGGTGTAGATCACCAGGCCGGCCAGCGCGCCGACGACGGTGCCGTTGATCCGGATGAACTGCAGGTCGCGCCCCACCTGCAGCTCGATCTTCCGGCTCGTCGCCTCGCCGTCCCAGCGGGCGATCGTCTCGTCGATGATTCCGGTGATGGAGCGGGCGTGGTTGCGCGCGATGTAGCCGGCGGCGTCGGCCACCCAGCCGTCCACCTTGACCGCCATCGGCCCGCCGTCGGCGAGCTCGCGGCCGAACGCGACCAGCCCGTCGGTGACGGACTGGCGCAGCGGCGAGTCCGGGTCCTCCGCCGCCTGCACCAGCGCGTCCTTGATCGAGGTCCAGGCGCTCGCGGCCAGCGCGCGCACCTCCGTGTTCTCGATGATCTGTTCCTTGATGTTCTCGGCGCGCTGGATGGTGTCGGGGTCGTGCTGCAGGTCCTGGGCGAACTCGGCGAGGAAGCGGTCCAGCGCCTGGCGCAGCTGGTGGTCCGGATCCTGCTTGACGGCCAGCGCGAACGCCTCGACCTCGTGGTAGATCCGGTCGGCGACCATCGCGTCCAGGAACTTCGGCGACCACGACGGCGCGCGCTGCGCCACCACCCGGGACACCGCCGTGTAGTTGTCGCGGATCCACTCGTAGCAGCGGTCCACGATGAAGTCGACGAGCGGGCGGTGGTCGCCGCGCTCGAAGACCTCCGCCGCGATCCTGCCCAGCGGCGGCCCGATCTTCGTCTCGGCGATCTTGCGCCGGACCATCGTCTCCAGCAGCTCGGCGACCTGGTCGTCGCTGAGCACGTTGGTGAGGCCGCGAACCGCGGTTGCCAGCTCGCTCGTCACCCGTCGCGCCGACTCGGGATCGGCCAGGAACTCCCCGACGCGCTGCGCGATGGAGAACCGGGAGAGCCGGTCGCGGACCACGTCCTCGGACAGGAAGTTGGTCGCGACGAACTCGGATAGCGACTCCCCGATGGCGTCCTTGCGCTTGGGGATGATCGCCGTGTGCGGGATCGGCAACCCGAGCGGATGCCGGAACAGCGCAGTGACGGCGAACCAGTCGGCGAGGGCGCCGACCATGCCGGCCTCGGCCATCGCCCGGACGTAGCCCAGCCACGGGTATTCGTCCTCGAAGCTGAAGGCGAAGACGAAGATGATCGCCATCACCACGAGGGCGCCGGTGGCGATCGCCTTCATCCGGATCAGGGCCCGGCGCCGGACCTGGTCGGCGGGCGTCAGGTCGGTGATCCTGGACGGGCGGCGGCGGCGGCCGGGATCCGCCGGTGCCGGCGCGGGCAGCGGGGCGGCGGTCGCGGCGGGGTCCGACTCGAGCGTGCTCATGGCTCATTCTCTCCACTGGGAAGGCCTTCCGGCGGGATCACGCCGTCCGGTGCCGGCCGAACCGGCGCGGCGCGGTAGGAATGACGGATGCTTCCGGCGTACCGGACCGGGCGATCCACCGGCCGACTGGCAGACCCGATGGTCCCCCGCCTGCGCCCGTACACCACCACGATCTTCGCCGAGATGTCCGCGCTGGCGGCGCGCACCGGCTCGATCAACCTCGGCCAGGGGTTCCCCGACACCGACGGGCCCGCATCGCTCCTGCGCGGCGCGCAGCGGGCCATCGCCGAGGGGGCGAACCAGTACCCGCCAGGGCCGGGCATCGCCGACCTGCGCCTCGCGATCGCCATGGCCAGGGTCCGCGACCACGGCCAGCACTTCGACCCCGACACCGAGGTGCTCGTCACCGCGGGCGCGACGGAGGCCATCGCCGCCGCCGTCCTCGGCCTGTGCCAGCCGGGCGACGAGGTGCTGCTCCTGGAGCCGCACTACGACTCGTACCCCGCAGTTGTCGCGATGTCCGGGGCGCGCCACCGGTCGGTGCCGCTCCGCCCGGACGGCACGGGCAGGTTCGCGCTGGACGTCGACGAGCTCGCCGCTGCCGTCGGCCCGCAGACCCGGCTGCTGATCGTCAACTCGCCGCACAACCCGACCGGCACCGTGCTGACCGACGCCGAACTGGCCGGCATCGCCCGGCTCGCCGTCGAGCGCGACCTGATCGTGGTCACCGACGAGGTGTACGAGCACCTCACCTTCGACGGAGTCGCGCACCGACCGCTCGGCACCCTCGACGGCATGGCCGAGCGCACCGTGACGATCTCCAGCGCCGGCAAGACGTTCAACGTCACGGGCTGGAAGATCGGCTGGGCCTGCGGTCCGGCGCAACTCGTCGCCGCGGTGCGCGCCGCCAAGCAATACCTCACCTACGTCAGCGGCGCGCCGTTCCAGCCCGCCGTCGCCAGGGCGCTGCACGACGAGATGCCGTGGGTCACGGACATGCGGGACGGCCTGCAGGCCAAGCGCGATCGGCTCGTCGCCGGGCTGACCGCCGCGGGCTTCGGAGTGCAGCGGCCGGCCGGCACGTACTTCGTGATGACCGACATCCGCCCGCTGGGCGAGACGGACGGCATGCGGTTCTGCCTCGACCTGCCGCACCGGGCCGGCGTGGTCGCGGTGCCCGCCGAGGTCTTCCACGACGATCCCGCCGACGGAAAGTCGTTCGTGCGCTTCGCCTTCTGCAAGCGCGACGAGGTCATCGACGACGCCGTGCGCCGACTGTCGGCCCTGCGATGACGGTGCCGCGATGGGCAGGGCCGCGATGGACGGGGCCGCGATGACTGCGCCGGACAGCGCCGAGACCGCCGACCGGATCGCCGCGCTGCTCGCCCGGTCGCCGGTGATCGACGGGCACAACGACATCGCCTGGGCGCTGCGCAAACAGGTGGCCTACGACCTGGACGCCAGGGACATCGCCGGCCCACAGCCCCTGCTGCACACCGACATTCCGCGGCTGCGCGCCGGTGGCGTCGGCGCGCAGTTCTTCTCCGTCTACGTGCCGGGCACGCTGGCCGGCGGCGCGGCGGTCACGGCGACGCTGGAGCAGATCGATTGCGTGGCGGCCATCGTCGCGCGCTACCCGGAGACGTTCCGGGCCGCGCGCACGGCCGCCGAGGTGCGCGCGGCGATCGCCGACGGCCGGATCGCCGCGCTGCTCGGCGCCGAGGGCGGGCACAGCATCGACTCCTCGCTGGGCACCCTGCGCGTGCTGCGCCGGCTGGGCGTCGCCTACATGACGCTGACCCACAACCAGAACGTGCCGTGGGCGGACGCCGCGACCGACGCACCGACCGTCGGCGGACTGTCCGATTTCGGCCGCGCGGTGGTCCGGGAGATGAACCGGATCGGCATGCTGGTCGACCTGTCGCACGTCGCGCCGGCCACCATGCATGCGGCGCTGGACGTCTCGAGCGCCCCGGTGATCTTCTCGCACTCGTCCTGCCGCGCGCTGGTCGATCACGTCCGGGACGTGCCCGACGACGTGCTCGCCCGGCTCCCGGCGAACGGCGGCATCGTGATGGTCACCTTCGTGCCGGACTTCGTGAGCGCGCGGTGTGCCGAGCACGCCGCGGCGGAGGACGCGCGCCGGCACGAACTCGGCCTGGACAAGGTGACCGTCTACACCGAGCACGACCACACCGCCGCCGACCCGGCCGCGGTGGCCGCGCTTGACGCCTGGCGCGCCGAGAACCCGGCGCCGCGCGCCACTCTCGCCGACGTCGCCGATCACATGGAGCACGCCAGGGACGTCGCCGGACCGGCTGCGATCGGGCTGGGCGGCGACTTCGACGGCGTCGGCGAGCTGCCCGTCGGCCTCGAGGACGTCTCGACCTATCCGGCGCTGCTGGCCGAGCTGGCCGGTCGCGGCTGGTCCGACGCCGACCTCGCGGCGCTGACGTGCGGCAACATCCTGCGCGTGCTCGAGAGCGCCGAGCGGGCGGCGGATCCCGGCTTCGGGCGCTGAGTCGACCCGGTGAGTCGAGCCGCTGAGTCAACCCGCTGAATCACCCCGCTGAATCAACCCTGGCGGAGCGGTGCGGCCGTCACCATCCGCAGCTCGCCGGCGGCATCGTCGAGACCGAGCTCCACGGCCAGCCCGGAGAGCTCGTCGAGCGAGGTCAGATGCGTGCCCCCGCAAGCGATCCGCTGAACGCCGTCGGGCAGCTCGCAGACCCAGGTGCGCAGGTCGGTCAGCCCTGGACCGGCGCACTCGACGCGGCTCGGCGCACCCGCCGCGAGCCACCGCGCGAGCGTGGAGTTCGTCGCCGCCTGGATGTCCGGCAGCGCCCCGGCCATGCCCGCCGGGTCGAATCCCTTCTTGCGCAGCGACTTCCCGATCCGGTAGGTGTCGACGGAGCCCTCCGGGCGGATGCGTGACGCGGTGATCGCGAGCTGGTCGAAGTCGGGTGAGCCGAGACCGTCCGTCGCCGCCGCCCGCCGCCAGCGCCCCGCGAGGGCGGCGTTGAGCGCGACCGCGGCGACGTGACACCCGGTGTGCCCGGCCGAGACCGCATGCCGCGCGGCGGCATCCACCGCGAGGCGGACACAGTCGCCGGCGACGGGCAGCTCGGATCCGGCCGCCAGCCGGTGCACCACGACGAACGCCCAGCCGGCCTCGCCGCGCCGCACCGGCACATCGTCGCCGACGAACAGCGTCGATCCGTCGGTCGCGCCGATCACGCAGTCGGCCACGGGGTGGCGCCGCCCGCCGGCCGTGACGAGGTCGCCGGCATCGGCGCCCTGATCGGGCCAGCGGGGGTCGACGGGGTGGAACGGAGAGACGTCGGTGATCACGTCGGCCCATCCCGTCGAGCCGGGACGCGGCGAGGTGGCCGCCAGCACGGTGGCGCTCTCACGCACCGATCCCCCGGGAAAGGTGACCCGGGTGTCGCGGACGGGAAGCGGCATGCCGCCATTCTCGCCCGGTGCCGGCGGGCGCGGATCGCCGCGCGGCGGCCACCACCCGGCGCTAGCGTGGCCGGGACCGCCGGCGCGGCGGCGGGGCCTCCGCGGCCGGCCGCCCCCGGTCCACGACCCGAGGGAGCACGGCGATGCGCATCGCGATGGCCAACGATCACGCCGGGTACGCGCTCAAGGATGAGATCCGGCAGCTCGTCGAGGGTCAGGGACACGAGGTCGTCGACTTCGGCACCCATGACGAGAACGCCTGCGATCTACCCGATTTCGTCTATCCGGCCGCGCTCGCGGTCGGCCGCGGGGAGGTCGACCGCGGGATCTTCGTGGACGGCGTCGGGTACGGCAGTGCGATGATCGCCAACAAGATCTCCCGGGTGTTCGCCGCGGTCTGCCAGGATCCGTTCTGCGCCGGGCTGGCCCGCTCGCACTCGGACACCAACGTGCTCTGCCTCGGCGGCAAGATCATCGGCTCCGCCCTCGCGCTGGAGATCGTCCGCGTGTGGATGGACACGGAGCACCTCGGCGGCGAGGAGAAGTACGCCCGGCGGGTCGGCAAGATGACCGCGATCGACGCCGACCACACGGTGGCCCTGTCCTGAGCCGTGCGACGGTGAGAGGGTGCACGCACTCCGCCGGGACCAGTCGTGGCGACCCCGGCTGGCCGTCGTCGCGGCGCTGGTGGCACTCGCCGTCGTTGCGGCGGGCTGCACCTCGGCCGCGCCGATCGTGGCGCCGTCCCCTCCCCGTGCCACGGGCACCCCCGCGCCGAGCCAGCCGACCTCGCGGGCGCCGTCGCCCGCGCCGCCGGCACCCAGCGTCGTCTCCTCGCCCAGCCCAGTCGGGGCGCCGCTCGCCGCGCTCACGCCTGCCGTCACGCCGGCGCCGGACGCTGCCCCGGGACCCGTGCCGGCGCCGGTCTCCCCGGTGCCGCCGCCCTTCCGCTCGACGATCTCCCCCATCGACGACGCGCTGGCCGCCCGGATGCGCACCAGCTGGCGGGCGGGCTGCCCCGTCCCGCTCGCGGACCTGCGCTACGTCACCGTCACCCACCTCGGTTTCGACGGGCAGGCGCACGACGGCGAACTGGTGGTCGCCGCGGACGTCGCCGAGCCGGTGGTCACCGTCTTCGCCCGGCTGTTCGAGATCGGCTACCCGATCGAGTCCCTGCGCCTGGTCGACGACTTCGGCGGATCCGACGACGCGTCGATGCAGGCGAACAACAGCTCGGCGTTCAACTGCCGCCCGGTGACCGGGTCGACCGACCGGTTCAGCGAGCACTCCTACGGCACCGCCATCGACCTGAACCCGGTGCAGAACCCGTACGTCTCCGGGACCATCGTGCTGCCGGAGGCCGGTCGCGCCTTCCTGGATCGACCCGCCGCGCCGGGCGTCGTCCTGGCCGGCGACCCGGTGGTCGAGGCGTTCGCCGCCATCGGCTGGACGTGGGGCGGCACCTGGACCGGACCGGTCGACTACCAGCACTTCTCTCGCAGCGGACGCTAGAGCGCCGGGCCGACCACGACGCCCGGGTCTGCGCCGCGCAGCTCGGTCCCGAGGCGGCCCCACTCGGCGCCGATGTGCCGACGGGGCACACTGACCGGCGTGGACCTTCCCGTCATGCCCCCCGTGCCGCCCATGCTGGCCAAGCCCGTCGCGACCATCCCCGCCGGTCAGCTGATCGAGCCGAAGTGGGACGGCTTCCGCTCGATCATCTTCCGCGACGGCGACGAGGTCGAGATCGGCAGCCGCAACGAGCGCCCGATGACGCGGTACTTCCCCGAGGTGGTCGAGGCCGTCAAGGCGAACTTCCCGCCGAAGGCCGTCATCGACGGCGAGATCATCGTGGCGAACCTCGAGGGCAACACCCTGGACTTCGAGGCCCTGCAGCAGCGCATCCACCCCGCCGCGAGCCGGGTCACACTGCTGTCCACCGAGACGCCCGCGAGCTTCGTCGCCTTCGACCTGCTCGCGCTCGGCGACGAGAACCTGATGGACACGCCGCTGCTCGAGCGGCGGCGCCGGCTCGAGCGGGCGCTCGGCGCGGCGGAGCCGCCGATCCACGTCACCCCCGCCACTCAGGATCTCGACGAGGCGCAGCGCTGGTTCGCCGAGTTCGAGGGCGCCGGCCTGGACGGCGTGATCGCCAAGAAGCTGGACCTGCGCTACCAGCCCGACAAGCGCGTGATGAGCAAGATCAAGCACGAGCGGACGGCGGACTGCGTGGTGGCCGGCTACCGCGTGCACAAGTCCGGCACCGACGCCCTCGGGTCGCTCCTGCTCGGCCTCTACGACGACCGCGGCGTGCTCAACTCGGTCGGTGTGATCGGCGCCTTCCCGATGGCGACCCGGAAGCGGCTGCTCGACGAGATGCAGCCGCTGGTCACCACCTTCGACGGCCACCCGTGGAACTGGGCAGCGCACGAGCAGGGCGAGCGCACCCCGCGCAAGAACGAGGTGAGCCGGTGGAACGCCGGCAAGGACCTCTCGTTCGTGCCCCTGCGTCCCGAGCGGGTGGTCGAGGTGCGCTACGACTACATGGAGGGCGAGCGGTTCCGGCACACGGCGCAGTTCGTCCGCTGGCGCCCCGACCGCGAGCCCGCGTCGTGCACGTACGAGCAGCTCGAGCGGCCGGTCCGGTTCAACCTGGCGGACGTGCTCGCCACCCGCTGATCCGGCGGTCGGGGCGCACGGGCCTGCCACCCGACCGCGTGGATGGTCGCGCGCCGGCCGATTCCGGGCGAGAGTGCTGGCATGACGGACCACCTCGCCGCGCACGCGCTCGCCCTACTGGACACGAACCGCTATCTCACCGTCAGCACGCTCGACCCCGACGGCGCCCCGTGGACCACGCCGGTCTACTTCGCCCCGTCCGGCGACCGGGACTTCTACTGGGTCTCGGCCACCGACGCCCGCCACTCGCAGAACATCGCCGAGCGCCCGCAGGTCAGCATCGTCGTCTTCGACTCCACGGTCCCCGCGTATCACGGGCGCGCCGTCTACGCGGTCGGGCAGGCGGTCGAGCTGTCCGGCCGCGACATCGATCGCGCGCTGGAGATCTATCCGGGGACCGGCGATCGAGGCGGCGGGCCGCTCACCCGCGACGATGTCGTGGCGCCGTCGATCTACCGGTTCTACCGGGCGACGGCCGCCGAGGTCTGGGTGCTCTGCCCGCGCGAGCCCGGGGAGTCGTGCGCGCCCCATGGCATCGCCCGGGACCATCGCGCCCGAGTCGTGCCCGGCACGGACGACGGTTCGCCGATGGCCGGCTGACCCCCGATTGCCGCTCCGGCCCGCTCAGGTGGTCGGCCGGCCGTTCCACTCGGCGAGCGGGGCCGGGTGCGGCTGCCACTTCTCCTGCCGCGGATGGCCGTCCAGCGCGATCCGTCCGTTCGCCCACAGCAGCGCCTGCCACGGGTCGGCGTCGTCCGGCGCCCACGGGAAGAGCCGGTCCAGCGCCATCCCGGCCAGCGCCGGCGGCGGGAAGAACGGCACGCCGAGCCCCCGCGCGGCATCGTCGGTGTGTACCAGGATCTCGTCGCAGCCCATCGCCGCGAAGCCCGAGGCGTCGGGCATGCCGGCCGGATGAAAGCCGCGCCGGCCGGGCGGGGTCGACTCCAGCACGTACTCCAGCAGCGTGCCGACGGCGGTGATCGTGCGGACCAGCTCGGCGTTGTCGGAGTCCCGCTTGACCGTCATCTCCAGCGTGCTCAGCTCGCGCGGACCCGCGGACAGGTCGGTCGCGTACCACAGCATGATCTCGCTGATGTGCGCCGCGACATCCCTGACGCTCCAGGTCATCTCAGGAATCGGCACGTTCCAGTCGCGGTCGCTCACCGCATCGAGGTACGTCGTGCTCGCACGTGCGGCCTGGCGCAGGCTGGATCCGTCCACCGCGCCATTGTGCGGGAGCGGCGCCGACGCGCCGCGCGCGGGCGGGCGACGTGATCTGCGTCCGACGTGGCAATAGGGGGTTGCGCGACGCGGCCACCGTCCCGCACACTGGCGCCATCATGGATCGCTGACATCGTCCTGACCCGCGCCCGAGGCCCCTGCCCGGCGGGTGACCGACAACCCTGCTCGGGGTCAGCCTTGTCATCATCACTCTCGGCTTTCGCATTTCCGCGCATCACGCAGCCGGCGCGCTCTCTGTTCGCAGCGGACGTGGCGAAGTCCTACGCCGGGCAGGTCGTCCTGGACGGCGTCGACCTGCGGGCCGCGCCGGGCCAGCGCGTCGGCCTCATCGGCGAGAACGGCACCGGCAAGTCGACCCTGCTCCGGCTGCTCGCCGGGGCGGAGCGGCCCGACTCCGGAACGGTTCAGCGGCCAGGGGATCTCGCGTACCTGCCGCAGGAGCCCGCGTTCGAGGAGCACGCCACCGTCGCCGCCGTCCTGGCGGCGGCGCTGGAGCCGCTGCACGCCGCCGTCCGTGACGTCGAACGGCTCGGTGCCGTGCTGGCAACGGATCCCACCGACCTCGCGGTGCAGGACCGGTACGCGCGCCGGCTGGAGTTCGCGGTCGACCACGACGCGTGGGATGCCGACCGGCGGGCCGCGATCGCCGCGGGCCGGCTCGGCATCGACGACCTCCGGCCGGGGCGCGCAGTCGGCACGCTGTCCGGCGGCCAGCGCACCCGGCTGGCCATCGCCGCCATGATCGCCACCCGGCCGTGGTGCGTGCTGCTCGACGAGCCGACCAATCACCTCGACGACGACGCCATGGAGCTGCTGGAGGAGTTCCTGCTCGACCTTCCCGGCATCGTGGTGGCGGCCAGCCACGACCGCACGTTCCTGGACCGGGTGTGCACTGTGATCGTGGATCTGGACGCCGGCCCGCTCGGCACCGACGGCCGCGGCGGCCGCCGCTTCGCCGGGCGGTTCAGCGACTACCTCGACCAGCAGGCGGCGGCCCGGGTGCGCTGGGAGCGCACGTATCTCGATCAGCAGGCGCAGATCGCGGAGCTGCGCCGGGCGGCGCGGATTACCACGGCGGCGATCGCGCACAACCGCGGCCCGCGGGACAACGACAGGTTCATCTACAACTTCAAGGGCGGCAAGGTCGAGCAGGCCCACGCCCGCCGCAAGCAGGCCGCGCAGCGGCGGCTGGACGAGGCCATGCGCGGCCAGCTGCGCAAGCCCAGGCCGCCGCTGCGGTTCAGCGCGCCACTGACGATCCGGCCGAGCACGTCCGAGCTGGCCGTGTCCATCCGCGATCTCGTCGTCCCCGGACGCGTCGAGGTGCCGCTGCTGGACATCCCGACGGGCGGCACCGTGCTGATCAGCGGTGCGAACGGTTCCGGCAAGTCAAGCCTGCTGCTCGCCATCGCCGGCCGGCTGCCCGCGACGCGCGGGACCGTCCAGCTACGCGCCCGCCGGATCGGCCTGCTGGAACAGGATGTCGCGTTCGACGATCCGGACCGCACGGCCGGCGCGACGTTCGCCCGGGCGCTCGGGCCGGAACGCGAGGGCGATCTCGCCGGGCTCGGGCTGCTGCACCCGCGCGAGATGTCCACCAGGGTGGGCGAGCTCAGCGTCGGCCAGCGTCGCCGGCTCCGGCTGGCCATCCTCGTCGCCGGTGAGCCGGACCTGCTACTCCTCGACGAACCGACGAACCACATCTCGCTCGCACTGGCCACCGAGCTGCAGGAGGCCTTCCAGACGGCGCCGGGCACGGTGATCGTGGCCAGCCACGACCGCTGGCTCCGCCGGCGGTGGGACGGATCGGTGCACGCGCTCGCTGCCGCATGACGCGGCGAGACCTACGGCGCGGAGCCGGCTCCCGGCGACGAGGGAGTCGGCCGCGGGGCCGGGGTGCGCTGCCGGATCACGAACCCGAAGCCGGCGGCGATGAAGAACATGAGCACGGCATACACCCCGGCGGGCAGCGACATCTCCACGCTGCCCAGCACGGTCTGTGCGATGACGATGGCGAGCGTGGCGTTGTGGATGCCGATCTCGAACGACGTCGCGATGGCCTGGGGGCGCCCGACGCGCAACAGCAACGGAACCACGTAGCCGACGGTCAGGCTGAGCAGGCAGAAGACGATGGTGATCAGGCTGAGGGTGCCGAAGTACTCGAGCAGGATCTCGCGGTTGGTGATGATCGTCCCGGCGATGACCAACACCAGGACGACCAGCGAGGCGATTCGGACCGGCCGATCCATCGAGTCCGCGAACGTCGGCCGCCAGCGCCGGACCAGCATGCCCAGCAGCACCGGCAACAGCACGATCGCGAAGACCTCGAGGGCCTTGCCGAACTGGATGCCGATCTGCCCGCCGTCGGGCACGAAATAGGCCAGCGAGAGGTTGACCACCAGCGGCAGCGTGAAGAGCGCGATGACCGAGTTGATCGCGGTCAGGCTGATGTTGAGCGCGACGTCGCCACGGAACAGGTGGGAGTAGAGGTTCGCCGTCGTTCCGCCGGGGGACGCGGCCAGCAGCATCATGCCCACCGCCAGCACCGGCGGCAGATCGAACGCCAGCACCAGGCCGAAGCAGGCTGCGGGCAGCAGGATCACCTGGCAGACCAGCGCGACGATGACCGCGAGCGGCTGCCGGGCCACCCGGGTGAAGTCCGCGCCCGTCAGCCCGAGCCCCAGTCCGAACATGATGATCCCGAGCGCGACGGGCAGGCCGATCGTGGTCATAACACTGTCCATCGCCGAAGTCTGCTGGATCCCGACCGACCACGAACAGCACAATTCCGCATCGGTTCTCACGTTCGCGGTCCGTCCGTATTGCGGAACCGCACCCCGCGCCGGGTCAGGCCGAGCGAGCCATTCTGATCAGGTCGCCGGCGCTCGCGTCCGGCAGGTACGCCCGCCCCAGCGCGATGCCGATCCGGGGAAGATCCGCCGCGTCCCGATAGGTCAGGTACATCGGCTCGAATCGGGGCTGGAACTTGAGCTTGAACGCGTGCAGCGAGCGGAAGCCGTAGTAGGGCTCCATGGTCTGCCCGAGCAGCTCAAGAACCCGTTCGATCGGCTCCATCTCGCCCTCCTCCGCGGACCGCGCCAGCGGCGCGCCGGACAGCGACGCGAACGACGCGCCCATCGCCTTGAATTCCAGGCAACTGCTGGCGATCAGGAACTCGATCACCGGGCGGAACCCGCCGTCGGTCTTGCGGCGCATGAGATCCAGCGTCCACCCCTGGATCTCGCCACCCGGCGCGTACACCGGCATCCACGACGTGACGCCCTGTACGACACCGTCCTGGTCGAGCGCCATGCCGACCTTCACATGCGGATCCAGCGCCTCGTCGACACCACCGAGCGTGAAGCCCATCTCGGGCATCTGCTTGTCCCCGACCCATTCCTCGGAGATGGCGCGGATCTGCGAGACCAGTCCGTAGGTCTGCTCCGCGAGCGTGACCATCCGGAACTCGATGTTCTCCTTCTTCGCGCGGTTGATCGCGGACCGGATGTCCTGCCACGCCTTGCCCTTGAACTCCAGCGCCGCCAGGTCGACGACCGAGTCCTCGGCGACCTGCGCGTGCTGCCAGCCGAGCGCGGTCGCCGCGTCCCTGCCCTGCTCGCCGACGGAGAACATGCACGGCACCCAGCCGGAGCGGTCGCACATGGCGGCGAACTCGGTGACGATGGCGCCTGTCGCGCCCGCCGGTGCGACCGGATCGCCCAGCGCGATCGCCACGCCCGCGTGCTTCTGGAAGGCCACGTAGCCGTCGACGACGGTCGGCAGGAAGTGCCGGTTCTCCGGCCACGTGGTCATCCAGGAGATGGTCCCGCCGCCGTACCGCTGCAGGAGGGCGAGTGCGCGCGCGGGCTCCGGGCTGGACGTGGCTTTGCGGATCGCGCGCCGGCCCGGCACCCGGAACGCCCGGCGGCCGACGATGAGCAGGGCGAGCAGCGCGCCCCAGAGCACACCGTCGGCGACGAAGCCCGCCACCCCGTCGAGCTCGACCTCCAGGTCGAACACGATCGCGATGAGCACGATGACCCAGACCAGAAGTTCGAGCACCACGATCGCGCCCGCGACGATCACGGTGAGCCACCACGCGAGGCGCTTGCCGCGGCGCAGCCCGACGCCCAGCACGAGCAGGATGAGGAGCGGGATGGCCACCGACAGGAACGACGAGTCCTCGTCGCCCGTCGGCCCCAGCGGGCTCTCCCCCGGCCACAGCAGCGCGACGAGGGAGATGAGGGTGATCACCGCGATCGCGACCACCGCCGTCAGCCGCCACTCCCGCTTGCTGGGCCTGCTGCGCGGCGCCACCCGGGCCGCGCCGACGATCTGCCGGGCGAACGGCAGCGCGATCAGGACCGCGATCAGCCGCGTCACGTCGTTCAGCGCGCCCACGTAGAGGAACATCACGAGGACCAGCGCGCACAGGCCGGCCTGGGTGCGGAACCGCCACGGCGGGTGCAGCGTCACCGAGGCCACCGCCAGCGCGGCCACCGCTCCCGCGGTGAAGCCCGTGTCGAGCTGCGTCGCGGTCGCCTGCGCCCAGGGCCAGGAGCCCTCGGACAGCAGCCAGATGAGCAGGACGGACGCGACCACCGCGACGAGCTGGGCGAGGCACGTCACGATCGCCACCCGCACCGTCCCGATCCGCCATTCGGCGAACCCGACCAGCAGCGGGAAGAAGATCAGGATGGCGATCACGGCCAGTGGGCTCGAGCCGAAGAACGCGCCGGTCACCGGAGTCCAGAAGTGTCCGGCCTCGAAGGCCGGTACACCATAGGCGATGTCGGGGTACCAGGAGCGAGACTCCAGCCTGCTCCACAGCCCGCCGGTGACGATCGACAGCACCAGGATCGCCAGGAACACAAGAGCGGTGAACGGCAGCCGCCGGCCCGCGGCCAGGATCCGGCCGACGGCGGCCGGGGTGGCCCGCTTCGCCTCCGGAACCGTCGAGTCGGTCGACGGCGCGGCGTCGGTCATTTCGTCCCCTCCCGTTCGCGAGCGCCGGCGCCCGCTAGCCCCGCGGCCGGTCGGTGTCCCGGCTGGGCTGCACGCGCTTCGGCTCTCCTGGCATCTTCGGGTATTCGGGTGGATAGGGCATATCTCCCAACCCATGATCCCGCTCGTCGCGCTCGGACATCTCGAGCAGGGCGTCCAGCGGGAACGCGACCTGCGCGACCCCGGCGTGCGGGTCGCCGATCTCCGCGAACCGCGGCGGCAGGGTGCGCACGTCGAAGTCGTCGGGCCGCACGTCCTGGACCTCGTCCCAGCGCAACGGCGCGGACACCGTGGCCCTGGGGTTCGCCCGGATCGAGTACGCGGAGGCGATGGTCCGATCGCGCGCCATCTGGTTGAAGTCGATGAAGATCCGCTCGCCCCGCTCCTCCTTCCACCAGTTGACGGTGACCTCGTCGGGCCGGCGGCGGGCGATCTCCCGGCCGAGAGCGATCACCGCCCGCCGCGCCTGGACGAACGTGTACAGCGGCTCGATGGGCACGTAGACGTGCAGCCCCCGGCCGCCGGATGTCTTGGGGAAGCCCTGCATGCCGAGCTCGTCGAGCAGTGCGCGCACCTCGGTCGAGACCCGCGCTGCGTCGGCGAAGTCCGTGCCGGGCTGCGGGTCCAGGTCGATGCGGAGCTGGTCGGGGCGATCCGGGTCGGAACGGCGGACGGGCCAGGGGTGGAAGGTGAGCGTCCCGAGGTTCGCGCACCACGCGACGACCGCGAGTTCGGTGGGGCAGACCTCGTCGGCCGGCCGGCCGCTGGGGAAGGTGATGCGGGCCGTCTCCACGTAGTCCGGCGCGTACTGCGGCACCCGCTTCTGGTAGAACGCGTCGCCCGAATGGTCGGACCGGGTCGAGAGTTTGGCGCCCTCGACGACCCCACCCGGCCAGCGCTCCAGGGTCGTCGGCCGTTGATAGAGCGCGCCGAGGATGCCGTCGCCGACCGCAACGAAGTACTGCACGACGTCGAGCTTGGTGACGCCCTTGTCGGCGAAATAGACCTTGTCCGGGTTCGTCACCCGGACCGTGCGACCGCGCACGTCCAGTTCGACCGCGGGAGTGGATCGCGCCATTGGGGCAAACCTACCTGCGCCGACCTGCGAACGGGCCGCGCGGCCGGCCGGGAACGTCGTGGCGCGCCGCGTTGTTGACTCGGGTATGACCTACACCGTCCAGAAGACCGATCAGCAGTGGCGCGAGGAGCTCAGCCCGCAGGAGTACCGGGTGCTCCGGGAGGCTGGCACCGAGCGCCCGTTCTCCAGCCCATACGAGACCGACGAGACCGTCGGCGTCTACCGCTGCCGGGCATGCGGCACCGAGCTGTTCCGCAGCGAGCACAAGTTCGACGCGCACTGCGGCTGGCCGGCGTTCTACACGCCGCTGGCCGAGGACCGGGTCGAGCTGATCGCCGACACCTCCCTCGGCATGCGGCGCGTCGAGGTGCGCTGCGCGAACTGCGGTTCGCACCTCGGGCACGTGTTCGAGGGCGAGGGCTACGGCACCCCGACCGACCAGCGGTACTGCATCAACGGCGTCTCGCTGACCCTCGAGCCCGACACCGCGAGCTGACCCGTCACGACCCGCCGGCGGCCTGCGCGCGTGCCCGCGCGTCCAGGCCGTCGAGCAGGCGGCGCAGCGACCACTCGAACTGCTCGGTGCCGACCCACCCGGCCATCACGTCGACCGTCGCGGCCGCGTGTGGCCAGGCGGCCGGATCGAGGTATCCGAGCGCGACCCGGCGGCCCGCGATCCGCTCCGCCTCCGGCGGCACCGGCGGCATCCCGTTCGTCTCCGCGGCCTCCAGCGCCACACCCCCGATGACCTGCACGATCAGGGCGTAGGCGCCCCGACCCGCATCGGCGACGCCGAGGCCGCCGTCCAGCAGCGCGCCGATGATCCGCTCCCCGACCAGCAGTGCCCGCGGCCCGTCCATCGGCGCCGTCATCATCAGCCGGGCGACCGCCGGGTGCCGCATGATCGTCGCGCGGAGGGACAGCGCGAACGCCGCCAGCCGATCCCGCCACGGCTCGTCGGCGGTCAGCAGGTCGACCTCCGCGTCGCCGAGAACCCTTTCCACCACGGCCTTCTCCAGATCTGCGCGGCTGGAGACGTAGGTGTACAGCGCGTTCGGGTTGATGCCGAGGCGGGCGGCCACCGACCGCACCGACAGCCCCTCGGGGCCGGACGCGTCGACGACCTCGAGCGCCGCCGTCACCACGCGGTCGACGTCCAGGCTGCGCCGCGGTCCGCGCCTGCGCCCCCCTGGCCTTGACTCCGCCTCCGTCACGCGGTTCACTGTACAACGTACAAACTCTGTACACTGTGCAACGCTCAACGCGGAGGCTCCGATGAACCCCTCGACTCCGACGGGGCAGACGTCCGGGCTTGCCCGGTGACCGCGGGGGCGGCCGAGCATGTCGTGTTCGGCACCGGCGCGATCGGCCTGGCGCTCGCCCGCTCGCTGGTCGCGAGCGGCGCGGCCGTCCGGATGGTGAACCGCTCGGGCACGGCGCGGGCGCCCGAGGGGGTCGAGGTGGTCGGCGGCGACGCGAAGGATGCGACGTTCTGCGTCGCGGTGACGTCCGGCGCGCGGGCGGTGTACCAGGTGCTGAACCCGCCGTACGCCGAGTGGTCGACCGAGTTCCCCGCGCTGCAGGCCGCCGTGCTCGCGGGCGCGGAGGCCGCCGGGGCACGCCTGGTCAGCATGGACAACGTCTACACGTACGGCCGGCCGGGCGGTCGGCCGCTGACCGAGGCGTCGCCGGACAACGCGCACACCGCGAAGGGGCGGCTGCGCGGCCGGAT
The DNA here is from genome assembly GCA_963829945.1 of uncultured Actinomycetota bacterium. Lineage (GTDB taxonomy): Bacteria > Actinomycetota > Actinomycetes > Mycobacteriales > Nakamurellaceae > Nakamurella. The sequence continues at coordinate 11,935 of CAWHKH010000003.1, read as the reverse complement.
GGCCGGCGAGCTGCTCGCGGCGCACCGCGCCGGGCGCGTGGAGGTGGCCATCGGCCGGGCGTCGGACTACTTCGGGCCCGGCGGCGGCGCGCAGTCCAACCTCGGAGACCGCGTGATGCCGGCGGCGCTCGTCGGCAAGGCGGCGTCGGTGCTCGGCGACCCCGACCAGCCGCACACCTACTCCTACATCCCCGACATCGGCGCCGGGCTGGCCGCTCTCGGCCAGCGGGACGGCGTGACCGGGGAGATCTGGCACCTGCCCAACGACCCCGACACGCGCTCGACGCGATCGCTGGTCGAGTCGGTCTTCACGATGGCCGGCCATCCGGGCGGCAAGGTGCGGTCCACCCCCGCCCTGCTGCTCCGCGCGGTGGGCCTGGTCAATCCCACCGTGCGCGCGGTGCTGGAGATGCAATACCTGTTCGAGGAGCCCTTCGTCGTGGACTCGAGCAAGATCACGGAGCGGCTGGGCCTGCGGGCCACGCCGATCGATCGGGCGCTCGAGGAGACCCTCGCGACGTACCGGTCGGCCTGACCGCCCTCCGCGAGGCGGCCCCAGGCGCGATGCCGGTGGCACGTGGGCCCCGCCCGTCCGCCCCAGGATTCGGCCGTGCACCAGGATTCGGTCGTCCGCACCAGGGCTCGGCGGCCTGCGCGGATGAGCCGGACCTGGCCCGGAAGCCTCCCCCGGCCCGGATAACGCTCCCGACGTCGCGGGACGCGTGCGGGGTGCCGCCCGGGAACTGCGGCCCGACGGCGGGGCATCGCGTCGCGGATGCGGATCAGCCGCGGCGGTAGCCGGTGGGCCGGCGGCTCTCCCGGACGCTCGGCGCGGCGCCGAGGGGTCGGACGGGGCGGCCGTCGTCGGTCGGCGTCGGTCCCGGCTGGCATCGCGGGCAGTAGAAGGCGGGCCGCTCCTTCAGCGGCGGCCCGATCCGGGCCACCCGGACGAGCGTCCCGCAGCGCTGGCACGGCCGGCCGGAGCGGCCGTGCACGAAGGTCTCCATGCCGCGCCGGGGGTTGCCCGAGGTGGTCGGCACGGCCTGCGTGGCGCCGCGCAGGAGTTGGCGCCGCGCGGTCGCCAACAGCGCGGGCACGTCGACCTCGCCGATCGGCGTCCAGGGCGAGACCCGCTGCACGAACAGGGCTTCGGCCATGTACATGGTGCCGATGCCGGCGACCGTCGTCTGGTCGAGCAGCGCGGCGCCGACCTCTCGACCCGGGTCCGCCAGCAGGCGGCGGGCGGCCTCGGCCGAACCGCCGGCCTCGAAGCCGTCGGTCATGATGTCCGGTCCGAGGTGACCGATCAGGCTCGCCTCGTCCGCGGTGGGCACGAGGTCGAGCAGGCCGAGCCAGGTGCCGACGGCGGTCCACTCGGCGCCGCCCAGTACCGCTCGCACGCTGGCCCGCGACCGTGGCGGCCAGGGCTCCGCGTCCCGCGCGTGCACGTACCAGCGGCCCTCCATCCGCAGGTGGGAACGCAGCGTCAACGGGTCCGGCAGCACCGTCGGGAAGCGCGGACCGGTGGGCCGATCGTCGGCCGCGATGCGGGTCAGGATGTGCTTGCCGTAGGACGCCACCTCGAGCACCGTCCGCCCGGCGAGGTCCGCCTCGCCCAGCGTCGGCCAGCGCAGCTCGGTGCGCACCAGCGGGCGGCCGGCGAGCGCGGCGTGCAGCCGCCGGGCCGTGCGCAGGACGGTGTCACCCTCGGGCATCGGCGCCCCCCGCCGGGGCCGCCGGGACGGCCGCGCTCTGCCCCAGGCGCCCCGCCGGGACGGCGGCGCGCTGCTTCGGCCGCGTCACCGTCTCACCGCCGGGACCCGCGCAGCCGCAGCCCCCGCGGGGTCGCCGCGAATCCCGCGGCCAGCAGCGCCTCGACCACCGGGCCCTGCGCGGCGACCGCGTCCACGCCGTCGACCTTCGTGATGGTCAGGGCGCCGACCCGTCCCGACGTGACCAGGCCGGCCAGGGCGGCGGCGCCGGCCGTGAGCGCGGCCTCGTCCTCGACGAACGAGAGCAGCGAGCGTCCGCCGCGCTCGGCATAGAGCACGGCGGCGCCGTCGACGAGCGTGACCAGTGATCCCGCCCGCCGGGCCGGCCGGTGCCGGTCGGCGACCGGCGACTCGGGTCGTTCGGGCCACGGGAGCGCCGCGCCGTACGGGTTCGCCGGGTCCGCCGCGGCCAGCACGACCGCGACCGGGTCGGCCGCGCCGCCGTCCGGCCGGGCGGCGAACGAGCGGACGCGGTCGACCGCGCCGGCCGTGGCGAACTGTGCGGCACCCAGCCCCTCGACGAAATAGCCGCGGCGGATCCGGCCGGTCTCCTCCAGCGCGGCGAGCACCCGGTAGACGCCGGCGAAACCGCCGGGGGTGCCCTCGGCCATCACCGCGCCGCGGGTGACCACGCCGTGCCGGTCGAGCAGCACCTCGGCGGCCGCGTGCAGCCGCAGCGTCGGATCGGTCTCGGCATCCGGGACCCGCGACCAGCGGCCGACCACCGTCGGCAGGGTGCCGGGCCGCGTCGGCGCCGCGCGGATGGCCGGCGCGCCGGCGACGCGACGCGACGAGAGCAGCGCCAGCCCCGACGGCGATCGCAGCCGGGCGCGCGGCGTCGCCGCCCGCGCGCGGTGGGTCGTCCGGCCGCCGGCGATCCGGGCGCGCAGGGGTGCCAGCGTGTCGGAGCTGACCAGGCCGTCGAAGACCAGGTCCCACAACGCCTCGGCGATGGCCGACTCGGTCGCGGTGATGCCTGCGGCGTGCACGCCGTCGGCGAGCCCGCGGAAGAAGAAGGCCCCGCCGCCGCCCAGCACGTCGAGCAGGGCGCCGTGCAGTTCGCCGCGCGCCGCGCCGGCGGCGGACCCCTCCGCGTCCGGGCGCGCGTCCACCGCCACGGTCAGCGGCAACGACTCCGCCAGATGCAGGGCGACCCATCCGTCGTCGCCCGGGAGCGACCCGTGTCCGGTCCAGGCGACCTCCCCCGCACTGGTCAGCTCGTCGAGCATGGACGGGGCGTAGCCGGGCACGCGCGCCGGCAGGATCAGCGTCTCGACGGCGGAGGCCGGCAGGAGTGCCCCGGCGAGCTGCTCGACCGCGCGCAGCACCCCGTCGACGCCGCGCAGCGCCGACGAGCCGCGGGCCACCCCGATGCCGTTCCAGGCGGGCACGAACCGGGCGAGCGCCGTCGGCTCGACGGGCTCCACCTCCGCCCGCAGGGCGGCGAGCGACCGTCGGCGCAGCAGCCGCAGCACGTCGGCGTCGACGAACTCGGTGGTGCCGGTCGCCGCAAGGGCGCCGTCGGTGACGGCCGCGGTGCCCAGCGGGCGGAACTCGCCCTCGGCCAGGCGCCCGGAGCCGACCAGCCGACGCAGCGCGTCGGTCACCACCGCGACCCCGAGGCCGAGTCGGGTCGCCGGCTCCGTCGCCAGGAACGGACCGTGCGTCCGGGCGAACCGGCCGACGAGCCGGCCCAGCGGGTCAGGCACCGGCTCGAGCAGCGACTCGGCGATGCCGGGCGGCAGCGCGGTGCCGAGGGCGTCCCGCAGCAGCGCTGCGTCCGCCGGGTCGGCCCAGTACTGCTCGCCGCCGATCCGCACCTGCATCGCGCGCCGGGCGCCGGCCAGCTCGCCGAGCGCGCCCTCCGCGTCGGGCACCGCGCTGCGCAGGTCCACCTCGACGGTGGTTAGGGGGCCGAGAATGCGGAGCAGGTCGGCGATCTCGTCGACCGACCGGGCCCGCCGGTGCTCGGCGAGGCGCTGCAGCTCGGCCTCGGTGTCCGCGATCGCCTGCGGGTCGAGCAGGTCGCGCAGCGCGAGACCGTCGCCGTGGCCGAGCAATTCGGCCAGCAGCGTCGGGTCCACCGTGAGCGCGGCGGCGCGGCGCTCGGCCAACGGCGAGTCGCCCTCGTAGAGGAACTGCGCGACGTACCCGAACAGCAGGGAGGAGGCGAACGGCGACGGGCTCGCGGTGGTGACCTCCACCATCCGCACCGAGCGGGACTGCAGGTCGCGCATCAGCCCGGCCAGCGACGGCACGTCGAAGACGTCGGACAGGCACTCGCGCACCGCCTCGGCGACGATCGGGAAGGACGGGTAGGCGGAGGCGACCTCGAGCAGCTGCGTCGCCCGCTGGCGCTGCTGCCAGAGCGGCTGTCGCCGGCCGATCTGCCTGCGCGGCAACAGCAGCGCGCGGGCGGCGCACTCCCGGAAGCGGGCCGCGAACACGGCGGCGCCGCCGATCTCCGCGGTGACCTCGGCCTCCACCGTCTGCGGGTCCAGCAGCAGCAGGTCGGCGACCGGAGGCCCCCCACCCTCGGATGCGCCGTCGTACTCGATATCGGGCAGCCGCAGCACGATCCCGTCGTCCGCGTGCATGGCGGCGACGTCCACGCCGTACCGCTCCCGCATCCGCGCGGCGATCACCAGGGCCCACGGCGCGTGCACCGCGGCGCCGTAGGGCGAGTGCAGCACGAGCCGCCAGTCACCGAGCTCGTCCCGGAAACGCTCGACCACCAGGTTCTTCTCGTCCGGCACCAGGCCCGTCGCCTGCTGCTGCTCGGCGAGGTAGTCGAGCAGGTTGCCCGCGGCGAACGCGTCGAGGCCGGCGTCGCGCAGCGCGGCCTCCGACTCCGCCCGCGGCCGGCCGACCACCGTGCGGACGAACTCGCCGTGCGCGCGGCCGAGCTCGGCCGGCCGGCCGAGGGTGTCGCCCTTCCAGAACGGCAGCCGGCCGGGCAGCCCCGGCGCCGGCACCACCAGCACCTGGTCGTGGGTGATGTCGACGATCCGCCAGGAGGTCGAGCCGAGCGCGAACACGTCGCCGACCCTGGACTCGTAGACCATCTCCTCGTCCAGCTCGCCCACCCGCCGACCGGTGCCCTCCGCCCCGGCGAGGAACACCCCGTACAGCCCGCGGTCGGGGATCGTGCCGCCGGAGGTCACCGCCAGCCGCTGCCCGCCGGGCCGGCCGGTGAGCACGCCTGTCACCCGGTCCCACGTGATCCGCGGCCGGAGCTCGGCGAACTGCTCGCTCGGATAGCGGCCGGACAGCATGTCCAGCACCGACTCCAGGGCGCCGCGGCCCAGCGAGGCGAACGGCGCGGACCTGCGCAGCAGCTCGTGGAGTTCGTCCACGGTGATCGGGTCCATCGCGCAGATCGCGACGATCTGCTGGGCGGCGATGTCCAGCGGGTTGGCGATGACGGACAGCGACTCGATGGCGCCGTCCCGCATCCGCTCGGCCACCACCGCGGCGGAGATCAGGTCGCCGCGGAACTTGGGGAACATGACGCCGTGGCTCGGCGCGCCGACCTGGTGACCGGCGCGGCCGATCCGCTGCAGGCCGCTGGCGACGGACGGCGGTGCCTCGACCTGGACCACGAGATCGACCGCGCCCATGTCGATCCCGAGCTCCAGCGAGGAGGTCGCGACCACGGCGGGCAGCAGGCCGGTCTTGAGCTCGTCCTCGATCTGCGCGCGCTGCTCGCGCGACACCGACCCGTGGTGCGCCTTGGCGAGCACCGCGGGCGCGCCCAACGCGGCGCCGGACTGCGCCATCACCTGCGCCGCAGGGCCGGCCCGCTCCGCCTCCTCCCGCAGCTCGATCGCGCCCAGCCGCTCGGCGTGGATCTCGTTGAGCCGCGCCGTGAGTCGCTCCGCGAGCCGGCGGGAATTGGCGAACACGATGGTCGACCGGTGCGCCGTGATCAGGTCGACCACCCGCTCCTCGACGTGCGGCCAGATGCTAGGTCCGGCCCACCTCGCCGGCCGCCTTGCCGGTGAGATCGCCGGTCACGGTGCCCATCTGGCTCATGTCCGGCACCGGAACGACGACGTCGACGTCGATCTGCTTGGTCGACGGCGGCTGCACGACGGTGACCGGTCGCCCGCCGGCGAGGAACCGCGCGACCTCCGGCACGGGCCGCACCGTCGCGGACAGCCCGACCCGCTGCGCGGGCCGGTCCAGCAGCGCATCCAGCCGATCCAGCGAGACCGCCAGGTGCGCACCGCGTTTCGTGCCGGCGACGGCGTGCACCTCGTCGATGATCACGGTCCGGATGCCGGTCAGCATCTGCCGGGCGCGGCTGGTCAGCAGCAGGAACAGCGACTCCGGGGTGGTGATCAGGATGTCCGCCCCGTCGCGGGCGAACGCCCGGCGGTCGCCCGACGGCGTGTCCCCCGAGCGGACGGCCACGCTGATCTCGGGCATGCGGATGCCGCGCCGGGCGGCCATCGCGCCGATGCCGGTCAGCGGGGACCGCAGATTGCGCTCCACGTCGACGGCCAGTGCCTTGAGCGGCGAGAGGTAGAGCACCGTGCACCGGGCGCGCGGGTCGGCGAGCGGCGCGCCGTCGACCGGTGCGGCGCCGCCGACCAGGTCGTTGATCGCGGACAGGAACGCCGCCAGGGTCTTGCCCGACCCGGTGGGCGCGACGACCAGCGTGTGCTCGCCGCGGCCGATCGCGTCCCACGCCCCGGCCTGGGCCGCCGTCGGGGCGGCGAACGCGCCGGTGAACCAGTCGCGGACGAGCGGATCGAACCGCTGGAGCGCGTCGGGCGCGCCAGGCGCGGTCCCGTCGGGGCTGGTCACCCGACCATTGTGCTGGGCACCCCCGACAGTGGGACCCGCCCCGACCGGCAGTCGCCGGACGGTCGCCGGCGTCCGGTCGACGACGCTCCGGCGGCGATCACCGCCACCGGCGATCGGCGCTCGTGACGCCGCTCACGCCGCGGCGACTCGGCACGGCTGCGCCTGTCGCGCGCCGGCGTTCGAGTTGATCATGGTGGCCCTGCACGACTTCGTCGGCGTTTCGCGCGACACGCCGGTCATGGCATGCACGGGTGCCATGATCGAACAGACCATGGACCGCGCGCGGGCAACGGCCGCAGGATCAAGAGTCCGGCGACCGGGACGCGACGTGGAATCCCGACCACCTTCGGGGCCACGGATCCAGCGCCACGGCTGCAGAGAGCAGCCGTGCTTGCCCGGATCGGCCCGAACGTCCGGATGATCGCCAGACTGCGCCATCCCGCCGCCCCGCCCAGGAGGATGCCGTGACCCGGAAACGCCTCGTCGGGCTCGCCGGCGCGGCGGCCCTGCTGCTGGCGGCATGCACCGGCACGCCCCCGACCGCCACGTCCACGTCATCCGCGGCAGCGACGGAGGGCTCGTCGGCGGCGGCGACGGCGGGTGCCACCGCGTCGTCCGGGCTGACCGCCTCGTCGGCCGCGTCCCCCACCTTCGGGCCGCCCACTGCGCAGGACACCGCCGACGCGGAGCGGGTCCGCGAGCTCGTCGAACAGACCATGGCCGACCGGCACCTGAAGGCGGTCATCCTGCAGATCACCCGCGACGGCCGCGAGGTTCTGCGCGAGGCCTGGGGCGAGTCGATGACCGGGGTGCCGGCGACGACCGACATGCACTTCCGCAACGGCGCCGTCGCCATCTCGATGGTCGCGACGGTCCTGCTGCAACTGGTCGACGAGGGCACCGTGAGCCTGGACGACCCGATCTCACGGTGGCTCCCCGACCTGCCGCACGCCGACGAGGTCACCCTCGGGCAGCTCGCCCAGATGACCTCCGGGTACCCGGACTACGTGCAGCAGCGGTCCTTCCTCGACGCATCCCTCGCCGACCCCTACCGATCGTGGACGCCGCAGGAACTGATCGCCGTCGTCGCGGACCTGCCGATGCTCTTCCCGCCGGGCACGAACTGGGGCTACGCGCACACCAACTACGTCATCCTCGGACTCGCGTTGGAGCAGATCACCGGCACGCCGATGGACGAGCTGATCGCGGCGCGGGTGCTCGGGCCGCTCGGCCTGACGGACACCGTCGACCCCGGCACACCGGCCATCCAGGAGCCGGTCGCTGCACGCCTTCACCTCGGAACGGCGAGAGGTGCTGGGCGTGCCGGATGGGTGACCCTTCTACGAGGAGTCCACGTTCTGGAACCCGTCGTGGACGATCACCCACGGCGCGATCCAGACCATGAACCTCGACGACATGACGGCCACCGCCATCGCGATCGGCGAGGGCACCCTGCTGTCGCCGGAATCGCACGAGCTGATGGTGTCCACCGCCTTGCGGGGGTTCGGATCCGCGGTCGAGGGCTGCGGCGCGTGCTTCGAGCAGTCCGAGGGCTACGCGTACGGCATCGGCATCATCACCACCGGCGACTGGTTGCTGCAGAATCCCATGTTGAGCGGCTTCTCCGGCGCGATGGGCTACCTGGCCGCGGAGCGCACGACCGTCTCCCTGGCGGCCACCTACAAACCGGAGGCGTTCGACTCCGCGGGCGTCAACACCAACGAGGCCGACATCCTGTTCCGCCGCATCGGCGGCATCCTCGCCCCGGACCACGCGCCGCCGATCCAGGAGTGACCCGACCGGCCGGGTCGGGCGGCCCGATCGTCGGTCGCTGTTCGCCCTCGGCGATCCGGGCCCGGCCAGCCTTGTGAGTGAGTGCTCACTCAGTTAGTCTCGGCGACCGTGCCCACCTCCGGCCGCGCCGCCCCCCTGCCGCCCGACGAGCGCCGCGCGGCGATCATCGCCGCAGCCACCCCGCTGATCACCCGCCGCGGGTCGGCCGTCACCACCCGCGAGATCGCCCAGGTGGCCGGCATCGCCGAGGGCACGATCTTCCGGGTCTTCGAGGACAAGGACTCGCTGCTGGTCGCCGTGGTCGCCGAGGTCTTCGACCCCACCCCCACCGCAGACGAGCTGCGCGCGATCGACCCGCACCAGCCGCTCGACGCGGTGATCACCCAGGCGATCACCGCGCTCCGTCGCCGCCTCGAAAATGTGTGGCGCCTGGTCGGGATGCTGCGTATGCAGGACGGCGGCGAACCTCCGGGACCCCGGTTCGCGCCCACCCATCGACCCGACATGACCGACATCCACAACGCCCTCGCCGATCTGCTGATCGCCCATCGCGATGAGCTGCGCTGCCCCCCGGCGAAGGCCGCCCGGCTGCTGCACCTGGTCACGGTCGCGGGCACCCACCCGATCCTCACCGACGACCACCCCATGTCCACCGACGAGATCCTCGACCTGCTGCTGCACGGCGTCGCCGCCGACGACCCCGACGGCGTCAGCCGGCCCGGCGATCCCGCCGCCGTGCACCCACCCGGACCGGGCGATCACCGCGATCCGGGAACCACCACCCACCACGAGGCCGGCTCGCCCACCGACGATCTCGCCTCCGTCGGACGGAGTGATGCCTGATGTTGATCCGCCTGCTGCGCACCTACCTGCGGCCGTACCGCGGGCCGCTCGCCATGGTCGTGCTGTTCCAGCTGATCGGCACCATCGCGTCCCTCTACCTGCCGGCGCTGAACGCGGAGATCATCGACCAGGGCGTCGCCACCGGCGACACCGGTTTCATCGTGTCCACCGGTGGGATCATGCTGGGCGTCACGGTTCTGCAGATCGTCTGCACGATCATCGCGGTCTATTTCGGCGCGCGGACGGCGATGGGCTTCGGCCGCGACGTCCGCGCCGCCCTGTTCCAGCGGGTCGGCACGTTCTCCGACCGCGAGGTCGCGAAGTTCGGTGCGCCGACGCTGATCACCCGGAACACGAACGACGTGCAGCAGGTGCAGATGCTGGTGCTGATGACCTGCACGCTGCTCGTCGCGGCGCCGATCATGTGCATCGGCGGCGTGTTCATGGCGCTGCGCACCGACCTCGGGCTGGCCTGGCTGCTGCTGGTCAGCGTGCCGGTGCTGGTGATCGCGATCGGGCTGATCGTGATCACGGATGATCCCGCAGTTCCGCCGGATGCAGGCCCGCATCGACGTGGTCAACCGCGTGCTGCGCGAGCAGATCTCGGGCGTCCGGGTGGTCCGGGCCTTCGTCCGGGAGCCGCTGGAGACCAGGCGGTTCGCCGACGCGAATGCCGAGCTGACCGACACCGCCCTGCGCGCCGGGCCGGCTGATGGCGCTGATGTTCCCCATCGTCATGCTGGTGCTGAACGCCTCCAGCGTCGCGGTGCTGTGGTTCGGCGCGCACCGGGTGAACAACGGGGACATCGAGATCGGCGCGCTGATCGCGTTCCTGAACTACCTGATGCAGATCCTGTTCTCGGTGATGATGGCGACCTTCATGGCCGTGATGGTGCCGCGGGCCGCCGGTCAGCGCGGACCGGATCAGCGAGGTGCTGCGCACCGAGTCCTCCGTGGTGCCGCCCACGTCGCCGGTCACACCCGCGACGAGGGCGGGCGAGGTCCGCCTCGAGGCGGTCGATTTCACCTACCCGGGCGCGGGCGCGCCTGTCCTGCGGGACATCACGCTGCGGGCCGTGCCCGGCACCACCACCGCGATCATCGGGTCCACCGGCGCGGGCAAGACCACCCTGCTCTCGCTGATCCCCCGGCTGTTCGACGCCACGGCCGGCGCCGTGCTCGTCGACGGTGTCGACGTGCGCGACTACGACCTGGACGTGCTCTGGGACCGCATCGGCCTGGTGCCCCAGAAGCCCTTCCTGTTCACCGGGACGGTCGCGTCGAACCTGCGCTACGGCAACCCGGACGCCACCGACGAAGAGCTCTGGGCGGCCCTGACGATGGCGCAGGCGAGGGCTTCGTCGCGGCCATGCCGGACGGCCTGGAGTCGCCGATCACCCAGGGCGGGTCGAACGTCTCCGGCGGCCAGCGGCAACGGCTGGCCATCGCGCGGGCGCTGGTGGCGGAACCGCGCATCTACCTGTTCGACGACTCGTTCTCGGCGCTGGACCTCGCCACCGACGCCAGGCTGCGGGCGGCGCTCCGGCCGATGACCCGCGACCGCACGGTGATCATCGTCGCCCAGCGGGTGTCGACCATCGCCGACGCCGACCAGATCATCGTGCTGGAGGACGGTTTCGTCGTCGGCCGTCGGGCGGCACGAGGAACTGCTCGAGACCAGCCCGACGTACGCCGAGATCGTGGAATCCCAGCTGGGCGCGGAGGTGTCGGCATGAGCACGCCGGCGCAGGCCGGCGCGAAAGCGCCGGAGCGGCCCAAGTTCGGCCCGCCGGCCGGCGGCCGGGTCCCGGCGGCGGCGGTCCGTTCGGCGGCGGCATCGGCATGCCGGCCGAGAAGTCGCTGAACTTCGGGCCGTCCGCCCGCCGGCTGCTGAGGCGGATGAGCCCGGAGCGGTTCTCGCTGATCGCCGTCGTGCTGCTCGGCGTGATCAGCGTGGTGTTCTCCGTGCTCGGCCCGAAGATCCTCGGCAACGCCACCAACATCATCTTCGACGGCATCATCTCCAAGCAGCTGCCGGCAGGCATCACCCAGCAGCAGGCCGTCGACGGCGCGCGGGCCCAGGGCAACGACACCTTCGCGGACATGCTCTCGGCGATGTCGATCACGCCGGGGCACGGGCATCGACTTCGCCGCCCTCGGCACGGTTCTGCTCTGGGTGCTGGTGCTCTACGTGTTCGCCTCGGTGTTCGGCTACCTGCAGGGCTACATCCTGAACGGCATCGTGCAGCGCACGATCTACAAGCTGCGCGAGGAGATCGAGGACAAGCTCAACCGGCTGCCGCTGTCCTACCTCGACAAGCACCAGCGCGGCGAGGTGCTCAGCCGGGTCACCAACGACATCGACAACATCTCGCAGTCGCTGCAGCAGACGCTCTCCCAGACGCTGACCTCGCTGCTGACCGTCGTCGGCGTGCTGGTGATGATGCTGATCATCTCGCCGCTGCTGGCGCTCGTCGCGCTGATCGCGATCCCGCTGTCGCTGGTGGTCACCACCATGATCGCCAAGCGGTCGCAGCCGAAGTTCATCGCCCAGTGGCGCAGCACCGGCGAGCTCAACGCCCGGGTGGAGGAGACCTACACCGGGCACAGCCTGGTCAAGGTCTTCGGTCGCCAGAAGGACGCCGAGAAGGCCTTCGCCGACAAGAACTCCGAGCTGTACGAATCGTCGTTCGGCGCGCAGTTCATCTCGGGCA
>CAWHKH010000002.1:0-25381 GCA_963829945.1 uncultured Actinomycetota bacterium | reverse complement strand
CCCACACCCCGGCCGAGGCCAGGGCCCTGGTCGCCGAACAAGCGGCCGAGCTCGCCATTGGCGCGGCCGGAAATCTCGAGGACAAGGCGATTTCGCTGATCGGCCGGCCCCTGTACGAGGCATTCGTCCGGGACTACACGGCCAAGCAATGGCAGACCGACCCGCGCGAGCTGCCGCCCGGCATCATCGCCCGCCTTCCGGTCCGCTACACGTACGACAACCGGTACTTCAATGACACCTACGAGGGCCTGCCGCTGGACGGCTACACCGCGTGGCTGAACCGGATGGCCGACCACCCGCGGATCGACGTACATCTCGGCACCGACTTCTTCGAGCCGGGCCCGTTCTCCCGGGGGTCGGTGCTCGGCCGCGTGCCGGTGGTCTACACGGGGCCGGTCGACCGCTATTTCGACTACGCCGAGGGCGACCTGAGCTGGCGGACGCTGGACTTCGAGCGGCAGGTGCTGCCGATCGAGGACTTCCAGGGCTGCCCGGTGATGAACTACGCCGACGCCGCGGTGCCCTACACCCGGGTGCACGAGTTCCGGCACTTCCATCCCGAACGCGACTACGCCAAGGACGGGACGGTGATCATGCGGGAGTTCAGCCGGTTCGCCGGGCGCGAGGACGAGCCGTACTACCCGGTCAACACCGCCGACGACCGCACGCGGCTGCTGCGCTACCGGGACCTCGCCGCCGCGGAGCCCGGCGTGCTCTTCGGCGGCCGGCTCGGCACCTACAAGTACCTGGACATGCACATGGCGATCGCTGCCGCGCTCACCCTGGTCGACACGACGCTGGTGCCGCACTTCAGCGCCGGCGCGGCGCTGGTCAGCGGCGGCGTCGACGCGTGACCGGGCCTGACCGCGGCCCGACCGGTCCCGACCCGCGCTTCTTCGCCAGCGCTGCCGCGTGCCGGGTGAGACGCACGAGGGCACTACCCGAGAGGACGATCGAGCCGTGACGATCGATGTGGCACTGCCGTACTACGGCGACGTCGGCCTGATGAAGCAGGCCGCGCAGAGCGTGCTCGGCCAGCAGTACGGGGACTGGCGGCTGCTCGTCGTGGACGACGGCTACCCCGACCCCGAGCCGGCGCGCTGGTTCGGCACCATCGACGACCCGCGGGTGCGCTACCAGCGCAACGCGGAGAACCTCGGTGCGAACGGCAACTACCGCAAGTGCCTCGACCTGGTCACCGCACCGCACGTGGTGGTGATGGGCGCGGACGACGTCATGCTGCCGAACTTCCTGCAGACCGTCGCCGACGCGTACGCCGAGTTCCCGGACGCCTCGATCGTCCAGGTCGGCGTCGAGGTCATCGACGAGAAGGGCCGCGGCGTGCGACCTCTCGGCGACCGGGTCAAGTCGCACTACCGGCCGGACGTCGCCGAGCGCACCGAGCTGGCCGGCCAGGACCTGGCGGTGAGCCTGTTGCGCGGCTGCTGGACGTACTTCCCGTCGCTGGCCTGGCGGACCGAGACGATCACCAGGATCGGCTTCCGCGAGGGCCTGCACGTCACGCAGGACCTGGCGCTGCAGCTGGACATCGCCCGCGAGGGCGGCTCGCTCGTGCTGGACCCGACGCTCGCCTTCCTGTACCGCCGGCATTCCGGGTCCGACTCGTCGATCAAGTCGCTCGACGGCCGGCGCTTCGAGGAGGAGCGCTCGCTGTTCGAGCGCGAGGCGGAGCAGTTCGGCGCGCAGGGCTGGACGCGGGCTGCGCGCACGGCGCGCTGGCACCTGTCCTCGCGGCTGAACGCGCTGTCGCTGATCCCGGCCGCGGTCCGGGCCAGGTCGGAGGGGGCGAGCCTGCCGAAGCTGGCCCGGCACGTCGTGACCTGAGCGGGCCGCCGCCGACGGGGCGAGCCGGGCGCGCGCCCCGCCCGCGGGGGTGCCGGCGCGCCGACTCAGCGCGGGTTGTCCGCGAGCGCCTGCTCCAGAACGGCCAGGTTCGCCGGGTCCTGGAAGCTCGACGCGCCGCTCACCGCGGCCCGCTCCACGACCTCGTAGACGACGACGTCGGCGTCGACCATGCCGGCAGCGACCCCCTGCGCCCCGCCGGGGGCGTCACCGGTCATGTTGTGGATGAAGGACATCGACGAGAAGTACGGGGGCAGCGCGCTGAGCGAGGCGTCCAGGAAGGAGTCGCCGACGACCAGCGTGCGCTGCGGCACCAGCGGCGCGCCGTCGGATTCCGCGTCGATCGTCACCACCGAGTAGCCGAGGTCCGGCACCTTGCCGTCGGGCAGCGGCTCCCCGTTCATGCTCAGCGTCACCCCTGGCCTGGCGAAGTCCACGCCCTTCACCGTGTCGTCCGTCGGCGTGCCGAGCATCGCCGACAGGTCGCCGGGCAGCGCCACGGGTCCGGTCGACGAGACGTCGGCGGCGGGCGCGATCGCCGGGTCGATGGCGCCGGCGACCGCCTGCGCGAACGTCTGCGCCCCGCGCGGCCCCCAGTGCGTGTCCGACGGGCGCCAGAGCGTCTCGCCCCATGCCTGCTCCGCGGCGACGAGGTCGTCCTTGATGTCGACCACGTCCATGCCCTGCTGGCCGAGCAGGGTCCAGAACTCCTGCCGCGCCGCGGCCATGCAGTTCTTGCCGGCGAACGTGTCGGGCAGGTACTGCGGCACCGCCGTGGACTTGTCGGGCGGGACCACCAGCACGAAGGTGCGGCCCGACGCCGTGACGGCGTCGGAGAGCCGCTTGAGACCGGCGACGGCGTCCGCGACCGGCAGGTCCGGCTGGCAGGGCGCCGCGGCATCGGCGCCCAGGTACAGCCAGCCGTCCTTGCCCGCGATGACCTGCGGGTAGTTGACGGCGCCGGCGGCATCCGCGCCGTCCCCCGACGCCGCGTCCGGTGCGGGCACACCGGGCACCCCCGGCACGCCGGCGGTCTCCGGCTTGTTGCCGTAGGCGGGTGGCTCGCGGAAGACCAGCTCGGAGATCTCGGTGCCCAGCCGCACCGCCTGCGCCCGCAGCGGCAGATAGTCGTTCGCCCATGCCTGGAAGTCCGGGATGAAGTCCCAGCCCTCGGCGATCGATGGCATCTCGACGAGCGGGCGATTGTCGATGGGTTCTGCGCGATCGCCCAGCACGAAGCCGAGCGCGGGGCCGAAGAAGAAGACCAGCCCGATCAGCAGGGGCAGCACGATGATCCTGCGGTTGTGCGCGGAGACGATGCCGGCGCGGCGGGCCCCGGTCGGCGCCGGACCGAGCTTGTCGGCGTCCTCACCGACGGTGTCGGCGACGGTCTCCTCGTCGCCCCCGTGCAGCAGCCGCTCCTCGACCTCGGGGTCCTCGGGGCCGGAGTCGTTCTGCGCCGGCTGGTCCTGCTGATCGTCGCCGCCCCGGTCCGCGGTGCGGACGGTCCCCGGAGGCGGCCCGGGCGCCACGGCGGCGGCGGGCGCCGGCCCGTCGCGCTGCGCGTCGTCCTGCGGTGTCAATCTCGTCCTCTCGGTCGCCGGCCCGGGGTGACCGGTCGTCGTGCCGTGTCGTGCCGATGTCCGTTGCCAGTGTCGCAGTGCTTCGTGTGGGCCGGATTTCCCGGCCGGGCCCCTCGTGCCGGCGGACCGGATCGGGTCAGAACTGGAAGTACAGGAACGGGCTGAACGTCCCGGCCGCGACCGCGATCGCGGCGTACGGAGCCAGCACGCAGACCACCGCCACCCGGAACACGGATGCCGGACGGTAGTTGAACCGCTCGATGAGCCGGCCCATGACCAGCGTCGACGGCATGAAGACGACGAGCGCTCCCAGCACGAGCATGAGCACGGCCTGGTTGCCGGTCGCCGCGAGGAGCGCGTCCGGGACGGGCCCGGTCGTCGGCCAGAACATCGCCCTGAGGAAGTCCCAGGCCTGCCCGATGGTGTGCGCGCGGAAGAACACCCAGCCCACGATCACCAGCAGCATGGTCAGGGCGCGCCGACCGATCTCCTCCGGCACGCTCTTCGGGGCCCGGGTGCCCAGCCCGGTCAGCCGCTCGATGATCATCAGCACGCCGTGGTACATGCCCCAGACCAGGAACGTCCAGTTCGCGCCGTGCCAGAAGCCGGTGAGGAAGAAGATGATCAGCAGGTTGCGGTAGGTCGCCGCGGCGCCGCCGCGATTGCCGCCCAGCGGGATGTAGACGTAGTCCCGGAACCAGCGGGACAGCGACATGTGCCAGCGCCGCCAGAAGTCCGTGATGCTGTGCGCGGAGTAGGGCCGGTCGAAGTTCTCCGGCAGCCGGAAGCCGAACATCTGGCCCAGGCCGATCGCCATGTCCGTGTAGGCGGAGAAGTCGAAGTAGATCTGCACGCTGTACGCGATGGCCCCGACCCAGGCCGCCTGGGTGGTCAGCTCGCCGCCGCTCACCGAGAAGGCCGCGTCCGCGATGGGCGCGACGGTGTCGGCGATGATGACCTTCTTGCTCAGCCCGAGGGCGAAGCGCGGAAAGCCGCGGGAGAAATCCGCGAGACGGTCGCGGTCGGTGTCGGACAGCTGCTCGGAGATTTCGTGGTAGCGGACGATCGGGCCGGCCACCAATTGCGGGAACATGCCGATGTAGGTGACGAATTGCACCGGGCTCTTCTGCGCCGGTCGGGAGTGCCGGTAGACGTCCACCACGTAGGACATGTGGTGGAAGGTGAAGAACGAGATGCCGATCGGCAGGGCGAGCGCGATGATCGACGTGTCGGCCAGGCCGAGCGCCGTGGAGAGGGTGTTGACCTGCTCGGACAGGAACCCGGCGTACTTCCAGACGCCCAGGATCAGCAGGTCGAACGCGACCGTCGCGATGAGCAGCGTGCGCCGCGACCTCGGATTCTCGGCGAATCGCGCCGAGTCGATGCCGATGCCCGCCGCGAAATTGACCGCCATGCACAGCAGGAGCAGGAGCACGAACTGGCCGGCGCCCCAGGCGTAGAACAGCAGCGAGGCGACCGCGATGAGCCCGTTGCGCCAGTGCCGGGGAAAGATCCAGTACAGCACGAGGACCAGTGGCATGAAATACCACAGGAAAATTGGCGCGACGAAGGACATTGTGTCTTTACCGGGGAATTCTTCTCGACCCGTCGCCCATTTCCACGAGCGCCGATGGTAGATGCGCCGGGCACCGCGGGTCCAATCGCCGCCCCTCGCGCGCCGCCGGCCGGACCGGCCCGACGCACCCGGTAACGTGCGGGGCGCACGCCGCTTGCGGATCACCAGTCACTGGCGAGGGGGATCTGTCCGTGCCCGATCAACCCGTGCCGGCGGAGCCGGATCGGACGGCGGACGCGCCCTCGGAGGCCGGGCCGCCCGCTCCGCCCGGCTCCGGCCGGCCGGCCGAGCCCCTGGCGGCCGCGGCGTCGTCCGACGCACCGGAGCCGCTCGGTGCGGCGCCGCCCGAGGGCGGGCGGCCGGAATCACCGCCGGTCCAGGCAGCGCCCGATCAGGCAGCGCCCGACCAGCGCAGGCCCGCTCGAGCAGCGCCCGATCCGCGGCGCCGCAGGCAGCCGGCGCCGCTGCCGCAGAACGCCCGCCCGCCGAGCCGGCGCCGGCCGAGACCGACGAAGGGCCACCCACGGTCGTCGTGCCGCCGCGCGGGTATCCGGGTGAGCTCCCGCCCGCCGACGAGGCGTCGATGGCCTCGCCGCAGTACTTCCCGGGCCAGGCCGGCGTGGCGGTCGCCGAGGCGCCGCCCGCGCCGCCGCCCGACCCGATGTGCCGCCCGTGGAGCTGGGGTCGGTTCATCGCGATCGCCTCGCTGCTGTTCGTCATCGGCGGCGCGTGGACCTTCGTCATGCCGCCGGCGGCGCAGCCGGACGAGTCGGACCACGTCATCCGCGCCTGGGCGGTCTGGGACGGGCAGTTCGTCGGGGAGCAGTTGCCGGACGGGACCAGCCTGCAGGTCGTGCCGGAGGCGATGCCGCAGACCGGACGGGTGGGCTGCTTCGCGTTCCACCCCGAGATCGACGCTTCCTGCGCGTATCCCCTGCCGGCGACCGAGCAGCTGGTCGACGTCAACGCCCGGGCCGGCCGCTACAACCCCGTCTTCTACTTCTTCAGCGGGTGGGCGTTCCACGTCTTCGACGACCCGGCCAACGCGCTGTACGTCGCGCGCCTGATCACCGGGTTCATCGCGTCCCTGCTCACCGCGCTCGGCATCTGCGCCGCGCTGATGTACCGGTCGGCGGTCGTCACGGCGGCGGCCACCGTCGTGGGGCTGACGCCGACGGTGCTCTCGCTGTTCGGCTCGCTCAACCCGAGCGCCTGGGAGATCTCCGGGACGGTCGCCGGCGTCACCGGCATGTTCCTGCTGGTGCTGAGACCGCAGGCGGCGGCCGCACGCAGCTGGGCGATCATCGCCGGCATCGGGCTGTCGGTGATGGTCATCACCCGGGCCGCGTCCTACCTCTGGCTCGCGGTCTTCCTGGCCTTCGCCCTGCTGGTCGGCATTCGGCGGCTGCGGCAGATCTTCGCCGTCCGGGCGGTGTGGTGGTCGGCGCTGGCCATCGTTCTGGCGACCGGCTGGTCGGTGATCTGGCAGCGCATCGCCGGCACCGGCGCCTTCGCACTGGACACCCAGGGGCGCGGGTACCGCGAGGGAGTCCGGGTCGTGTTCAAGGAGTCCGGGTTCTGGTGGGACCGGATGATCGGCTGGCTGGGCTGGACCGACGTCGCGCCCACCACGCTCACAGTCTGGGTGATGGTGATGTGCTTCGGCGTGATCCTGCTCGGCGGCCTCGCGGCCGGCCGGGCCTGGCACGCCACGGTGCTGGTGCTGATGGTGATCGCCGCGGTGGTGGTTCCGCTCGCCGGCGCGGTCTATCTGTACCCGGCGCTCGGCAACATCTGGCAGGGCCGCTACAACATCCCGATCTGCCTGCTCCCGCTGTTGTTCGCCGCGATGCTCTGGGACCTCGAGGGCGGCACCCCGGTCCGCCTCCGCCAGCGCCTGCAGGTGTTCCTGGTGATCGCGTGGGCGGCCGCGAGCATCGCCATGGTCTACAACGCCCTGCAGCGGTTCGCGGTCGGCATCCCGGCGACCCGGACCGAGTACGGATTCTTCCTCCGCGACAATCCGTGGGAGCCGCCCGGGCGCGTGCTGACCTGGCTGGTCGTCGGCAGCGCCGGCTATCTCGCCCTCGGCCTCGCCCTGGTGCTGCTCAGCCGCTCCGGGGTGCGCGGGCTGCCGGCCGACGTCGGCCAGGACGAAACCGGCACGCTGCCGCCCCCGGGCACCACGCCTGCGGACGGCGCCGCCGGCAGCGCGGGCGCATCGCCCGCCGGCCCGGCAGGGCCCGGCACCGGGTCGGAGCCCGCCGCGGTCGGCCGCGCCTGAGCGACCGGCGACCGTGACCCGCTCCCGGCCCGAGCCCGGCCGGCTGGCCGTCACGCTCGACGGCACCCCGCTGCTCGGCAGACGCACCGGCATCGGCAGGTACACCGAGCACCTGCTGGCGGCGCTGGCCGCCCGGGCCGGCCTCGCGGTGAGCGCCACCGCGTTCACCCTGCGCGGCTGGCGCGGGCTGGCCGGCGCGGTGCCGCCCGGGGTCACGCCGCGCGCCCGGCCCGCGCCGGCCCGGGCGCTGCGCGCCGCCTGGTCACACGGCGAGTGGCCCCCGGTGTCGCTCCTGGCCGGCCGGTCGGACGTCTTCCACGGCACGAACTTCGTGCTGCCGCCCACGGGTCGAGCGGGCGGCGTGGTCACGGTGCACGACCTGACCTTCCTGACCATGCCGGACGTCGTCGACGCGACGAGCCGGGCGCTGCAGGACCTGGTGCCGCGGGGCCTGCGCCGGGCCGCGGCGGTGTGCACGCCCAGCCGCACCGTGGCCGGGCAGCTCGCCGACGCCTACGGCCCGATCCTGCCGGAGGTGGTCGTCACGCCGCTCGGCGTCGACGAGCGCTGGTTCGCCACCGGGGCGCCGGCCGAGGCCGAGCACGACGCGGCCGTGCGCCGCCGGCTCGACCTCCCCGCGCGGTACCTGCTCTTCGTCGGCACCCGCGAGCCGCGCAAGGACCTGCGCACGCTGCTCGCCGCGCACCGCCGGCTCACCGCGGACGCGCCCGAAGGCGCCCCTGAACTCCTGCTCATCGGGCCGCAGGGCTGGGGGGATCAGGAGGTGCCGCCGCCCGGGGTGCGCATCCTCGGCTACCTGTCCCAGGAGGACCTGCCCGCGGTGGTGGGCGGGGCGCTGGCGCTCGTGATGCCGTCCAGGGACGAGGGTTTCGGCCTGCCCGTGCTGGAGGCCCTCGCCACCGGCACCGAGGTGGTGATCAGCGACATCCCGGTGCTGCGGGAGGTCGCCGGCGGGTTCGGCCGGCCGTTCCCGGTCGGCGACGCCGACGCCCTCGCCGACGTGCTGGCGGCGGTCGTCCGGCACGGGCCGGCCACCGCGGCCGAGCGGGCGGCCCGCCGGGCGGCCGCCGGGCGCTGGACGTGGGCGGCGTGTGCCGAGCGCACCGTGCAGGCCTACCGCCTGGCGGCCGGCTGACGGTCCGCGGCCGCAGGACGGCCCGCGCGGTACCCGGGCGTCCGCGGCGGATGCGGCCCGCACGCCACGCACGTCGGGCGCCGGCGGGTGCGGGTCGTCCGCCGCGGCCGCACCCGCCGGCCGCGCGGCCGTGGCGTCCCCCGCCGCTCGGCTACCCTGCGGGACGTGGCTCGGTCGGGGTTGTCGGGCGCCCGCGATCCGATCTGGATGGCGGTCGGCACGCTGGTGATCGGCGTCTCCGGCTACGGTACCTCTCGCTCATCGGCCATGACCGGTTCGACAGCGTCACCCTCGCCGCGCTCTCCGCGACGTACCTGCTGATGAACATCCTCGGCCCCGGCATCTTCGTCGCGGCCGAGCAGGAGACGTCGCGCCGGGTCAGCACCGCGCTGTCCCGCGGCGAGCGGGCGCGGCCGCTGGTCTGGCGCCTCGTCGGCGTCACCGCCGCGCTGACCGGGCTCACGATCGCCGCCCTCGCCGCGCTGGCGCCCCTGCTGCTGGAGCGGGTGCTGGACCGGCAGGTGTCGCTCGTCCTCGCGCTCGCGCTGGCCGTCGTCGGATCCGCGCTGGTCTACGGCATCCGCGGCCTCGCCGGTGGCCAGCGGCGGTTCCGGGTATACGCGACCTCGCTGATCGTCGACGGCGGGGTGCGTCTGCTCGGCTGCCTCGCGCTGGTCGCCGCCGGCAGCACCGATCCCGCCGCCTTCGCGATGGCGCTGTGCGCCGGGCCGCTGATCGCCGCCCTCACGTGCCTGCGGCCGTCCCGGCTCACCGGCGACGCGGGCCGGAGCCCGGCCCCGCCGCCGACGTGGGCGGCGACCGGTGCCGGCGTCGCGTGGCTGCTCGGCGCCTCGGCGCTCACGATGTGCCTGGCCAACCTCGCGCCGGTGATCGTCACCGCGACGCTGACCGGCGACGCCGCGACCGCCGCCGCCTTCACCACCGCACTCGTGCTCACCCGGATCCCGCTGCTGCTGATGAGTCCCGTGCAGGCCCTCGTCCTGCCGGGCCTGTCCGCCGCGGCCGAGGGCGGCCGGGCCCAGGAGTTCCGCGGCCAGTTCACCCGCGGCCTCGCGGTCGTCGCCGTGTTCGGCGTGCTGGGGGTCATCGGGGTCGGCATCGCCGGGCCCTGGATCCTCGACCTGTTGTTCGGCGTGCCGGAGGGCGACGTCGGCACATGGGAGCTCGAGATCCTGACCGGCTCGGCGATCCTGTTCATGATCATCCAGCTGTGCCAGCCCGCGCTCATCGCGCTGCACCGGCACGCGGGGCTGCTGGCCGGCTGGGCCGTGGGCGCGGCGGTGTTCGTGGCGTGCTTCCTGCTCCCGCTCGACCCGGTCGCCCGCGCGCTGCTCGCCCAGGTGCTCGCCCCCGCCGTCGTGCTCGCCATCCACGGCCTGCTGATACGGGGCGGGCTGCACAGGGTGACGGGCGCGGGGCCGCGCCGGGACGAGATCGAGCTCGCTCGCGACGACCGGCCCGCCGGGTCGGCTAGCTGACGCGCCTGACCCTGGCCCGCAGCGACCGCGCGGTCCGGCCCGCCGACCGCGCGCCGCGGCGCACGACGGCCGCGGTCACCCTGGCCGCCGCGTCGGATCGGCTCTCGCGCCTGCGCACCAGGAACACCAGCGCCTGCGGGAACAGCTCGCCGGACGGCACCCACTCGACGATGCCGAAACCGGCCTCGCCCCAGACCCTCTCGACGTACCGGCGCGGGGCGACGGCCCACCCGTAGAAGTCGCCGGAGCGCACCCCGTCCGAGGTCGGCGCGTACACGATCCGCCCATCGGCCAGGTCCCGCCGGGCCGCGCCCGCATCGATCGCCAGGTCGGCCATGCTGCTCGCGAAGGCGTCCGCGGTGCCCGCCGCCCGCGCCCGCTGCGCGTCCTCGACGCCGTCGACGAAGCCCTGCTCGAGAACCGTGATCGCGGCGGTGCCGCCGGGCCGGATCAGCCGGCCGAACTCCGCCGCCCACGCCTCGTGCGCGTGCGGAGACAGGTGGGAGAACACGCTGAACGCGACGGCGAGGTCGATCGTGCCGTCCGCGAGCACGCTGGGCGGCAGAGGCGACGTCGTGATCGCGTTGACGCCGGGCAGCGTCGAGTTGACCAGCGCCGTCATCTCCGGGTCGACATCGACGGCGAAGATCGCGGTCGACGGCACCCGATCGAGCAGGAACCGGCTGATCCGGCCCCAGCCGGAACCGAAGTCGAGCACCCTGGCGGGCATGCGCGCGCCGGCCGAGGCATGCGCCCCGTGCAGCTCGAAGGACCTTGCCGACGAACGCCTCCGCCTCGGCGTACGCCGACTCGTACGACGCCCCGACGAACTTGCGCTGGATGAACTCCGGCGGGTTCGGCGGCACGTCCCCGGTGACGCTCGTCAGCACCGGCATCGACGCCAACGTCGGCGCCTCCGCGTACCGCCGCACCAGCCCGTCAGCCACGATCATCGCCTCGCCCCGATCGGCATCGAAACCTCCGCATCACCGGGCCGGCGGCGCGCCCGGCGCTGCCGGGCACGCCGGGCGCGGCCCGACGTGCGGCCCGAGCGTAGCCGGGACGCGGCCCCCGATCCCGGACGCGCGCCACGGCGACGCCCACGCGCGACAGGCCTCCCGAACCGTTGCGGGTGTGGCATCTTTCTTGCCAACCCGTTTCTTGCCGACCCGTCCTCCGCCGGCCCTCTGCTGCCGGCCCGGGATACCGAGGAGATCGATGTTCAGTGCGGAAACGCTGGGGGCGCTGCTGCACTCCCTGGCCACCGGCAACCCGGGCAGGGCGGAGAACCTGGTCCTCAGCAGCGACGAGCTGACCGAGGAGGAACGGGCGCTGCTCTGGGATCGCCTGTCGGCCACCGACGATCCCGCCGCGCGGGCCCGCGGCATGGGCGACGCGCTGCGCGGCCGGGACGGCTGGGACTTCGCCGTCAACGAGTGCTACCGGGCGGCCTTCTATCTCGGCGACGGGGTCGGCCGGCTGCGCGAGGACCCGCTGTTCGCCTACTTCAGCAGCCAGCGCGCGGGGCGCGTGCTCGACAAGTGGGTGCACTACTTCCCCGTCTACACCCGGCACTTCGGGCCGTACCGCGGGCGGCGGATCAGGATCCTCGAGGTCGGCGTGTACCGCGGCGGCTCGCTCGACATGTGGAACTGGTTCTTCGGACCGTCGGCGACGATCGTCGGCATCGACATCGACGAGCGGGCCAAGGACATCTGCGACCCCCGGCATGCGATCGAGATCGGCGACCAGACCGACGTGGAGTTCCTGCGCCGGGTGGCCGCCGAGCACGGCCCCTTCGACATCGTCATCGACGACGGCGGCCACGAGGTGCACCAGCAGATCGTCACGGCGGAGACGCTGTTCCCGCTGCTGGCCGACGGCGGGCTGCTGCTGGTCGAGGACTGCCACACCTCGTACTGGGAGCAGTACGGCGGCGGCCGGGGCCGCTCCGGCACCTTCATCGAGTGGGCCAAGGAACGCATCGACGACGTGAACGGCTACTACCAGCGGGATGCGGTCGAGCCGGTGTGGACCGATCACGTGGACGGGGTGCACTTCTACGACTCGATCGTCGTCTTCGACAAGAAGGCGCGGTTCGCTCCCTTCGCCGAGCAGGTCGGCAACGCGGAGTTCCTCAACTACCCGAGGGCGGCGGCGGGCCTGATCACCGAGCTGCTGGCCACCAGGGACGCCGCCATCGCGGAGCGGGACGCGCTGCGCGAGGAGATCGCCGGCGGCGGACCATCGGCGGCTGCCGACGAGGAATTCCGCCTGCTGCGCGGCGAGACGAACAGCCTCCGGACGAACATCGCCGCCATCGGTGATCGGCTCCGCCAGACGAAGTCGGAGCTGGATACGGCCAGGGACACGGTGCGTCAGTACCGGCAGAACTCGCACGACGGCGCCGATCCGGACCGGCCGTAACATGCCGGCCGAGGCGCCGTCGGCCGACCTGGCCGCCACGCTGGGCGGCCTGCGGGTCGAGCGGGAGAGTCCAGGCTGGCCGGCGCTGCGGCAGTCCGCGGCCGACCCGGGGGAGCGACGAGCGCACCGCCCGACCGGATCGCGCTGATCGCCGGCGTGGTCGCCGTCCGCACGGCTGTCGCGATCCGCCAGCGCGCTCGTCGCCGCCATCCAGTCCCACGGCTACCAGGTGATCTTCGGGTCGGCCTGCGAGGTCGACGCCGAGCTCGCCTTCCATCCGGATGCGGCCGTCGACCCCGGCGCGCTCACGGTGGTGCGCCGGGCGAACGTCGGCTACGACTTCGGCACCTGGGCGGTGCTGATGGAGCGGTACGCGCCGCTGCTGACCGCGGACAAGGTCCTGGTGCTCAACGACAGCCTCATCGGCCCGTTCGCCTCCCTCACCCCGATCATCGAGCACTTCGAGGCGACCTCGGCCGACGTCTGGGGGCTGGTCGAGTCCGGCCAGTTCACCAACCACCTGCAGTCGTTCTTCCGCGGTTTCCGCTACGGCTGCCTGGCCGAGCCGCCGATGCGCCGGTTCTGGCAGGGCATCCGCCTCCTGTCCGACAAGGACGCCATCATCGAGGTCTACGAGTACGGCTTCTCGGCGCACCTGCGGGACGGGCACTTCTCCGCTGAGCCGTTCGTGGACTTCCGCGGCCTGGTCGACCGCCGGGACAACCCGACCATCGCCGGCTGGCGCGGGCTCCTCGACGCCGGGGTGCCGTTCGTCAAGCGCGAGCTGGTGCGGCGGCCGGAGCTGGCGCCCGACGGCCACGACGTCGCGGCCGTGCTGCAGGATCGCTTCGGGGTGACCCTGACCGACTGGGTGTGACCCGGCGGTCGCTCGACCGGCCGGCCCGACGCGCGTTGTCCAGGAGGATGTGCCCGTGCCCACGCCGACTTGCCGCGCACTCCGCGACCGGATCGACCGGCTCCGTGTGCGCGTGGCGCCGCGCAGGCGCATCTACGGACTGCTCGGCAAGCCGCTACCCGCGGACTACGGCATCCAGCCCACACCGCCGCCCCCGCCGCCCGCGCCTCTCCCGTTCTACGAGCCGGCGTCCTTCGACTCGTGGGTGATGCGATCCGCGTGGGGGACAGCTGCCCGGCTACCCCGACCGTTGGCGCACCGACCCGGGCATCAGCGTCGACGAGCCGGCCAGGATCGCCGTGCTGCTGCACGTCTACTTCCTCGACCTGGTGCCGGAGATCTTCGACCAGCTCCGGCACATCCCGGTGGCCTACGACCTGATCGTGACGAACTCGTCCGGCTTCCGGGTACCGGTCGAGGGCGACCTCGGGCTGCTGCGCAACCACCGCGTGCTGGACATCCCGAACCGCGGCCGGGACATCTGGCCGACCCTCGCCGCCGTGAACTGCGGCATCCTCGACCCGTACCTGCTGATCCTGAAGATCCACACCAAGCAGAGCGCGTGGCGCGCCGCGCACGCCGAGCTGTCGGGTGACGGCGAGCTGTGGCGCCAGGGGCTGATCGACGAGCTCCTGGGGCGGCGGGAGAACGTCGTCGAGATCCTCAACGCCTTCCGCGAGGACCCCTGCCTCGGCGTGGTGACCGCCGACGGCAGCGTGCTGGGCCCCGAGTTCTGGGGCGACAACCAGCGCAACACCGCCGAGCTCGCGCGTCGGCTCGAGATGGACGTCGACGAGGACGCGCTGGAGTTCCCCGCCGGCTCCGTCTACTGGTGCCGCGGCCTCGTGCTGCAGGGCCTGCGGTCGGCGGGCCTCATCGAGGCGGACTTCGAGGACGAGGCGGGCCAGGTCAACGGCACCACGGCGCACGCGGTCGAGCGACTGGTCGGGCTCGTCACGCGCGGAGGCCGGGCTGCGCGTCGCCGAGCGATCGGCCGTGCGGCGCCGCGGACCCCGCGACCAGCTGGCAGGGACTGGACGGCCGGCCGCTCACGCCCAGGGCCAGGTACGTCCCGTTCTACCTCCCGCAGTTCCACCCGTTCCCGGAGAACGACCGCTGGTGGGGGCCGGGCTTCACCGAGTGGACCAACGTGGTCGCGGCCAAGCCGGTCTACCACGGGCACTACCAGCCGCGGCTGCCGACCGACCTCGGGTTCTACGACCTGCGGCTGGACGAGACCCGGGCCGCGCAGGCCGATCTCGCCTCGTGGGCCGGGATCGAGGGCTTCATGTACTACTACTACTGGTTCGCCGGCCGCCGGCTGATGAACGCCCCGATCGAGGCGCTGCTCAAGAGCGAGCTGCCAGTTCCCGTTCTGCATCATGTGGGCCAACGAGGACTGGACCCGCCGGTGGGACGGTGCGTCCGGGGACGTGCTCATCGGCCAGGACTACGAGCGGGTCCCGGCGGCCCAGTTCCTCGACGACGTGGCGGAGTTCCTCGCGGACCCCCGGTACCTGCGGATCGACGGTCGGCCGGTGCTGTCGGTGTACCGGCCCAACCAGATGCCGGACTTCCCCGCGGTGGCCCGCGCCTGGCGGGAGCGGGCGACCGCGCTCGGCCTCGGCGGGATCTACCTGCTGCACGTCGACGTCGGCGCGAAGATGCACGGCAGTCGAGCGCAGCGCGGCCGAGGCGTTCGACGGCTCCCTGGCGTTCCCGCCGCACAACCACCTGTGGGCCTGGGTGGACGGCGAGCAGATCGGCGTCCGCGGCGGCTTCGCCGGCAACGGGATGAGCTACCCGGCGATGGTCGACGACTCCGCGCTGCGGGCGTGGAGCGACCTCGACCCGCACCACTACCCCGGCGCGATGGTCGCGTTCGACAACACCGCGCGCCGGCAGAACGCGAGCGACTTCTGGTACGGCTCGAACCCGTACCGGTTCCGCCGCTGGCTCGCCGACCTCACCACGGCGGTCAGCGACCGGGAGCGGGATCACCGGGTGATCTTCGTCAACGCCTGGAACGAGTGGGCGGAGGCGGCCGTCCTGGAGCCGACGGACCGGCACGGCCGCGGCTACCTGGCCGCGCTGCGCGACGTCGCGATGGGCTGACCGCCCGTCACCGTCGGTACGCTGATGCGGCCGATTGCAGCAACAGCCCCGCACGGCGTGTCGACCGCGGTCGCGCCAGGAACGAAAGGTGCACGATCGCCCTATGCCGGGTCAGGTACGACAACAACATCAGGGGTATCAGAACCTCGTCCGCAACTTCGCCGCCCGCGAGCTGAAGGGCCGGTTCAAGGGCAGCGTGCTCGGCTGGGGCTGGTCCCTGCTGAATCCCCTGGCCTCGCTGGCCGTGTACGCGCTCGTCTTCGGCTTCTTCCTGAAGTTCCCGGCGCCGGTGGCCGGCAACGGCACCCTGCAGATCTTCGCGATCTACCTGTTCACCGGCCTGGTGGTGTGGAACCTCTTCTTCGGGGTGGTGACCGGCAGCATGGCCGCCCTGGTGGGCGCCGGCCCGCTGCTCAAGAAGATCTACTTCCCGCCGTGGACGCCGATCGCCGGCAACGCGCTGGCCGCCCTCGCCCAGGCCGGCATCGAGATCGGCCTGCTGGCCGTCGTGTACGTGCTGTTCTGGAACATCTCCTGGACGATGCTGCTGGTGCCGTTCCTGGTCGTGCTGCTGACGCTGTTCGCCCTCGGCCTCGGCCTCGTCGCCAGCCTGTGGAACGCGAAGCTGCGGGACGTGAACTACCTGGTCTCCGTGGGGCTGAACCTGGCGTTCTACTCCTGCCCGATCATCTACCCGATCTCGCTGGTGCAGGACAACTACGCGACGCACCCGTGGCTGCAGATCTACGAGTGGAACCCGCTGGTGCAGTTCGTGCAGGCGATGAAGGACCTGATGTACACGCTGACCCTGCCGAGCCTCGGCAGCATCGTCTACCTCGTCCTGGTCAGCGTCGGCACCTTCGGGATCGGCATGTGGATCTTCGAGCGGGGCGCGCGCGACGTGAGCGACGAGCTGTGATGCCCACCGCCGCGAAAGCGGACAAGGTACTGGCGGAACCGGCGATCATCGTCGACGACGTTGCCAAGCGGTTCAAGCTGTTCAGCGACCGCCGGACCAACCTCAAGGAGGCGGTCACCCAGCGGCGCCGGCGCACCCGGTACGAGGAGTTCTGGGCGGTCGACGGGGTCAGCCTGACGATCCCCACCGGCTCCACCTTCGGCCTGGTCGGCCACAACGGCTCCGGCAAGTCGACGCTGCTCAAGCTCATCGCCGGCATCCACCGGCCGACCCGCGGCACGGTCACCGTCGACCGGGCGGATCTCCGCGCTGCTCGAGCTCGGCGCCGGGTTCCACCCCGAGCTGTCCGGCCGCGACAACATCTACCTGAACGGCGCGATCCTCGGCATGTCGCGCAAGCGGATCGACGCCGCGATGGACGAGATCATCGACTTCTCCGGGCTCGACCAGTTCATCGACGTGCCCGTCAAGGTCTACTCGAGCGGCATGTACGTGCGGCTCGGCTTCGCCATCGCCGTCACCCTCGACCCCGAGATCCTGGTGATCGACGAGATCATCGCGGTGGGCGACGAGGAGTTCCAGCGCCGCTGCTTCGACCACCTGCACCGGCTGCGCCGCCGCGGGGTGACGATCGTCTTCGTCACGCACTCGATGTCGCTGGTCAACCAGCTCTGTGACGGCGCCGCCTGGCTGGAGCACGGCAAGCTGAAGCTCGTCGGGACGGCGTCCGAGGTCGTCGACGCCTACATGGCCGAGGTCAACGCCGCCGAGTCCGAGCGGCTCAGCCACGAGCACACCGAGGACGCCGGAAGCGTGTCGTCCGGCGGGGCGCACGACGCCGGCACGGGCGAGGTGGTGATCGACCGGGTCGAGTTCCTGGACTCGTGGGGCCAGGTGAAGCAGACCGGGCAGACGGGCAGCGCGATGACCGTCCGGCTGCGCTACAGCTGCGCGAAACCGATGCAGGGCGTGGTGTTCGGCCTGTCGATCATCCACGAGGGCGGGACCGAGGTCGCCGGCCCGAACACCCTGCAGTCCGGCCTGCCGGCGATGACCGTGGACGGGAAGGGGTACGTCGACTACGTGCTCGATCCGCTCCCGCTGTCCGCCGGCCGCTACTACCTGCACGTGGCCGCCGTCGACGAGAGCCTGCTGCACGCCTACGACTTCTGGAACCGGGCAGCGGACCTGACGGTCCAGCCGGGGCCTGGGCCGGCACAGAACGGCCTGGTCGTCCTCGACGGGCACTGGAACCACACATCCGAATAGCGCACCGAGCAAGGGGTCGAAACACATTGAAGGTCAATCTCGGCAGCGGCCAGGCGTACCTGCCGGGCTGGGTGAACGTGGACGAGAGTCCCGACGTGCAGGCCGACATCCACCTCGACGCGCACGAGTTCGTCCGGCAGTACGGGCCGCAGATCGAGGAGGTCTATCTCGGTCACGTCCTCGAGCACCTGATGCCCGGCGACGCGCTCACGCTGCTGCAGCTGCTGAACGAGCGGCTGCCGGCGGGCTCCGTGGTCAGCGCGGTGACCCCCGACCTCGCCGCGATCTGGGACGCCTACCGGGCCGGCGAGATCGACAGCTACCGGCTCAACGCCTCCTTCCTCTACTCCTACGAGCAGCCGTCGCACCACCTGTGGTCCTACGACCGGGCGTCGCTGCTGGACCTCTTCGCCAGGGCAGGCTTCGCGGACGCCGACGAGCTCGACGTCGGCACCTGGGAGCCGGTCACGCACAAGGAGGGCGACGAGGCGCGCTGGCAGGTGGGGGTGCGCGCGACCGCGGCCGGCGCGCCGTCGGCGGCGCAGGGCGTGGCACCGGACATCGCCACCCTGACCTGGCAGCAGGTGCAGCAGGAGGCCGCCCGGCAGGAGGCCGGACGCACCGCGCCGGTGACCGCCGACGAGCTGCTCGTGCGCCGGATCGAGCTGCTCCGCACGGCGCTGACGACCGCGCACGCCCGGCGGGTGGAGGCGGACGCGGTCAGGGCGAGCGCCGTCGAGCAGCTGCGCGAGGCGCGCGAGGACCTGGAGACCGCCGAGCGCCGAGCGAAGGCACTGGCCGCCGCGCTGCCCGCCGACCAGCTGGCGTCGCTGGACGTCGACCTGGAGGCCGCCGAGCTGGACGCGGACGGCGTGCCGTACGGCACCGGGCCGAAGCGGCTGCCCGCGAACTCCCCCGTCGTCCCCCCGCCGCCGTCGGTGCGGCGCGCGGTCGACCCCGACGCAGAGCCGGTCGGCGGCTGGAAGTCGAAGGTCCGCCGCTATGTGTCGGCGAAGCTGCCCGAGGGCAGCACCAGCCGCGAGGTCGCCAAGGCCGGCCTGGACACGTACCGGGAGAGCGTGGAGTACGGGCGCCGGGTGAAGCGGGCCTGGCGCGGCCGCGCGATCGCGGCGGGCAAGCTCAAGCCCCGGCCCATCAGCTACGACGCCTGGCTCGCCGGGCACCTCATCGAGCCGGACGGCATCAAGGCACAGGCGGAGTGGGCCAGGCACACCACCGGACCGGACCGAGATCCAGGTCCTCGTGCTGCCCGGCCCCGGCGAGCTCGGCGCGACCCTGGACAGCCTGCGCGCGCAGAGCTGGCCGTTCTGGCGGGCGGCGGTGTGCGCCACCGCGGGGCACGACCGTGCGGCTACGGGGACGCGCGGATCGGCCACGCCGCCGTCGAGTCGGGCTCCGTCTACGACGCGGCGAACGCCTCCGTGCAGGCGGCCGGCGACGCCGAGTTCGTGATCACCCTGCGCGCCGGCGACGTGCTGCAGCCGGACTGCCTGTTCACCGTCGCGTCCGCCGTGCACCAGGACCCCCTGCTCGAGCTGATCGTCTGGGACGACGACGTGATCGGCGGCGGCGCCAGGTCGGCACCGCACTTCCGGCCGTCCTGGTCCCCCGAGATGCTGCTCGGCGCCGACTACATCGGCGGCGCGTGCGCGCTCCGCCGCAGCGCGTTCCTGGCCGCCGGCGGGCTGCTCGACGAGTTCGGTCCGGCACTCCGGCTGGCACCTGCTGCTCTCGCTGGACCTCGCGGACGAGCGGGTGTCCCGGGTGTCCCGCGTGCTCTCGTTCGACCTCCCGACCGCCCCGCACCCGACCCGGCGCTCGCCGCCGCGGTGGTGCAGCGCCAGCTGAACCGCCGCGGGCTGCTGGCCACCGCCGAGCTGGTCGGCGACGTGGTCCGGGTGCGCTGGACCGACTGACGGCCTCCCGCACGTCACCGTGGTGATCCCCACCCGGCACAACCGGACGATGCTGTCCACCTGCCTGCCATCGCTGGCCAGGACCGACTACCCCTCGTTCGACCTCGTCATCGTGGACAACGGCGGCTACTCGGCGGACAACGACGCCTGGTACGACAGCTATCGCGAGCAGCTCGACATGAAGGTCGTCTGGTGGACCGAGACGCCGTTCAACTACTCGGCGGTGAACAACGCCGGCGCGCGGGACGCCAAGGGCGAGGTGCTCGTCTTCCTGAACGACGACACGGAGCTGCTCGACGCCAGCTGGATGAAGGAGCTGGTGGGCTGGGCCCGCCGGCCCGAGATCGGCGTGGCCGGCCTCCAGCTCATCGGCCCTGACGACGAGATCCAGCACACCGGCGTGATCCTCGGGCTCGGCGGGTTCGCCGACCACATCTTCGAGGGCACGCGGCCGCACGAGGACTCGATCTTCGGCCGCAACGACTGGTACCGCAACTGCCTCGCCGTGACCGGCGCGTGCCTCGCCATCCGGCGCGAGGTGTACGACGAGATCGGCGGCCTGGACGAACGTTTCATCCTGTGCGGCAGCGACGTCGCCCTCGGCCTGGACACCGTGCTGCGCGGCTACCGCAACGTGTGCTCGCCGTTCGGCACGGTGCGCCACCTGGAGTCCGCCACCCGTGGTTCCGACGTGCCGCGCTGGGACTTCTTCATGAGCTATTGGCGGTACAACTCGTGGCTGTTCGGCGGCGACCCGTACTTCTCGCCGAACATCTCGCTGTCCAGCCGCGTGCCGCAGCTCCGGACCGCGGAGGAACCCACGCCGCAGCAACGGGTCTCGATCCCGCTCGGCCGCACGTTCACCACCTTCCGGCAGTCCACCACCGACGAGGAATCGCGGATGCTCGCCGACCTCTGCCGGGCGCTGCCGATCGACGTGGCCGGCGTCGACAAGCTGCACGAGGACAACGGCGAGCCGTTCGAGATCCGCACCATCAACTGGTTCATCCCGGACATCGACAGCCCGTTCTACGGCGGCATCAACACGGCGTTCCGGATCGCCGACGAGCTCGCCCGCGTGCACGACGTGCAGAACCGGTTCATCGTCTGGGGACAGCCGAACGAGTTCTTCGTCCGGTCCGCCCTCGCCGCCGCGTTCCCGGCGCTGCGCGAGAGCGAGATCCACTTCTACACGGAGCCGAGCCCCGCGGTGCTGCAGCAACTGCCAGAGGCGGACGCGGCGATCGCCACCCTCTGGGTGACGGCGTTCGCGGTGGCGCACGCGCCGAAGGTGAAGCGGAAGTTCTACCTGATCCAGGACTTCGAGCCGATGTTCTACCCGGCGAGCACGCTGTACGCGCTCGCCGAGGAGACCTACCGCCTCGGGCTGTACGGCATCTGCAACACCGAGAACCTGCGGCGCATCTACGCGGACGACTACCACGGCAGGGGCATGTCGTTCACGCCGGCCGTCGACCCGTCGGTGTTCCACGCGAACGACCGGCCGTACCGCTCGCCGGACGCGCCCGTCACGGTGTTCGTCTACGGCCGGCCCGGCCACTGGCGCAACTGCTGGGAGATGACGTCACTCGCGCTGGAGGAGCTCAAGCGCCGGCTGGGCGACAGGGTCCGGATCCTCACCGCCGGCGCCTGGGCGACCGGCGGCGGCGCCGAGATGGACGTGAAGCGGCTGGGGCTGCTCGACTATCGGGCCACCGGGGAGCTGTACCGGCACTGCGACGTCGGGCTGGCCCTCACCGTGTCCAAGCACCCGTCGTACCTGCCGCTGGAGCTGATGGCCTGCGGCGTTCCCGTTGTCGCCTTCGACAACCCATGGGGCTACTGGATCCTCGACGACGGCGAGAACTCGCTGCTGGCCAAGCGCACGGTGGACAGCCTGGTCGACCGGCTCGAGGCGCTGTGCGTGAACGCCGCGGAGCGGCAGCGGATGTCGCAGCGGGCGCTGGGCAGCATCGCCGCGCGACACAGCGACTGGGAGGCGGCGCTGGCGCCGATCTACCCGTACCTGTGCGACCCCGAGGGCCGGTCCAGCTCGACCGACCGGTGAGCGGCCTGCTCGCGGTCACCGCCGAGCCGCTCCGGGACCGGCTGGCCGGCCCGGCCATCCGGATGCTGGAGCTGTGCCGGGCGGCCGCGCGGGCCGGCCTGCCGGCCACCCTGCTCAGCCTGGTCGCCTGCGAGATCGACGATCCCGACGTCGATCTCGCGGCCGTGGACCGTGCGGGCCTGCGCGACCGCGTGCGCACGGCGCGCGAACTGGGGTGCGCGGTGCTGATCCAGGGCGACGTGCTGAACCTGCACCCGTGGCTGGCGGACGTGGACGTGCCGATCGTCGTCGACGCCTACGACCCGTTCCACCTGGAGCAGCTGGAGCAGGCGCGGGCGCTCGGCGAGACCCGGCGGCGGATCGTCGTCCGGGACTGCGTCGCCGCGCTGAACCGGCAGCTGTCCCGGGCGGACCTGGTGCTGGCCGGCTCGGACCGGCAGCGCGACCTGTGGCTCGGCCACCTGGCCGCACTCGGCAGGGTCAACCCGGTCACCTACGACGACGACCACCACCTGGCGGGGCTGCTGCGGATCGTGCCGTTCGGGGTGCAAGACGGCTTCCCCGTCGACGGGGATGGTCCGGCGCCCGGGCCGGTGATGCGCGGGGTGCTGCGGGGGGTGGACGCCGAGTCGGTGATCGCGCTGTGGACCGGCGGGCTCTACGAGTGGTTCGATCCGCTGCTGGTGCTGGAGTCCGTGTCCATGGCGGTGGCGAGCGGCCGGGCCGGCGCGGACCGGCTGCGGCTGGTGTTCCTCGGCACCTCGCACCCCGTGCTGGGCGAGCCGACCCCGTCCGAGCTGGCGGTCCGGGAGCGGGCCGCCGATCTGGGCCTCGTCGGATCCGTCGTGCACCTGGTGGACCGCTGGGTGCCGTACGCGGAGCGGGCCGGCTGGCTCGCCGAGGCCGACCTCGCGGTGCTCGCCCACCGCCCGGGTCTGGAGACCGAGTTCGCCTTCCGCACCAGGGTTCTCGACCACCTGTGGGCCGGGCTGCCGACCGTCGGCACCGCCGGCGACGTGCTGGTCGACCGGCTCGCCGCGGCGGGCGCGGCGATCGCGGTGCCGCCCGGCGACACGGCCGGGTTCGCGGACGCGCTGGCGGCGCTGGCGGGCTCGCCCGCCGCCCGCGCGGAGGCGGCGGCGCGCAGCAGCGAGCTCGCCGACGACTACCGCTGGGACCGGGTCGCCGAACCGCTGATCGAGTTCTGCCGGGCGCCGCGCCGGGCCCCGGACCTGGTGCTGCCGGCGGCCGCCAGGGCGGTGCTCGGCCTGCACCGGCACCCGGCGCGGCGCGACACCGTCGAGCGGGTGCAGGCCGCCATCGGCGAGGGCGGCCCCGGCGAGCTGCTCCGCCGGGCGACGCGGCGGGTCACCGGCGGCTGACCGGCCGACCGGCCGGCCGGCGGCGGCCCAGGGTGGCCCGGTCCGGCTAGCGGATCCGCCCCGAACGGTCGGCCGCAGGACCGCCGTCCGGCGCGATGTGCGATGCGCCGACCGGCGTCTCGGCCGGCACGGTGGGGTCGGCGGCGGACGGCTCCGGGATCGGATATCGCCGGGCGGCGTCGCTCAGCGCGACGGCGCGCGCCAGCCGGGCGTACTTCAGCTCCATCTCCTTGAACCGCAGGTAGGTGCTGATCGCGAAGAAGCCGAAGCCGACCACAAGCGCGTAGAGCACCAGGTCCGTGCCGCGGCCGACGCCCACGACGGACGCCATCCAGGAGACGTCGTCGGGCCGCAGCACCGCGTACACGGCGAACAGCAGGAACAGCGTGATGGCGATCTTGGCGTAGGCGCCACCGCGGGTCGTGCCGTGGCTGCGCAGGAACAGCAGCAGCAGCGCGAGCGCCGACAGGACCAGCAGGATCTTGATGACCGTCATCGTGCGAACCTCATGGTCTCTTCCGGCGGACCGTGCTCTCGAACATGATGTTCACGCCGTTGAGCAGGGACTGCCCCTTGGCGATCGAGTACTCGGTGTACTCCACGTCGACCGGCTCCTCGGCCACCCGCCAGCCCTTCCGGTCGGTCATCTCCACGATCTCCGGGGCGTGCCCCATCCCGTTGATCGTGATGTCCATCTCGTCGGCGACCCGGCGGTCGAACGCGCGGAGGCCGATGTGCGAGTCCGTCAGGCCGAGCCGGCGCCCGCGCGGGCTGAGCTTGACGGCGCTCTTCAGCACGACCCGCTTGAGCCAGGGGATGTGTGCGTCGTCGCCGTGGAATCGGGTGCCGAAGATGATGTCCACGTCCTCGGTGCGCAGGCGCTCGACCATCCGCTCGGCGTCCGGCACGCCGTGCTGGCCGTCGGCGTCGAAGGTGACGAAGAACCGGGCGCCCGGCTGCGCCCGCGCGTACTCGATGCCGGTCTGCAGGGCCGCGCCGGCGCCCAGGTTGACCGGGTGCTGGACGAGTCGCGCCCCGGTGGTCCTGATCTGCTCGGCCGATCCGTCGGTGCTGCCGTCGTCCACGCACACCACGTTCGGGAAGCGTTCGAGCGCGCCGCCGACGACGGAGGCGACGACGGGAGCCTCGTTCCACACGGGGACGATGACCCACACGTCGAACTGGTCCGCCACTCGCCGCTCGCTCCCTCCCGCCGCGCGCGCCGCCGGGAAACGCCCCGGTGCGCGACCCATTATGTCGCGGCGCGCCGGCCGGGCGGCGCCGACGGGCGGCGGTCGGAGGATGCTGCCGAGATGTCCGGTGCCGCGCGGCCGCGCCGCCGGCCGGGCCGTCAGGAGGGCAGCACGGCGCGGAAGTCGTCCAGCGGCAGCGCCCAGAGCTCCGCGCCGCTCGGGTGCAGCCCCCGGTCGTCGAAGATCTGCACGACGCCGTCGAACGGGCGGACGGTCACCCCCTGAGTGGTCCAGCAGCCGACGTAGCTCAGGATCACGTCGCCGCCGACGACGGGGGCGACCCTGACCATCGGCCCCGGCGGGTCGGCGTACCCGGTGCCGCCGTCCAGGATCGCGATCATCCGGCCGCCGGCGGCCCAGAGGGACAGCCCCTCCTCGGTGACCGCCGGCCCGGCGCCGCCGAGGTCGCCGAACACCCAGGCGGTCAGCGACCCGGCCGGGACGGGGCCGGCCAGGTGCTCGTCGACGCGGAGCGCGACCTCGCTGTACGGCTGGCCGATCTCGCCCTCACCGGTGGTGGTGCGGCCGGTGAACCCGCCGGTGGCCAGCACGACGGACTGACCGGCGTCGACGGCCCTGGCCATCGACTCGGCCAGGCTCTCGTTCGCGCACATCGCCATCGCGCCGCCCCCGGCGGCGCCGTTGTCCGGAGCGCCCGCGGTGCCGGTGGCCGGCCCGCGCGTCTGCGCCGCGAGATCCCGGCCGGCCGCGTTGGGGTCGCCCGCCACGGTTCTCCCGCCGGGTCTCCCGCCGGGGAGGCCGCCGGCGTGGGCGCCGTCGTGGGCGCTGTCGTGGGCGCCGCGGGGGCCGGCGCTGCCGGGGCCGGCGTCGTGATCGTGCCGTCGATGGCGGGCGGCGACCCGGGCGTCTGCGACCCGGAGGCGCACCCCGCGAGCGCCGCCGGCCCGGCCAGCAGCACCGCCACCAGCCCGAGCGCCCGCCCCACCGCCCCGAATCGAGGAACCCGCACCGCATCCTCCGATCACCGTCGTGCGCCGTCGGCGCGCCTGCCGACTGGACGGAAGGCGGCTGCCGATCGGTTGCACGAGGCCGGTCACCCGGCGCGGCCGGACGGCGTCACCGCCGCGCGCGCCGCCGGAACAGGAAGGCGGACGCTGTCACCGCGACGACCAG
>CAWHKH010000001.1:0-18096 GCA_963829945.1 uncultured Actinomycetota bacterium | reverse complement strand
TGGTCAGCTCGCCGCGACCCTCCGCCCGCCGCTCGGCCGACGCGGCCCGGGCGTTGGCGCGCGCGCTACCATTCTCCTGGTCAGCGGACGGATGCATTTCACTCGGTTCCCGACCGAAATCCGCTGCCGGAGAAGACATGGCACCGTCGCCCACGCCGCTGGAACTCGGCCGCGCGCACTACGCGGCGAGGAGCTGGCAGGCGGCGGTCGACCAGCTGACGCAGGCGGACGACGACGGCGGGCTGTCGGGCCCCGATCTGGAACGACTCGCCGTCGCCACCGCGCTGACCGGTCGGACATCCGACCGGCGTGGACGATCCTGACCCGGGCCCACGAGCGGTTCCTCGGTGACGGTGACGTCGTTGCCGCCGCTCGCTGCGCGGGCTGGATCGGGATGCAACTGATGCTCCTGGGTGAGCGGGCCACGAGCGGCGGGTGGTTCGCGCGGGCTCAGCGGCTCGTCCAGGAGGCCCCCGCAGCCGTGCTCGGTCGAGGGATTCCTGCTCATCCCCGCCGCACTCGGCGCGATGTACGGCGGCGACCCGGGGAACGCTGCCGCCATGTTCGGCAGGGCGGCGCAGATCGGCGAGCAGTTTCACGATCCGGACGTCACCGGGCTTGGGCCGACTCGGTCTCGGGCACGCGCAGATCATGCTCGGACGCGCGGACGAGGGCCTGAGGTTGCTCGACGAGGCGATGGTCGCCGTCACCGCGGGCGAGATCTCCCCGATTCCGTCCGGCATCATCTACTGCGGGGTGATCGACGCGTGCCATCTCGCCTTCGACGTGCATCGCGCGCAGGAGTGGACCACGGCGCTGGACCGGTGGTGCCAGGCGCAGCCCGACCTCGTGCCGTTCAGCGGGCAGTGCCGGGCCCGTCGCGCCGAGTTGTACGTCATGCACGGTGCCTGGTCGGAGGCGCTCGAGGCGGCGCGGATCGCCCAGGAGAGGCTGCGGCTCGGTGA
Organism: uncultured Actinomycetota bacterium; assembly: GCA_963829945.1. Taxonomy (GTDB): domain Bacteria; phylum Actinomycetota; class Actinomycetes; order Mycobacteriales; family Nakamurellaceae; genus Nakamurella. The sequence goes on along the minus strand of CAWHKH010000001.1, from coordinate 17,131 downwards.
TCGAGACGCCCTGTTCGGCGCCCATTACCAGCAGGGCGAGGTGGAACGGCTGCGCGGCGATCTCGACGCGGCCGAGGAGTCCTACCGGCGGGCCAACGAGTCCGGGTACGACCCGCAGCCGGGCCTGGCGCTGCTGCGCCTGGCCCGCGGAAACGCGCGGTCGGCGCAGAGCCTCATCCGGCGGGCCGCCGGCGACGCCGATCCCGCGACCCGCCGGCGCCGGCTGCCCGCCCAGGTGGAGATCGAGCTCGCTGCAGGGGATGTCGCCGCCGCCCGGGCGTGCGCGGAGGAGCTGATGGCGGTCAGCCGATCCAGTCCGATGCCGATCGTCCAGGCGGTGGCGCACCAAGCGGACGGGAACGTGCTGCTCGCGGAGGGGGATGCCGGCGGCGCGCTGCGGCAGCTGCGCCAGGCCTGGGCGCTGTGGATGGACCTCGACGCGCCCTACGAGGCGGCGCGGTGCAGGGTCGCGTCGGGCAGGGCCTGCCGCGCGCTCGGTGACGAGGACTCCGCCGCGATGGAGTTCGAGGCGGCCAGGGCGGTCCTGCTCGAGCTGGGTGCCGGCCCGGAACTCGCCGCGCTGGAGGCGATGTCGGCCGATCGATCGGCCCGGGTGGGATCGGGGTTGACCCCTCGCGAGGTGGACATCGTCCGGCTCGTGTCGACCGGGATGACGAACAGGCTGATCGCCCACGAGCTGTTCCTGAGCGAGAAGACCGTCGCGCGTCATCTCAGCAACATCTTCACCAAGCTCGGCCTGCCGTCCAGGGCGGCCGTCACCGCGTACGCCTACGAGCACGGGCTGGTCTAGCGCCTCGCGGCGCGCCGGGCAATACACAGAAATACCCACGCCTGATTCCGCGATCGTGGTCATCCGTCCGATGTGCGGCCCCGGTGCCGATCTTCGTAGCGTCCCGTGCATGGACGTTCCCGTTGTGGCCGGCATGATCTCGACCGTGCTGTTCGCGATCAGCACGCTGCCCATGCTGCACAAGGCGGCACGGACCAGGGACCTGCGGTCGTACAGCGGCGGCAACATCGCGATGAGCAATGTGGGCAACGCCGTGCACTCCGTCTACGTGTTCAGCCTGCCGGTCGGCCCGATCTGGATCCTGCACTGCTTCTACATCGTCGCGGCCGGCCTGATGCTGCTCTGGTACCTGCGGTACGGGCGCCGCGCCGACAACCGGCACATCCGGATTTCGCCTGCATCCCTCATTCGAACGCGTTCCGCCGGAACGCCTTTCCCGAGCCTGCCCGACACCCGGGCGGCAGACCTGGAGGTGGCGGCATGAACGCCCAACACAGCGACGCGTCGGGCGGATCGCTCGACACCATCGTCATCGGCGGCGGCCAGGCGGGACTCGCCCTCGGCTACTACCTGAGCAGGCAGCGCCGGAACTTCGTGATCCTGGATGCGCATCCACGCGTCGGGGATGCCTGGCGGCAGCGCTGGGACTCCCTGCGCCTGTTCACCCCCGCGAAGTTCGATGGCCTGCCCGGCATGCCGTTCCCCGGTGATCGGCTCGCCTTTCCGACGAAGGACGAGCAGGCCGACTACCTGCGTTCGTATGCGGACCATTTCGCGCTGCCGGTCCGCACCGGCGTCCGGGTCGATCGCCTCTTCCGCGAGGGCGACCGCTACGTCGTCACGGCGGCGGAACGACGGTGGGAGGCATCGCGCGTGGTGGTCGCGACCGGCGGCTGCCAGGCCCCCGACGTCCCCGCGTTCGCCGACCGGCTCGCCCCGTCCGTGCTGCAGCTGCATTCCACCGAGTACCGCGGACCGAGCCAGCTGCAGCCCGGGGACGCGCTGGTCGTCGGGCTGGGCAACTCCGGCGCGGAGATCGCCCTCGAGATCAGCCGCACGCGTCGCACCTGGCTCGCCGGCACCGCCTCCGCCGAGATCCCCTTCCGTCACGGACGAGTCGCCGCACGCTTCGCCCTTCCCGTGGTGCGGTTCGTCGGGATGCGCGTCCTGACCCGGGGCAACCCCATCGGCCGAAGGGCCATCCCGAAGCTCGCGACCACGGGGACACCACTGATCCGGACCAAGCGCCGCGACCTGGCCGCGGCGGGCGTTCGGTTCGTCGAACGGGTCGCCGGCGTCGCCGATGGCAGGCCGACGCGTGGCGGGCGATCGACCGCTCGACGTGCCGAACATCATCTGGTGCACGGGTTTCCGGGAGGACTTCGGGTGGATCGACCTCCCGATCTTCGACGAGCACGGACACCCGATCCATCGCCGCGGCGTCGTCGACTCGGCCCCCGGCGTGTATTTCCTGGGCCAGGAGTTCCTGTACGCGATGGCGTCGGCCACACTTCCCGGTGTGGCTCGCGACGCCCGGTACCTGGCCGACCACATCGCCGACCCACCCGGACACCCGGTCGAGGGGCGATCGGTCCAGCGTCACGCCGTCGCCGTCGCGGTGAGGCCGGCCGCCGCGGTTCGCCGCGCGCTCCGCAACCTGCCGATCCCGCCCGGTCAGGTCGCCGGCATCGCGGTCGCCCTCGCTCTCGGCCGGATCGTGCCGCTGATCCCGCCGGGTCGCCGGGCGATCAGTCGAGCGGCCGGAATGGCCGCGATCGGCGCAGGCGCAGGCCTGAACCTGTGGGCGCTGCGGGAGCGCGCCCGCCACGCCGGCGGGTCGTTCGACCTCGAGCACCCCGACACCCTCGTGACGAGCGGGCCCTATGCGCGCAGCCGGCATCCGATGTACGTCGGCTGGTGGCTGATCCACGCGGGCGTCGGCTGGTCGGCAGGGAGCGCGTGGGTCCTCGTCACGCTGCCGATCGCGGTGCTCGTCGAGCATCCGTTCGTCGTGGCCGAGGAGCGGCGCCTGGTCCGGGACTTCAGCGCCCAGGGCGAGCGGTACGTCGCGAGCGTGCCCCGATACCTCCCGCTGACCCTGGCGCGGCCGGCGCGATCGGTCGGCCCGCTGAGGGTTGCCGCCATCAGCCGGTCGACGTCGGCGTCACCGGGATCGGCCCGTCCTCGTCATCGAGATAGGCGGGATCCGGGCGCCTGTCCCGCTCCTTCTTGCCACGCTCCTTCTTGCCACCGCGTGACGACTCTCGACACCGTCGCCCTGACCGCACCCGCGGCGGCCCGGACGGCGGGATTGTCGACCGTCCTGGACGCCAGCCGGACGATCTGGTCGTAACGATCGCGCCCGGCCCGCGCCCCCAGAACGAAGCCGACCGCCAGTCCCGCCAGAAATCGAATCATGTCCGTGAACCTCTCGTCGCGTGTGCTCGCCCGCCGGCCGGGCGTCTCGGCGCCGCCATGTCGCCTTTGTGCACGATTCCCCCGGTCCGCGCACGTCAAACCAGCTGGCCTCGAGATTCCCTTAGCGCCAACAAGATTCGGTGGGGTCGCCGACCGGCTCCCGGCGGGGACGGCAAGCGGCGACCGGCGCCCGCAGCGGCCGCGGTTATGCTGCCGACGCCGGTCATCGGCGTCTCTCCCACACCCGCGGAGGCAGCGCATGGGCACGATCACGACCACGGACGGCACGGAGATCTTCTACAAGGACTGGGGCTCGGGTCAGCCGATCGTCTTCAGCCACGGCTGGCCGCTGTCGGCCGACGACTGGGACGCGCAGCTGCTGTTCTTCCTGCAGCACGGCTACCGGGTCGTCGCCCACGACCGGCGCGGGCACGGCCGCTCCACGCAGACCGGCGACGGCCACGACATGGACCACTACGCCGACGATCTCGCGGCGCTGACGGCGCACCTCGACCTGCACGACGCCGTGCACGTCGGGCACTCGACCGGCGGCGGCGAGGTCGTGCACTACATCGCGCGGCACGGCGAGGACCGGGTGGCGAAGGCGGTGCTGATCAGCGCGGTCCCGCCGATCATGGTGCAGACCGAGGCCAACCCGGGCGGCCTGCCGAAGAGCGTGTTCGACGACCTGCAGGCGCAGCTCGCCGCCAACCGGTCCGAGTTCTACCGCGCGCTGCCGTCCGGACCCTTCTACGGCTTCAACCGGCCCGGCGTGGAGTCGTCGGAGGCGATCATCGAGAACTGGTGGCGCCAGGGGATGATGGGCGGCGCGAAGGCGCACTACGACGGCATCGTCGCGTTCTCCCAGACCGACTTCACCGAGGACCTGAAGAAGATCACCGTGCCGGCGCTGGTCATGCACGGCGACGACGACCAGATCGTGCCCTACGCCGACTCCGGCCCGCTGTCGGCGAAGCTGCTGCAGAACGGCACGCTGAAGACCTACGAGGGATTCCCGCACGGCATGCCGACCACCCAGGCCGAGACGATCAACGCCGACCTGCTGGAGTTCATCCGGTCCTGACCCGCGTTTTTCTACTCGCCCTTCATCATCCCGTCCACGTTCGGCAAGACCTCGAACCGCGAAAAGGTTCCCAGGTCGGCGATCTCGCGCGCCGCGTCGAGGAACCCGCCCCAGGCCGCGCGGGCCAGCGTGCCGCCGACGCTGATCCGGCGGACGCCGAGCGCAGCCGCCTCCGCGACCGTGACGAACGGCTTGTGGACGAGCAGGTTCACCGGCTTCGGCGCGACCGCCTCGACGATGGCGGCCACCTGCTCGCTCTTGTCGATCCGTGGCGCGTACAGGCAGTCGGCGCCGGCGTCCGCGTAGGCGCGCAGCCGGCGGATCGTCTCCGCGAGGTCCGGCCGCCCGACCACGAACCCCTCGGACCGGCCGGTCAGCAGGACCCGGGTACCGGAGGCGTCGATGGCCCGCCGGGCGGCGCGGATGCGCTCGGTGGCGAGGCCGAAGTCGAACAGCGGGTGTCCCGCGTGGCCCGAGGAGTCCTCGATGGACAGGCCCGCGATCCCGGTGGCCACGGCCCGCGTGACGTTGGCGGCGACCTGCTCCGGTTCGACCGCGTACCCGCCCTCGAAGTCCGCGTTCACCGGCACGTCGACCGCGCCGGCGATGTCCCGCAGGTGCGCGAGCGCCTCGTCGAGGGTGACATTCGTGTCGGGGCGGCCGAACGTCCAGGCGAGGCCGGCGCTGGTCGTCGCCAGGGCGGGGAAGCCCAGCTGGGCGAGCGCCCGGGCGACGCCGACGTCCCACGGGTTGGCCATCACGAAGCAGCCGGAGCGGTGCAGGAGATGAAACGCGTCGACGCGCTCGGCCTGGGACACGGCCATGGCACACCACCTCTTCGGGGCACAGATTCCGACGTCAACCTATCGGGGACGGGCCGGCGACGGGATGCCCCGCGAACCGGGCGGATGCCGACCCGGAACGATGCCGGGCGCGTGACCGTTTCCCTTGACGGGTACCTGTACGAGACCACCCACGGAAGGAACCGAGATGAAGCTCCTCAAGAAGGCCGGCGTCATCGGTGCGATCACCGCGTTCCTGCGCAGCCCGCAGGGCCAGCAGCTGATCGAGAAGGGCATGGAGGTCGCGAAGGATCCGCGCACGAAGGCCAAGGCCCAGGAGATCGCCCGCAAGCTGAAATCCGGGAAGTCGGCGCCGCGGGTGGTCGACGCGGATCCCACCCGGTGATCAGCGCCGATCGGCCGGCCGCGCAGGTCGCCTGACCTATCCCGGCCGATCGGTCCACGGAGTCGGCGACCTGCGCACAGTCGACGGCGGCTATTCGGACACGCTGACGGTGCGCGCCACCCAATCCGCGCGATCGACGGCCGCCACCAGCACCTCGGCCAGCTGGGCCCGGGCGACGCGCATGGCGGGCACGTCGTCGTCGAGCGTGGTGCGAGCCGGACCGGCCGCGGGCTCGTCGTGCAGCACCACCGGACGCAGGATCGTCCAGTCGAGCCCGCTTCCCCGGATCACGCCCTCCTGCCGTTCGTGGTCCCGCACCTGCGGCCGGATGACGACGGTGAAGAACGCCTTCAGGCTGATGGGCAGCCGGCGGTATCCGGCACCGATCCCGTAGGTCGACTGGCCGACGATGCGACGAACGCCCTGGGCCCGCATGGCCTCCACCACCGTCGCGGTGCCCGCGGAACGGACGTCGAGCGGAGAACTCGCCCGCCGACTGAGCCGCACGACGAACGGGTTGTCGGAGATGCCCAGCGTCACGATCACCGCATTCGGGCGCACGGCATCACGCCCGGTGCGTTCGCCCGGCGAGGCGTGAGCTTCCTCGATCACGTCGTCGCGCCGGAACACGCGCTCGCTCGGATAGATGAGCTGGGCCGCGAGCTACCGGCGGGGCATCGGGAGGGTGCCGCGCTGGTCGCGGCCCCAGCGCGATGACGGCGGGGCGGGACGCGCTGAGCTAGTTGGATCCCCAGATGTCCTCGAGGTAGCGGCGGTCGCTGCGGAGGCCGGCGAGCCATGTCCGCGCGTCCTCGTCGGACAAACCTGCCTTGTCGGCGGCGATCTCGACGAGCGCGGCGCGGACGCCCGGCGCGAGCGTGTGGGCGTTGCCGCACACGTAGATGGTGGCGTTGCGCTGCACCAGGTCCCAGATCTCGTCGGCGTGGGCGAGCATCTCGTGTTGCGCGTACTTGCGGCCCTCGATGGGCTCACGGGAGAAGGCCGTGTACACGTGCACGTCGGCGGACTGCTCGAACGCGCGCAGTTCGTCGGCGTACAGCTGGTCGTGCTCGCGGGTGCGGCAGCCGAAGAACAGCAGCGACGGTGCCAATACGGCGCCACCATCCTTCTGGGCGGCGCGTTCCTGTAGGAACCCCCGGAACGGCGCCAGGCCGGTGCCCGCCCCGATCATGATCATCGGGACGGACGGGTCCGCCGGCGGCCGGAAGGGGATGGTCGGCTCCCGGCGGAAGACGAAAACGGTGCTGCCGGGTGCCATCTCGGCCAGGTAGGTCGAGCAGACGCCGGAGAACTGGCCGTCGCCGCGGCGGGCCGGCGCGCGCAGCACGCCGTCCGTCACCGTGGCGACCCCGGCACTGACCAGCGGCGAGGACGAGATCGAGTAGTACCGGGGCTGCAGCGCCGGCAGCATGTCGAGGTAGACGGCGAACGGCATCGCGCAGGCCGGGAAGCGCTCCAGCAGGTCCAGCACCGACACGTTGGGCTCCCGCACCTGCTGCCGGAACCGCGCGTGCGCCTCCTCGTCGTCCCCGACCAGCGCGAGCAGGTCCGCCTTCTGCGCGGGATCGTCCGTATAGGAGGCCATGGCCTCGATGTCCGCGCGGGTCGCCGTGGCCTGGAGTTCCACGCACGTGCCGAGGATGCCGAGCAGCGGGGCGGGCTCGTCGAGCGGCAGGTGCGTGTGCACGCCGGACGTGGCGACGATCGTCACATACATGCCGACGTCCAGGTGGAACCTGTTCATGACCCGGCGGATCAGCTGCAGGCTGTTCCGGGGCAGCACGCCGAGGTGGTCACCGGAGCGGTAGTGCAGGCCGGCGGGGAGCCCGACCTCGACCTGCCGGGTCGACCGCACGCCCGGGCTGCCGTCCGCGGTCAGCTCCACGTTCGCGAGCACCTGAGCGGGCAGCGCGTCGTATGACTGGACCACCGGATTCGTCAGCTGCCGGTTCACCATCGAGATCGACAGCCGCGGGCCGGTGTCCGCCTTCGGAGCCGCGTCGACCCGCAGGCCGAGCGCGGTCGACAGGTCGTTCCACAGCATGTCGTGCCATGCCCGGTACATGCCGTCGAAATCCGCCTGCGCGTCGCCCGCCCCGCGCGGATGGATCCGGCGCGCCCCGTGCCGCTCCAGCTCGGCGTCCAGCAGCGTCGGCACCGCCTGGTATGTCGCCGCCCAGTCCGTGTCGCCGCAGCCGAACACCGAATACGACACGCTGCGCAGCGCGTCGGCCGGCAGCGCCGGGTTCTTCAGATACCCGACGGTCTGCAGGGCGTTCTCCGGCGGCTCACCGTTGTAGGACGAGCAGACCACCAGCACCGCGCCGGCCCTCGGCAGGTCGCCGAGATGGTCGTCCAGCGCGCCCACCGTGACGTCGAAGCTGCGCTCGTCGCCCTCCCGGCCGAGCTTGTTCGCGATGCCCTCTGCCGTGCCCAGGTTGGACCCGAACACCACCAGCAGCGGCGTGCCGTGCCCTTTCCCCGACGTTCCGGGCCCTCGTTCCGGGGCCGCCGCCGGCGGCGCGGCGGCCGTCGCCTCCCGCTGCTCGACGCGCTGCGGCGCCGCTCGATCCGTGCGGGGGCGGACCTCGATCCAGAAGTCGTCCGGCTTCACGGTGAGCGTCGCCTTCGTGTGCAGCTGGTAGTTCCGCGAATCGACCAACTCGAACCGCTGCAGCAGCATGCCGAGGACGAGAGTCGCCTCCTGCAGCGCGAACTGGCGCCCGATGCAGGCGCGCAGGCCGGTGCCGAACGGCCGGTACGCCGTCGGCGGCACGGACGTGATCCGCTCCGGCAGGAAATGGTCGGGGTCGAACTCCTCGGCGTCCTCGCCCCAGATGCTCCGGTCCCGGTGCAGCATCGGGGTCAGCACCGACAGCGAGATGCCCTCGGGGAACACATACTTGCCCGCGACGACGGTGTCCTGCCGCGGGACCCGCGCGAACATCGGCGCCGTGGGCCACAAGCGCAGCGACTCGTCCAGCACCTGGCGGACGTACACGAGACGCCGCACCTGCTCGTGATCGGGCTCCGCGTCGCCGCCCAACACCTCGTCGACCTCGGCCCTGGCCCTGGCCGCGCACTCCGGGTTGTTCAGCAGGTAGTACATCGCGAAGGACAACAGGCCGCTCGTGGTCTCATGACCCGCCACGAGGAACGTGATGCACTGCGCGACGATGTTCTCGTCCGGCAACTTGTCGCCGCTCTGCCTGTCGACGCCGGTGAGCATCCTGCCCAGCAGGTCGGAGTTGTCGGCGGCGTCGCCGAGCCGCCGGCGACGGTCGACAAGCGACCTCACGAGGCTGGCCATGAATTCCTGGTCCTCGCGAAACTGCCGCCTGGCCTGGATGCGCAGCTTGCGCTGGAGGGGCAGCTCCCGCACCTGCTTCTGCTGCTCCACGAGCCAGCGCACCATCGCCGCGACGAACGGGTGCGGCGTGTCCCGGTAGAACGAGTTGAACCGGTAGTCGAACCCGCACAGCGCGATGGTGTCCAGGGTCAGGGCGGTCATGTCCTGCGGGACGTTGACCTCGTCGCCGGGATTCAGCCGGGACCACTTGTCCGTCAGCTGTCCCGCGATGTCCAGCATCCGCGGCATGTACTCGCGCATCGCCTCCTGGCTGAACGGGGCCATCAGGATGTTGTGCGCACGCCGCCAGAGCGGGTCGCTGGTGTCGCTGGTGAACAGGCCGTGCTGCGTGGGCCCTCCCCGCCCCCGGAGTCCGGGTCCGACCTGCTTGTCGAAGCGCGCGTCGTCACAGATCTCCTCGACGAGGTCCGCACCAGACACGATGAGCCGCGGGCCCCTGCCGGCCACGTCGATCCTGAAGATCGGCCCGTACTCCCGAGCCATTTTCATGAGACCCTCGATGGGACTGTGCTTGTCGATGTCCAGCAGGTTGCCCAACACAGGCAGGCCGTGGGGACCGGGGAGCTCGTCGACCGTCACCGTCATGAGGAGAACCTCGCCAGCGTTCCTCCAGGGGCTCGCGCCCGCGGTCACCCGACGCGGGATCACCCTAGAGCGCGGGACGCAATGGCGACATACCTGACGAGCGGCGTGGTGGGCCTAGGAGGACTTGAACCTCCGACCTCTTCCTTATCAGGGAAGCGCTCTAACCGTCTGAGCTATAGGCCCCGGAACATCACTCACGGCGCCGGGTCCAGGACTGCAGATCCCACGGCGCCGCGGTCATCGAGGGTATCGCACCGCGGCGGGCCGACCCAAACCCGTTCGATCGGCCACGGGGTCGGGGGTCGCGGTTACGGTCGGCGCCGTGAGTCCCGCCTCGGTCCCGGCCCGGATCGCCTGGGCCGTCGACCTGATGGACCTGCGCCCCGGGCGGCGGGTGCTGGAGATCGGCGGCGGGAACGGCGCCGCCGCCGGGCTGATCTGCGAACGGGTCGCCCCGGGCGGCCGGCTGATCGCGATCGACCGGTCCGCGACCGCGACCGGCCGGGCCGCGGCTCGGAACGCCGCGCACGTCGCGTCGGGGCTCGCGTCGTTCGAGACGGGAAGCCTGGCCGAGCACCGGCCCGGCGAGCCCGTGGACGCCGCCGTCGCGATGAACGTCAACCTGTTCTGGACCGGCCCGGCCGAGCGGGAGTGGGCCGTGCTCGACCGGGCGCTCCGACCGCGTGGCGCCGCGCTGTTCCTCTGCTACGGCTACGGCCCCGGCGACCCGGCCGGCGCGCGCGACGTCACCGGCCAGGTCGGGGACGCGATGCGCCGGCACGGGTTCGAGGTGTCCACGCATCGATCCGCGGAGGCGGGCTGCGTGGCGATCGTCGGGCGGCGCTGACGTCAGCGCGCCTGCGCGGGCGCGAAGTCGACCGTCTCCGGCGCCCGCGCGGCGAGCATCTTCATGGCCCGCGCCTGGATCGCGTCCCGCGCGCGGTCCGTCAGGAACCGGCCGATCGTCAGCGGCACGCCGGCGCTGCGCGGCGCCACGTAGCGGGCCTTCGGGCGGCGGGCGGTGGCGGCCTCGAGCACCGCGTCGGCGACGACGGCCGGCTCGACCGCCACGCGCACGAACGCCGCCCGGTGAAAGGCGGCTCAGCTGCCTCGCCTGCTCGCCGTACGCGGTGCCGCCGGACGTCTCGAGCAGCGAGTCGGTGGCGATGCCGCTCCACTCCGTGCGGATCGCGCCGGGCTCGATGATCACCACGTCGATGCCGAACGGGCGCAGCTCCATGCGCAGCGCGTCGCTCAGCCCCTCGACCGCGTACTTGGTCGCGTGGTACCAGCCGCCGAGCGGCTCCGACCCGCGCCCGCCGATCGACGAGATGTTGACGATCCGCCCCGAGCGCTGGGCGCGCATGTGCGGCAGCACCAGCTGCGTCAGGCGCGCGAGGCCGAACAGGTTGACCTCGACCTGGTGGCGCGCCTCGTCCAGCGGCACGTCCTCGACCGCGCCGTACGACCCGTAGCCCGCGTTGTTCACCAGCAGGTCGATGCGGCCGTACGTGCCGACGACGTGGTCGACCACGGACACCATCGAGTCGTCGTCCGTCACGTCCAGCGCGACGACGTCCATGCCCGCCTCCGCGAGGCCGGCCATCCGCCCGGTCCGCCGCGCGCCCGCGACCACGACATACCCCTCGTCGTGCAGCCGGTGTGCCGCCGCCTCGCCGATGCCCGACGACGCCCCGGTGATCAGCGCGATCCTCTTCGTCTCCGTCATGCTCCGCTCCTTTCAACTAAATGGTTAGTTGATGAGCAGTTCATCACCTGCGCGAGCATCAGTTGTCAACTAAACGGTTAGTTGTCATGATGGGAGTGTGGTGAGAGACGCGGACGCGACCCGGGCGAAGCTGCTGGAGGCGGCGGCGCGAGGAGTTCGCGACCCGCGGCGTCGCCGGCGCCCGGGTCGACCGCATCGCCGCGGAGGCCGGCTGCAACAAGTCGCTGATCTACGCGTACTTCGGCAGCAAGGAGGGCCTGTTCGACGCGGTCTTCGACGCGCTCGTCGTCGACACCGTGCAGGACGTGCCGATCGACGCCGCCGACCTGCCCGGGTACGCGGCGCGGCTGTACGACTGGTCGCTCGAGCACCCGCGGAACATCCGGCTGGCGATCTGGCAGCTGCTGGAGCGCGGGCGCCGCGACGGCCCGCCCGCCGCGTCGGCGCTCGCCACGCGGCACAAGATCGAGGTGATCGCCGAGGCGCAGGCGGCCGGGACGGTCTCGTCCCGCATCCCCGCGCCGGAGCTGCTCGGCCTGATCCTGGCCATGACGCACACCGCCGTGCTGACCTTCGAGCCCGCCGCGACGCTCGACGTCACGACGCGGCGAGCGGCAGCGGGCCGCCGTGGTCGAGGCCGTCCGGGCGCTCGTCACGCCCTGAGCCGGAAGCACAGCGAACGCGGCGTGAGGGCGCCACGTGCGCGCGAACGAGCGAGTCGGGCCGGGCCGTCCCGAGCTAGTCGCGCTCGCCCAGCGTGAGCTCGACGCCGCCGGACATCGCGGCGGCGGCGTTGTAGATGAACGCCGCGACGGTGGCCAGCGCGGTGAACAGCACGATGTTGATGGCGCCGACGATCGCGGTGATGCCGAACACCCGGCCGGCGTGATCAGGTCCGTGGTGCCGGCGGCGGCCTGGTCGGGCGACGACGGTCAGCGTGGAGAACGTGTCGTTGATCCGCGTCCAGACGTCCATCGAGCCGAGCGTCAGGTACAGGATGCCGACGGCGATCATCCACACGAAGAACATCACGATCGTGACGATCAGGCTGATCTTCAGCACGGTCCACGGGTCGATCCGCTTGAGCTGCAGCGACGCCAGCCGCGGCGGCCGGCGGTTCGCCTTGGTGCGGCCGCGTCCGTGCCGGAGCCGGCCGGGCGCGGGGCCGCGGCGCCGGCGGCGGCCCGACGTGCTGCGGGCTGGCCATGGCCACGTCGCCGCGCCGGGCCGTTCGGCGCGCCGGGCGGCGGAGCCCTCGGCGCCCGGCGCCGGCGGACGCCGGCCTGCTGGGTCGTCACGACGACGCCCCGTGCGGGCTGCCCTCGCGACGCCGCCCCGTTCGGCGACGGCTCGCCGTTACGGCGACCGGCGCATGCGCTCGGCCGGGCGGCACCGTCGACGATGCGGCGTCGTGCGTCGGCGTTGCGGGCGATGGCGACCAGGCTGTCGCCGTCGGACAGGTTCATCAGCCGCACTCCCATCGTCTGCCGCTTCGCCTTGCGGACCTCCTTGGCCAGGGTCCGGATGACCCCGCCGCCGGAGGTGATGGCGTAGACCTCGGCGTCCATGTCGACGATCAGTGCGCCCACCAGCTTGCCACGCCGCCGGTCGTACTGAATCGTCAGCACGCCCTTTCCGCCGCGGCCCTGCACCGGGTACTCGTCGATCTCCGTGCGCTTCGCGTAGCCGCGCTCGGTCGCCACCAGGACGTGCGCACCCTCCCGGGCCACGTCCATCGACAGCAGCTCGTCGCCGGAGTTGAACCGCATGCCGAGCACGCCGGACGTCGCCCGGCCCATCGGCCGCAGCGCCTCGTCGGTGGCGTGGAACCGGATCGACTGGCCCTCGGCCGAGATCAGCAGCAGGTCGTCGTCGGACGAGCACAGCACCGCGCCGACCAGCTCGTCGTCGTCGCGCAGGTTGACCGCCACGATGCCGCCCGATCGGTTGGAGTCGAACGCGGTGAGCTCGCTCTTCTTGACCAGCCCGCCCTTGGTGGCCAGCACCAGGTACGGCGCGACCTGGTAGTTGCGGATCTGGATGACCTGGGCGATCTTCTCGTCCGGCTGGAACGCCAGCAGGTTCGCCACGTGCTGGCCGCGGGCGTTGCGGTTCGCCTCCGGCAGCTCGTAGGCCTTCGCCCGGTAGACGCGGCCCTTGTTGGTGAAGAACAGGATCCAGTCGTGCGTGGAGCAGACGAAGAAGTGCGCGACGATGTCGTCCTGCTTCAGCGCCGCGCCCTGCACGCCCTTGCCGCCGCGCCGCTGCGCCCGGTACAGGTCGGTCTTGGTCCGCTTCGCGTAGCCGGTGCGGGTGATCGTGACCACCACGTCCTCGACGGCGATGAGGTCCTCGACGGAGACGTCGCCGTCGTAGGGCACGAGCCGGGTGCGCCGGTCGTCGCCGTACTTCTCGACGACCTCGGTCAGCTCGTCGGCGATGATCGCGCGCTGCCGCTCCGGGCTGGCCAGGATGTCGCGCAGATCGGCGATGGTCAGCTCGATCGCGGCCAGGTCGTCGACGATCTTCTGCCGGTTCAGCGCGGTCAGCCGGCGCAGCTGCATCTCCAGGATGGCGTTGGCCTGCACCTCGTCGACGTCCAGCAGCTCCATCAGGCCGGTCCTGGCGACTCCACGTCGACGACGCCCGGATCAGCGCGATCACCTCGTCCAGCGCGTCCAGCGCCTTGACCAGGCCGCGCAGGATGTGCGCCCGCTTCTCCGCCTCGTCCAGCCGGTACTGGGTGCGCCGGCGTGATGACCTCGATCTGGTGGGCGACGTAGTAGCTGACCATCTGGTCCAGCCGCAGCGTGCGCGGCACCCCGTCGACGATGGCCAGCATGTTCGCGCCGAACGTGGTCTGCAGCTGGGTGTGCTTGAACAGGTTCGCCAGCACCACCTTGGCGACGGCGTCCCGCTTGAGCGTGATGACGATGCGCATGCCGATCCGGTCGCTGGACTCGTCGGCGATGTCGGCGATGCCGGCGATCCGGCGCGTCCTTGTGCAGCTGGGCGATCGTCTCGACCAGGTTGTCCGGGTTGACCTGGTACGGCAGCTCGGTGACGACCAGGATGGTGCGGCCCTTGCGCGTCCTCCTCGATGTCACCACCGCGCGCATCCGGATCGAGCCGCGACCGGTGCGATACGCGTCGGAGATGCCGTCGGCCCGACGATCAGCGCGCCGGTCGGGAAGTCAGGGCCCTGGACCCGCTCCATGGCCGCCTCGAGCAGCTCCTCGGCGCGTCGCCTCCGGGTGCTGAAGGGACCAGATCACCGCCGTCGACGACCTCGCGCAGGTTGTGCGGCGGGATGTTGGTGGCCATCCCGACGGCGATCCCGGACGAGCCGTTGACCAGCAGGTTCGGGATACGCGACGGCAGCACCGTCGGTTCCGTCGGTCTTGTTGTCGTAGTTCGGCATCATGTCGACGGTGTTCTCGTCGATGCCGGTCAAGCATCTGCATCGCCAGCGGCGTCAGCCGGCATTCGGTGTACCGCATCGCCGCGGCCGGGTCGTTGCCCGGCGAGCCGAAGTTGCCCTGGCCGTCGACCATCGGGTAGCGCAGCGACCACGGCTGGGCCATCCGGACCACGGTGTCGTAGATCGACGTGTCGCCGTGCGGGTGGTAGTTGCCCATCACGTCGCCGACGACCCGGGATGACTTGACCGTGCCACGGTCAGGCCGGAAACCGGGTCGTACATGCCGTACAGCACTCGCCGGTGCACCGGCTTGAGTCCGTCCCGGACATCGGGCAGCGCCCGGGAGACGATGACGCTCATCGCATAGTCGATGAACGAACGCTGCATCTCCTGCTGGATGTCGACCGGCTCGGTGCGGTCGTGATCCAACGGCGGTTCAGTAGGGCCCGTCACGGTGTTCGGCCTTCCGGTTCTGTCTGCCGGGATTGCCCGGCCGAATTGATCCACATGTGGACAATCACTGTGAATGTGGTAATTCGAGCGATTTCGGTGACTGGGTCTTGTCATTGACCGGACGATGACGGTCAGAAGTCCAGGAATCGTACGTCGCGGGCATTACGGGTGATGAACGACCTGCGGGATTCGACGTCCTCACCCATCAGCACGCTGAACAGCTCGTCGGCTGTCGCGGCGTCGTCCAGTGTCACCTGCATCAGCAGCCGGTTCGTCGGGTCCATGGTCGTCTCCCACAGTTCCTTGGCGTCCATCTCGCCGAGACCCTTGTACCGCTGCACCCCGTCGTCCTTGGGCAGCTTGCGGCCCTGCCGGATGCCTTCGGCGATCAGCGCGTCGCGCTCCCGGTCGGAGTACGCGAACTCGTGGTCGCCACGGGTCCACTTCAGCTTGTACAGCGGCGGCTGCGCCATGATACACGTGCCCGGCCTCCACCAGCGGACGCATGAACCGGAAAATCAGGGTCAGCAACAGGGTGCGGATGTGCTGGCCGTCGACGTCGGCGTCGGCCATCAGGACGATCTTGTGATATCGCAGCTTGGCCAGGTCGAACTCGTCGTGGATGCCGGTGCCGAGCGCGGTGATCAGGGACTGCACCTCGGTGTTGCGCAGCACCCGGTCGATGCGGGCCTTCTCGACGTTGATGATCTTGCCGCGGATCGGCAGGATCGCCTGGAACATGCTAGTCCCGGCCGGACTTCGCGCTGCCGCCGGCCGAGTCACCCTCGACGATGTACAGCTCGGACCGGCTCGGGTCGGTCGACCGGCAGTCGGCCAGCTTGCCGGGCAGGCCGCCGATCTCCAGAGCACCCTTGCGGCGCACCAGGTCCCGTGCCTTGCGAGCGGCCGCCCTGGCCTGCGCCGAGGACATCGCCTTGGTGATGATCTGCTTCGCCTCGGTCGGGTTGCGCTCGAACCAGTCGGTCAGCCACTCGTTGCAAGCCTTCTGCACGAACGACTTCGCCTCGGTGTTGCCGAGTTTGCCCTTGGTCTGACCCTCGAACTGGGGTTCCCGCAGCCGGATCGAGATGATCGCGGCGAGGCCCTCACGGACATCGTCGCCGGAGAGCTTGTCGTCCTTCTCCTTGAGCAGCTTCTTGTCCGTGGCGTACTTGTTGACCACGGTGGTCAGCGAGGCCCGGAAGCCCTCCTCGTGGGTGCCGCCCTCGTGGGTGTTGATGGTGTTGGCGAAGGTGTGCACCGACTCGTTGTAGGTGGAGTTCCACTGCATCGCGACCTCCACCTCCATCGTCTCGCCCTTGGTCTCGAACCCGATGACCGAGGGGTGGATGGGATCCTTGGTCGCGTTGAGGTGCTTGACGTAGTCGACCAGCCCGCCCGGGTAGTGGAACGTGCGCTCCGCGACGACCGCGGTGCTGCCCTCGGCGTCCTCGGGCTCGTCCTCCTCGTTGACCCGCTCGTCGCGCAGCACGATGGTCAGACCCTTGTTCAGGAACGCCATCTCCTGCAGCCGGCGGGTGATCGTCTCGATGTTGTAGGGGTCGTCTCGAAGATCATGGGGTCGGCCCAGAACGTCAAGTGGTGCCGGTGCCGGTGGCCGGCCCGACCGTCTGCAGCGGGCCGGGCTTGGCGTGGTCGTACTCCTGCCGGTACAGCTTGCCGTTGCGTCGGATCTCCACGTCGAGCCGGTGACAGCGCGTTGACGACGGAAACGCCGACGCCGTGCAGGCCGCCGGAGACCGCGTAGGTGTCGGAGTCGAACTTGCCGCCGGCGTGCAGCACGGTGAGCACCACCTCGACGGCCGGCTTCTTCTCGGTCGGGTGGATGTCGACCGGGAACCCGCGACCGTTGTCGGCGACGGTCACGCCGCCGTCGGCGCGCAGGGTGACGACGATGCGGTCGCCGTAGCCGGCCATCGCCTCGTCGACCGCGTTGTCGACGACCTCCTACACCAGGTGGTGCAGCCCGCGCTCACCGGTGGAGCCGATGTACATGCCGGGCCGCTTGCGGACGGCCTCCAGGCCCTCGA